>NZ_SJVA01000001.1:0-716623 GCF_004337195.1 Exiguobacterium sp. SH0S7
TCAAAACAGAGTTCGTCAGAAAGCGAAACTTCCCGAACCTAACGGTCCTCGACCGTGAATTACGTGATTACATACATTGGTTCAATAACATCAGAGTCCATGGAACATTGGGCTACCTAACGCCGAGGGAGTACAAACAAAGATACCTCTTCGAAATTGTCTAATTAAGTGTTGACAATCCATTTTCCAAGCTCAGTATCAGAGGCATAGAGAACGATTGGTGTGGTCGTGGACACTGTGTTCATGTTGGCTTGCGCTGACAATGGTCTCTCGTCAGCCGAGGACGGTGTCGCTTTGCGGCGCCGCTTGTCCCACCAATCCCGTACGCGCTTGTAGTACTTGAGAAATAGAATGAGCAAAAGACCTACAGCCGCCCATTTCAGGACGTCTGAAGCAGTATTTTGATTCTCACCGGTAATTTTTTTCTCAAAGCGTACTTTCGACAAAAGATCATCCCATTTCGCTATATCATTAGTGTCCTCTAGATTGTCTACTTTATCAAAGGTTGCCGACTCACCGTCGATATACCTTGGCTTCCCAGACATGTCTTGTTGGGTGGGACGATCTACAATCATTCCATATAGGAAAGTGCCTCCGATCTTAACTAAAGCGACGATGATCAAGGTCGATATGATGAAATAATACATTCTTCTTTTCTGCATAAACCCTCCTTCATTTTATTCTTCGAAAAGGTAAAAGCATAAATCAATCTTTCAAACGAGTTCAGTAGAGTAAGTTAATTTATACTTAAATATTCCATTATAAAAAAATAATGTCAATAATTGAATTTAAATACATTTAGAGGCTGTTAACCACCAACTTTTTAATTCGTCGTATAATAAAGAAATCTTAAGCGATGCGGAGAGAAGCGAATGCAGACTCATTTACAGCATATGATGAAGTTCTGGAACATCCGCGTCAGGTCCGACGAGTCAGACCTCGATTGGGACAGGTTGAACAGTTTCACAGTATCAAGGTGAAACTTTTTTCAAATAAACGACGTATACTAAAAGAGAGACGGACAACGCGTCCGAACGGATAGGGGGAAACACCAATGTCAGACATAGAAACAGTACCAGCATCACTCAGCGGAAAACTACCGATCGAAGCACGGACCGTGTTCCGGTTGTCTAGCGCCATCTTTTACTTGATCGGTCTCGTCATCACCGGCGGTCTCGTCGTCGCCTCGCTCTATTTTGACTGGCCGACGTGGCTTCAATACACGATGTACGCCTTGCTCGCCATCGATCTTATCTATAGCGCGATCGACATCATCGTGTTCCAAAAGTGGAAACAAGAACGCTTCACGTATGACGTAAAACCGCTCGAGATACGATTGCATCATGGCATCATCACGACACACGACGTGTTGATCCCGATGACGAAAGTGCAATACGTCCACGCCCAGCAAGGGCCGTTGCTCCGGAAATATGGTCTGCAGACGATCACGATTGGCACCGCGGCCGGGTCGCATGAGATCTATGCGATCGAAGAGTCGTTCGCGAAGACGCTCCGTGAACAAATCGCGGTCTACGCCCGGATTGAAGAGGAGGATGTCGTATGACGGAAGCGACGCTCACTTGGCATCGTCTACCGACTCGCGTTTTACTGTTACGTGTTTTAGAGGTCATCAAGTCGTTTATCATCCCGCTCGTACTGCTGTTTGTGATCAATAACGACTGGAGTTCGACGTTCGGCATCATTTTGCGCGTCGGGATCTTGCTTTTTCTCTTACTAGACGTGATTCAAAAATTCTTCGGCTGGCGTAATTTCCGCTACGCCTTGGACGACAAGACGATGTATATCATCGATGGGAATTGGATCAAAAAAGAGAAGTCGCTCCCGCTCTATAAAATTCAAAGCGTCCATTCGAACAGCCCGTTCCTTTATCGTCTGCTCAGTGTCGTCGAGTTGACGTTCGATACGAACGCGAACAGTGATGACGCCTCGTTCAAATTGGCCGGGGTGCTCCCACAGGAAGCGCAACGGTTAGAGGACATCCTCGACCAATCGCGGCAACGCAAGACCGAGACCGAACCGACACTCGAAGGCGAAGCAATCGAAGCCGTGACGGAAAAACCGGCCGGCGTCATGCTCTATGCCTTGTCGACACGCGAGATCATCATCGCATCACTGACATCGCTGTCGGTATTCGCCATCTTCCCGGTCGCTTCGACAGTCGTGTCCTCAATCGATGACTTCATCAACCTTGATGGAACGTTCAATCAAATCGAGGACTGGGTCGTCCATGCCTCGTTCATCGCGCTAGGATTATCTGTCCTGACGATTCTGATCATGTCTTTAATCATCGGGACTGTCATCAACTTCATGAAGTATGGAAACTTCCACCTCGAACGAAGAGGTGACCGGGTCCGCGTCGAGAAAGGACTTTTGAACCGTTCAGCGAAAGAAATCCCGTATGAGAAGATTCAAGCGATCCGCATCAAAGAAACGTTCATCCGGCGCTGGTTCAATATCGTCGGTGTCGAGCTCGTCGCAGCGGGCACGATGGACGAGTTAAAAGATGAGTCGTCGACGATTCTTCCGTTCGTAAAACGGAACAAGGCGATGGCCGTGCTGAACGAACACTTCAATCAGTTCACATGGGCCGATACGCTCCATCGTCTGCCGACACGTTCGCTTTGGATCAAGTTGATGCGCATCAGTTGGTTCGGTCTCATCATCAGTGGCGTCGTCCTTTATTTCTTCCGCGATTACGCCTGGTGGCTCGTCTTGTTGTGGGCCATCATCATTAGCGGCCGCGTGTTGAACTACATGACGACCCGCTATGCTCGGAACGATGACTTCATCGAGCTTCGGACAGGTGCGTTCAACGTCCGTTCGTTTTTAACTGATAAACCTCGGATCGAACGGGTAGAAGTGACGCAGACGCCGCTCCAACGCCGCTTTGGATTATGTAACGTCCAATTGTCGACGCGCGGCGGTCTCTTATCCGTCGAGTCGATTGAGGACATCCCGCGCCAAGAGGCGGACGCCATGCTCGCCTGGTTCTCACGCTATACAGTAGAGGCAGACATGAAAACATCGGTTTAACCTCAACTCAGACAAACTAAAAAGACGAACCAAGTCGCAATAGGCGATGTGGTTCGTCTTTTTAGTTCGAACAGCTAATAAAAAAGTATGGCGCGTCTGAGCGCTTGCGCGATGTTTTTCATAAAGAGGACTGTGTGGGGGCTTTGGGAAGCACGATCGTAAACGTCGTTTCCCCCGGTTGACTGCTCACATGAATTTCGCCCTCATGCAAATCGACGATAGACTTGGAGATGGCGAGACCTAGACCTGATCCGCCGGTGTAGTGGGCTCGTGACTTTTCGACTCGAAAAAATCGTTCGAACACGAAGGGGAGATCACGGGAGGGGATCGCCTCCTCCCCATAATTCGTCATTTTGATGAAGACCGCTCTATCCGTATCTTCAACGAACGTATCGATATACGTTCCGTCACGCCCATAACGCATCGCATTCTCGAGTATATTCTCGAACACGCGCACGAGCTTCAACGCATCGCCTTCAACGATGGGCCGTTCGGCTGAAGAACTGAATCTTGCTTCCATCTCAACTTCTAAGAGACGTAATCGGGACTGCGTGATGAGCTGATTGAGCAATTCATCGAGATGGACCTCGCTTTTTTGTAGGACGATGCGGTCGTTTTGTAGAAACGTATAGTCAAAGATATCGTTAATCAAACCTTTCAGATTGCTCGCGTTCTCATGGATCACTTGGATGTAATGACGCAATTCGACCTCGTCCCGGTAACGGTCACTATGAATCAAGTCAAGGTAGCCGGTGATGGACGTGAGCGGGGAACGTAAATCGTGCGCGACGTTCGTCACGAGTTCGTGCTTCAATCGATTTGCCTGAATCAATTCATACTCTGCTTTTGCCGCACTATTCGAGATGCTGCGGACGGTTGCCATCAACCGGTCTAGCTCTGGCGGGACATCTTGTTCAACCGCATCACAGTTGGCGTGGAGTTCTTCCACAAGTGATGTCATCCGCTCAATATGAAACTGTAAATAACGTTTATGCTCATACTGATAGATCAAGACGAAACAAACGGCGACCATTAAACTATAAAACAGGAATAACACACCTTCACGGAAATAGGAAAGGACGATGACAAGACTTTCCACAAATCGTGAAGACTCCTCAAAGTACCAGACGGCAGGCAGTAAGAGAACGCCGCTCAGTGTGGCGACCCCAAAAGTAATCAACACATATAGCAGACGTTTCCACATGGGGATGAACGTTATGACGCGCCATATATTATGTCTCAATTTTATATCCCACTCCCCACACCGTATGAATGATGACTTCATGTGGCACAACGGAATGTAATTTCTCACGGATGTTACTGATGTGAACCATCACGGTCTGGTTCGTCCCGACGCCGTGCTCTTGCCAGACAGTCTCAAAAATCTCTTCTGAACTATATACCCGGCCTTTATGTGTCGCCAGTAAATATAAAATCTCAAATTCACGTGCCGTCAATCGAATCATCTGCTCTTGCATCGTGACGGTGTGGCTGGCTCGATCAATGAGAAAAGGTCCTGCTAATACGCTTGAGGACTCACTGGGTCGATTGTAATTGGAACGGCGTAGTAATGCTTTAATACGAGCCATCAACTCGAGCGGGTTGAACGGTTTGATGATGTAGTCATCTACACCCGTCGTCAATCCCAATATTTTATCCATATCACCAACTTTGGCACTGACCATGAGGATCGGGATCTGACTCGTCTGGCGCACCCGCTTACAAAACTCAAGCCCATCCATCCGAGGCATCATCCAATCTAAAATAATTATGTCAAACGGTTCTTGGTTAAATAAAGCAAGCGCCATCTCCCCGTCGGTAGCCATCGTCGTGTGATACCCGTCATTCTTTACATACACATCAATCAGTTCTGCGATTTGGACATCGTCATCCACTAACAAGATTTTTGTCATGCCTAAAACTCCCTTGCGAATTAAAGTTGGAAATTCTGATACAAACGTCGGAACGGAGCGTATTGGACGACGAAGCGAACGAGTAGAAAGCCTAAGAGTGCGCCAAGCGCATTCGCCAATAAATCATTCACATCCGTGCTTCGTCCACTGCCTAGTATCGTACGCACCAATAATTGTGTCAGTTCAAGGATCAGACTAAACTGAAACCCTCGTTTAAGTATTTCTTGTGTCGTGATCGCCGGTTTCAAAAATGGAAGAAAACAGCCGAATGGGAGGAACATCACGATATTCAGCAAAAATGAATGCAAGTCGATGGTCAAAACCGGAATGAAATTAATCGTTCTCCACCATGGGACTTGGTTCGCGTATTTTCCTAAATTGACGTCAATCGGGAAAAAGACGAAGTGAAGGACACCTAATAAGTATATCCCGAATGATAGAAGCAAAATCGTTTGTGCGACTTTTACATTCTTTTTACGAAACGACCAGACGAGTAACGTGATCAATCCGAGAATCGCGAGCGGGATGAGGACGACCTTTGATTCGATTGTGAACATAATTGAATAATCTTGATTATACATGGTTGTAAACCTCCTAAGAATTTGAACTGCCTTTATCGTAGATGACAGTTCTAAAGATTTCTTAAAGGAGTTATAAATGAAATCTAAAAAAAGGCAAAGCGTCTCGCCTTACCCCAAGGTTTATTGAACAATGGACCAAGAAATGAACTCGGATTGCTATCGGGTGACCCAGTGGTTGTTCGTCACGTCAAATTCATCGTTTTCGTGTTTCTAATACTGAAAACCTGGAACAGATATGGTATGATGCAAGTAGAAAGAGACCGGTGCTCGATACACCGGCCTCTGGCTCACAGGCTACCACTTTAAGAGTGGCCCAGCCGCCACAATGGTTAGTGAATCAGAAAGTGACCCATCTCATTGCGCCGAGGGGGTCATTTTTTTGTGCGTTCAGACTTTGCACGATCGGATGATTGGTAGATTACCAAGTGAACAATGATCGGAGCGAGGATCGGGACGATTACGTAATCGCCGACCCAGGTCCATAGTTGTTCCATCCGCACCACCGCCTTCCTCCATTGCGGAATTGGCGGCTGACCCCACTATTGCTGTGTTAACCTGCCTCTTCATTATAGCAGATTCCGACTAAAATAGATGCTGAAAATAAGAACGCTTGTTCTTATTTTATAAAATGAACCTTTAGATGGAGTCGTCTCAACACTGGGTCCAAAGGTGGAATTGAACTACGATAGTGTTGCATGTCTGAAGTCAGACAGGATATAATGAGTCTCGTGTGTAACCACATGGGTGGGTGAGGGTGCCAACAAAGGATTGATTCCTATGGCAAAACAAACAGAATGGAAAACAGAAACATACGGGGGCGTGCTGAACTTTCTGGCGACAGCATACATCCCGGCCGTACATGCGGCAATCTTGACACAAGCCGGACTCCCGTTCGAGGGAGCGCTCGTCGGAGCGATTTTGACAAGCATCATCGGGACGTTCATCGCGGGACTGTTCAACTTACCGTTGTTGCTCCTACCTGGTATGGGCATCAATGCGTTGTTCACGTACACGCTCGTCTTGCAGATGGGGCTGAGCTGGCAGAGTGCGCTCGCCGTCTCGCTCGTCTCGGGGGCGCTTGTCGTCCTCATGACGGTGACGAAAGTGGCGAGGAAACTCGCGAACGCGTTCCCGCCGATTATTCATGACGGACTGACGGTCGGACTCGGCCTGTTCCTCATCTTGATCGGGCTCGAAGCGGCAGGGATCGTCTCGGGCGGTGGTGGGGCACTGCTCCACATCGGAGACCTTGGGGAGCGACCGGTGCAGGTCGCGTTCCTGACGCTATTCGTTGCGATTCTTTTGTTCTTGAAGATGGGACCGAGCAGCTTCCTCTGGACGATCGCGTTCGGTGTCGGCTTGAGCGCTGTCACGGGCACGCTCGACTGGACAGGTGAGTTCGCGCTCACACCGTTCTTCGAGTCGTTCGGTACCGTGTTCGGCAACGTGTCGTTCGCGCAGTCGACATCACCGATCTTCCTGATCGCGGTCGGCGTGTTGACGCTCGTCTTGTTGATCGAGAACATCAGCCTGATCCAGAATCAGACGCGGGCGATCGGCAAGGACGATCAAGCCCCGAAAGGCTTGATCGCCCAAGGGTTGTCGACGATGGCCGGTGCCATGTTCGGCTCGAGCCCGACCGTCTCGACGGTCGAGGTCGCGGCCGGCATCTCGGTCGGCGCACGCGGCGGCATCTCGTCGTTCGTGACGTCAGGTCTTTACGTCGTCTCGCTCTTGCTGTTGCCGCTGTTCGCGATCATTCCGGTGACGGCGATCGCACCGGTCTTGATCATCATCGGCATGATGATGTTCCAGAACGTGAAGCATCTGCCACTCGACAATTGGGAGCAGGCCTTCCCGGCGATCCTCGTCATTATCATGATCCCGTTCACGTACTCCATCGTCGATGGCATCGGGCTCGGCTTCATCGCCTACACGATGATCGTCTTGTTCAAGAAGGGCTATCGCTCGCTCAGTCCGGTCGTCGGTGTCTTGACCGTATTGTTCTTGGTTTTCTTTTCTTTACCAGTCTGGCTGTAAACATGCTGAACGGTCCCGTTCAGCATGTGCTCTCCAATCGACAGTAGAAACTTATTCCTAACGATTGGAGAGATAATCACGAGAAGAGGAGCGTCGTCCCGGGAGGATGATGCTCCTCTTCTTTCGTGTAATCAACTTCATTCTTTACTAATCGTTCTAGAAAGGATATAGTGAGGGTGTAGTTAGAACGTTCATTCTAAAACTGTGTGGTGACCGAAGGAGGATCGAGATGGCTAGAAGTAAAGAGTTTGACGAAACGATTGTATTAAAGAAAGCGATGGAATTGTTTTGGGAACAAGGGTATGAGAAAACATCGATGCAAGACTTGGTCGACCATATGGGGATTCATCGAAGAAGCATTTACGACACGTTCGGCGACAAACGCTCGTTGTTCTTAGCATCGCTCGGCGAGTATGAAAAATTCATCACGCATGAGATGGAGACGATTATTCATCAACATGAGTCCATCAAATCAGCCATCGAGGACGTGTTCCGCTTCATCCTGCGGTCTTCTGAAACCTATCCAAAAGGGTGCCTATCCGTCAATGCAGCCGTCGAATTGTCGCTCTTGGACCAAGAGGTAGACCGGATGGCGACGACGATGTTCCATCGGACCGAGGACATGTTCCAAGAGTTGATTCAACAAGGAAAAATCAGTGGCGAGCTGTCAACCGACATCGATTCGGAACAGACGGCGCGTTTCTTGCACAACAACTTGATCGGTCTTCGTGTCTTGATCAAAACGAACTACACGCAAAAAGAATTAGAAAGCATCATCGCGCTGGCACTCAGCGTGTTGGACTGACTTTCTTTTTTTACCTGTTTTAGAACGTTCATTCTAAAAAACGTCAACAGGTTTTTATCATACTTAGGGTGCACAGTTACAAGCCGTTGCGAAATGGGCGCAACAAAAGCCGGACGAAGACTATGCATGGCTACATGCGATCGAACAACCGGTCCTTGTGACGAATGGGATTAAAGATGTCATGGTGCCGACTGAGAACAGTTACATTTTGGCCGAAAAAATACCGAACGCACAATTGATCGTCTATCCGGATTCTGGACACGGTCATCTGTTCCAGTTCCCCGAACGATTTGCCGCACACGTCAACCTATTCCTCGATTCAGATGCGATTTGATCATCTGTCGAGACAAACAAAGGAGAGTCAATCATGAACAAAATGATGAAAGCAGCTCAAATCAGTCGATATTCGAAAGTAATCGAAGCGCAAGTGAACGAGGTACGTGTTCCGGACATCGGGGACAATGATGTGTTGATCATGGTAAAGGCCGCCGCCATCAATCCACTCGAGATGTTGATCATGACCGGTAGCGTAAAACTGATTCAAGATTATGCTTTCCCGCTGACAATCGGGAACGAACTGGCGGGTGTCGTCGAACAGGTCGGGAAACATGTGACCGGTTATTCCGTCGGGGATGACGTCTACACGCGTCTGCCGATCGAAAAAATCGGGGCCATCGCTGAATATGTAGCAGTCGATGCATCTGCCATCGCAAGGATGCCCAAAAACTTATCTTACGAAGAGGCAGCAGCTGTCGCTTTAACGGGACTCACAGCCTACCAAGGACTACATGAAGAGTTAAACGTCCAGTCCGGACAATCTGTGTTCATTCCGGGGGGATCGGGTAGTTTCGGTCAAATGGCCGTTCCGCTCGCGAAGTCGTTAGGTCTGACAGTGATCGTCAGTGGAAATGCGGAGTCACGCGAACGGACGCTGAAGCTCGGTGCCGATCAATATTTGGATTATACGACGCAAAACTATGAGGACGTCCTGAAAAACGTGGATTATGTCATCGATACGTTAGGGCCGACAGAATTCAAGAAAGAGCTGAGCATCCTCAAACGAGGCGGACGACTCCTGTCTTTGCGGACAGGACCGAATAAACGTTTCGCAAAAGACCGACAGCTCCCGTTCTGGAAACAAACGTTATTTTCGATGGCGGGTGCGAAATATGACCGGATGGCCAAAAAACATGACGTCGAATACCGCTTCATCTTCGTACGTGCGAATGGGTCACAACTCAAAGAAATCACGAGCGTCGTGGAGGCGAACCAAGTCGTTCCTGCCCTTCATCCGAAACGATTTACGATTGATGAAGTGAACGAAGCACTACAGTTAGTTGCGACGGGTCGGCCGAAAGGAAAGGTCATCATTACGTTCTGAAGTATGTGAGACTACTGCTTGTAGCAGAAAAAGAGGGAGAGACTGCCATGAAAAAAACGGTTCTCATCACAGGCGTGTCAGGTGGGATCGGCAAAGAATTGGCCGATCGCTTTGCCCGGGATGGACATGAGATGGTACTCGTGTCACGGAATGAAGCGAAACTGTTAGAAATCGCTAAAGATTATCGGATCAATCATGGTGTCGGCGTCACCGTCATCGCCAAAGACATCGCGTCACCTGGAGTGCCAGAAGCGATTTACAAGGAGCTCCAGGAGAAGGGGATCCACGTGGACTACTTGGTCAACAATGCCGGGTTCGGTCTGTACGGGACGTTCTTAGAGACAGACATGAACCAAGAGGTGAATATGATTGACGTCAACATCAAGGCGTTGACGGTGATGACCAAATTGTTTTTACCCGGTATGGTTGAACGGAATCAAGGGGGCGTCATGAATGTGTCTTCCATGGTCGGTTTTTTCCCGGGACCATTGATGTCGGTGTACCACGCGACGAAGTCATACGTGTTGTCGTTCTCAGAAGCGCTCGAAAATGAAGTGAGCGGGACGAACGTGACGGTGACCGCTTTATGTCCAGGGTTAACATCGACCGGTTTCGTCGACCGCTCCGGGATGCAGGCGTCAAAACTGTTTCAAACGGGCACGATCATGGAAGCAGGACGGGTCGCGGATATCGGGTATCGCGGTTTCATGAACGGAGAGACCTTGATCATCCCAGGGAGACGGAATCGGCTCGTTGCCTTCCTGCCCCGACTGCTGTCGCGTAAACGAATCACTCGTATGATGCGAATGATGCAGGATGGATCGAAGCAGTGAATGAATAGGGCGTCATTAGCATAAACATCTGAGGCTCAAACATAGCGCGGTACCGTTCCTAACGGTGCCGTTTTTTGTATGATTGAAAAAGGAGGTGTTCGAATGGATCAAGCAGGCGGATTCATTTCCATCGGGATGGCTTATCCGAGCCATTATCCGTTACCTAAACTTGCTCAAAATGTATGTGAGGAACTGTTAAGTAGCGGTGGAGAAATCATAAACGTGACATTCAGTCAGGATGAAGCGGGGAACGATTGGATGACAACGACAGATACCGACTTTGCTCGGATCGGGCATTACGGATCTATCCATTTACGAAGCAACTATTTTGGAGGCGTGGATATGGTGATGACCGTGTCCCTTCAAGTGATGGACACTTATGTCGGGATTCTCATCGATTTGAACTGGGGGGATGTCGTTTCACATCCTGCATCGAGATCCGCGTTCACACAGCTAATCGAACGACTGCTCGTCGACGTGTATCGTCATGTGCCATTCTCCTACGCGATTGCTGGGCACGAACTTGAACTGGATTGGGCCCCTGGGGTATTTCCGACGTCAGCGGACTGGCTAAATGCGTTTTCCCTTTCTATTGTCCCGACGCCAGAAGGCTTAACGGTCACTTACGGTTCGATTTCAATCGACGGGATAACTCCACAATTCAAAAAGAAAGTGTCCATCTCGCTAGATGTATAAGTCATCATTGTGAGAATCAATCGCTTCCGTCAAGCGTTCCTTGATTGACCAAGGATAGAAAAATATGACCGGAACAGAAGTAATCGAACATGATACAATTTCCTTACCTTATGAATTGAGGAGGGACAGATTCATGACTAATCGTTCAAACGTCATCGACGAATTTGCATCCTATACAGATTGGCTAAACACGCTAGAGAGATTGGATGAATCGATGTGGGAAAAGCCAATTGCGACCGACAAATGGTCAATCAAAGCAGTCGTCCTTCACATCGCCCATTGGGACAACCATCTGTTGAACGTCATCATCCCAGCCGTGAAGAACGGGGAAGGGATGATCTTCCCTGAGTTCGACTCGTTTAACGCGCGGGCGACCCAAAAAGCGAAACGTCTCTCGGGAGAAAACGTTCTCCAATTAGCCAAAAAGAGTCGAAGTTCACTCATAGAAGTGCTGCGGTCATTGCGTCAAGAGACGCTGACTTCGCACACGACGGCGAACGGGGTGACCCATTGCCCGCATCAGGGTGTTCCGTATACGCTTACTTATATCGTCACCGAGTTCATCGGACATGACCGGCATCACCAGCAGCAAGTCGACGCCATATTGGGAAGAACATCTTGAAGAGACGAGCGAAAGTGCGCGGTATCAGACGAAGATTGAAACGATTGCGCACGTATATCGACGAACAGACCTATTCGTTCCCGACGACGTTCCATGACGGGTATTGGCACAACAAAATCCCAATTGATCAATCGTTCTTACTGTCGGTGCAGGAGAACAGCCGGATTCAATATGCGGTCATCGAGGCGATGATGGAGGGGGCCTCCCGTCTCGTGCGTCTCCGAGAAGAGGAGCGGAACCGGGTCGTCGTCTTGTTGGACCTTCCGACGCTTTGGCAGTCCGAACTCCTCGTGTTTAAAAATGATGCACGATTGAAGGTGTTTATGAAACGTGACTCACCGGATCAGACATGGACGCCCTTGCCCTTAGATGATGTGTTTCAACAAAAGCTCGTCGCCTCAGCGGATGACGAGGTGCATCGGTTCCACGAGCGGATTCAAGATGAGGATGATATTTATACAGGAGAAGTCTGGTTGCTCGTACAATAAGCGAGCAACTTTTTTTGTTAAAAAACCGAATATTCCATTAATCCATATGCTATAATTCTTTCAAAACCATTTTCCAAAAAAAGGATTAAATGGTATTACCTAATGGAAGGAGCCGTTGAATGAGATGCAGTCCAATCTAAATAGGCATGTACGGATCATCGCATGAGAAAAGCCAAGTTTCTTTTTGTGTCAGCAGTCTTGATTTCCTTTATGCTGGTCGTTCTCTTTTCATTCTCTGGTCAATTCGCTTATACGTATTACAAAGGGTTGGATATCTCAGGGAGTGAAATCACGAGTTGGGTCACGGACTGTCACGACAAGCGAAAGTTGTTTGGGTTCATTGAGGTTGTCGATACGGATTTTTGGTGTGGAGATGGTAGTGAAGCAGATCCCGGGCCCGGTATTTCTGAAGCAGGAGCGATTGTTGGGCCATCAGATGATGAAGGCGGCACACCAAGGGAAGATGAGAATGACTCGTCTCCGTCATACGGTAAACCATCTACAAGCGATTCCGATCGTCTTTCCCTGTTACCTTACATTTCGAGCGCAATCCTTCTTTTGATTGGCATATGGATGTGGCGTAGACGTCGCTTCAACGAAAAGGAGAGGGAAGCCGTTCCGACAGACGAAAGGATCAACTCAAAGCAAGATCCAGACGTAACGTTCGAACAGGCAAAACGCCCCGCTCATCCACTGCCGGATTCTCCGTTACGGCAACATCTGATTCTATTCGAACAAGCGCTGCCGTCGCAACAACGACGACGACCTTTCGAGACGTTATCCGCCTGGGCGAGCCGCATCGAGCTCGACGCCTCACTTTTGAGCTATTTAGAGATTCGTTATGACAAAGTCGCCATCACCCCGCAACGTGAACAAACGTTTAAACAACAGCTTGATGCCTATTTACTTCGCTTAGAAAAGGAGTCTGCCCCATGACCATCAAACGCGTATTGGAACAATTAGACCAGATTTATCTCGGGAAACCTGAAATCACGCGCCTCTGTTGCACGGCGTTACTCGCGAACGGGCACATTCTACTAGAAGACGTGCCGGGTACCGGGAAGACGCTGCTCGCCAAAAGCATCGCGAAGAGCTTTGAGGCCGAGTTCACACGAATCCAGTTCACGGCCGATTTACTACCGTCAGACATCATCGGATCAGATTTCTTTAACATCCAAACACAGACGTTCGAAAATCGGACGGGACCAATCTTCACCAACATTTTGTTGATTGATGAAGTGAACCGGGCCGTACCAAGGACACAGTCGGCATTACTCGAGGCGATGGAGGAGCGTCAAGTCTCGATCGGCGGGGTCACGTATCAACTGCCGGAACCGTTCTTCGTCATCGCGACGCAAAACCCGATCGAGTCGGCAGGGACGTTCGCCTTGCCAGACGCACAACTCGACCGCTTCTTGATGTCCCTACAAGTCGGGTACCCCGAAGCGGGCGAGGAGCGTCAATTGATTTTACAGACGATTTCAAAAACTCGGCACGTCGTCCATGCGCTCATGACAAACGAAGCGTTCTTGACAGCGCAACAAGAAGTCGAGGAAATCCGACTTCATGACGATGTCGTGACATATCTACTTGCCCTCATCCAAGAGACACGGAATCATCCGCTCGTCGAAGTCGGGGCCAGTCCACGCGCGACGCTCGCCCTCGTCAAGGCGTCTCAAGCTTACGCTTATATCGAGGATCGTCAATTCGTGACCCCAGAAGATGTCCAAGCCGTCGCGCTACACGTCCTATCACACCGATTGACACTCACGCTCGAAGGGGACGTGAAATCGACAAAACGAGAAGTCCTCGCTGATGTACTAGAACGAGTCGATGTACCGGTCGAGAAGGTGTGAAGATGCGACAGGTCGAAGTTAGCACACCTTCCTTCTTAGACGATAAGCTATGGTCGGCCTATACCGGAATGCTTGTCTTGTTTGTTTGGTTCCCATACGTTTGGCCGCTCGCTTATCTATGTGGTGCCGTTCTGGGACTGATGGTTATCCGTAAATGGTTGACGAAAACGATTGTCGAGGCGACGAGTTTGTCTTTCTATCAAAAAGAACAGTTGTTGTTCGTGAATGATTGTGTCTCTCTAAGGATGGATGTGACAGCTGTCGAGCGTCTCGAAGAATTAGGGATTCCGACGTCGGTGCGATTGGTCACGGGACACGGCTTGACGTTTGATGAGGATCAGCGCGTGCGTGTCATTCAACTTTGCGATGAATCGACCTATTCGCTTCCAATCCATGCGACAAAGCGCGGGCCCGTTCAAGTCGAAGAATGCAATCTTCAATTTAGGCTCCCGTTTTGGCTCGGCACCATCTTCGTCACGGACCATGCGCTCACGCTTCCATCTTGGACCATCCTCCCGTCCATCACGAAACGGAACAGGTTGGACTCGCGCATGTTGCGGATGGGGGATCGACTCGTCAAACATTCACCGCTCCACGACCCGTTGATGATCCAAAGCTCAAAACAATATGAGCAAGAGCCGGTGAAACAAATTGACTGGGTCGCTACAGCCAAGACAGGGAAGCTACAGGCGAAAGTATATGAGCGCCAAAACCTCGATACGTTCACATTGATGCTTGACTTGAGCGGTCCGCTCGGGAATGGTCTCCACGCCCGTTACGAAGAGTTGATTCAACAGGCCGCTTATCTGGTATCCTATTTGGTGAAGGAAGAGTGTAAAGTCGAGCTGTTCATCAATCGCCTAGATGCTGATAATAAAGTCGATCACCTTCGGATGAGTGACGGTCGTAAGCAGTTGCGCCTCGCACTCGTGCGCCTGGCGTGGATTCACGAGTCGAATCGATTCGTCGCCTCAAAACGGTTTGGCCGAATCATCGAGCGCCAAAAACATCCACATGCGGAACTGATTCGGATTGATGCGTCATTCCTAAAACAAATGTCTGTCGGTTGAAAGGAGAAAGAAACATGTTCCGCCTGATCACAACATTCGCTTTAGCCGGGGTCTTCACGCTCGGTGCTACGTCGGCAGCTGCGGCGCCGACAGAACGATCCGCGGAGCGTTTCGCTGAAGAACATTTCGAGTCAATCGTCCTCGACCATATCGAAGGAGACGACCCGAGTAACTATCACTTGACGGAAAGTCGCACCGTCTCGTTCGGTCCGCTCCATGAAGTATTGATTGCCGCGCAATCCTGTTATTCGTTGGACGAAATGTGTACGTTCGTCTCGAGCAAGGAGTACGTATCAGCCGTCCTACAAGATGGGGAGCCGAGAAACGTCATCGGTACGTGGGAGCAAGAACCGGGCATTTTCGCCTTCTCCACGTTCGGGTATGGCGACGAGTTGGCCATTGCCTTAGCTGATGTGTCCGGCTCACTCGTCCATTCTGCTCAAGAGAATGCCTGGTTTGACTTAAACGGGGAGACGTTGACCGCCATGACGACCGATGCGAAACGGTTCGTCAGCGGAGACACGATCACGCTCGAGATGTATCAGAAACTCTTTGTCGAGACACGTTCAAACGATCAAGGTTCCGCGGAGGATGCCCTCACTAGTGGTTCAGGTGATGTTCAGACGACAGAGCCGACATCGTATCGGATGCTTGGCCTCGCGTTGTTGGCGGGGCTCCCGATCGGTTATCTTTTGTACCGGAGGCGAGGGAAAAGATGAATGTGAAACGTCCGTGGTTGCATGAAGTCGATGCGGCCACGGCTTTCTTTGTGCGTCAACACACGGTGCACACGAATAAATTTGAACAAAAGACGGAAAGGTTATCACGTTCGAACGATGGGACGTTATGGAAAATCGACCGTTATCAATTCGACCGAGTCTATGATCAAAGGCTTGATGAGGTGTATCGCTCGATTCGTCAACAAGACACTGATATCTTTTCGTTTCATTCGGATGATATACAAATCGATGAGGATTTCACGGATGCAACGATGCTACGTTACCTCATCTTGCATCCGTTCACTCAAGACGTCTATGTAGATGTCGCACCATCTGGGGTCGTTGAGACGGTGTATGTCTGGATGCATCCGATTGAGGTGTGTAAACAGAGAGACCAAATCACCCGTGTGACGCTAGACGTCTCAAACATCGTGACAGAAACCGAGTTGCATCACCTGTTAAAAGAACAGTTCCATTTCCCTTCGCATTATGGGGTGAACTGGAACGCATTTTGGGATGTCATCACTGATGAGATAGGATTACCGGATATCATTGAGTTCTACGGTTGGACGGAGTTAGAGCAACGTTTGCCTGAGGCGGCTTACGCGCTCGCAAAATGTTTTACGGACTACGAGAACGAGCCGGACTTGAAACCGAGTCGCATCATCTATCATAAGACAGAGATGCTCATTTTACCGCGTGCGCTGAAGGAAGGCGAGGCAAGCCGTTTGATCTACCGACATTTCACCGACGCAGCGTTCCCGTTACGCGTGGAGCGGAAAACAAAGGTACGTTTGCCAAAGAGACATCGCTTCTCGCTTGAACGTTGGGAAGAGGAATCGGTCACATCAAGGATTGTCCGCAATCGTGAGGAAATCGCCCCATAGCTGACACTTTCCCGTGACGAACATCGCCAAGACGTCGTCACGTTCTCAAATGAAACGGATTGGCTGGTGAGCTATGACCGTGAAGGGATTACACTACAAGGGACGACAATCGAATCCGTTAAGTCGATCGATACAGCGGATTATGAGACGTTCTTTCACCACGTGACAAAGGGTGTGTTTCCAATCGAGTTGACGTTCTGTCTCGGAGGAACGTTCGGCCCGAGGGAGAAAGTGTATCGATTGACGCTTCATGATGACGACTGGAAGAAATTGATTGAAGACAAGCTGCTGCCCCAGCTCGGCATTCCGAAAGCAAACGGGTTTTGGCAGTCCCGCTCATCCCCTACGTCTGTACAGACACTTGAAACGTTCATGGGAGAGTATCATCCTCATATCTTCGGAAACTTCGCACTGGCGCATGATGCGGACGATGTGTATCACTTTCTCGATCATGTGAACGGAGTGATTAAGCGGTTTTGAAATCATATTTCATGCATATAGACCCTTGAAAAGTCAGTGGAAATATCGGATTGGAGTTACATAAATGGAGCTGTATACATGCACCTATTGTGGTTATAAGACGATGGATGAAGAACCACCAGGGACGTTTTCGATTTGTCCAAAATGTTTTTGGGAAGATGATAGTGCGAGTCCGGATTCATGGGGAGGAGCTAATGGCATTTCATTGCGAACGGCGCAGCGAAATGTGATTCGATTTGGCGTATCCGATGAATGTTACGTCAACGAGTATAGTACGAAGGAATATCAAAAAAATGTGATGTGGAAACCCATATGGGAAACAGAAAACTCTCAATCGCCGTTAATTTTAATTGATGGTAATGTCTTCTGTAAGAAAAAGAACAAGAATATTGATATCAACCGGTTCAATGAACAATTTGAAAAAATGTTGAAACAAAATGGATGGACGTTTGGCGGAGAGTTTGTTCAATCTGAAGAATAAGAGACTGTTTTGAAAACTACACAACGCATCAAGCCATAAGGGTATGCCTCGCTGATTTTATTTGGCACTTAGAGTAAGAGAACATACAGAAATCAGGTGAAGTGATGTATCGATATAGAATAACCAAATACAATCCCGCCTTTCGAGACGAACCTTATGGCTATAAAAAGGATGAATGGACAGCCATTTTCGAGAACTGAAAGAACAGCTTTTGAATATCGGAATGTATCTCGAGAATCCGTCTGAGGAGGATTGACTTGAACATACTCAGACGGATTCAAATCAATCGATTGTGAAGTTTGGCGAGTACAGCGTAACGAGACTGATATCTTTCTTTTCATCAAAGATAAGAGAAGGCCGAGTGAACCCACGGCTTTCTGAACGTGAGGCGACTCTTTTTGAATCGAAGGACAGGGTGATCTATGTCAGTTATTTAATCACCCGGAACATCCAATTGAGTCCAGAATACATGGCCGAAGCATTTGAAGTCGTCGAACAACTCTTTCATCACGTCGCCTAGGCCTCGTGTGACGTCATACTCACGCCTCACATCTTTCCAAGTGTATCTGATTTCTTAAATTATATTCGGGAAATGTGCGCGGTCGATGCTAACGCGTATAACTATTTAACTCAGTCGAATGAATTGTAAAAAACTATATAGAGTCGCATATCTATCACGATCACTTAAATGAAAGTAGGAGCAACCATTGAATTATTTAGAGCACCTCGAATCCCATTGTGGAGAATTCACGAATCAATTCGAGACAGAGGAATTGTTAGAACAGACCGTCCAGTTTTTACAGTTTAATGATAGCCCTATAACCGATACGTTCACGATTTCGACGCTAGGCCTTCATTGGCATACGCTACAAAACGAGGGCGGGACTCATACACATCAAGAGTTACAGTTGAGTTTTAAGCAAAAACGTTCGTATGAAGATGTGCTTGAGTTGTTGTGGCAATTAACGACGCATGCACTCGAGACACATCACGCTTTCAAACTCGGTGAGTATTTTGAACTCCCCCCGAACGTCTTCAAACGATTGAAATTCTCCTCGATTTATGTGACGACACCGTTTTATTTTGATGAATCGTTTCTCGTCTATGAAGGAGACGAACAAACCGTTATCCCAATCTGGTTTATTCCAATCTTCCCATCCGAAGAAGCGTTCATCGAAGCGCATGGTGCAGAACGATTCAACGAATTGCTTTACAAAACGGATGATACGTTACTGGATTTGAAACGTAAACCGCTCGTCTAAACCACACAAAAACACCGCTCCACGCAAATCGCGTAGAGCGGTGTTTTCACATGTAAGGTCCGTTCGCCTGAACGACGAACTGCGAGTGCTCGTAATGATAGGTGATACGGGAGTAGTCGAACGGCTTCCCGTTCGTGAGATGAAAGATCGTCTCGATGCGAAGCGTCGGGTCGTCCGCCTGCAAGCCGAGGTATCCGGCTTCCGTCGCGTTCAACCGACCGACCTGCATGTACATGTCGGAGAAGCCGATCGTGACGCCGAGCGCGCTCTGGACATAATCGAAGATCGAGTCGGCAACGATCTCCCGGTTCAAATACGGGACGATTTGCTTCACGTAATACGACTCCTCGTGACAGAGCACCTCGCCATCGACAAAGCGGACCCGTTCGACGTGATAGACGTCGTCCGTCACGTCGATCCCGAGGTTCTGCGCAACTGTCTCGTCAGGTTTTATGACCGAGACGTCGAGCACGTCCGACGTCAAGACGCGGTCGCCAAGATTGCTCTTGAACCCTTGCGTCGAGAACAGGCTCATGTAGCCCGGGCGGTTATGACGCCGGACGAAGATGCCGCTCCCGCGAAGTTGGAAGACCACCCCACGCCGTTCGAGCAGTTCGAGCGCTTTCGTCACCGTGCTCTTACTGACGGCATATTGGCTCATCAACTGTTCGAGCACGGGAAGTTTATCGCCTTGTTTCAAATCATGTTGATTGATGTACTGTTCGATCTCTGCTGCAATCTGTTGGTATTTTAGCACGTTCATCCCTCATCTACTTGAAAATGTTGCCTTCATTATACCACACACATGTTTGCTAAACGTCCACAAACTTTTTTATTGTATCGCTATTGATTAATTGTACCGGTACAATTATAGTAAGGGTGTACAAAATGTAAGCGTTATGAAAAAAAGGAGGGTATTCACTTGAGTAAAGTTCGGGATTATTCAAAACTCGCCAAGGACATCTTGGAGGCTGTCGGCGGGGAAGACAACATCATCAACGCAGCCCGGTGTGCGACACGGCTTCGTCTCGTCTTGAAGCGGTCAAACCCGCAGGCGAAAGAGAAAGTTATGGCGATGCCAGGTGTCATCACGGTCGTCGAGACGGGTGGACAGTTCCAAGTCGTCATCGGACAGCACGTCGGAGAAGTGTTCGAGGAGTTCACGCAGCTCGTAAAAATCGAAGGCACTGAAACGGAGGCGGACCAAAAAGGAACGATACTCAACCGGATCATCGCGACGATGTCCGCGGTGTTCGCGCCGTTCATCTATATTTTAGCGGCAGCCGGGATTTTGCAAGGAGTACTCATTTTAACGACATTGTTGTTCGAAGGTTTCGCCGAGACGGGAACGTACGAAGTGTTCAGCTTCATCTCATGGGCACCGTTCACGTTTTTACCAATCTTTATCGCCATCACGGCATCAAAACACTTCAAGACGAACACGTTCATTTCCGTCGCGGCAAGTGCGGCCTTGGTCAGTCCGACATGGGCCGAGATGGCGGCACGCATCACGTCAGGGGAGACGATCAGCTTCCTTGGGATTGCCTTGTCCGGTACGACGTACACGTCATCGGTCTTGCCACCGCTCTTCCTCGTCTGGATCTTGTCGTACGTCGAGCGGTTCTTGAACCGGCATATGAATGAGGTCATTCGTCCTCTATTTGTGCCGTTCTTCAGTTTGGTGCTCATGGTGCCGCTCACGATCCTCGTCATTGGACCAATCACGACGATGGGTGCGGTCGGGATCGCCAACGGCTATAACTTCCTAGCTGAAAACGCGCCGTTGCTCGCTGGCGCCATCATCGGTGGACTCTGGCAAGTCGTCGTCATCTTCGGGGTCCATTGGGGCGTGACGCCGATGGTGCTCGCCAACTTCGACTTATACGGCCGTGACTCGTTCCAAGCGTATCAGACGATCGCCGTCATCGCCCAAGTCGGTGCCGTTCTCGGTGTCATTTTGAAAGCGAAAAGTCAGGAAATCAAAAAAGTCGGTGTCTCGGCTGGGATCACTGGGCTGTTCGGGATTACCGAGCCTGCTATCTACGGGGTGACACTCCGCTTTAAGAAACCGTTCATCTTCGGATGTATCTCGGGAGCGATTGGTGCCATCGTCGCCAGCTTCTTCAACCCATATTACTTCGCCTACGCCGGACTCCCGGGTCCACTCACTCTTGTGAACGGAATCAGTGAAGACGTGCCGACATCGATTTGGGGACTGTTGATCGGGACGGCGATTGCCATCATCCTCCCGGTCGTCTTGATTCAAATCTTCGGTTTCGGGGAAGACACTGCCAAACAGGCAAATGAAGAATTGGCGACGCCAGCGACAGCGGAAGCGAGCGCGACGGTCGTCCAAGAAGAAACGATCTCTGCACCGCTCTCAGGCCGAGTCATCGCCTTGAGTGATGTCCCGGACGACGTGTTCGGCTCTGGGGCAATGGGGAAAGGTTACGCCGTCGAACCAAACGGGAATAACATTGTGGCGCCATTAGATGGGACGGTCGTCATGGTCGCACCGACAAAACATGCGATTGGACTGCGCTCGAACTCAGGGATCGAGCTCTTGATTCACGTCGGGCTCGACACCGTGACACTTGACGGGAAACCGTTCACTGTCCACGTCAAAGATGGGGACAGCTTCAAAGCGGGCGATGTATTGATGACGTTCGATCGCGACATGATTGCCGCCCATAACTTATCAAGTATCACACCAGTCATCGTGACGAACAGCTCGACTTACGCTGATGTGCTCGTTCAACCGAGCGATGAGACTGACACGACGACACCGATGCTCACGATTGTTCATCAATAAGGAGGAATAAACATGAAGACATTACCGAAAGATTTTCTATGGGGTGGCGCCCTCGCCGCCCATCAATTTGAAGGCGGCTGGGACGCCGACGGCAAAGGCCCGAGCGTCGTCGACGTCTTGACAGCAGGCGCCCATGGCGTCGCACGCCGGATCACGGACAAGGTCGATCCGGACGAGTTTTATCCGAACCATGAGGCAATCGACTTCTACCACCGCTATAAAGAAGACGTCGCCTTGTTCGCCGAGATGGGTTTGAAGTGTCTCCGGACGTCGATCGGCTGGAGCCGCATCTTCCCGAACGGTGACGACGCCGAACCGAACGAGGCCGGGCTCAAGTTTTACGATGACTTGTTCGATGAGCTGTTGAAGCACGGCATCGAGCCGATCATCACGTTGTCCCACTTCGAGATGCCGCTCCACCTCGCCCGTGAGTACGGCGGGTTCCGCAACCGGGCCGTCGTCGACCATTTCGTCCGCTTCGCCGAGGTCTGTTTCGACCGTTACAAAGACAAGGTCAAATATTGGATGACGTTCAACGAGATCAATAACAAGATGGACGTCAACAATCCGCTCTTCCTCTGGACGAACTCAGGCGTCATCGTCGAGGAAGGCGAGAACGCCCGTGAGGTCATGTATCAGACGGGGCACCATGAGTTGATTGCGAGTGCGCTCGCCGTCGCCAAAGGGAAAGCGATCAACCCGGACTTCGAGATCGGGGCGATGGTATCGCACGTGCCGATCTATCCGTATTCGTCGAACCCGGACGACGTCATGCTCGCCGAGGAGATGATGCGCCAGCGCTACTTCTTCCCGGACGTGCAAGTACGCGGGTTCTATCCGAGCTACGCTTTGAACGAGTTCGAGCGTGAAGGCTACAACATCCCGATTCTAGACGGGGAC
This sequence comes from Exiguobacterium sp. SH0S7, assembly GCF_004337195.1. NCBI lineage: Bacteria > Bacillati > Bacillota > Bacilli > Caryophanales > Exiguobacterium > Exiguobacterium sp. SH0S7. The sequence goes on from NZ_SJVA01000001.1 coordinate 22,881, forward strand.
GACGACATCTTGAAGAACGGGACTGTCGACTACCTCGGTTTCAGCTACTACATGTCGACGACCGTGAAGAGCGACGTCGTCGCTGACAACAGCGGCGACATCGTCAACGGTGGCCTGCCGAACGGTGTCGAGAACCCATATATCAAGTCGAGCGACTGGGGTTGGGCGATCGATCCGGTCGGTCTTCGCTACGTGCTGAATCGGTTGTACGACCGCTATCAGATCCCGCTCTTCATCGTCGAGAACGGATTCGGTGCCGTCGATGAGGTCGTCGACGGAAAGATTCACGACGCGGCCCGCATCGATTACTTGAAAGCCCACATCGAGCAGTTGAAACAAGCGGTCGTCTATGACGGCGTCGACTTGATCGGCTACACCCCGTGGGGCATCATCGACATCGTCTCGTTCACGACGGGCGAGATGAAGAAGCGGTATGGCATGATTTACGTCGACCGTGACAATGAAGGCAACGGCTCGATGGAGCGGATGAAGAAAGACTCGTTCGATTGGTATAAGCACGTCATCGAGACGAACGGGGAAGCGCTGGAATACGAAGCGACAAAATAATTTTCCATGAATAAACCCACCTCTTTCAAAAAAAAGAGGTGGGTTTATTCCTTCTACAGATGTTGCGGCAATAGGAATTTGCAAAAGTCACTGATTATAGCCGACGAATAACGTAAATGTGATGAGCATGACGGATGAAATCATGAGAACCACAGCGAGTGAGCTGGCGAACAGCAAAAAAAGTTTTGAGAAGTTGATCCGTTTCTTCCAAACCCCTATTAGGAATGCAAGATTCAGTACCAAGAAAAATGTGAGCACGAGCAGAGGTACTGCGCGCTCTTGCATCAATATGAATAAGTCCATAATGTAATACTTCCTTTCTTCCGTCATGACATTTCCAAAAGAGGTATATTGCTCGTAATCAACCGTATAATGATGAAAACTGCTAGACGTATCGTCTGCTAATTTGGAGGAAATAAGAATGAAGAAACTGCTTCGTGCAACTGTGGCCTGTCTCGCTTTGTTTACGCTGAGCCTCGCTCCTGCGAATCCGGCTGATGCCGCTGCCAAAAAGTTTAAAAACTGTACCGAGCTCAACAAAACCTACAAGGGTGGTGTCGCGAAAAACAAGACCATCAAAAACAAAGGTGGCAAGACGCAGTATAAGCCGCTCGTCAACGCGGCACTCTACCAAGCAAACATTGGGAAAGACCGTGATAGAGACGGAATCGCCTGTGAACGTTAAGAGATTTGGGGACTACTCCCCGAATCTCTTTTTTCATTGAGGATATCGATGCACAATGTTTCCCGCTTGATCCAGTAAAAACTGACGCACCCGCTCGAGCGGGAACTCCGGACTCCAATGAACGAAGTGACCTCCGGGAACGGACTGATAGGTGACCGGAGGTCGGTCTTGCTGAAGACTCGCAACGGCAGATTTCGTCAATTCAGCTTCTTTCGTGTCCACGCCGATAAAGTCAGCGTAGACGAGAAGCGTCGGTACGCGGAGCATACTCATGAGTCGGCTCATGTCCAAGTTATAGTAGCCGAACAGTAAGTTCATTCCACCGGGACCTAGTTTGGCAGGAGCATCCAAGGCCCGGCGTACTTCGTCCCGCTCAGGCAAACCCGTCTGCGTGCAGAACGCTTTGAACTGTTCCTCTGAAATCGGTTCTGCCGCTTTGTCCGTTATGAATTTCGCCTCGATTTTCCGGACGGCTGCCGGCCCAAGTATGCGGTAGATCACGTTCAAGAGCGGTACGACGAGTCCAAACGCGCCATATTCTTGCAGTGGGACACGCGGGAACGGCTTATGTCCTGCATCGAGCAAGACGAGCCGTTCCAGCTTTTCAGGGTAATGGGCGGCAAACGCGAGTGCGACCGCGCCCCCGAGCGAGTGACCGCTCACATGGACAAGGCCGAGTCCTGCTTCCACGATATAGCCGTTCACCCAATCCGCTAATTCCAAAGAAGTGACTCTCCCTTTGAGTCCTTCGCTGCGACCGAACCCTGGCAGATCGAGCAGATGGACCTCGAAGTCGTCGGCAAGCGCCTCGGCGAGCGTCAGTCCCTCGTTTCCTGAGAATCCCCCAGCCGGTAGGAACAACAGCGGAGACCCGCTACCGATCACTTCAGTATCATATCGTCCCAAGTCATCAATCCTTCCTCAAATCCCAATATATGTATTCCTTTCATTGTAAAGGAGATATCGTACGAAAAGAAGAACATTCTTCCATAACAGCATGCAGGTCACTTAAAATTCGGGTATAGACTACTGACACGTGTTCAGTCCGCACTTGTCGTTTTGCTGTGTCGTCTTCTACTTAGCCAAGGAGGAATGCTGTGTGAAACTATCAGGCAAGACAGCGCTCGTGACCGGTGCCGGTTCTGGAATGGGGCGGGCCATCGCCAAGCTATACGCCGCGGAAGGTGCTCGCATCGTCGCCGTCGATATGAACGGGGATACGGTCGAGGCGGTCGCAAGTGAGATCAAGTCGTCCGGCGGGGAAGCGGTCGGTATCGCCGCGAATGTGACGAAGCAAGCGGACATCGACAACATGGTCGCGACGGCGACGGGGCAGTTCGGCTCACTCGATATTTTGGTGAACAACGCCGGCATCATGGACAACTTCATGACGGTCGGTGAAGTGACCGACGACGTATGGGACCGTGTCATCGCCGTCAACTTGACCGGTCCGATGAAGATCGCCCGGGCCGCCATCAACGTGATGGAGAAACAGGAGTCGGGTGGGGTCATCATCAATATCGCCTCGGTCGGCGGCTTGTTCGGGACACGAGGCGGGGCCGCGTACGTCGCATCAAAACATGCGCTCATCGGTCTCACGAAAAATATCGCCGCGACGTATGGCACGTTCGGCAAGATTCGGGCCAACGCCATCGCACCAGGCGGGGTCAATACGAACATCGGGGCGACGATCACGGCGCCGAGCGATCTCGGAATGCGCGCCATTCAAGCGGCAGGAGAAGCACCGATTGGCGAACCGGACCAAATCGCAAGCGCCGCGCTGTTCCTCGCTTCAAGTGACTCGAGCTTCGTCAACGGGGACGTCTTGAAAGCAGACGGTGGTTGGACCGCTCGCTAAAAGACAAGCGACTTGTGAGGAGGTACGTGATGAGAGCAGTGATTTGTACCGCATATGGCCCGCCGGATGTGTTACAGCTTCAAGAAATTAAAAAGCCTGTACCGAAAGCAACCGAACTGCTGATTAGAGTACACGCATCAGCCGTTCAATCCGGGGACCGCCGGCTTCGTGCGTTAGATGTACCGGCAGCAGGTAAGTTGCCGATGCGGGTCGTCGTCGGCTTTAACGCCCCGAGACAGCCTGTCTTAGGTGTCGTCCTAGCAGGTGAAGTGGTGGAGACGGGTCGTCGCGTGGAGAACTTTAAAGTGGGAGATCGTGTCTATGCGCTGACCGGGATGCGATTTGGCGGCTACGCCGAATATGCGTGTATCAAAGAGACGAAATGTGTCGAGATCATGCCTAAACACGCAAGCTTTGCAGAAGCAGCCAGTCTTCCGTTCGGTGGAACGACAGCCCTTCATTTTTTGCGTAAGGTGAACATCGAACAGGCGAAGTCCGTATTGATTTACGGAGCTTCCGGGGCGGTCGGTTCCATCGCGGTACAGATTGCCAAACATTTCGGTGCTCACGTGACAGGTGTCTGTCGGGAACGAAACTTCGAATTGGTCAAAAGCCTTGGCGCAGACGTAGTCATCGATTATACAAAAGAGGGCTATGACAGCGAACTGACAACGTACGACGCTGTGTTTGACGCGGCAGGAAAAATCGATAAGCGGATGGCTCGTAAACATGTCGGGGAAAAAGGCCGGTTCAGTTCGGTTGCCGGACAGGGAGTAGCAAGCGAACGGAAAGAAGATCTGAGCCTGCTGAATCAGATGTTTGAAGCCGGAGACCTGAAGGCCGTCATCGATTCGATCTATCCGATGGAGGAAATCGTCGCAGCGCACCGCTATGTGGACGCCGGTCAGAAAGTTGGAAATGTCATCGTGTCGGTCGTGCATGAGGAATGACATCGTCTCTCGTCCATCGAGAACGCAAAAAGAAGGAGTCTAGCCATCGAAACTCGGCGGCCAGACTCCTGTTTTCATTTCCTCTTCACTTGGTCTTCTTGCCCTTGCGGTAGACGAGCGGGGTGACCTTATGTACTTTCTTGAACGTCTGGACGAAGTGACTGACGCTCGTGTAGCCGTAGTGACTCGCTATTGCGGCGACCGACTCCGTCGTCTCTTGTAACTGATGCGCCGCCGCTTCCATGCGGACGTCGCACGCATAGGCGAGCGGACTCTTGCCCGTCCACTTCGTGAAATAACGGCAACATTCCGCCCGGCTCAAGCCACCGGCCTCGGCAATCTGTTCGAGCGTCACGCGCTCCGTCACATGTTCATGGATATAAGCGAGCATCGCCTTCATCCGGTCTTGACCGACGAGTCTCGGTTGCTCGTTTGTCTGTTGAATCCAGTAACGCCAGACGACCGCCATCTGGAGCGTGGCATCTAAGAGGGCGAACGATGAGTCGCCATGTAAACTTCGGGATACCTTGTCGATCGTATCTAACACGGCCTTCTCCGCACGCTCGGTCGGCGTGAGGAGTTTTAGGGGCAACGTCGCCCCCGTCATGAACGGTGTGACGAACCTTTCGGCAAGCAACGGCGCGAACAAGTCGTATGGATCGACACGGACGTCGACGAACCGAGTCGCTTCTTCGGACGAAACGACTTGATACAGTTGCCCCGGCGCTAACAAAAGGCCCGACCCAGTGCGGAGACTATGACGGTCCCCGTTGACCATCAAGTCGACGCGACCTGCCCTCACTATAAAGGCGTGGAAGTGATCGGTCACGTGGATCATAGCTGTCATGACCGCGCCTGTTGACGATTCCACGCTCTGAAGTGAACTTTGTTCCAACATCTTCATACCACCTCAATATTTGAACATTTGTTTCGAGATTACACCGGGCTGACAGTCTTGAACCAGATGAATTCATGATTAATCCGACATTTATATCTCTATTGTCACGAGACGTCTTATCACGTTCCTTCTATATAATGCAGCAGAAAAGATAGCCGGCTCCACTCAGAAGATGAAAAGTGACGTGATCCCGGCGTGAACGAGAATCGCGACCGGGACCCCGATCCGAAACTTCGGCTTCAACGTCTTGTGACGGAAGAGGCGCATCGCGACATAAGCCCCAAACGCTCCCCCGATCCAGACGAGAATGAGCAACGTTTGTTCCGAAATACGCCAAGCCCCGGATTTTGCACGTCGTTTATCGAGGAAAAATGACATAAACGCTAGTAAATTAGTCACAATGTAATACAGCAGTAATAGTTCCAAAGACTAAAACCTCCTTTCTCACCTTATCAGTATAGCTGAAAACGGCTCAACAAAGCCATTTTTATCTGGATTGTAAGAATTCAGACTCCTCTCATCTCCCTGAAAGCTTCTGTAACTGAACTGATATCACTCTCATATCAGCCTGTAACGGCAGTGAAATATAGAGGTGTTACAGTAAGGGAGCGTTAGAAAAGGGAGGAATATTCTTATGAAAAAACCACTATTGACACTAACGGCACTCGCTGGCCTTAGTTTAGGAGTCGCTGCTCCAGCTTCGGCAGCATCAACACACACGGTTCAGTCTGGAGATACTTTGTACCGTATCGCCGTGAACAACGGTGTATCTGTGAACGACATCAAACAAGCAAATAGCTTAAACTCGAATATGATTTATCCTAACCAAGTGTTGAAGCTTGCGAAGTCGGAAGCAAAAGCGACAGCTTCTTCAAACACTTACACAGTTAAATCAGGCGACACGTTGTATCGGATCGCGACAAACAACGGTGTCTCTGTCAATCAATTGATGACATGGAACGGTCTTAAATCAGATCTCATTTTCCCTGGTCAACAATTCGCTGTGAAAGGTGCCAAAGCAGCATCGGTTGCGAACAGTGCACCAGCAGCTAAACCAAAAGCATCAACGTCTGCACCGGTGACAAAACAGTCTACGTCTACAACGCAAACTCAAGCTCCGGCTTCGGGTAAGACGATGACAGTTGAAGCAACGGCGTACACGCCATATTGTGCAGGTTGCTCTGGTATCACGGCAACAGGTATCGACGTTCGTTCGAACCCGAACCAAAAAGTCATCGCGGTTGACCCTTCAGTCATCCCGCTCGGCTCTAAAGTATGGGTTGAAGGCTACGGCGAAGCAATCGCTGGAGACACTGGCGGCGCTATCAAAGGGAACAAAATTGACCTCTTGATGCCGACACAACAGCAAGCGCTCAACTTCGGTCGTAAATCAATCACAATCAAAGTCTTAAACTAATCGATCGACCCCAAAAACACCGCAGGCGCGGTGTTTTTTTGCGTTCTATTCGCTCAAACCTGCAAGCTCGTATACCTTTCTCCTTCGAAATCAGGCAAACTAGATATATCAGGTCTTGTCTGGTCAGAAAAACCGGGTATGTACCAAATCGTAAAAGGAGGGAGAACCTGATGCTCACGACAGAAATCATCATCAGCGTGTTCGGCATCCTGCTCGTCATCTTGAACATGACGTTCGCCATCACGATCATCTTCTTTGAACGGCGCGACATCGGCTCGACATGGGCCTGGCTGCTCGTCCTCTTCTTTTTGCCGCTCATCGGTTTCTTCATCTATATCTTCTTCGGTCGTTTGATCAAGTCGAACAACTTCTATCAAGTCGATGAAGAGCGGCGTAGTGAGTATGCGTTGCACGTCCAACAACAGCTCGATGAGTTGGATGGGAACCAGCTGATCTTCAAGCAAGACCCGCTGTTAGCAAAATACCGGCGTCTCGCCCGGCTGAACCTGTCGTCGACGAACGCGCTCGTCACGTATCATAACGACATCCAAGTCATCCATGACGGGAAACAAAAGTTCGCGGCCTTGTTCGACGATATCGAGGCGGCCAAACAAGAAATCAATATCCAATACTACATCATCCAGAACGATTCGCTCGGCCAGGCGTTGATTGCGGCGCTGACCAAACGGGCCCAAGCCGGTGTCCGGGTCCGGTTGCTCTATGACGCCGTCGGCTCGAGAGGGCTGAGACGTAAACATTTCAAAGAGCTGCTTGAAAGCGGAGGCGAGGTCAAGTCGTTCTTCCCGTCGAGCCTCGGCATCAACTTCCGCGTCAACAATCGCAATCACCGCAAGCTGTGTGTCATCGACGGGGACATCGGCTATATCGGCGGCTTCAACGTCGGCGACGAGTACATGGGGACGAACCAGCATTTCGGCTATTGGCGTGACGTCCATCTGCGGATGAACGGGGAGGCGGTCCAAGAGTTGCTTGAACGGTTCTTGCTCGATTGGAACCGTTCCGTCCCGACGAAACGAAAAGCGTTGAAAGAAGAGTTCATTTGGCCAGGCAAGACACTCGAGGCGTTCAAGTCACCCGTCCAGATCGTCACCTCCGGTCCGAACTCGACGACGGAGCATTTAAAGAATATGCTCGTCAAGATGATCGGGGAAGCGAAAGAGACGATCTACATTCAGACGCCATACTTCATCCCGGACGCGAGTTTCCTTGACGCCTGCCGGATCGCCCTCATGTCAGGGACGAAGATTCAACTGATGATCCCGAACAAACCGGACCACATGTTTGTCTACTGGGCGACATACGCCAATGCAGCCGAGCTCGTCCGGTACGGGGCCGAGGTATATACGTACGAGGGCGGTTTCTTGCATGCGAAGACGCTCGTCATCGACGGCGAGGTCGCTTCGATCGGGACGACGAACATCGACGCCCGCAGCTTCCACCTCAACTTCGAGATTTCAGCCCTCGTCTATGATGAGGCTGTCGCCCGGTCCGTCATCGACGCGTTCGACCGTGACAAATCGTGCGCTGAGCTGTTGACGCTCGAACGTTATGAGACACGGACGAAATGGATTCGCTTCAAAGAGAGCGTGTCGCGTCTGTTGAGTCCAATCCTATAAAAAAACCAGTCAAGACGCCCGGGTTCAATCCCGAACATCTTGGCTGGTTTTATTTTTTCAACACGTGTTTGACGTGTCGTTCAAACGCCTCGACGACCGTGGTCGGCGCTTCTTTCTCACCGTACTCGGCCGCCTCGAGCCAACTTGCGAACAAGCTTCCATCGGTAAAGTCGATCCGTTCCAACCACTCGTGCGCGGTCTCCTCGCGATGGCGAGGGTGCACCTGTTCGAGCCGGCGTCCGGCCTCGAGCAAGCGGACATCACGTGGCGTCCGCGTCAAGCGACGTTCCGTCCGTGCCGTCTGATGGGCCTTTTTCGGGACCGACAGCACTTCGTGGATGTCTTTTCGCTTTTGTAAATAGAAGAACAACAGGACACCGCCGACGAGCAGGACGATGAAGAAGATGACTAGCGCGGAAGACTGATTCTTCGCCGATTCGAGCAACGTCTCGTTCGCGATCGTCTCGGCATCGAGGTTCGGGTTGTCCGGTATCATGAATCGGTTGACCCGGTCGGACGGGTCGAGCGTGATCCCATCGAACCAGCCGCCGATCCAAAGCAGGAACGGTCGGATCCAGGTGATGAGGTCGCCGAACAACAGCTCTTTGACCGTCCGGATGACAAAAGCCAGTCCGAGACCGACCGCTAGGCCGACGACGAGCGTCGACAACATCCGTTTATAGTCGCGACGGTAATATAGGCTCCGTTGCCAAAACAAAAACAGGAACGGGAACACGACCATGAGGAGCGGTTGCTCGGCCGGTGGGAACAGCCAATCCGTGATCAAGAACAACACGCTCGCGATAGCGTAACGGTCGGTCCAATCGAGCGTGCGGATGAAGGCGTGCACATACGTGAACAACAGCAACGTGATGCTCATCTCATACGAGAACCAGAGCGCACCGATACTGAGCAAAGTCTGGACGCCGAGCTGCCAGTTCCGCGGCAGACGGAGCGTCAACAGGAAGACAAGCGGATAGACGTGACCGACATAAAATGCCGCGAACAACCACCAGAGCCAATTCATTTGCCGTCACCTCCGAGCCGAAGAATCGATTGGCTGCCGCCGTATTTGGCGACTTTCCGTTCGAACAATGACCGGGCCATCGGGAAGTCTCGTTCCGACAGACAAGCGAGCGTCGTCATGACCTTGCGGAAATGGGTCTCGCCGCTCCCAGGTGCGAGGTCGTACGTGATCCCATCTTTCGTCAGCGTCGGGACGATCAGCCCGTAGCTCGCGTTCTCTTTCTCGAAGTCACGGCACAGCGCCGCGGCTTGCGAGATCACGCGTTCCATCTGATGGGTGAGGGAGCGCCCGTCTTTCGTCAACAGGTCCAAGACGACGACGTACTCGTTCGCCTGGACGGGCTGTTCGGTCCGGGCCAGCAGTTCGCCCGTCTTCGCGTAAGCCGACCAGTACAGTTGACGCATCGGTTGACCGTGATACGGGGCGACCGACTGGAACGTCTCCGGGTCACGATAGGCGCTATGACGGACCATCTCCTCGCCCGGTAGCGTCGGCGGGCGTTTCGGGATCGGATAAGGCAGGAACTCTGGGAAGACGTACCCGATCCTTGCGAGCGGTTCCTCTTTATAGAGCGAGAACATGCGGAGCGGGTCTCGGATCTCCATGCCGATCGCCTCGACACGGATCGGACCTCGCTTGATGGCTTTGAGCGGTAGGTCGTAAGAGACGACCGCCTCGCCGCCGACATAATTCTCTTGGCGCCAGAAGGCGTGGTTTTCCACTTCGACGGTCGGGTGGAGATAACCCGACAAGCGGACGACACCGAGCGGGACTTTCGCAGTCGAGATGAGGCGGATGACGTACGACTCTTCGTCACCCGGAAACAGTTTCAGTTCGTCCGTCACTTCGACACGGACGTGTTCGGCCAGGCGGAACAACAGCTCGGGCATGACGAGCGCGTAGATGCTGACGCCGAGCAAGGCGCTCGCGAGGAACACGTTCCCGTAAAGCGCCGTGAAGACCCCGACGACGAACAAGAGCCACATGTAGCCGGATTCTAGATAGCGCGGGCTGACGAGTTGCATGTTACACCTCGGATGGGACCGCGATGGTCTCTAACACAGATTTGATCAGTTTCGACGGTTTCGTCTTGAGCGATGCCTCGACCGTCAAGACGATGCGGTGCCCGAGAATCGGCAAGGCGAGCGCCCGGATGTCTTCCGGTGCGACGTAGTCCCGTCCGTCCATGTAGGCGTGGGCCCGGGCCGCCATCGTGTAGGCGAGCGTCGCCCGCGGGCTCGGCCCGACCTCGATGTCCCGGTGGTGCCGGAGCGCCTCGACGAAGTCGAGCAGATAGTCTTCCATCGCCTCGTGCAGCGTCACGTCACGGACGGCTTGCTGCATCACGGCGAGCTCTTCATGTTTCAACGTGAACGGAGCGGCGCTCAAATGCTCGTTCCGGAGCAGTCGGCGCTCTGACTCCCGTGACAGCGGGGCGAGCGAGAGCTTGAATAAGAACCGGTCAAGCTGTGCCTGCGGAAGCGGGAACGTCCCTTGTCCGTCGAACGGGTTCTGCGTCGCGATGACGAAGAACGGGTCCGGCAAACGGAGCGACACCTCACCGAGCGTCACTTGACGCTCTTGCATCGCTTCGAGCAGCGCCGACTGCGTCCGTGGCGTCGTCCGGTTGATCTCATCGACAAGTAAGATCGACGTGAAGATCGGTCCGGTCCGTCGCTCGAACGCACCCGTCGTCGGATTGAATAATTCCATCCCTAAAATATCACTCGGTAGCGTATCCGGCGTACATTGCACGCGCTGGAACGCGGCCGATACGGAGGAGGCGAGACTCCGTGCGAGCGTCGTCTTCCCGGTCCCCGGCCGGTCCTCGAGTAAGACATGTCCCCCTGAAAGCAAGGCAATCGTCGATAGCTTGATCGCTTTCGACTGCCCAATCACTAAACTATTTAAATGAGTCGTCCATTGTTGCACCATAATCAAATTTCCCCCGTCTGTTTTCTGATAATTAAGAAAATCATAGCACATTCGACGCTTACACAAAAAGGAAAACAAAAAACGATGACCGCTAAGTCATCGTTTCGGTGTATCCAAATAGCGTTCGAAATGCCGCTCGAGCCAGTCTTGGAAGAACGACATGAACGTACAGATTCCCCAGTAGATCAGAGCGACGACCAAATAGACGGTCATATAGTCGAACTCACGTCCGCCGACGATCTTCGCCTTGTTGAAGATCTCAGGGACGGTGATCATCGCGGCGAGCGAGCTCGCCTTGATCAGATCAAGGAACACGTTCGAGAGCGGGGGCAGGGCGATCCTCGTCGCTTGAGGCAACGTGACCCCTTTCAACGTCAGCCACTTGTTCATGCCGAGCGACCGGGCCGCTTCAATCTGTCCCTGATCGACGGCACGGATCGAGGCGCGGATGATCTCCGCGATATAGGCGGCCGAGTTCAAGCTGAAGCCGATGATCGCTGCCGTCAACGCCGCGAACTCGATCCCGATGAACGGGAACCCCGAGTAGAGAATGAACAAGATAATCAAGATCGGGACGCCGCGCATGAACGAGACGTAAAACGTCGACGGATAACGCACTAACCTTGACGGAGACAGCTTCCCGAGCGCGAGCACGAGCCCTAACACTAACCCGAAGAACATGCTGAGGAAGGAGATCCAGAGCGTGTTCGGCAGCCCACCTAGCAAGTATGGGAACGAGCGGATGGCGAGGTCGGCGTCAAAGATCGCTTCCCACTTCACACCTTCGAACATATCGCCTTAGTCCAATTCGACGATTGTCGCGTCGACGTCCGGTTCGACGGAGACGTCAGCACCGTTATAGAACTGTTCCGACAACGACTTCACCGTACCGTCCTCAAGCATCTCTTCAAGGACGCGGTCGATGTTCTCTTGCAAGTCGACGTTGTCTTGATTCATCAAGAGTGCGACGTCTTGCGGGTTATAGGCGATATCCGGGTGGATCGCGATATCGAATTCCGGGAAGAAGGCGAGGGCGAGCGTCTGGAGGTAGTAGTCGTTCAAGATGACGTCGGTCCGACCTGTCGACACGTCGCGAAGATACTGATCGTTCGTCGCGTTGTCGTAGATGACTTCTTCAGTCCCATACTGGCGCGCCACGTCCATGAAGACGGTCGTCGCTTCACCAGCTGCCTTTTTGCCTTTCAAGTCTTCGAGCGACTTGATGCCTGAAAGATCGCTCTTCCGGACGATTGCCGTCCCGTAAGTGTGCTTATACGGTACGGAGAAGGCGAACTTCTCTTTGCGGTCTTCCGTCACCGAGATGTCGTTCGCCACGACATCGACTTGTCCGTTCTGGACGCTCGTCAACATGTTGTCGAACGCCATTTCTTTGAATTGGACCTCGAGGTCGAGACGTTTTCCGATCTCTTTCATGACCTCGACGTCAAACCCCGTCAAATCGTCACTTTCTTCTTCGCGGAACGAGGCGGGGTAGAGTGTCCCGGCCGTACCGACCGTGAGCGTGCCTTCTTCTTTGATCTCATCCCAACGTGTCGTATCGGCCTGATCGGTGCTAGAATCACCACACGCCGCGAGCGGGACAGCGAGCAAGATGGCCGCTGCTAAACCTTTTGTCATACGTTTCATTCGTCTTCCTCCTTAAAGTATCATCTGTCTAAAAATAGCATGATGAACGTCTAGAGGCAACTACTAAGAACACGTAAACAGCAGATACGTTATATTTGAAACATAAGTCCATGAAGCGCTAACATGTTGATGAATGAAGGATTCAATTGAATGATACAGTTAATCAATTGCAGCGAAACAGATATGAACCAGTATAAAAAGGATTCGAGCGAGCGGGGGAAGAACTACGTTCACAATGAGTGAAATTGAATCACCAAACCGTTAATGTTGGCTATGACTTATTTAAAGGAAACTAAGAAAAAGGATTTCCTCATGGATATAGCAAATAATGTAAAATATGCTTTATGAACGGTATGCAGCTACCTTTGAAACCAGTTACAATAATCTAGCTACCGGAGATGGACCAACCATGACATTTACGACAATAATCGTCGTTTTAGTAATCGGACTAATCACACTTTTGATTGGACTGTTCATGAAGAAAAGATGGGTTACTATCTTATCCCTCATTCCGCTCGGGTTGTCGTTTTGGAACTTCATGGTCCTATTCACTATGGGTATGTAATTTATTCGGGAGACGATAATAAAAGAAGAAGGGGATGCAAATGGAAAAATGGGAAAGGTGGACCGTCAATCAAGAGATACCGGCTAAACTATATCTGCAGGCTCTAATTGACGATAAAGACGGATTGACGCTCGTGTTTACTGATGCGGATGAAAACAACTATACATTCTTGTTTGATGGACTTGTGCTTTCGTATCGAAATACAGACGAAGGAACGCTTTTCAAAACGCTAGAACAGTTATACAAAAATTATGGCCCTGATTTTTTTAGAAACTGGACACTCTTTAATGTGACCGATTCAAACTATGTAAAATGGCTAGCTGAAGAGTCGACAAACATTTACGAAGAGATTTATGATATTCACCATTATGTGTTCCTGACATCAAATGATGTAATCGAAGTGTTGTCGACAGATCCACCGAGTCTGATCTCCTGACCGTCACTGTATGGTTAGTTTGATGAGACTATATAGTTCTAGGATGGAGCGGTCATTACATATGGAAAGGAGAAAGATGCAATGGAGGGAGCCCCAAATATCTCGATTAAAGCGTTGGATGAGTACTCCCTCAACGTCGTAAACGAAGCAAACGAACCGTTTTCAGTCATCGGAAAGATTGTGCCGAACTTTTGTAACGAGGTTTGGACGTATGAAGAGCAGTTATACGAGAAAGCACATGAGACCAGCTTTCCGGACGACTCGTTGGACTGGTATGAATATATCGGTAGTGAGACGAAGGCTGTGTTTTTGGTTTTCGACGAAGAAAACTGTATTGGACAGATCCGTGTAGTGAAAGATTGGAACCGTTTTGCGTATATTGAAAACATCGCTGTGCAGAAAGCGTATCGAAACAGCGGGATTGGCCACTTGTTGATGGAAGTTGCGGAAACGTGGGCAAAAGAGCGCTCGTTGCTCGGTTTATCTCTAGAAGCGCAGAACGACAATGTGATTGCTTGTCGTTTTTATGCGAAGGAAGGGTTTGCGCTCGGCGGTGTGGATACAATCAAGCAAACTGGAAACCCGAACATCGACATGACGTTGTATTGGTACAAGATATTCTGATTTTACTTGAGAGGAGAGACGTCAAATCTGACATCGATTTTCTCTTTTTCTTTTAGTTTACATAACATATATTATCAGTAAAAATAAAACTCTGTCTCAATCCTTTAGTATACTTAAAGTAGTGAGACAGAATCTAGAATTATGAGATCGGGATCAAATTCGCGTAAACCGGATCAATGTGACACCTGGTTCCGGTTCGAACTCGGCGCTCGGCTCGAAGCCAAGCTTCGAATACAATCGTTTGGCCGGACCGTTATGTTTGCCGGTATGCACGTAGACAAGTTTGTCCTCGTGTAGACTGAGTACGTGTTCTAACAACGTCGTCGCGAGCCGCGCCCTGAAGTATGTCGGATCGATGCACAGCTTCGTGATTTCGACCGTGTTCTCGGCCGCCTCGATCGTCACAAACCCGATCATCCGCTCCTCGTTGTATAAGCCGTAGCTCAGACCCGGCAAGTTTTGAATGACCTCGACCGTCTCATATCGGGCCGGGATCTCGTCAAATCCGATCAGTTCGGCCTCGACCGCATAGGCGTTCCGTTGAATCTCGAGCATTTGCTCGGCTTGCCGGTAATCCGTCGTCCGAATCTCCCGTAACTCCATCTGTCATACCCCCAAAGATTATCGTGAAAAGCGACGGGCTTGCTTACGCTTAGCCCGTTTCAGTGCCAAATAGAGCCGATGTGTGCCTTCAAGCGCTTTGCCGTGGCCGACGAACGTATGACGCGGTGCCAAGTCAAGCAACCGCTCGGCATGGTCGACCGCGGCCCGCTTGTCCCATGTCGCCAGACCCGGGAGCGGGAACAACGGACGCGTGTCCCCTGCCACTGCGACTCCCCCATGTGATTGGAACGCGTCACCGGCGAACAACAGGCGATGCTGTTCATCGAAATAAGCAATCGAGCCCGGGGTGTGGCCGGCGGCGGCATAGACGCGAAGACCGAACAGCCGCTCACCCGGGTCGAGCAGCTTGTCCGGTAGCGACCGGATCGGCGGCAACGAGCCTCTTATGTTGAGTGGCCGCTCACCTGAGTCCGTCGTTCGGTCCCCTGCTAACAAGCGGGCGTCACGGCGTGAGACGTAAAGCTCGGCGTGTGGATGCGCCTTCAGGATCGTATCGACCCCACCGACGTGGTCCCCGTGGGCGTGGGTGAGCAGAATCGCGAGGAGGGGGCGGTCTTGTGCCTCGATATACGTTAAAATGTCAGCGGCGTTCTGCTTCAACCCGGTATCGATCAAGACGAGGCCGAGCTCTTTCTCGATCAATTGGACGTTGATCGGCAAGACGGGTGAATAGAACGTCAGCTGGTGGACATCTTCAATCCGTGTGACTTTCATAAGACCTCCCCTTTCCTAGTCGAACAGTGTGACCCAATCGTCCTGCCACCGGGCGTCAAAGCACATATGGAGCTGTTCGAGCGTGTTGCGGGCGAGCGACAACGGCGGCAAGGCGTCACGCGAGAAGAAGCCGATCTCGCTCGTCTCATGGCTGACTTGAGCTTCCCCGCCGATCAGCTCACACTCGATGAACAGTTTATAATAATGTTGTGACAACGGCGGGTGCGGGTGACGGTGCATATCGAACAAGGCGACGAGGCGCATCGGGGCGACATCAAAGCCTGCCTCTTCCCCGATTTCCTTGATGATATTGTCTGACGGTGACAGCCCGACCTCACAGAAGCCGCCTGGCAGCGTCCACAGCCCGTCCGACCGCTCACGCACGAGCAGCAACTCGTCGTCTCGGAAGACGACACCGCGTACGTCGAGCTTCGGTGTCGGGTAGCCGTTGACGTGTGTCAGTTCAGTGATCTCATGCAAGGCGAGGTTCGACTGTCGTTCGAACATATCGGTCGCAATCTCCTGGAGCTCGAGATAACGCTCGCGGTCGAACTCGTCCTTCGTGAACGTCAAGCCCGCTTGCGATAATGCTTGTAGCCGTTTGGCCCATGTGAGCCAGTCTGACATAGAAATCCCTCCATCGTTTGTCCTGCTTATCCCATTCGCCATCGGGCTTGATTGTTCCTTTTCATAATACCCGCTCCCACAAGAAAGTATTTGTCGCGCCAGTCTGGAGTTTACGACACCCGGCTCATGGTATACTCGACGGAAACATCCGTAGCAGTAGAAGGAGGAGGCATATGACCGCTATCGAATTGTTGTCCCGGTTCAAGCAAGACCTCGACCAATACTCATCTAATCAACTCCGCTATAAGGAGAAGACGGATGTTTGGTCGATCGGGCAGATGTATGACCATATCATCGTCGTCGCCCATGAGTATCTAGACGAGATGGAAGCATGTCTGACGAATGCTGAGCACCAACCGCTCGGGAAGACCGAGTTTGGGGAGCTGTTGTTTAGCGACGGTGGATTCCCCCCTATTAAAATCAAACTACCGGACGAAATGAACGGCCCGCCCGACAATACCGATAGCCGTGAAGCTTTGAAACGCCGTCTTGACGACCTCATCACACGGTTGGAGAAGTGTGAGCCGATGATTCACGCGGCCGACCCGAACTGTAAAGCGCTACATGGCGGCTTCGGCTGATTGAACGCGCAAGAGTGGTACACGCTCATCGAGATGCACACGCGCCATCATCTACGGCAACAGACGGACTTGGAACAGTATCTTAGAGCGTTCCATGACTGACAAAGACGAATAGAGACAAAAAAAGCCTGCAGACGCGACAGTATATGTCATGTGTGCAGGCTTTTGCTGAATCAATCGAGATAGACGTCCTCGATGTCACCGAACGTCTCCTCGTCGAAGACGAATGAGCCATTGGCGTAGCGGTCGAGCAGTGTCAGTTGTTTCGCGTTGACCGTCTTCGCGGTCTCTTTGCCGACGATGTGAATCGTTTCATCCCCATGTACAGGAAGCACGCGGCGAATCTGGTGCGGTTTTGATTTGACCTCACGGATGAGCATCGTGCCACGCAAGTTGCGGTTCGTGCAGTCGAATTGGTCTTCGAGTTTCATCTTCTTGACCGCTCCGCGTTGCGTCACGAGGACGAACAGCGGCGGTGTGAAGAAGGCGAACGCGTCGGCGACGACGTCACCGTCTTTCAAGTTCATCGCTTTGACACCGGCGGCACGCTGTCCGACGACCGGGACGTCGTCTTCTTTGAACCAAAGCCCGTATCCACGCTCAGAGACGAGGAAGAGTTGGCCTGGACCGTCACTGATGCCGGCGAAGACGACCTCGTCGTCCCCTTTCAGTTTCAGCGCCATGAGCGCCTTCGACTTGCGCTGGGCGTCATAGTCACGGAGCGGTGTCCGTTTGACCATGCCGTCTTTCGTGACGAACAGGCAGTGCGCGTCCGTCTCGAACGTCGAGACGACGTCCGCCGAGACGACTTGCTCGCCTTCAATTGGCACGAGGTTGGCCACGTGTTGACCGGCATCTTTCCACTTCGTCTCCGGGATCTGGTGGACCGGGATGAGCAGGTAGCTGCCTTTGTTCGTCCAGACGAGCAGGTGGTCGGTCGTCATCGCCTGGGTGAGGAGGACGGGCCGGTCTTTTTGTTTCATCTCCGGCATCTCGCCGCTCGTCGCCCCGTAAGAACGCATCGACGACCGCTTGACGTAGCCGTCGCGGCTGACGAACACCATCGTCTCTTCGACGGCGATCATGACCTCGGTCTTCAGTTTCAATTCTTCGACTTCGGCCTCGATGACCGAACGCCGCTCATCACCGAATTCGTCGCGGAGGGCCGTCAACTCTTTTGAGATGAGTTTCCGCTTCGTCGCGTCGACGTTCAAGATGTTGGCGAGGCGCGCGATCTCTTTTTGCAACACTTTCGCTTCTTTTTGGAGCTCGACGATGTCTGTGTTCGTCAAACGATACAATTGAAGCATGACGACCGCTTCGGCTTGACGGTCCGTGAACGAGAAGCGATCCATGAGCTTCTGCTTCGCCTCGGACTTGTCCTTGGCCGAACGGATCAGTTCGAGCGTCTCGTCAAGCACTGAGATGGCTTGTTCGAGCGCGTCGACGATCTCGGCGCGTTTCTTCGCCTGTTCGAGCTCGAACGTCGTCCGGCGGGTGACGACTTCCTCGACATGTTTCAAATAGGCATCGATGATCGGTAACAGACCGAGCTGTTTCGGTGTCCGCTGCACGATCGCGACCATGTTGTAGTTATAGGCGAGCTGCAGGTCGGTATGCTTCAAGAAGAAGTGAAGCACACCTTCCGCATCCGCTTCTTTCTTCAATTCGATGACGACGCGGACTCCGGTCCGGTCGGTCTCGTCACGGACTTCGGCGACGCCTTCGACTTTCTTGTCGAGACGGAGCTCTTCCATCTTCTTGACGAGATTGGCTTTGTTCACCTCATACGGGAGCTCGGTGATCGTGATCTGTTCACGGCCGCCCTTGAGCGGCTCGATGACCGATTTGGCGCGGATGATGATCTTGCCTTTACCGGTCTCGAACGCTTTCAAGATGCCGTCTTTGCCCATGACCGTGCCACCGGACGGGAAGTCGGGACCTTGCATGTAACGGAAGGCGTCATTCGGTGTCTCGACTTCGCCGGCGAGTCGGGCGATGGCGAGATTGAGCACTTCGGTCAAGTTGTGCGGTGGGATCTCGGTCGCATACCCCGCCGAGATCCCGGTCGTCCCGTTCATGAGCAGGTTCGGCAGGAGTGACGGCAAGACGAGCGGTTCCTCGGTCGAATCGTCAAAGTTCGGCGTGTAGTCGACCGTGTTCTTGGCGATCGACGTCAGCATGACACCGGCGATCTTCGACAGCCGTGCCTCGGTATACCGCATCGCGGCAGCCGAGTCGCCGTCCATCGAGCCGTTGTTCCCGTGCATGTCGATGAGCGGGTAGCGGAGCTTCCAGTCTTGCGACAGACGCACCATCGCCTCATAGACAGAAGAGTCACCGTGCGGGTGGTAGTTCCCGATGACGTTCCCGACCGTCTTGGCTGATTTCCGGTACGCCTTGTCGTTCGTGTTGCCTTCATGGTGCATCGCATACAAGATCCGGCGCTGAACGGGCTTGAGCCCGTCGCGCGCGTCCGGGAGCGCCCGGTCTTGAATGATATATTTCGAGTAACGCCCGAAACGGTCTCCGACGACCTGTTCGAGCGACAAGTTTAAAATATGTTGAATCGTCGACATCGTTACATCACTTCCTCAATCGCTTTAGTCACATGTTCATTGGCGATGATCGAATCATCTTCTTGGAGCCCGAAGGCGACGTTCTCCTCGATCCATTCGCGGCGGTGGGCAACGTTGTCCCCCATGAGCACCGAGACGCGCTTGTCAGCGACGGCAGCGTCATCGATCGTCACACGGATAAGTGTCCGTGTGTCCGGGTTCATCGTCGTCTCCCACAGTTGATCGGCGTTCATCTCACCGAGACCTTTGTAGCGCTGGATGATATAGCCTTTTTTGTACACTTTGACGAGTTTCTCGAGCGCTTCCTCGTCCCAGGCGTATTCGAACTGCTCCGACTTGCCTTTCCCTTTCGAGATGCGATAGAGCGGCGGCAAGGCGACGAACACTTTGCCTGCTTCGACGAGCGGTCGCATGTAACGGAAGAAGAACGTCAACAAGAGCACTTGGATGTGGGCCCCGTCCGTATCGGCATCGGTCATGATGATGACTTTGTCGAAGTTGCAGTCACTGAGATCGAAATCGTGTCCGACCCCGGCGCCAATCGCGTGGATGATCGTGTTGATCTCCTCATTTTTCATGATGTCAGTGAGTTTCGACTTCTCCGAGTTGATGACCTTCCCGCGGAGCGGCAAGATCGCCTGGATCGTCCGGTCACGGCCTTGTTTGGCCGAACCGCCGGCCGAGTCCCCCTCGACGAGGAATAGCTCGTTCTTGGCGGCGTTTTTTGATGTCGCCGGCGTCAGTTTCCCGTTCAGAATGCTCGAACGTTTCTTTTTCTTGCCGTTACGCGCCTCTTCACGCGCTTTTCGGGCCGCTTCACGGGCCTGGGCCGCGCGGATTGCTTTCTTGATTAGCATTGTCGCCATCTGCGGGTTCTCCTCGAGGAAGATCGTCAGCTGCTTGGCCATGACGGCGTCTGCGCTGGCACGGGCTTCAGGCGAGCCGAGTTTCGACTTCGTCTGTCCCTCGAACTGGAGGAACTCCTCCGGGATCCGGACCGAGACGATGAGCGTCAAGCCTTCGCGGACGTCGCCGCCGTCGAGGTTCTTGTCTTTTTCTTTCAACAAGCCGTTTTTGCGGGCGTACTCGTTCATGATCCGGGTCATCGCCGTCTTAGCGCCGACTTCATGCGTCCCGCCGTCCCGGGTGCGGACGTTGTTGACGAACGACAACACGTTCTCCGAGTAGGCGTCCGTGAACTGGAAGGCGAGTTCGAGCTCGATGTCGTTCTCGGTCCCTTCGAAGTAGACGGTCGGGTGGAGCGTCGCCTTGTCGTCATTCAAATAGTGGACGAACTCGGCGATCCCGTTCTCGTAATGGAACGTCTCTTGCTTGTCCGAGCGTTCGTCGGTCAACGTGATCGTCAACCCTTTCAATAGGAAAGCCGACTCCCGGAGCCGTTCGGCGAGCGTGTCGTAGTTATACGTCGTCGTCGAGAAGATGGTCGTGTCCGGCTTGAAGTAGACGCTCGTCCCGGTCTGGCGGGCTTTCCCCGTCTCGAGGAGCGTCGTCTGTGGCACACCGCCGTCAGCGAACGTCTGCTCGAACACTTTGCCATCGCGATAGATCGTGACGAGTAGTTTGCTCGAGAGCGCGTTGACGACCGAGGCACCGACCCCGTGCAGTCCGCCTGACGTCTTGTAGCCGCCTTGGCCGAACTTTCCGCCGGCATGGAGGACCGTGAAGATGACCTCCGGCGTCGGTTTTCCCGAGGCGTGCATCCCGGTCGGCATACCACGCCCGTGGTCACGGACCGTGATGGCATCGTCTTTATGGATTGTCACATCGATCTGGTCGCCGAACCCACCGAGCGCCTCGTCGATCGCGTTGTCGACGATCTCGTAGACGAGATGGTGCAGCCCGCGATGGTCGGTCGAGCCGATATACATCCCTGGTCGTTTCCGAACGGCAGCGAGCCCTTCGAGCACTTGGATGGCATCTTCATTATAATTAAATAGTTTTGTTGACATGTCAGTCACCTCATCTTCGAACACATGTTCGTTTTTCATACCTAATTGTATAGCTGTTTCGGGATTCTGGCAAGCCTTCCTCTCCGCGCCGTTGACGCGTGAAAAAAAGTAGACCTGCCGCAGGGGCAGGTCTCAGCCGAGGAGTCGAGCGTGCTCGACGTAAATACACCGGTTCTCGATGTAGTCAAGTCCGGCAGCGTGAACGATTCGTTCGGCGTCCTTGCTCGACAGACCGAGCTGGTTAAAGACGAGTCCGACATCCCCATGACGGACCGCGTCCTCGGCGACGCCGGCCAAATATTCGTTCCGGCGAAACACGTCGACGATATCGATTCGTCCCGGGATGCTCTCGACCGTCGGATACACCTTGCGGCCGTTCCACGTCTCGAGCGTCGGATTGACAGGGATGACCGTATACCCTTGCAGGAGCAAATACTCCGCAATCTGGTTGGCGGTCTTGTTCGGGTTCGATGACACACCGACGACAGCGATCGTCTTCGCTTCAGCGAGATGTTGTTTCAAACGTTGGTCGTCCATCCTGAAATCCCCCTTTTGTTTACGTTCTCAGTGTAACGTTACCTCGTTCCCCGTTTCAAGCTTTATTTTCGCTTAACGGATGAACGGCTGTCGAAACAAAAGTTTATATCCCTCATAGCGGTTTACATAATAATGTATTGTCACCCTGTTGACTCGCTTTTAAATCGAACGATGCCACCGTGTCTGTTTTAACGAATCAAATGACGCTTCTATAAACATTGCGTGAAATATCTATTTCACGCAATTATAACGTCCTGAAATCAACGTTTACAGAGAGTGGATTGACTCGATTCTCGAACAGGCGTAGGCAAATCCTTACAGTTTCGGTATACTGGAACGAGGAGGTGTTCACGTGGGGACTGCCTATGAGGAACGTCGCGGTACACTGTATAATTACCGCATCACTTTTTACGGGAACGCGCTCGCCTGGCTCATCCATGTCGTGTTCTTGGTCACGTTTTGGCGTCTCGACGTCACGGTGCTCGCCTGGTCGAACGTGTTCAGCGTTCTTTATTACACGCTCTCATTTTATTTCGTACATAAACGGTACTACCGGACGTTCTTTATCGGACTGTTCGTCGAAGTCGTCTATAACGCCATCATCTCGACGATCGTCCTCGGGTGGGGCGCGAACGTTCATTACTTCATCATCATGGTGGCGTACGGTGTGTTCTTCATGCCGAACGTCAGTCGCTTGGTCCGCGTCATGTCGACCGGGCTCGCGATGGCGATCTACGGGTTCCTTTACTTGAACGTCACGGTCGGGACACAGCCGCTCGCCCCCGTGTTCGAGCAAGTGATCGGGCTGACTTGTCTGCTGTCGACGATCGCACTCATCGCCGGGCTGACGTTCGTGTTCGAGAGTTCGGTCGTCGAGGTGACGACCGAGTTAGAACGGTCGAACGAACGATTGAACGTCCTCGCTTCACGGGACGGATTGACCGGGCTGTATAACCGAATGACCGGCTATCAACGAATCGAACAAGCCATCAAAGAGGCAGTGGAAGACGGTAGACCTTACGCCGTCGCACTCGCCGATATCGACCACTTCAAAGCGTTCAACGAGCGCCACGGCCATGATTGTGGCGATCTCGTCCTCAAACAAGTCGCCGCCGCCCTCGAGCGGACCGACGGGATCTGTGTCCGTTGGGGTGGAGAAGAGTTTTTGCTGTTCATGAGCAATCAGACAGCAGATGAGGTCGCAGAGACGCTCGACTGCCTCCGGGAACGGATCAAGACGACCGAGACGATCTATGACGGGCGTCGCCTCAGCGTCACGATGACGTTCGGCGTCTCGTGCCGCGACGGGTTAGAGGCCGTCGACACACTCGTCAAAGAAGCAGACGACCGCCTCAGGGCCGGAAAACAGGCCGGCAAGGACCGGATCGTCACATCGATCAGTTAAAAAGGAGAGATTTTTTGAGTATATTCCGCCAGCTCGGGCAAGCGCCGGCACGTGTCACGACGCAGCGTTTCAAGCTGAACGGATACGAGCGCATGCCCGGCTTCATCCAACGTTTCTTGAACCATTTGGCCGCGAAACACTATTCAGAACAGACCGCGCAGCGGTACTTATACGATTTCTTCGACTTCTTCCGGTGGGTCGAGGCCGCGAGCGCATCCGAGGTCGACCCAACCACGGTCGACCTCGCCTCGTTCGTCGAACTCGATTATGCGGGCGCGGATGCCTACGCGTCCTATCTCGCGCTCGAGCTCGATAACGCCCCGAGCGTCATCAACCGAAAGTTGTCGACGATGCAGTCGTTGTTCAACTTCTTGATCGAGTCCGGGATCGCGTCACACAACCCGTTCCAAGCGGTCGAGCGTCCAAAGCGCGCCAAACGGAACCCGGTCTATTTGACGGAACACGAGTGGCTCGACTTCTCGACGCTCGTCCGCAGCAACGTCGGCATGTCCGACCGCGAGGCGAGCTGGTACGAACGGAACCGCGACCGTGATTTTCTGATCATTCAGCTGCTCGGACTGACCGGGATGCGCGTCTCCGAACTCGTCGGTCTCGACTGGAGTGACATCGACCTCGCGACCGGGACGATCCGTGTCATCGGGAAAGGGAACAAAGAGCGGGTCATCCCGCTCGCCTCCCCGCTCGAGCCGTTGCTGCTTGACCATCGCCAAGACGGGACCGGGCCGCTGTTCCGTTCCGATAAAGGAAGACGCATCTCGGTCAGGACGGTGCAACATCTGCTCAAAGGACACATCGACCGGTTGAAACCGTATCTCCCGTTCTTGACCCACAAGCAGGTCACGCCACACAAACTTCGCCACACGTTCGCTTCCCGGTTGGCGATGAGCGGGGTCGACGTCTTGACGATCCAACAACTTCTCGGTCACGAGTCGGTGGCGACGACGCAAGTCTATGCCCATATCGGTGACGAGAAGAAAAAACAAGCGTTATCCGGTTTACGATAATATGTTATGTAAACCATACTGTAAAAGCACGGCCCTCGATTCGTAGAGGGCCGTGCTTTTACAGTTGTTTCGTCGACAAGATGACGATCGTCTCGTCGAGTACCGTATAATAGGCGTCTTCGAACGCCTGTCGCTCGTTCGCCTCCAAGTTGAAGATGCTGACCCCGCCGTTGCGCCCATCGGCCGATTCGTGGATGAAGTAGTTCGCGTCGAGCACCCGTTCGAACGGTGCCGTGTCCAAAAATCTCGCCCCGGTCGTCGCATCGATCAACTCGGTATGCTCCATCGATTCTTCGACCTTGATGAAGATGGTCGAACTGACGTCGTCATACGTGAAATCGATCGGCTCATAGGCACCCCAGTCGACGACGGCGAGCTCGTGCAGAACGTCCGGTGCCGCCAGTTCGTACACCGTCTCCTCATTGGCTGCGTCGATGAACGCCGCAAACCGGAGTTTTTTGTCACGCTCCCCGAGATACTGGACCGTGTCCCCCTCCCCTTGCAACCGGATCAAATCATCGAACGGGATCTCGTCCGCTTTCGACCAAACGGCCTCGACCGCTTCGTCGAGCGGACAGATGAGAATCGCTTCGGAATGGTCGATCGGGTCATCGGGTGAGATGCGTCCCGATTCGAGCGCGTCATAGTAATCAAACTCGTCCAACCGTGCGTTACATACGATGTAAGACACGCCTTCGAGCTCCGTCGTGAACAAATACAGTTCACGGAAGCGCCCGGCATGTCCGACGAGCCGCTCGTCACGGATGCGTTCTTCGCGGGACGTCTCGGCGTCGAACAACCACGCTTCGTCTGTCGTGTCATAACTCGTCAAAAAGAGGAAGTAACGGTCGGCGAGCACCCAATATAACGTGCTGTTGCCCCGTTTCTCGAACGTCGTCAACACTTCTTCATCACCTGTACGGTAGTCGAACGCAATCAGTTCCGTGCTCACGACCCCGGTCCGGTCCGGGGTCTCGTTCAAAAAGTAGACACGGTCGGTGCTGATGAACAGTTTTGATAGGCCATAGTCTTCGAAGACGCGGCGATTCATTTGCGTGATGGTGCCATCCGCTTCATCGTACCGAAAGATGGAAAAGCTCGTCTCCCCCGTCTTCTCACGGTAGTACACAGACGACTCAGTGACGGCGATCAAGTCTTCGTGGCTGATTGACATGGCGCGTGCATCGACGATTCTCATAGAGCACCTCTTTCATAAGTGGATTCGATCGGTTCGACTGTGACGATACCGGGAGGACGTTTCGGGAACGAGATCCGAAGATGGGCGTACTCGATGATCGACTGGTGAGAGTCTGTCTTCTCGACCCAGCGGATCCGTTGCTGGTTCGAGAGCGCGTGGCCGATCTTCTCTTCGATTTGAAACTTGGAGATGCCGCGATAAGCGACTTCTTGAATGTAGGTCGACTCATCGGACTCGAACTGCTGCCACACTCCCATGACGAGCTGTCCGAGGGCCGAGACCCGGTTCTCGGGCAAACGGACCGTGCGCAACGTCTGCTCGACTTCTTTCAGACAGACGACCGGGTCGTCGGCGACCGCGAACAACCGCTTCGCCGAGTTGTTCATGACCCGATAACGGCGCTTCCCGCTCTCGAGCCGAAGCACTTGGGCGTACGGTTCGACCGGTACGCCGTGAAAGAACGTGTCCGTCCCGCCCCAGGCGAACCCGAACGACGGGTCAAACTTCCGGATCGTTCGCATGAACGCGAGCATGAAGTCTTCGACTTCCCTGCGCTCGAGCCGGAGCCATTCGGCGAGCGCCAACGGTCCGTGCTGTTTCGAGATCCGGTCGACCGGAAAGAACAGGTCCCCTTCGGCGAGACGGTGGGGGCGCAATTCGACCCCATCGGCCCGGTAGTCGGTCGCTTGACGGCCGCTGCGCCCCGCATAGATGATCCACTCGTCATCAGTGCTCTCGATGGCGTACGCCTGATGCGCCCAAGGAGGTGTCACGTACAGCGCCGGGAACTCCTCATACGTCTCGAGATGCAAGTACGAGCGGTCGTTCCAGATTTGGGCGAGCAATCGGACGATTTCCCCCGTATCCGAGTCTTTCGGGGCGATATAGTTGCCGGTGTTTCCGATATAGGTCAAGACGTGGAAGTCGTAGGCGTGGTAGAGGTGCCGGACGATCCGTTCGAACACCGCTGCGATCATCCGCTCGAACAACGGGTGGTCCTCGCTCCGGTCGACCGTCGTCGCATCGACGGTACACATGAGCCAGCCCATGCGCACATACAGCCGGATGCGGAGCGGATAAGAGATCAACGGCGACGAGGACGCGTGGATCTCCGTCATTCCGATGTTGGCCATATTCTCAACCTCTAGCGTAAACCCGCTACGCCTCAGCTGCTCCTCCATCTTCTTCTTCCAATTGATCGTCTCCATCTGCCTCACTCGCTTTCTGTCGCCACGTCATCTTGACTGACTCGTTCTGAAATTTTTCCCGTTTCTCGTTTCATACAAACGCTTTTCCATCGGAATGGGTCTTGATCCGTCCGAGCGCCTCGTCAACGATCGTCCGGGATGTACCGAAGTTGAGACGCTCGAACGTCGACGCCGACGCCCCGAACGGAACACCCGGTGACAAGAAGACCCGCACCTCCTCGTGGAGCCATTTCTTCCGAGCTTCGGGCTCAAGGCCGAGCGCGGCGAAATCGATCCATAACAAGTAACTCGCCTCCGGCATGAAGCACGTCAGCCGGGGTAACTCGGCATTCAGGCGCTCGACGACATAGGTGGCTTGTTCCTCGAGCTCGGCCGTCAGCTGGTCGAGCCATCGTTCCGCCCGGACGTCTGTGTAGGCGGCGATGATGGCCGTATTGGCGAACGGTGTCGGTAGGACGTGGTGTTTGTTTTGGACTTGGATGATCCGTTTGCGCCAGGCGTCATCCGGACAGATGATGTACGACGCGAACAGGCCGGCGATGTTGAACGCCTTCGACGGGGCGCTCACCGTGATGACCCGGTCGTCGAGTCGGTTGATCGCCGTATGATGCTGCGACGGATACGTCAAATCGGCATGGATCTCGTCGGCGACGATGATGACGTCGTACGTTCTCGCCAACTCGACGACGCGCGCGAGCTCGGACTCTGTCCAGACGCGACCGACCGGATTATGCGGTGAACAGAGCAAAAACAGTTTCGCCTGTCGCATTGCGTGTTCGAGGGCGTCAAAATCCATCTCATACTTGCCATCGACTTGTTTGAGCGGGGCGTCACGCACAACGCGTTTCAATCCGGTCACGAGTTCATGGAATGGTGGATAGACCGGTGATTGGATGACGATCCCGTCCCCTTCCTTCGTCAACGCCTCGACGATGTGGGTCAGTCCGGGCACGACCCCGCTCGAGAACAATACATGTTCGGGGGTGATGTCGAGTCCGTGTCTCCGTCCGTACCAAGAGCTGACGGCTTCCTGGGCTTCTTTCGCGAACATCGTATAGCCGAACTCTCCGGTCGCCGCACGCGCCGCGAGCGCTTCCGAGATCGAAGGTGCCGTCCGGATATCGATATCGGCCACCCAGAGCGGCAGTACGTCAGACTTCACATGGAACCAGCGCTCGAGGCCGTCCCATTTCACCGAGTCGGTGCCGACTCGGTCAAGCGGTTGATGTAAGATTGATTTCATAGTGATCCCTCCTGTCCCTACTGTAACAAAAATTGAAGCCACTGGTCGTCAAAAGCGTGGCGGATTTTCGAGACGTCGGCTATAATCGACCGAGAACAGTGTTTGGAGGTGACAACGATGAGCGTACGCATTATCCGCCATAAACGGCGGAAGAAAGCGGCTTTCTACATAACGGCCGAAGGGATCGAGCTCCGCATCCCGGCCCGACTGTCGAACCGGGTCGTCGAGACGATCTTAAAACAGCATGCGGACTGGATCGAAGACCGGCTCGCGGCATTACCTAAAGCCCCGTCATTGCCGAACGACCGGCTCCGTTATCGAGGTGAGACCGTGTCGCTCGTGCGCACGAACACCGTTGACGCCTTCGACTACGACGGTACAGCTTTCCGGTGCCCGGACCGGTGGGACGAGTCTAGGATAGGGGCTGCCTACGAGGCGTGGCTCCGCGACGAGGCGCTCACTTATGTCACCGGGCGGGCGCCCCACTATGAACGTCTGCTCGGGGTGAGCGCCGCGCGCATCCGCATCGGCCATCAAAAGACGCGCTGGGGCTCGTGCAGCTCGCGCGGGACGATCTCGATCAACGTCCGGCTCATGCTCGCGCCGGTTGAGGTGATGGATTACGTCATCGCCCATGAATGGACGCATCTCGTCCATTTCGACCATTCCAAATTGTTTTGGTCGACTTTATCCTCTGTTTATCCGGACGTCGATGGTGCGATGGCCTGGTTGAAACAATACGGCCATACGCTCGTCGTCAAAAAAACCAATTGAGCGGACTCGCCACCGACGACGGTGGCGGTTCCTTCAATTGGTTTTTTCGTCAGATCGCCGAAGTGAACTGTTCGGCCGTCCCGTTCAATGACTGGGCCGACTGCTCGATCTTCCCGAAGCGTTCGAGCGTCGCTTCCATGATGTTGACACTCGCATGAATGTCTTCGTTCGATCGTGAGACGCCGTCGACGATCGAGGCGAGCTCTTTGTTCATCCCCTCGGTGTTGGCCCTGACCTCGATGACGGCGCGCTCGACGAGACGAGACAAATTACGGACCTCGGTCGCGACGACGTTGAAGCCGAGGCCGTGTTCACCTGCCCGCGCCGCCTCGATGGCGGCGTTCAGTGACAACAGGTTCGTCTGGGCCGCGATCTCTTTGATCGTGCTGGCGATTTTCGTGATCTCTGCCGCTTGGTCTTGAAGGTTGCCGAGCGTCTTCAAGTTTACCGATGCGTCCGACTCGAGCCGCTCGATCGTCTGCTTCAAATGTAGGCTCTCCTCCATGCCACGGCGGGCCCGGTCATCAAGATTCTCGGCCATATCACGGAACGTGCGGGCGTATCGTTCGATCGTCTGTTGCCGCTCGGTGATGTCCGAGGCGATCTTGACGACACCGATGACGTCATCCCCCTCATAGATTGGCATATACGTCGCCTCGAGCCAAATCGAGTCGCCCCGGGCGTCGACGCGCTCGATCTTGTCGGCCGAGCTGAACCCGTCGAACAACTTGTTCCAAAACGCTTGATAGTCCGTACTGTTGACGAAGCTCGGCGTACAGAACAGATGGTGCTGCATCCCGACCATCTCATCGCGTTTGTATTTCATCGCCTTGGCGAAGGCGTCGTTCACATCGACGACACGGCGCTGGCGGTCAAATCGAATCATCGCCATGTTCGCTTCGATGGCGCGAAGCACGTCTGGTGACGATAGGCTGACATCTCTTGTTTCAATCATTCCGATAATTCCCACCTTTATAATTTGAGTTATTTTAGGACATTTTTCCTTTGTTAGTACAATCGAATTCAAGTGTAACTTGTGACAAAAGTCCTGACTAGCGCCGTTTTTAATAGTAAGTCAATATCTTGAGTTTGAAGTATTTACCAACTTCATCACAGGTTATCAGACAATGAATCGCAAAAAAAGAACTCCTCGTTTACAGGAGTCCCATTCGGACCTTTTCGTGAAACTGACGGTGCTGATCTTGTAAAAAGATTTGCTTCTACATAGTTGTCGATTCTTCGGTCAGTTGCGCGCGTCTGGCGGATTCATCGACACCGCCAATCGTCGCTGCAGCCGAAGTCTCATCAAACCAAACGCTCTGCTTACTCCACTGCACTGGGAAAAAGTTCATGGAATATTTTCGCACCTTCACTCGACAACTTGAACTGTTCGTCCGTGTTCATATCTTTCACAAAGACATCAACTTTCTGCGAACGTTTGTGGTAACTCAACTCGAACTGTTGACCACGATTTCCTTTCAGCAGCGTCAAATACATGTACTCTCCTGCTTCCCCATTCTTGGTCGAAGGTGTCCCCGTCTCGAGCGCCTCGGTCAATCGTTCATAGCCTTGCCCCTCGATGCTGACCGCGTCCGGATAGTAAAACGGGACACTGGGATGGTACGGGTATTTATGGACATAACCGATCGAGACGGCATCGGTATCGGTCGGCTCCGTGATGAATGGATTCGGTTTGAATCGGATCGAGATCGTCTTCGTCATCTTTTGACCGTTTGACTCGTAGGTTAATTCGTATAACGGAAACGGTTCGAGCGGTTCGAGCGTACCGCCTTCAAGAAGCGTCCGGACATTTAAGTTGTCGACTCCGTCCAGTAATTCGCCATCGTTCAACGAATACTGTCCATAGTGAATCCCGTCATCCGACATTAACATGTATGGCGTCTTCGTCTTCGTGCCATATCCTAGCGCCACATGAGTGTCCTCCCTGACCACGTAAGGAGCAAAATTTAAATACGGTGTGAAGACCCCGTCGTCCCCGATTCCAAACTCGATGGACCCGTTGAAACCGGGCAAGATCGTATAAAGACTATCCAAGAATGGACGAATGGTCAGGTCTTGCCCGTAAGGATGGATCGCTTCTTCCCGTGATAACCTTTCCCGAATTTCTTCTGTCCCGCTTACTACGCTAGGTAGCAACGAGATCTCGCGTGCGGTCTCGTCTTTCAAAAACTCCGGTCTTGCATCCAGCTTGACCGCCCGATATCCCTCAACGTGGTCCGACTTACACAGCGCGTAAACGGCATCACCTTCGACGAACGATGTCTCATTGAAGGCGTATGTTTCAGTATCGGGCTCAGTGAAAGGCATTCGGCTTGCAAACGTCACGCCAAGTAAGGATAGATGGTCCTCCTCGATATCGTTGAGTAACTCGCCTTGTTCACAATAGGTCAACATGTCCTTGGCCTTGATTGCCTGCACTTCAAGGTCATGTGTGATGTGCTCTGCCGTCCAATGGGCCTCGACAACATCATATCGGACTACTTCTTGGTCCCGGGCGCATCCTGCAGCCAAAACGAATAGCGATAGACAGATTCCTAATCCGAACTTTTTCATCAGTTCACCTCAATTCTTCGGTTTCTTCTTCAAGTCGGGGAAGTAGGACAAGAACGTCTCCGCCCCTTCGCTCGTCAGTTTATACGTTTCCTCAGTAGATTGGTCCGTCACGTAGATATCCAGTTTCTTCGATCGCTGTTTATAAGTCACCTTGAATTCCTGACCTTTGAGCCCGTCGACGATCGTTAGAAGCGGATAGTCGCCCTGATCGCCTACACGTTTCGTCGGCTCGGCGGAATCGATTGCTTGAATCAGATCATCCATCTCGTTGCCGGCCGCACGCAACACAGCGGGATAGGATACTGTCGATTCGTTGTCAAACGGTTCCTGATGGAGATACACGAGCGGCCCGGTCACAATCGGCATATACTCCTCGTTAGGATGTGTCTCGAGCGTCTTTCGTTCATCAGTGGACAACAGCTTTGCGGCACGATATGTGATGCTTGCTGTCTCGGTCACCGCTTCTCCGTCGCGGGTGTAACTGAACTCATATAACGGATAGGTCTTATTCGGCACGAGTTCCGTGTCAAGCGGGAGTCTCTTGACGACGAGGTCGTCATACGTCGGTTCTTCTTTCGTTGGATCATTGATTGTATGTAACGGACTGACCGAAACGTAAAGGTCAGCAAGTAGTAATAACACGTATGGTTTGGCGTCACGCGAATCATAGCCAATGGCTAATTTGACATCTTCCACATCCGCCATCATCGGTTCGAACGCGAACAAAGGGAATTGGCTCGGCCGATCCCCGACGGTCAATTCGATCTCTCCGTGGATCGCAGGAGAAAACGCCATGACCGTATCGGGAAACGGCTCGATTTCATTCCCGGCCTCTGTCAATTCATCAGCATTTTGCACGGCGAGGCGAGCGGCTTCGTCTGCTGGACGGACAGACGGATAGTGCCGAATCGAATGACCCGCAGTCAAATCGACGAACTCCGGGAATGCATCGACCATTTCCACTGAATAATGTGGTGAGGCCATATCCCGACACATCGCATAATTTTCGTCCCCTTGTATGTATGTCACGGCTTTAAATCCATATTCCCAACCCGTGTCCGTCATCGGATGGCGGCTCGCCACGACCGTATCGAACACAGTCAGGTCGCCCTTCAACTCGGTCGTCAAGTCCCCAGTGCAGGCCGCGAGCGTCTCACCGGCCGATTCGAGCACCACTGGTTGTTCTAGTGAATATTTGCTGACGGTCCAATGGGCGTCGACATACGACAAGTTCACGACGTCTTGTTTCTCTTCACCACACCCGGCCAACAAGCTCGTGGATATTACAAGTAAACCGACTAACTTTTTCAAATTATCCGCCCCTTGAATTTTATTATCTCCAATTTTACCATTATATTACTTTGGAGAGGGTATGAAAAACCCGCCCATGAAATTGGACGGGTGCGATGAATCGATTAGATGCTGTTATCGATGGCGCGTGTCAGTCTCGTCTCGACATCCAGTGCGATGGACTGGAGCGACTCGTCCTCGATCAATTCGATCAGTTTCGTCGGTTTCGGCATGCCGACGTGGGTCGCCCCGTCTTTCGTGAAGACGGCGAGCTTGCACGGCAGGAAGTAGCCGCCCTCACGGTGCGCCGTGATGACTTTCTTGGCCTCTTTCGGGTTGCACACTTCGAGGATACGATAGTCCCCGTCGATGGCTTCACCTTTCTCTTTGAGCGTATCACTCAAGTCGAAATCCCACAGCACGCCGAACGCTTCGTCCTTGAGCGTCGCTTTCAACTTCTCGACCACTGCTTCGACCGACTGATCCGTCTTCACCGTATAATCAAACATGTAAGCCCCTCCTTGTTTGTTGTCTCTCTCGTCATGTACCCGAACTCGCTTGAAACGAATCGTTCCGACGATTTCGAAAAAAGTATATGTGATTTGAAACATATTCTACGCCGAACCCGTATAATCGAGAGACAATAAAGTAATCCAACCTTAGGAAAAGGAGAAGTGGTTGTCGTGACGGTCACCGTATTCACGCATACAAGCTGCAGTTCTTCCCGCAAGACGCTCGATTGGTTACGCGAACAGAATATCCCGTTCATCGAGAAGAAATTGACCGACCAAGGAATGTCGTTCACCGAGTTCAAGGAGATGCTCCGGCTCACCGAAAACGGGACGACCGATCTCTTGTCTGTCCAAAAAAGTGTCTACAAACAAGCGGCCGACCAGCTCGACGAGATGTCGCTCCGCGAACTGTACAGTTTTGTCGCGACGCATCCGCAGATCTTGAAGAGTCCGATCGTCGTCGATGACAACCGGATCCAGATCGGGTTCAGCGAGAAAGAGATCCGGACGTTCATCCCCCGGCATAACCGGATCGCCGACTTGAAACGACTATTAGACAAACAGTAAGAGCGCCGCAAATTTTGCGACGCTCTTTTGTCAGGCTTTCTTTAGCCGGGCCGCCAAGCGGTTGCCGAACGATTGGATCGACTGCACGAGCAGGATCAAGACGAAGATCGTCACGTACATGACTTCCGGCTCGAACCGGAGATGCCCGTACTGATAGGCGATATCTCCGAGTCCGCCCGCACCGACGAGACCCGCCATCGCCGTCGCACCGATCAGACCGATCGTCGCGATCGTCAGACCGAGCACGATCGACGACCGCGCCTCACGGATCAATACGTACCAGATGATCTTACGCGTCGAGATGCCCATCGCCTCGTACGCCTCGACGACGCCGCGATCGACTTCGAGCAGTGCCGACTCCATCAAACGGGCGATGTATGGCGCCGTGAAGACGATGAGCGGCAACAGCACGCCTTGGACGCCGATCGTCGTCCCCATGATGAAACGGGTGAACGGCAAGATGAAGAATAGCAGAATGATGAACGGGATCGAGCGGACGACGTTGATCACGCTCGACAATGCCCCGTAAAAGTAACGGTTCGCGAGCCGTCCATTCGGCCGCGTCAAGACGAGGAGCGTCCCGAGCGGCAAGCCGATCAGTGTCGAGATGACGAGCGCGATGCCGGTCATCGTCAGCGTCTGGATCGTGCCCGTCCAAATCAAGTCACCCCATTTTTCCCAAAACTGCAGCATGGTTCGTCACCTCCTTTACTTTGACGCCGCTCGCTTCAAGGTAGCGGACGGCTTGGTCGGTCTGTGCCCGGTCCCCGTCGAGATGGACGAGCAAGTTGCCGACGAGACCGCCTTTCAGCTTTTTGATCCCGCCCCCGATGATGTTCGGCAGCAGGCCGAACCGTTTCGTCAGCTCGGCGAGGACGGCCTGTTCGGTCTGGTGACCGATGAACGACAAGTTGACGAGCGTCCCGTGCGAGCTCAACACGTCGACGACTTCTTTCGGGACGTCGAGGTTCGCTTTCAAGAAGCGGCGCGTCGTCGGATGCTGCGGGTCCGAGAAGACGTCGAGGACGTCGCCTTCTTCGACGATCTTGCCGGCGTCGATGACGGCGACCCGGTCACAGATGCGCTCGATGACTTCCATCTCATGGGTGATCAAGAAAATCGTCAGACCGAGCTCGCGGTTGATCTCGAGCAACAGATCGAGGATCGACTCGGTCGTCTCCGGGTCGAGCGCGCTCGTCGCCTCGTCACTGAGCAGGATGTCCGGCTCGTGCGCCAAGGCCCGGGCGATGGCGACGCGCTGTTTCTGGCCGCCGGAGAGTTGCTCCGGGTAATGTTTACGGTGATCGGTCAGTCCGACGATATTGAGATACTTGTCGACCCGCTCGCTGATCGAGCGTTTATCGAGTCCTTCTAGGCGGAGCGGGATGGCGACGTTGTCTTCGACGGTCGCCGTCTTCAGCAGGTTATAGTGCTGGAAGATCATCCCGATGCGGTGACGGAGCTTTGATAACCCTTTTTTGTCGAGCGTCGTGATGTCTTGTCCCTCGATCTCGACTTGACCTGACGTCGGCCGTTCGAGCAGATTGATCATGCGGATTAGCGTGCTCTTGCCGGCGCCGCTCCGTCCGATGATGCCGAAGATCTCACCTTTTTCAATCGTCAGCGAGACGTCGTCGAGTGCCGTGACGGTCCCTTTGTTCACCGTGAACGTTTTTGAGATCTGTTTGAGTGCGATCATAGTGCCTCCTTAAAACGCCGGGACGATCGAGCCGTCGAACGTCTCTTCGATGAACGTCCGGACCTCGTCCGAGTGGTAGTAAGATTTGAGTGTCTCGACGACTTCATCGTCTTTGTTGTCGGTACGGACGACGACGTAGTTCGGGTACGGGTTGTCGACCGTGTCTTCATGGAACAACGCGTCCTCATTGATCGATAGGCCGGCACCCATCGCGAAGTTCGTGTTGATGGCCGCGAGCGCGACTTCCGGGAGCTGGGTCGGGAGCTGTGACGCCTCGAGCTCGATGAATTCGAGGTTGAGCGGGTTCTCGGCGATGTCACGTTTCGTCGCCTTGTCCGTCAATCCTTCTTTCAAGGTGATGAGTCCGGCCGTCTCATACAGGCGCAGCGCCCGAAGTTCGTTCGCCGGGTCGTTCGGGACGGCGACTTTATCGCCCTCCTTCAACTCCTTGATGTCCGTCAGCTTGTCCGAATAGAGCCCCATCGGGAAAGCGACCGTCTTGAACACGTCGTCGATCTTATAGCCTTTGTCCGCCTTCTGCAGCTCGAGGAACGACAGCGTCTGGTAACTGTTCACGTCGAGACTGCCTTCGTCGAGTGCGGTGTTCGGCGTGTTGTAGTCGTTGAACACCTTGATGTCGAGCTCGAGGCCATCCTCGGCCGCGAGTTCTTTTACTTTCTCGGCGATCTGCTGGTGCGGCCCACCCGTCACGCCGATCGTGAGGGCTTCTGTGCTGAGCGATTCGCTCGCGTCCGATTGGCCGCACGCCGACAAGGCGATGGCCGCGAGTAGAGATGTTCCTGCGAGTACTGTTTTCTGTTTGATGTTCATGAATGATTCCTCCTCCAAAATAAAAGCCCGCTACTCATAAAGAGTGGCGGGCACGACAAGTCAAAGACAGTCGGACACGCTCATCTCCCAGACGTTTCGTCTGTTGGAATTAGCACCATGATCATTACGATCTGGTTGCCGGGTTTCATAGGGCCAGTCCCTCCACCACTCTTGATAAGCTATCGGTCTTATTTAATTGTTATCATCTTACTTTTAATTCTTTTATTTGTAAACAGAAAATACTAAATTTTCAAAAATTATTTTCAAATAGTCAATATCGAGCGTTACGGGTGAACGTTGCAACTCGGTCTCGACCCGGACCGCGTCGACCAGTTGCGGTATGTCGGCCGGCACGAGTCCGAGCGTCTCAAGTGACGTCGGCGCGCCGATCCTGGCGAGCCACGCCTCTAAATATGGGGCGTCAGACGAGCCACGCAACCGTTCTTGGACAAGGAGGCCGAATCCGACCTTGTCGCCATGTAAGAACGGGTGGGTCGACTCGAAGCGGCTGAGCGCGTTGTGAACGGCGTGGGCGACGGCAACGCGTGTCCCGGCGTCCCCGAAACCACCGACGGCGCCGCCGACGGCGAGGATGTGATCGACCGCGAACCGGGTCTCTGGCCCATACGCGGTGAAACTGGACTCACTCAAGTCGAGTTCGACGAGCCGGCCGCATTGCTCGGCCAAGGCGAGACCGGTGTTGACGCCGGCGTCAGGCGAACTGTCGCCGCTCAAATAGCGGGCCTCGTAAAACTTGGCGACCGTGTCGATGACGCCGGCCCGGAAGTAGTCGTACGGCGAGTCGGTCACGACCCTTGCGTCGACGATGACCCGCTCGATGACGACGCGGAACACGTCGTAGCGGACGTATGCCCCTTGCTCGTCATAGATGACGCTGAGCGGCGTGAAGGCGGCACAGTTCGAGGCGAGCGTCGGGATGACGATCAGCGGGACACCTTGCCGGTAAGCGACGAGTTTCGCCGTGTCGACGAGCTTACCCCCACCGATGGCAATGAGGACGTCCACATTTTTCAAACGGAGCCGTTCGACCTCAGCGTCCGTGCATTCGCCGCCGAACAGCGATGTCGGATAGGCAGTGATCGCTGGCAGGACGCGCTTGACGACGTCAAAACCGTTCTGTCCGCGCAGCACGTGAGCACGACGGCCATCGATCAATTCATCGAGCCGCTCGAGCGCGTCATCCGCATGGTCGTACTCGAGCACGGCTTGGCGGATCATGCCCGGACCTCTTCATACGTCGCAAACAGTTTCTCGATCCGCTCGACGGCCTCGTCGATCTTCGGCTCGGCGGAGACGAGCCCGAACCGGACGTACCGCTCGCCTTCTGAGCCGAAGAAATAGCCCGGCGTCACGGCGACCCCTGCCTCGTGGAGCAGCTTATGGGAGAACGATTTGGCGTCCCCGTCCGGCACTTTCGCCCAGACGAAGAACGAGCCACTCGGGGCCGTGATGTCCCATCCGGCCTGACGTAACCCGTCGACGAGCCGGTCGCGGCGGGCCTCATACAACCGTGACAAGTCGTCCCGGAGCGAACGCGGTGACTCGAGCGCGGCGATGGCCGCCTCTTGGATGGCCGAGAACACGCTCACATGGACGTGGTCCTGGTACGTGTTGATCGCCTCGATGATGTCGCGGTTGCCGACGGCGAAAGCGACCCGCCAGCCGGACATGTTGAACGCCTTCGACATCGTATACACCTCGATGCCGATGTCTTTCGCACCCGGCGCCTGCAGGAAGCTCGGCGGGACGTGACCGTCGAAACCGATGCTGCCGTAGGCGAAGTCGTGGACGACCATGAGGTCATGCTTATTCGCGAACCGGACCGTGTCGTCAAAGAACGCGGGCGACGCGACGGCGCCGGTCGGATTGCTCGGGTAGTTCAAATACATGAGTCGCGCCCCCTGCGGATCGAGCGTCTCGTAATCAGGAAGATAGCCGTTCTCTTCCCGGAGGACGAGGTCGTGGACGACCGCTCCGGCGAGACGTGCCCCCGAGATGTAGTCCGGATAGCCCGGGTTCGGTAGCAACATGCCGTCACCTGGTTCGAGCACACATTGCGGGAGCGTGATGAGTCCCGACTTGCTGCCGATCAAGATGGCCACTTCGGTCTCGGCATCGAGCGCGACGCCGTATTCGGTCTGGTAGAATGTCGCGACCGCTTGCTTCAGGCGCGTCTGTCCCCGGAACGGTCCGTATTGGTGCGTCGCCGGGTCGAGCAGGGCCGTCTGCAGCGCCTCGCAGATCGAGGCCGGTGTCGGCAAGTCGGGCGTCCCTTGGCCGAGCCGGATGACGTCGCGGCCTGAACGCTCGAGTGCGGCGACTTCGGCGGCGAGTCCGACGAAATGCTGGGGTGGTAACGTTTTAAGTAGCTTCGAGCGTCTGTCTGTCATGAATAGTCCTCCTATGCAAAAACACCCCTTTCCGCGGAAAGGGGTGTCGAGATACGGACGTATTCAAACAACCACCTTTCCATCTCTCAAGGTCACCTTGCTGGAATTAGCACAGTATTGAAACAATCTGTTGCTGAAGCTTCATCGGGCCAGTCCCTCCGCTTCTCTTGATAGAAAGTGTTTTTATATGCAATTGATAATTTCTGTAATATGTCATTTAGTAAACCAAACGTTACCAACCTTGTCAATCCTTATTTCAAAAATTCCTTACCGCTATTGAATCCCGGTAAAAAAACGTTCATAGTAAAAGGTGAACGTTATTCTGCAAAATTTACAGCATGAGGGGATAGACCATTGGAACTAAACCGTCAGTTAATATGGAAGTTGAGCGTGATCGGACTGATCCTGCTCGTCCTATGGAAAGTCATCAGCGAGCCGGACACGATTTCTCGGGTCCTGCAGTATGCGTTTCAGCTGTTGACGCCGATCATAATGGGGATTGCCATCGCGCTGCTCCTCAACACCGTCCTATCCTATATAGAAGAGCGGTTCCACTTGAAGCGTTATCAAGGCTTGTTGATCGTCTACGTCACGTTCATTGGGATCCTCGTCGTGTCAGCGGTGACGCTGTTCCCACGCATCTATTCGAGTGTCGCCTCTCTCATCGAGGAGCTCCCGTTTTACATTCGCCAAATCGACGGCTTTCTCGGGCAGCTGAAAACGTATGTCGAGGAGTATAATGCGACGCTTGCCCAGGCCATCGACTTCAATCGGTTCGAGGAACGGTATTCCGGATGGGTCGAGACGGCCGTCGTGTCTTCGGTCGGTTACGTATCGAGCTTCACGATGACGTTGATCAACTTGCTGATCGGGATCGTCATCTCGATCTACTTGTTGAAAGACAAGGAAGTGTTCGCCCGGATGTTCAAGCGTCTGCTGTATGCGATGTTCCCGGTCGCTTCGGCGAAGACGACGATCGACATCTTCCAAGAGATGGACTATATCTTTAAACGCTACATCATCGGAAAGTCGCTCGACTGTCTCATCATCGGCGTGATGGCTGTCATCGGGCTCTTGATCATCGGTGCACCTTACGCGCTCTTGCTCGGTGTCATCATCGGGGTGCTGAACTTCATCCCATACGTCGGACCGCTCTTAGGGATGATCCCGGCGTTCATCATCACCTACTTCTACGACCCGTTCACGGCCCTGCTCGTCTTGTTGTTCATTTTCTTGCTGCAACAGTTCGACGGACTTTGGCTCGGGCCGAAAATTCTCGGCGACAGCGTCGGGATCACCCCGTTCTGGGTCATCACATCGATCATCATCGGGGGGAGCCTGTTCGGCCTCGTCGGGATGTTCATCAGCGTACCCGTGACCGCGATGATTCAAGTCGTCTTGTCCCGGTTGATCGATTATCGGCTCACCCGAAAGAATTTAAATGAACTGTTATGACGCAAGTCAAAATATGTTGACACATTTCAATAATCTGTCATACAGTTGAAAAGAAGAGTAAACTTACAGAAAGGAGGACCCGCCATGTCAGTCATGACGCAGCCACATCGTATCCAATTTCATACTGACAGGTCGGGGTCTTCCGTTTCATGAACTGTAGTCACCCGCCTGTCTTCCGAGGCGTACATAAGCAAGTAGGGACGAGTATGCCTCCGTGCATCCTTCGTCCCTTTTATTTTGTAGAAGCAGGTGAAACGCATGATTCAATCACTCAAACGGCTCGACCGTAACATTTGGATTCGCTTCCTCGGCGAGACGATCACCGGTGTCATGATGTTCATGATCGCCCCGTTCCTCGTCCTCTATTACAGCGACAAGCTCGACAGCTACGTCCAAGTCGGCGTCATCTTGGCGACCGGACCGATCATGGCGCTCATCGGCTCGGTCGTCGGCGGTCGTCTGGCCGACCTGTACGGCCGAAAACCGGTCATGATGACCGCCATCCTCGGTGATGCGGTCGCCCTCATCGGTTTCGCTTTCGCGGAAACGTTTTGGCCGCTCCTGCTCTTGAACGCGATGCTCGGCTTGACGAACTCGCTGTTCCACCCGGCAGCGAGCGCGATGGTCGCCGACGTGACCGAGCCGGAACAGATGAACGAGGCGTTCGGTCTGCTACGGATGGGGCATAACATCGGCGCGGCGTTCGGTCCCCTTCTCGGGAGTGCCGTCTTGTTCATCGACAGACAGTACATCTTCTTCACGGCAGCGTTCGTCTTTGCCTTGTATGCGCTCGTTCTCGGACGCTTCATCCGCGAGTCGCTCCCTGAGACGACCGGGCAGGACACACCGTCGAACCGTGACGTCTTGCGCGTCTTTTACAACGACAAAGTCTTTCTCGTCTTCATCTTCGCCGGCGTCTTCATCTCGATGGGCTTCTCGCTGGTCGAGAGCATGTTGCCGCTGTTCTTGAAAGAGTCGATGCCGTCGTTCACCGACCGCGAGAACCCGTTCGCCTATCTGCTCGCCTTGAACGGCATCATGGTCGTCTTGTTCCAATTCCCGATCGCCTCAAAACTCGGGCGCAAACCGTTCGGCAACGTCATGCTGGTCGGGGCGACGATTTTCGGGATCGGGATGATGTTGATTGCGGTCGTGCCGCGGCTCCTCTATACGCTCGGTACCCCGTACCTCGTCCTCGTCGGTATCCTGCTCGCCGTATACGCGTTCTATACGCTCGGCGAGATGATCATGTCGCCCGTCCAACAGACGTTCATCGCCATGATCGCCCCCGAGAACATGCGCGGTGCCTATAACGGGGCCGCCAGCATCCAATGGTTGATCGGCGGCGTGACCGCACCGCTCATGGCCAGCCTGTTCCTCGACCAACGCGCCGGGCACATCGCCCTCATCCTTGTCGGGGCGGCAAGTTGTTTGTCGGGTCTCATCTATTGGCGTCTCGGAAAATATGTTAGCGCTGAAGAAGCCAGGCAAAAGACCGCTTAATTGTTCAATCCACCTAAAACAACTTGGTTTAGGTGGATTTTTGTTTCGTTTCAAATCTGTTAAAATTTGAACTTCACCTTTATTTTTCCTTTACAAACATAATGATTCTTCTTATGATAATACGGTCAAGGAGGGATCTTTCATGGAAAGGATCGATAAACAGAAAATTGTGGACAGTGTGCCACAAAAAGGATTTTTCGGACAGCCGAAAGGCTTGTTCACGTTGTTCTTCACTGAATTTTGGGAGCGCTTCTCGTATTACGGGATGCGGGCCATCCTCGTCTTCTACATGTATTACGAGGTATCGGAAGGCGGTCTCGGTCTCGACCAGAAGGTCGCCTTGTCAATCATGTCCGTGTACGGCGCGCTCGTCTACATGTCAGGAGTCATCGGGGGATGGCTCGCCGACCGCGTCTTCGGGACGTCCCGGGCCGTATTTTTCGGTGGTGTGTTCATCATGCTCGGTCATATCGTCTTGTCGATCCCAGGCAGTCTCACGTTCTTGTTCATTTCAATGGGATTGATCGTCATCGGTACGGGTCTGTTGAAACCGAACGTCTCAAGCATCGTCGGTGACTTGTATCACGAGACGGACCGTCGCCGTGACGCCGGGTTCAGTATCTTCTACATGGGGATCAACCTCGGTGCCTTCATCTCGCCTTTGATCGTCGGTGGCGTTCAAAAGAGCTACGGCTTCCATTGGGGCTTCGCCCTGGCTGCGGTCGGGATGTTCATCGGTCTCGTCGTCTTCCTCCTCACGAAAAAAGGCAACCTCGGCCTCGCCGGGTCTTACGTGCCGAACCCGTTGACGGCGTCTGAAAAGAAGAATGCGATCAAATACACAACATTGGCCGTCATCCTTATCGGTGGTCTGCTCGCGATTTTGATCCCGCAAGGCTTGTTCACGATCAACACGTTCATCGGACTCGTCGGTGTGTTCGGGATCGCCATCCCGACGATCTACTTCATCGTCATGTACCGAAGCCCGAAAACGACAGAAGTCGAGCGATCACGCATCATCGCCTATATCCCGCTCTTCATCGCCTCGGTCATGTTCTGGGCGATTCAAGAACAGGGCGCGACGATTTTGGCAAGCTATGCCGATAAGCGGACCGATCTTGAATTTTTAGGATTCACGCTGTCACCGGCCTGGTTCCAGTCGTTGAATCCGTTGTTCATCATCATGCTCGCTCCCGTGTTCGCGTGGCTATGGGTGCGGCTCGGTGATCGTGAGCCGAGCATCCCGACGAAGTTCGCTTTCGGGATCTTGTTCGCCGGTTTGAGCTTCCTCGTGATCTTGCTGCCGGCCTACTTCGGTGGACCGGACACGCTCGTCAACCCGCTCTGGCTCGTCCTCAGTTACTTCATCATCGTCCTCGGTGAGCTCAGTCTGTCTCCGGTCGGTCTGTCGGCGACGACGAAACTCGCCCCGGCCGCCTTCTCGGCCCAGACGATGTCGCTGTGGTTCTTGTCGAACGCGGCGGCACAAGGGATCAACGCCCAGCTCGTCCGGTTCTACTCGCCAGAGAACGAGATGCTCTACTTCGGGATCATCGGCGGAGTGGCGATCGTGCTCAGCATGATCTTGTTCGCGCTGGCCCCGGTCATCAAAAAGTATATGCGCGGTATCCATTAAGTCAAAAAAACGCCATTCCTCGCGCGAGGAATGGCGTTTTATTATTTATCGGATTACTTACGGACTTGGATGAGCGACAAGTAACGGTCGATCATGTCGTGGTTGAAGTAGTCGTGGAAACGGTCTTGCTTCAATGCTTGGATCGACTCATGGAACGTCGCCGGGAGCGACGAGATGCCTTGGCTCTCGATCTGTTTCGCCGAGTACTCGAACAAGTCGTCCTCGTTCGGTGCCGACGGCTCGATCTTGTGCTCGATCCCTTCAAGACCGGCGTAGATGAGCGCCGCAAGTGCCAAGTACGGGTTCGCGCTCGGGTCTGGGTTACGGACCTCGACGCGTGTCGCGCTGCCGCGTGAAGCTGGGATGCGGATCATCGAGCTACGGTTCGACGGGCTCCAACAAATGTTGACCGGTGCCTCGAACCCTGGGACGAGGCGCTCATATGATTCCGGGAGCGGGTTCGTGAAGATGGCCGTCGCCCGGGCATGCTTCAAGATCCCTTCGATGAAGTGGCGGGCCGTGTGCGAGAGACCGTAGTCAGACTCCGGCTCTTCAAAGGCGTTATCGACCGGGTTGCCGTCTTTGTCGTTGTTCCAGACCGAGATGTTCAAGTGCATCCCTGATCCGTTGACGTCACGGAGCGGTTTTGGCAAGAACGATACTTTAGCCCCTTTTTCCTGTGCCGCGAGCTGGACGACTTCCTTGAAGAACTGGATGTTGTCCGCCGTATGCAAGGCGGTGTCGTACTTGATACCGATCTCGTGTTGGGCCGGTGCGACCTCGTGGTGGACCGCTTCGATGTTGAAGCCGACCTCGCTCAAGCGGTTGGCGATATGTTGACGTACTTCGTAGCCTTTATCTTCTGAACGTGTCGAGAAGTAACCGGCCTCGTCATAAAACTCGCCGTTTTCGTCAAAGATGAAGAATTCTGGTTCGGCCCCTACGAAGATGGAGTAACCGTCACGGGCAGCGCGCTCTAACGCGTCTTTCAACACGTTGCGCGGGTCGAACTCGTAACGTTCGCCGTCTGGTGTGCAGACGTCACAGAAGAAAGCGAGTATGCTCTCGTCACCGTCTTGTTCGTAGCGTGGTCGATCTAAATCCGGTCTCAAGAATAGGTCTGAGTTT
Source organism: Exiguobacterium sp. SH0S7 (assembly GCF_004337195.1). Lineage (NCBI taxonomy): Bacteria > Bacillati > Bacillota > Bacilli > Caryophanales > Exiguobacterium > Exiguobacterium sp. SH0S7. Next base: position 67,218 of record NZ_SJVA01000001.1, read on the forward strand.
TTGATAGAAGAAAAACCGGCGATTGACGAGCCGTCGAACATCGTCTTCCCTTCAAAAACTTCCGGCAACAGCTTTGCAGAAAGAGTCAACAGCTTCAAGTCTCCGATCACGTCAGAGAAATACATGTGGATTTGCGTAATCCCTTTCTCTTGGACCGTTTTTTCAATCTCTTCTTGCTTCTTCCTATTGCCGTCCTTATCAGTTCCGAATAGATTTGCCATGATTCTTAAAAACCTCACTTAATTTATTTGACAGGTCATCACTGTCATGACGTACCATACGTACGCTTCTCCTTAAGTCATAACCTACTTTTTAAAAAGTTAAACCCCTATTCTTTCGATTTTAGCGTCTTGACATCGATGAGCACGCTCCTCGGGAAGGAAGAGCGCTGTCCTGCTCGCGCGTTTGTTTTACTCGCGGCGGACCGCGTAGACCGTTGATGCTGCTATAAAAATCTGAGTTCGAAGTGGCTCATTCTCGTAACGCTTGGTATGATGGGTAGAGACTGAACAGAGAGGAAGAACGCTGTGAATATTTTTATGACCGGTGCGACCGGATTTTTAGGAGGGCGGCTCGCCCGCGAACTGATTGCCCGAGGACATCGACTTTGCGTCTTGGCCCGAACGCCACAGAAAGTGACGGCGATGTTTACGAAGAGTGAACTTCGTTCGATCGACGTGCTCGCCGGTGATTTGACGGCTCCGCTCCTTGGAGCGGACGAGGCGTTTATCCAATCAAACGTTGATCAATTCGATTTGGTGCTCCACATGGCGGCGCTCGTCAAATTCGACGAAGAATTGCGCGAGGAGCTGTTCGATACGAACTTGACGGGGACGAGACAGGCCCTCGCTTTGACGAAGGCGTTGCACTGCCCCCGCTTCTTCCATGTCAGTACGGCCTACACGCTCGGGGCTCGTGAAGCAGGCGATGAGACGCTATATGCGACGGACCAGCCGTTCCATAATCCGTATGAGGAGAGCAAGGCCCATGCCGAACGCGAAGTCTGGGCGGCCCGACACGACCTCGCCGTCTCCATTTTCCGGCCGGCCATCATCGTCGGCGACTCGAAAACCGGGGAAGCCGACTCGAAGTTCACAATGTACGGTTACATGCGCGCCCTCGAGGTGTTCAAGCGCCGCCTCGAGCGTCGAGGTGCCCCGGCCGAACCGATCCGTCTGCTCGGCTCGGAGACCGGTACGTCTAACCTCGTCCCGGTCGATTACGTGGCCGATGTGTTGCTCGCCGCCATCGAGCACGCCCGCCCGAACACGATTTACAACGTGACGAACGATGCCCCGCCCCGGAACGAGACGATGCTCGAGTACATGAAGCAGGCGCTCGCGTTCCCGCATCTCAAGATCACCGAGACTCAATCCTCAAAGCTCAGCAACGTTGAGCACACGTTCAATGAGATGGTGAAAGTGTTCAATCCTTATTTGAATCGTAATATCGTCTTCAATGATCAAAATACGAAGCAACTTTTGGCCGATGCCGGCTATAAGCCGCTTGATTTGGATGAACGGTCGCTCCGCCGGATCGTCGATGCCTACTACGATACGAAGTGACATCAAAAAACGGACCTGACAAATTTGTCAGGTCCGTTTTAAAATGGTCATTCAACTTTTGTCGCAAACGAGAACGATTTTACCGTCCTGAATCTCACTTTCAAGTGATTCGACCATCTGCTTCGTCAGCCCGAGGCTCTCGAGTTGGTCAAGGCGGTCATCCGAGTTTTTCGTGAATTTTGACACGAGTGATTCCCACATGCCTTTTTCGGTGATGCGGTAAGGCTGGACACCCGCTTCGGCAGCGAGTCGAATCGTCAATTCTTCATCTTTGGCAAATAAGTAAATGCTCTCATTGACGCATCCGCCCGACACCATCCCGTTCACTTCATGGTCGACCGAAGTCATATCTGGCACAATTCTCGTTTCTAACATCTTTCATCCTCCTAAACGTTCGCTTTCTAAAATCGAATAATATACTATTCCCGAAAAGTGAGTCATAAAACCCGATTGGACGAATCGTTTTATTAACAAGAGGTCAATGTATCGTGTAAGACCAACCCTCGATCTCGAAGTGGTCGACAAGCCCTTGGATGCGCTGTCGCTCCTCGGCTTCGGTCTCCACCCCTTCCCGTCCGACTTTCAGACTGAACAGTTCTGATTGCGAACTGAGCTTCGAGACTTTGTAACCGGCCTGTTGCAACAAGCCCGAAATGATTTCAAGTTTCTCGCGCTCGGGCGATTTGAACGTATGCGACACTTTCATAGTCATCTTCCTTCCCCTTTTTCTCTGACGTATTGTATCATATCAACCGGGAAGTACCGCCGTGCTATCAAGTTTTCATTGATGATATAATAAGAAGAATGAGACAAGGAGTGATTGAGATGCCGAGACAGGATATGAACACAATCATGCTCGACTATATGAATGAGAAAGAGGACTATGAGGCATTCGCCGCCAAGCTGAAGTCGCTGCTGAGCGAACTGTTGGACGATGCCGGGATCCAGTTCCACTCGATCGTCGCCCGAGCGAAAGAAGCCGAGAGCCTATATGCGAAACTGTCCCGCAAGCCGTACCAGTACCGGTCGCTGCGTGACGTCCAAGATTTGGCCGGAATCCGGATCGTCACTTATTTTCATGATGACGTCCGCGCCGTCGCCCACATTCTTGAAGAAGAGTTTCGAATCGACCGCGAGCAGTCGATCGACAAGTCGACGTTGCTCGACCCGAACGAGTTCGGATACCTGTCCGTCCATTACGTCGTCGGATTGAGCGATAAACGGCTCGCCCTCGGTGAATACCGACGTTTCGAGGAGAAAGAGGCCGAGATCCAAGTCCGCTCGATCCTCCAGCACGCCTGGGCCGAGATCGAGCACGATTTAGGTTATAAGAACCCGAACGCGGTCCCACCAGAGATTAAGCGCAGCTTCAGCCGTGTCGCCGGACTGCTCGAGATCGCGGACTCGGAGTTCGTCAATATTCGCAAACAGTTGCGCACGTTCGAACAAGAGACGGTCGAACGGATCGTCGAGTCACCGGAGAAAGTCACGATCACCCGCGATAACTTGAACTACTATATCGCCAACGACGTCACCGTCGAGAAGCTTGATAACGCCATCTTCCAAAGCGACTGGCTACTCGAGACCGACTTGTCGACCATCGTCGAGCTGACGCGCATGTTCCATTATGCCGAGATCCGAACGTTCCAAGATTTGAGGGATACGCTCGATCGTTACTTCAATCGAGCCGTTCAATGTGCGACGCTACTGCCGTCCTCGTTGCTGCCGCGTCAAGGGATGGGTGTCGTCTATGCCGTTCTCGCCAAACTGCTCGCGGAAGGCGATGATCAACAGATTGAATTCTTCTTCCGTCGGTTTTATCCGGACTTGAAGCATTACGACGAAATCATTCAAGAATTGCGTATCCACGAAGAGCCATCATAACTTTACAGACTTCATGTTTTTGTTGTAGAATGTTTTTATGTACTGAAATATATGCAAATAATGATTTTTTATAGAAGGGACTTTCGAGGATGACAACACCTGTACACACGGCATCCCGTCGCCAGCTCGTCGCAGACGCTGAGCGTGGGATTCGCATGAACTACCGCGGAGTGAAAAAGAACCTCCGCTCGATGTTTTCGCAATACTTGACGCGTAACGAATTCTTCATCCTCCGATCGCTCTGTCAAAATAGTCCACAAATCGCCTCGGCTTTGTCGAATGAGTTTCAATTCTCGGCCTCGATGATCACGGCCCTTGCTGATGAGTTGACGAAAAAAGGCTTGATCTCGCGCGAACGCAGCGATCGCGACCGTCGTGTCGTCGAACTTCAAGCGACAGAGGAAGGCCGTGTCTTGTTCGAAACGCTCGAACACATGAAAATCGAGTACTTGATGGACGTGTTCGGCGATTTTTCGGACGAAGAATTGGTCCTTCTCTCGAAGTTGCTCGACCGCATGGACGCCTAAGGCGAACCAGACTTTATAGTGAATACGACTTAAAACAAGCAACAGGTCCCGAATCATCGGGACCTGTTGCTTGTTTTAGATATCCGATTCATTCACCTAGCCGCGCCTGATCGGCTGCCTGTTCACGCGCCCTCATCTTTTCATTCCATCTTCGGTGCTCTTCAAAAAACAAGTCTTGCTCGTTATGGAGACGCATTTCTCTCATTTTCTTACTCAGTTCCCGTTTCTCTTTCACTGAGTCACGACCTAACACGAACTGCCAAGTCAAATATATGCCGATCGCAAGTAAGAAACTGCCGCTGCCGCTCCCCGTGCTTTCATAACCGATTAACCAGAAAATAATAAATAGCCCTGTATTTGCGATGTGTTTTCTTTTGAGCACGCTTAGTTAAGTCTCCCATCAACTTCTTCAATCAATTGTCCGACAGTTTATTAAACATTAAAAAGCTCGGGATGACAACCATCCCGAGCAGAGAGCATTTTATGCTTTAACAATCGCCGTGACGACGATCCGGTCTCGATACCCATGCTCTGGGTCGTAAGGACCCGCACACGTGATGAGTTGAAGACGAACCGATTGTGTCGCCGCGAAAATCGAGGCGAGAGGAACATCTTCGACCCGGTACCGTTCGACTGACACGACCTCATATTCGATCACTTGCTTGTTACGCTGGAGGGTCACCTGCTCTCCAAGTCGTATCTGATCAAGATTAGCGAAAATGGCCGGGCCTTGTAAATCATCTAAATGTCCGGATAAGACGACGTTGCCTTTCGATCCTGCTTTCGCCCCGTGACGATACCAGCCGACCTCGTCTGCTTCAGTCGGTGTGTCCATCCGGTCGTATCGGTCTTTACCGACCGGCTGGATGACAGTATCGACGTCAATAGACGGAATCTTCAGTCGTTTCGGAACGAACGTCTCGGTGTGAAAGGACTGACGATCGATTTCAGTGGCGGCCAACACGAGCGGGTCTGCGAATCCGACAGTTGAAAGTTTCGCATCCATGTCCGGGGCGTCCGCTACTGGTGCTACCATGAGGAACGAGAACGTTCCGATCAAAAGTAGCTTAGGCGTCTTGTTTCTGACGACGAAACACGTAGAAGCCAGCTGCTGCTGCACCAAGTACTGCTGCTGCGAACAACCAGTTCATTGAAGCTGTCTGAGCGAGACCACCTTGACCTGTCTCAGGAGCTCCGGCCATTTCTCCACCATCAGCTGCGAGGAGTACTTCGAAAGCAGGCTCCCCTTCAAGAAGTCCGATTGCGAATGCCGTATAGTTTTTACCGCCTTCGAGGGCGACGCCATCAAGTGCTTTTACGACGTCAGTCGCGCCAGCTGGGCGAACTTCAAGATCGTATGTTCCAGCATCGAGTGTACCGTAATCACTGACTGTTTTGAACTCGAGGTTTGAGAAGAGTGGATCTCCACCTTTTGGAGCTACATCGACTGCAGGTGCGTCAGGTGCAAAGTGAGCGACGCGGACTTTTGATTTGCCTTCTTCAAAGTTGGCGTCATCTTCCATCGCTGCGATCTCGATGTTTGCAAGTTGACCAATCGCTGCCGCTGTGTAGAATTTACCAGCTTCGATTGAAAGGTCGGCTGCGACGACGACTGTCTCAGTGTCGCCTGCTGGTTTGATTTCGACGTTGTAGTCACCAGCCGGTAGTGTCAAGTAATCCGTAAGCGCTTTGAACTCCGCGCCTTCGACTGCGACTTCACCGTTGACATAGACGTCCACCGCAGGGGCGTCAGGCGAAGCGTGGAGCACACGGACCATCGCGTTCTCGTGTCCATCTGCACTGACTGGCAGGATGAACGCGAACGCTAGAGCAAGTGTACCAAGTAAAGACATCAATTTCTTCATGTGAAATTTCCTCCTTTTTTGCTTGGGTTGACCGATCGACTGCATACGACAAGTTTGATGCGATGCTGCATAGTGTGCTACATCTGATTGCTATGTAGCTGGTGACATCTTAAACTTAAGACAACAGGACGACGGCGTAAAGATGACGGTGTGCTTTGAATATGCCGTTCGGCACATTTGGCTGTTACCGTTTTCTTTACATAGTCTTCCTTCCCGTTTCCATAAATTTAAAAACCCCGTAACATGTCGTTACGGGGTTGAATGTGCTCGAGCCCATTCGATATCGTTGACGAAAACCGCATCGACACCGAGCCGTTGGAACCGTTTCAGCTGTTCGATCGTCTTGACCGTGTACGGACGGACCTTGACACCGTTCTGTTGAATGAGCTTGATCTCGTCATCGGTCATCGTTCGGACACTTGGATGCACGCCTGTCGCCCCGAGCTCGTTCAAGTAACCTGCCAAGTCGAACAGCGGTTGGGCGATGAGCGCGGCAAACTCGTACTCGGGAGCTAACCGCTTCAACCGGTAGAGCGTCTCATGATTGAAGGAAGAGAACAGGACGCGGTCGGCCGGGAATCGATGGGCTCGCAGCGTCTCGACGAGCCGGTCTTCGATCCCCTCGTACCGGTCGATGTCGGTCTTCACTTCAAGGTTGAGACAGACGCCCGTTCCTTTTACTAAGTTTAACAGGTCGTCTAGTGACGGGATGCGCTCCTCGAGGTCGAATAAGACACCGGCGTTATATCGTCCGAGCTCGGACAACGTCATCTCGGCAATACGGCCCGACCCGTCTGTCGTCCGGTCGATCGTCTCATCGTGAATCAAGACGAGGCGACCGTCTTTCGTCAAATGGACGTCCGTTTCAATCCCGTCGGCATGGGCGGCGAGCGCTGCGCGAAACGCCGCCATCGTGTTCTCCGGGAATTGGTTCATCACCCCGCGGTGCGCGAATAGCTTCATCTGAAGACTCCTTACCCGGTGACGTATTTTTTCGTCAAATAGCGGACGAGCGGACGTACCGAGATATCGCCTCCGGTCACTTGCTTGATCAGCTCGTTCGGGGTGAGCGACTTACCGTGGCGATGGACGTTCGTCTCGAGCCACTGTTTGATCGGACCGAACTCGCCTTCATGCACTAACGTCTCAAAGTCGGAGCGCTCCGATTTGAGCGTCTCGGTCAACTGCGCCGCATAAATCAATCCGAGCGCATAGCTTGGGAAGTAGCCGAACGACCCGCCGGCCCAATGGACGTCTTGCAATACGCCTTTCGCATCATTCGGCACCTCGACGCCTAAGTACTCTCGATATTTCTCGTTCCAAGCGCTCGGCAGCTCGGCGACGGTCAAATCGCCTTGGATGAGTGCCTTCTCAAGCTCGTAGCGGATGATGATATGGAGGCTATACGTCAGTTCATCCGCCTCGATCCGGATGAGCGATGGCTTCGCCTCGTTCACGCCCGCATAGAACGTATCGAAGTCGATATCTTGAAACGCCGGATGTCGTTCTTGTAGCCGTGGATAGACGCTACGTAAAAACGCCTCGCTGCGCCCGACGAAGTTTTCAAAGAAGAGCGACTGTGACTCGTGGATACCCATCGATGCCCCTCCCCCGAGTCCGATCTCGTCGAGCGCCTCGTCGATCTGTTGCTCGTACGTCGCGTGGCCCGCCTCGTGCATCGTCCCGAATAGGGCGTTGCGGAAGTCCGACTCATCATACTTCGTCGTGATCCGCACGTCGCGGCGGTTGATCGTGATCTCGAACGGATGCACGGTCGCGTCGAGACGACCGCGGGACAAGTCATAATCGACGACCCGCATCCAATCGTGACAGATCTGTTCTTGCACCGCCGCCTCCATCGACCAGTCGAGTTCATGCTTGCTCGACTTCAATTGACGGATCAACGGGACGAGCTCGTCCCGTAACGTCTGGAACAATTCGTCGAGTTGTTCGACGGTCATACCCGGTTCGTAATCATAGAGCAACGCATCGTACGGATGCGTCTCATATCCGAAATAATCGGCGAACTTACGCTGGAACGCGACGATTTTTTCTAAATACGGAGCGAATGTGCCCCAATCGTTCTTGTCTTTCGCCTTTTCCCATGCCGTCTCGGCTTCAGAGACAAGTGTCACGTAGGCCTGATACTCCGCCGGAGGGATCTTGGCGTTCCGTTCATATTGCGTCTTCGCCACGGCGACCGAGCGGACCTCGGTCGGTGTCAACTCTTCGGTCGCTGTCATCTCGGCGAGCAGTTCCGCGAACGAATCGCTCGTCTGACGTTTGAACGCCTCTGTCGACAAGTAACCGATCGTCTCGGCACGAAGCGGGGCCGACTGTTCCGGCATCTGTGTCCGCATGTCCCAATATAGTAGCGAGATCGCCTCATCGAACGCACGTAACTGTTTGAAATGTTCACGCCATTGCTTTGTAATTTCCATCTGATTCCCACCCCTATGACAGTTGTTTCCTTACCTCTCTACTTTAATCGATGTGACGAAAAATGCCTATTCTTTCGACACATCCGCTTTTTGCTCGTAGTGGAGCGGCTTCGTCGCCGGACCTTCAAGGACGTTCCCTTGCGTGTCAAATCGTGATCCATGGCATGGACAGTCCCAAGACCGCTCCGCGTTGTTCCAATTGACGCTGCAACCCATGTGCGTGCAACGGGTCGATACGAGATGACAGTTGTTGTCGAGATCCCGATAAGCGCCGACTTTCTTGCCATCGACGTGAACGACCCCACCTTCGTCGAGTTGGAGGTCATTGAGCGAGCCCGGCTTCTCGAGCGTTCCTTTGACGAATTGGGCAGCCGTGTCCATATTCGTCTTCAAAAACTGACCGACATCCGCCGGTTTGAACTTCGAACGGAGCGGATCCAACAGTTCGGTAAACCGGTTCTTGTGACCAGTCAACAGGTCGGCGAGCAACAGCCCGGAAGCGATCCCGTTCGTCATCCCCCATTTGGCGAATCCGGTAGCAACGAAGACGTCCGGTTCACGACTGAACATTTGACCGACGTAAGGAAGATGGTCCAACGTGATCAAGTCTTGGGACGACCAACGGAAACTTGATTTTTTAGCGCGGAACGCCTCATTCGCGAACTGCTCCAACCGGTCGTAGCGCGTCCGCGTCTCCGTCACATGACCGCTCAGATGTCCCTCCCCTCCGACGAGGACGTACGAGCGATCGCCGTCATCGAACGTCCGGAACGAGCGGCTCGCCGAATCGACGCTCAAATACATGCCGTCCGGCACGGGATCGTTCGTCTCGCAAGCGACGATGTAGGACCGTTCGACCTCAAATTTCGAGAAGTATAGTCCACGGATGTCGTTGAACGGATAATGCGTCGCGACCACGACTTGATCGGCTTGGACACGGCGCCCGGTCGATGTTGTGACGATCGGACGCGGGCTTTGGCTGATCTCCGTCGCCCGTGTTTTCTCATAAAGCTTTCCGCCCGCTTCGACAAAACGACGTGCCAGTTCGTTCAAATATTTCACCGGATGAATCTGGGCTTGGTCGCGGATGACGGCTGCTTGTTGTACCGGGAATGGAAAGACGGCGTTGACCTCGTTCGTCGCATCCCCGCCATTCAACCCGATTTTTTGATACGCCTCGATTTCGGAGGCGAGCTGACTCGAACTGTCGATCGTATACAGATATGAATCTTTCACTTCGTAATCGATGTCGAATCCGGTTTCGACTTGACGTTTTAAATAGTCGAGCGCCTCATCGTTGAACTCATAGTAAAGACGTGCCGTCTCTTCATTGAACGTCTGCATCAATTTCGAATAGATGGCACCATGCTGGACGGAACATTTGGCCGTCGTATGCCCGGTCGTGCCGCGGCCGACTTCCGTCGCTTCGAGCAGAACGACCTGCTTGCCCCGGTTTTGAAGCTCATAGGCGGTGACGAGTCCGGCGATCCCCGCCCCGATGACGACGATGTCACAAGAAACGGAACTCTCGAGTCGTGGATACTGTAGGGTGCGATCGTGTTGTCGCCACAATGAATTCGTGAATGGATAGCGATGCATGATGATACCTCCTTTAGGAATGAACGTGTCTGCTTATGTGTATACCCATTCCCTTCTGTTTCATCACTCGATAAATATTGACCTGTTTCTCGATTTTGAAGACGATTTCATTGCCCGGCATCCATTATGGTAGAAAAGTAAACTATGAAGGAGCGATCGCAAAGTGAAACATACCCGTAGACATCGTAGACAGACCTATATAATGAGACGCTTGACCGTCGGTTTGATGCTCATCGGCTTGATCGTCATCATTCCGACACTCATCGGCTTCAAACAAGAAACGCCGATGAAACCTGGTCCGAAGGCGCCGATGACAGTGACAGTGCCGGTCAAACAAGGACCGACTTTCCCGAACATCCCGATGCAAGAATGGACCGAAAGTTCAACCTTGACCGTCGACCCGGAACAGATTCTTGTCGGGGCGATGACGTTCGTTGATTTGACGGACGGTGTCGTCTTGTTGGACAAACACGGGGAGGAACGTGTATACCCGGCCAGTACGACCAAGCTGATGACGGCATTGCTCGCCTACGAGAAAGCGGCGGTGTCCGGCGAACTGGACCGCCCCGTCGTCGAGGTTCTCGCAACGACGCTCGACATCCCCTGGGACAGTCACATCGTCCATCTTGCCGTCGGCGACCGCCTGACCGTCCGCCAAGCGCTCTACGCGACACTGCTCGAATCAGGCAACGATGCCGCCAATAGCTTGGCGGAGTATGTGAGCGGCTCGACGGCAGAATTCGTTGAACTGATGAATGAACGGGCTCGCGTCTTAGGCTTGACTGGAACGAACTTCAAAAATGCCCACGGCTATTCGGACCCCGACCACTATACGACGGCACGCGACATGGCTAAAATCACTTATGCGTTCGGGACGTATCCCGAACTCGTCGAAATCGCCGGAACATATGAATACGAGGCGAAGTTCGAAGACAAAGATGGATTGATGAAGCGACGGTGGTGGTATCACCTCGGGTCGGCGATCAACAGCCGCAGCATCCACTACTCGGACCTCGTCAAGGCGACGAAGACCGGTTATACCGACGAATCGGGCTACACGATGGTGTTTTTGATGGAGCATGAAGGCAAGCAGTACGCGCTCGTGACGATGCAGGCACGTTCCGGACAGACGTTCCCGACGATGCGGCTCGTCGAACAACTCGCATTCGGACGTCAGGCTGAATAAACGTTACATATAAAGAAGACCTGAACTGATCGGTTCAGGTCTTCTTTATGGCATATTCGTCTTAAAACAGTCACTTATGTTACAAGGAGATTACAGAGGCGTTGCCTCAATATTTCTAATTGTCACAATATTTAAACTTTTAGGGTGAAAAATAGCCTGTTTATCCGTTGGTATAATAGGCTTTAGAGCCGTTTTTATGAAAAGATGACAGTTTGCAATCATTCTGAAGGTCCGTTAAGGTTAGTGACAAGTTCGTAAAATCAGTTGGGTTCGTCATCTTTATGGGAGACTTCCCACATTTCAAACCAAAACTGTTGAACAACATTGAAAGCGTACAGGAGGTAATCAAATGTTATGGCAAGAATGGGTATCCATCGCGCTTTACCTCGTGATGATGCTAACGATCGGTTACGTCGCTTATAAGCGAACGACCGACTCATCAGATTATATGTTAGGCGGCCGCAAAATGGGGCCGGGTGTTACCGCCATGTCAGCCGGAGCTTCGGATATGAGTGGTTGGATGTTAATGGGTCTTCCGGGGGCAATGTATGCCACAGGATTATCAGCGATTTGGTTAGCCGTTGGATTGGTCATCGGAGCTTACTTGAACTACTTGTTAGTCGCTCCCCGTCTACGTGTCTTCACGGAGATGGCAAATGACTCGATCACGATTCCTGACTTTTTAGAGAATCGGTTCCGAGATCACTCGAACTGGCTACGGATCCTGTCAGCGTCCGTTATCATCATCTTCTTCACGTTCTATACGTCAGCTGGACTTGTGTCCGGCGGGAAGTTGTTTGAAAGCTCGTTCGGGATCAACTATCAGACTGGTGTCATCGCCACGATCAGCGTCGTCATTCTTTACACGCTCTTCGGTGGGTTCACTGCTGTTAGTTGGACAGACTTCGCACAAGGAATTATCATGTTCATCGCACTCGTACTCGTACCGGTCGTCGCTTTGACAGACGTCGGTGGGATGTCGAACGCCGTCAACACAGCGACAGCGATCAACACCGACCTGTTCGACTTGTTTAAAGGGACGACAACGCTAGGGATCATCGGTCTCCTCGCTTGGGGACTCGGTTACTTCGGTCAACCGCACATCATCGTTCGCTTTATGGCGATCAGAGATGTGAAATCATTGAAAGCGGCACGTCGGATCGGTATGGGCTGGATGACCGTCTCGATCATCGGTGCGGTCATGACCGGCCTCGTCGGTATCGCCTACTTCCGTGGTCAAGGCAATCCGCTAGCAGACCCGGAGACGGTGTTCATCCGTTTCTCTGACGTCTTGTTCCACCCGTTCATCACCGGATTCTTGCTCGCAGCGATCCTCGCAGCCGTCATGTCGACTGTATCGTCGCAATTGCTCGTCACGTCGTCGGCGTTGACTGAAGACTTCTATCGTAAGTTCTTCAACAAAGATGCAAGCGATAAAACGATGGTACTCGCCGGTCGAATCGGCGTATTGACGGTCGGTGTCGTGGCGACACTCATTTCGCTCAGCCCATCGAACACGATCTTGACGCTCGTCGGTTATGCTTGGGCCGGATTCGGCTCGGCCTTCGGTCCAACGATCCTCTTGTCGCTCTATTGGACGAAGATGACGCGCCAAGGCGCACTCGCCGGTATTCTCGTCGGTGCCATCACGGTCATCCTTTGGATCATCACGGGACTCTCGAGCGTCATCTATGAGATGGTGCCAGGCTTCTTCTTGAGTATGCTTGCCATCGTTCTCGTCAGCACGTTCACGAGCCAACGCGAACAAAAACGGATCAACCGTGAGTTCAGTGAAATGGAAACAGAACTTGCTGCCGCTAGAAAAGATTAAGTCATACAAAACGCTCGACCCAATTCACGGGTCGAGCGTTTATTTGTTGGTTGTACTTCTTTAGTACATCGTCCCCGCCATCACCCAAAGTTGGAGGAAGAACGTGATGAGAACGAGTGCGAGCATGGCATTTCTCATCCATCGATTTCGGTTCCAATAATACGCCATTAAGACGAACGGATGAAGCGCGGTCAATTCATACGGATTGAACCAAAACCAAGTGAGGATCAAGACGAGCAGGAAGTAGAGCACCGATTTCTGTTTCGTGGCACGATACTCCCGCCACATGTCGTAAGCCCCTTTAAAAAAAGCGACGAACGTGACAACCCAAAACACGATAACAATTATATTATTCAATCACCTTACCACCTTCATGAGACGTTTTCGAAATAGAAGCCACCCCAGTAAATATGTCGATACGTGAACTCCTTACCGCTCTCGGCCGTGATCACGATCTCATCTTCGGTCAAGACGAGCACGTGAACGGGGATCTCACCTTCCCGCAGCATCGGGCTGAACAGTTGGAACTGCTTGTTCAACCACTTCCGTTCCGTGAAGTCACGATAGTGGTGCAGTGCCAACGACGGGTGGACCAAGAACACTCCGACGATCAAAGCGATGGCACCAGGAGAAGCGGAGAGCTCAATCAGTAAAAACAGAACGAGCACGAGCGACAAGACCGCATAGCCAAATTCTAACAGCTCCATCAAGGAAGCCCGGCTGGCGACCACGTATTGGATGACACGAAACGTGACGTACAGCAGGATGCTGACCATCAAGTATTGCGAAAATGGAGCGGTGCTCATTGAGATGTCCAAATAAAAGAGTACCGGTAATAACATGACCCACTTCCATAATTGTAAGGCGAGGTAAAACAATGTTTGATCGATGAAACGACGATTGTGTACGAGCCGTTGCATATCCATGTTTCCCACCTCCGATTAAAAGATGTGTCTTAACGGTATCATTCCCTCAATTGTTGAATGATAACAAGCATTTGCAGGTCAATCGGAAATTTCTTTTCGTTCAATGAGCGTCGCGTTCAATAGCCCTCCAAGGAGGATGACGGAAGCCGCCAAATAAAACCAAACCAACAAGATAATAAACGCACCCAGCTGACCGTAAAACTGTTCGTAGTTGGCATATTGAGAATAGTAGCTGAAGACGTTGGAAACTGTCAATATGCCGATAGTAGCGAGTGTTGCTCCAGCCCAACTGTCACGGAACGTCCCGCGATGGCTCGGCAGCCATTTGTAGACGAGCAGGAAGACACCAAACATGACGAGCGTCCCGACGACCCAGCGGAAGTAAAACCATATTTGTGCATATCCCGCGACGATGTCGTCGACAAAGATGATCCGTGTCGACAGTTCGCGCAGCGCGGTCTCGGCCACAGGGATGACCAATGAGAACGGCAGAACGAACATAAGTGCAAGCGTGACGGCGATGTCCTGGAGAGCCCCTCTGAAGAACGACTTGTTACGGACGAGCCGATACGCATCATTCAATGACCGGACGAGCGACTGGACCGCCATCGACGAAATCCATAGCGCCGGCAAAATGCTGAGCGACGCCAGACGTAGCCTCGAGTCGTCAAATATCGCCTCGATGTTCCCTTCTAGCAGTCGATAGCTCGCTTCCGGCATGACTAGGGATAGCGCCGAGATGACGTCACCGCTCGTGAACGGGAGCCATCCAACAATGCCGAGGACGAACAGTAAGAACGGAAACGTCGACAAGATGAAATAATAAGCCAACATCGCGGCTTGGTCGAAAAAACGTTCGGCAAAAAAGCGCTTGAATAAAACTTTAAACGTCTGTATCATGCTGTCTACTCTTTTCTTAATTTATTTTTTTATAAATACGGTATGTGAAATAATAATATTGTTGCTTGAAAGGCAAGAATACGACAGTCGTTGCCTATTCTTGCCTCGTCCTTAACTGATGTGTTCTTGCTTCGATTCCCACGCCTCGAGATGTTCCTTGCCCGGCAGGTCGACGTCATCGCGCGAGAACACCGGATCCCGTCCGGACCGTTTTTGGGCGACGTAATCGTCGAGCAACAACTTCGCAACTTTGCTGAGACGGAAGATGGCGTACATGTTGACGAGCGCCATCAACCCCATGAAGATGTCGGCGATCGACCAGACGAGACCGGCCGAACGGACCGAACCGAACATGATCATCCCTAGCACGGCGATGCGATAGATGACGATATACACTTTCCGTTCCGAGATGAACTCGATGTTCGTCTCTCCGTAGTAATAGTTCGCTAAAATCGAGCTGAAGGCGAACAACAGGATGGCGATCGTCATGAGCGTCGTCGCGACCGGTCCGATCTCCGTCAGTAGCGCCTCTTGCGCGAGCTCGATGCCTTGGAAGTCTTCAGAACCGGGAACCCCCGGAGATCAAGACGATCATCGCGGTCGCCGTACAGATGAACAGCGTATCGACGAAGACACTGAGCGATTGGATCAACCCTTGCTTCACCGGGTGGCTGACCTCGGCGGTCGCGGCGGCGTTCGGCGCCGACCCCATCCCCGCCTCGTTCGAGAACAAGCCGCGCCGTATGCCTTGAAGCACCATCGCTCCGACGGCCCCGCCGAACAATTCTTGGAATCCGAGCACACCTTCTGAGAAGATGGCCGAGAACACGGCCGGAACGACGTCGAGATTCGTCAGCACGACCCAGAGCGCTAGCAAGATATATCCACCCGCCATGATCGGGACGATGATCCCGGACAACGTCGAGATCGACCGGATCCCGCCGAAGATGACGATCCCCGTCGCAACGGCCAAGATAACACCAACCCAGACCGTATCGATGGCGAAGACGTTATTGACAGAAAGCGCGATCGTGTTCGCCTGCACGGAGTTAAAGGCAAAGCCAAACGCGAACGTGATGAGAATCGCAAAGACGATCCCGAGCCAACGTTGACCGAGCGCCCGCTCGATGTAATAGGCCGGTCCGCCGCGCCACGCCTTGCCGTCATGCACTTTGTACACTTGGGCGAGCGTGCTCTCAACGAAAGCCGAGGCCGAGCCGATCAAGGCGATGAGCCACATCCAAAACACGGCCCCAGGTCCCCCGAGCGCGATCGCGGTCGAGACGCCGGCGATATTCCCGGTACCGACCCGTGCCGCCGTCCCGATGGCGAACGCCTGGAACGAAGACACTTGCCCTTTCTCGTGTTTGATTCCTTTGACAAACAATAACTTGAACATTTCCGGCAACATTCTAAACTGCACGAATCCCATCCGGATCGTGAAGAAAATCCCACCGGCAATCAATACAAAAATAAGAACGTACGTCCATAACAGGTCGTTCGCTTGCATGACCAATTCGCGGACATCCACTGCGCATCCCCTCCTTTTATGGAGTTCTTACCCGGTCTAGCCCCGCCAAAAACGATTCCGTCACCGTGTTGCCGCGTCCAGTATTTGTTCACAAAGGGCATGGGTCGTCAAGCTGTCCTCGGCGCGAACACAACCGTTCGGCTCCCCGTTCAACAGTTTGAGAAACGCGTCGATCATCGTCGTAAAGCCGCGCCGTGTCAAATTCGACTCCCACGGGCTCAAGGCGCGCTCGAGCATGCCGTCGGGCATAAAGTCGTAGACGCGCTCGACGTCTCGAGAGACGCGTTTTAGACCCGGTGACATCACTTCCATCACTTCTTCGGTGCAGCCGTTGTCCCGGTTCATGATGCCGACCGCCTCGACGCCGCCGGCCGTGAAATTGATTTGGAGCTGCTTGAGCGTATCCCCTTCATAACGCGTCCGAACAGACAAGTCCTCGACCGGATTGAGACCGGTCAAGTAACGGAGCGTGTCGACGACGTGGACGAAGTCCTCGATGATGAACTCACGCAGCGTCGCCGGTTGATATGTACGATTCTTTTGGATCAAGACGAGGTTCGGGTTCTCGACTTCTTTGAGCGCCGCCGTCGCCGTCGCAAAACGACGGTTGAAGCCGGTGACGAGTTCGACCTCGTGCTCGTTTGCGAGCCGGACGAGACGTTCGGTCTCCTCGAGCGTGAACGTGACCGGTTTATCAATGAAGACGTGGACACCTTGACGGAGGACGTACTCGGCTTGTCCGGCATGCGCTGACGTCGTCGAATGGATCAACACCGCATCCATCTCACCGAGCGGGACGTCCTCAAGCGTTCTGAAGTGACCGCTGAATCGATATTGACAGACGAGTTGTTCCGCTTTCCCCTGATCCCGCGAGACAAGGTAAACGTCCACCCCGTCTAACCCGGCATAGACCGGTAAGTACGCTTTCTTGGCAACATCACCTAAACCAACAACGACTAATTTCATTTCAACATCACTCCTCTTTCGATTGACTGAACAAAACCCCAAAGCGTCGGCCCGGGGTCGATGGTTCATTTAATAGACCGCTAAAATTTCAAAACTCGTGATCGGCTTACGAATCGCATCCGATACGATTTGATAAAGATCAGCGAGTTGCTCGTTATCGTTCAAGTCCGGCGTTCGATCAAGCTCGACTTCACACGTTCGTGTCGTCTGCTCCTTGTCTTGAAACGCATATTCGATGGTGTACGACTGCATGGCACGTCTCCTCTCCACTATGTATACGTATGTATAACCTGTAACTGAACGATTGAAACGCTTCAAGCAGATCAAGTCAAATCGTTCAAGTTATATATATTCAGAAATCCTACAATTTCCAATCATAAGCCTTGTATAATCATTCAAAGATTCCTAGAATGAACAAGTATGTACCAAGTGATTAAAGGAGTTTTTAAATGAAAGCACGATTTACTTATTTAGCCTTACCTCTGGCGATGTTTCTACTGGCCGGATGTAGCACCGAAGAAGTGTCATCCCCTATCGATGATACGACTGAAGTGACCGATTCGCAAGAGGAATCGTCCGATGTACCCGATTCAACAGAGGAATCTGTCGAAGTGGTCGATTCACAAGAAGAATCCGCTGTCGAGACGGAAGCGGAGGAACAACAACCGACTAGCGATCGCTTCTCTGGTTATGAACGTGTCGAAGTCGACGGTGGTGATCTGTCCGGACATCGCGAGGCGAATGTTGTCGTCGACGTCGGTTTCGGAGACCGTGAGTATTGGGCGTTCACGAACGATCATGGGCAACTCGTGAAAGTGACAGCTGACGAGATCATTCTACAAGATGATGAGAACGAGGACGTCAACTCGTCAGGACGCTACTACTGGGACGAGGCGAAAGTCCCAGGCGTCGAACATAGCAAGCTAGATGAAGGACATGTCATCGCCGATTCGCTCGGGGGCGTCTCTAACGCCTTCAATATCACCCCGCAAGACAGCACGCTCAATCGGCACGGGGACCAGGCTTATATGGAAAGTGTGATTCGTAGTGCGGGCGGGGCGACCGATTTCGAGGCCATCATCACGTATCCGGATACCGAGACGCAAATCCCGTCGAGCTATCAATACACGTACACGTTGAAAGGCAACGTCATCGTCGACAAGTTTGACAATGTGAATCCGGACGAGGTGAACGACGGGCTCGGATTGACCGAAAGTGAACCAGAACCGGAGGCTGCTCCCGCTCCTGCTGCAGAGCCTGCTGGCGACGTATCAAGCGTCGATGCAAACGGGAACGGGCAAGTGACGATCCAGGAAGCGAAAGACGCCGGCTTCAGCATGCCGATCACGAGCGACCACTGGCTCTACCCGCACATGCGGGATAATGATGGGGATGGAATGGTCGGCGAATAACACGTAACCTCCCCGCGTGAGTCAACTTTTTGTACGACGATTTCACAGTATACGTGACGACGCTCTTTCTAGTTAAAGGAAGAGCGTTTCTTTTTGTTGAATAAGATATGCAGTCGAATGTTTCACGTTTCTCTTGAATGATGGTGAATCGGGATGGAACACAAATTTTCAAATTTTTAACCCCGCCTTATTAGGAGTTATTGCTGTCAGTACGGCATACATATAGTTTAGGAGGTTCAAATATGAAACGCTTGGTGGGTTTGCTGATCATTACGCAAACAATTTTGTTTGGCATGTTAATCTTTCAATTGAATGAATTAGCTGATTCTGTCTTACAGGCTGCATCTTACGTAGCAACACAAGAAGGATCGCTTGCATGGGGTGGAAACATGTCGCCTTGGTTTTTGTTTTTACTTCTCGGACTGACATTGCTAGGCGCCTATTTAACGTTTTCTAAAGAATAAGAAGCGTTTTTGTCGTCCGAACAGAAAAAAGACCATAGACATGTGTCTACGGTCTGAAGTCGCTCTAGAAGCGTTTCTTTGTATCTACGAGCAATGACGACTTACTTACCTTCTGAAGTCGTCTCGACTGAACGTCTCGGCGGACGTTTGCCGAAGAACTGGTAGTACTGCGTCTCGATATTCCCGTTATACAGCTTGCGGCGCTTCGTCGCCGGGCGGCCGTAGGCTTTCTCGAAGTCTTCGTAACTCGTCAACATATAGACGCTATAGCCCGGATATTTGGCATATTGTTGCCCGATCCGCTCGTACAGTTCAATGATCTCGTCTTCCGTCTGCAACCGCTCACCGTAAGGCGGGTTACCGATGATGATTCCGTAATCCTCGGTAGGCTTGAGCGCCGCCGCATCGGTGTGGACGAACGTGATCGCGTCACGGACGTCGGCGAGGTCGGCGTTGTCTTTTGCGAGTTTGACCATGCGCGGGTCGAGGTCGATGCCGTAAATCTTGAGCGGCTTGTCCCACTCGGCTTTTTCGTTCGCTTCATTGATTGCCTCGTACCAAGCTTTCTTCGGTACACATGGCCAATCTTGCGAACAGAATTCACGGTTTAATCCCGGTGCGATATTGCGACCGATGAGCGCGGCCTCGATCGCGAGCGTCCCAGAGCCTGTGAACACGTCATAGAACGGCATGTCCGGCTTCCAGTTCGTCAGCTTGATCATCGCTGCGGCCATCGTTTCTTTGAGCGGTGCCTGCGAATGCAACTCGCGGTAGCCGCGACGGTGAAGCGCGTCACCCGACGTGTCGATCGTGATTGTCGCCACGTCTTTCAGGAGCGCGACTTCAATTGGATAGACTGCACCCGTCTTCGGAAGCCATTCATCCGGTTTGTTGTAGCCGCGTTGCATCGCATCGACGATCGCTTTCTCGGTGATTTTTTGGCAGTCGCGGATCGAGAACAGTTGCGACTTGACCGAACGTCCGTCGACGGTGAAACGGGCGTCCCACGGCATTAGCTCCGTCCAAGGCAAGTCGACGACACCGTCGAATAGTTCCGTGAACGTCGTCGCCTTGAACTCGGCGACGACAAGTTTGACGCGGTCCGCCGTTCTGAGCCAAATGTTCAAACGGGGAATATCCTCCATCTCGGCGTCGATGTAGACGCGTCCATTCTCGATTTCACACGTGTAACCGAGGTCACGTACTTCTTTAGCAACGAGCGCCTCGATGCCCATCGCTGCAGTTGCGATCAGTTTTCGTTTTGCCATATGATCCCTACTTTCCTAATTCGTAATTGTTAAGCGTAAAATGGTCAAGTAAAAAGGAGCTCAAGTAAGATTGCTTGAACTCCTTGTCAATGTAAGTTGAGACTATGCTGCCCTGTAAGCCATGTTCTGTACTCCGGTGCTCATAGCGGTTTCCCTGGCACGATGGAGTGACAATCATCTATCTGCGCCGCTTGGCGCCTTCCGTCCCGTTCGATTCCAGTCAGGAAGTTCCCCTACCATAGTTTGGGTTTCTCGCTCGTGGGGTTTACCTCGTTCCACTCTGAACGTTTCCGAACAGACTCCGTCACTGTGGCACTTTCAAGAAGCTTGCACCGTATCCGAGGACTTAGGTGCTTCTTCTGCCGTCAACTTGCGTTGCCTACACTTATCTTTTCGTGTAGCACGATCACTACAGCCATCACAGGCTGTGCGAGCATGGACTTTCCTCAAGACTTGCGTCCCGCGATTGTCCAGACTTCATAGTCACTTAATCATTGTAGCGGATATTGCCAAAGATGACAACTAAGAAACCGAACTTGATTTTCATTGGCGTCAGCGCTAAAATAAGGCGTGTTCCATTGAACAAGGAGGGATTTTGATGCGTCAAGATGCAAAAAAAGGTTGGATCCAACGACTGACCTATGTGATCGAGATCGATGACATTAAAGCGCTCCACCCGAACAACGGCGTATTCGCCTTCTACCGTAAAAATCGACTCGTCCGAGGATTTGAGCCGTTTGACATTAAAGGACCGAATGAATTGTCTAAACGCGCTTATCACTTCGATCACCATAACTTGGCCCATTTACAGGAACGTTTTCCTGAATCGATTCCTTTATTCGACGCGTCGAAACAGACGCGACGCGTTTGGAGCGACGCCGTTCGCGTCGGTCTATGTGAAATCATCATCGACGGGAAGCTAAGTTTTGAACACATCGACGACAACGGCAACGTCTTAGAAGCGAATATCCGCTGGAGCGGTGAAGCCATCACGATCGACCAATAATGGATTGAATGAAAAACGCCCGCATCTTTCGACTCGTCTGTCGGAGATGCGGGCGTTTTTTTATGTTGCTTCCGTCGTGTCCGTTGTTTCTTCGACGACAGGTAATGCCGGGGCATACTTCGTCGAGACGACTTTTTCCGAGATGTCGGTCGGTTTCAAGAGAACGGTAAGGCCTTCAGTGGTACTTTTACGAACCGGAAACGTTCCTGGTACATGCAGTGCCTCATAGACGACTTGATTGTCTTTATCGAGCACGGTGACGGTCCCTTTGCGCGTCGTCGTCAGTTCGAACGTCTGCGCATCAGCCACTTTGATCGCCACGGACGGTTTGACCGGGTTCACATACTTGAACGAACGGCTCGTCGAACGTTTAAATTTCCCGTCCGTCACGACCGCGGTCAGACGGTACTGCCCGCTCGGGAGCCAGTCCCCACCGGCGAACATGGTAAACGCCGGATTTTTTGCGGTCAGCGTCTTCACTTTGCGCGTTCCCTGATAGAGATAATAAGACGTCTTCAAGTTCGGTTTGTTCGAAAGCGCCAACTTCGCCTCCGTCACATAACGATTCCGCAACGTCGCTGGTGACGTGATCGTGATCGGACGCGGCGTCGCGTCAAGCAACCGCTTCGTATTCAGTTCGGTGTACGTCTTCCCGCTGACGCGAGGCATTTTTTGAAGCAGTCCCTCGATCTCAGCCGGTGTCAAAAACGGATTGACCGACTTGACGAGCGCAAGCCCAGACGAGACCATCGGCGCCGCCATCGATGTCCCATCCATGTAGATAAAACTGTTCTTGACGCCGAGCGATAAAATGTTCACGCCCGGTGCGACGATTTTCACTTGGCTATCCATGTTGCTGAACGAGGCGACACGGCGATTCGCATCGACCGCTCCGACGGCGATGACTTCTTTCATATTGGCGGGGAAAGAAGTCTTCGCGCCGTCATTTCCAGACGAGGCGACGATGACGACACCTTTCGCCCGGGCCCGGCGGATCGAGTCGGCGAGCACTTTATCATAATCCTGTCCCCCGAGTGACAAATTGATGATGTTCGCACCTTTGGCAACGGCCGTGTCGACGGCTTTGGCGACCGTCCACGAATCCGTGAACTCTGAGTTCTTCCCGTAGAAGACGTTATAGAAATGATAGCGGACGTTCGGTGCGAGACCGGCCATCCCAAATTTATTGTGCAGCCCCGACATGATTCCGGCCGTGTGCGTGCCGTGGTAGTCGACACTGTATGGCCCTTTAATCGAATTGACGACTCGTGGTACGTTATAGAGCTCTTTATGGCTCCGGTCTGCAGATGAATCGATCAAGGCGACAACAATGTCTGATGCCCCACGGGTCGTGTTCCACGCTAAATCAGTACCGGTCTGCTTGATGTAATATTGGTTCCCGACCCGCGGCTCTGTCACAACGTACCCATGCTTCTCTAACAACACCGGCTTAGACGCCCCGGCAGTCGAAGGCACGAGTAACGTCAAAGCCGTCAGTAGAAGAATTTTTTTCATCGCCTTACGCTCCATTCCAAACTTCCTAAGATTTACCCATTATCTCAAATTTCACGACGGATTTCCCTTTTTTCTTAAAAAAAGGTTGTGACATTTTTCTGACGGTTTACCAGTAGTCCGGCTCATCAGGATGTTCCATCTCAAAATCGATAATTTTACCGATCGTCAAGTACGTATAATACCGGGCCAACTCCGTCCGGTAAGGGTCCGGTGTAAAACCATCTAAATCTTCACCGAGCGGCGAACCGTCAATCGTTTCAAACTGTTGACAGAAGAATGACTCCGTCTCTTTATTCCAGACGATATTGTCACCGATATAGCCACTTCCAAAGCGGATATAGTCGATGATCGAAGGGACGATCACTTCAGCCGGGAGCCTTTCACTCATCCGTCCGACCAATTCATAGCGATCCCGGTCCACATAATCGGCTTGTTCAAGCGACGTACATTTCAACACTTCTTTATTGATCTCGATCAACACGACATAATCCCCAGACTCAATCGACAGCTTCATCTCTTCACCTCATCTCAATCTCCACTGATCCGTCTATGTTAACAACTATTCGGAATAAAATGCCGAAATCCTGTATACCTGTACAAATTTTCCAACGGCTCGATTCGCACAACATGATGAAATCTGTTTTTGTTATACTAAAGATATGAATCAAGAGAGGAAGTGCACCATGGCCAAACGCCCTTTGACCCCTCGTGAAAGCGAATTGATCGCTACCGCCCTGTTTGTCGTCGGTAGCGTCCCGTACGCCGGACATATCGACCGACTCGAGTCGCTGACGCTTCGCGACATCGCAGACGACTACTTGTCCGGAAAACGTCCTGCCGCGGACGCCGTCGAGGCGCTCGACCAGTACATTTTCGTACGCCGCCATCGCTTTAAAAATGTTACGCCTCATAACCTATGGACGCTCGACGACCGGACCGAGCAGGAAGCGCTCCGTTACATCGTCAGACGTCCGGAATTGAAGAAAGGTGAGACGTTAAACAAGCAAAACTCGCCGTTCACGATCGGACAAGATGTCGAATTCAAGGTCGACAAACAACTCGACCGCGGGCAATTCCGCATCTATATCGGTAAATTGAACGGGTACACGATCAAAGCCCAGTCGAAAGAAAAAGACAAACTTAAATCCGTCAAAGGCTGGATCACTCATCTCGACCGCAAAGACCGGCTCGTTTTCGTCAATATTTCCGAGTTCGGGCGCGAACCGATTGACGCCGACATGTCGGTCCAGTTCGAGGCGATGAGCGCGGGACTGCTCGGCTGGTTTGATACGGCGACCCTGCCGACCGAAGACGAAGCGAAGACGGCCAAACAAATGATCGCCACGCT
Source organism: Exiguobacterium sp. SH0S7 (assembly GCF_004337195.1). Lineage (NCBI taxonomy): Bacteria > Bacillati > Bacillota > Bacilli > Caryophanales > Exiguobacterium > Exiguobacterium sp. SH0S7. The sequence goes on from NZ_SJVA01000001.1 coordinate 91,452, forward strand.
ACAACGACGCGACCAGCCGTATTGGTTCACACTGACCCAAGCGTTGAACCATCCTCGACCGGAACATGTGAAACGCTGGAATACGGTCGTCAACTTGCTCGTCAAAGCAAGCGCTGGTGACGCGGCCGCCGTCGAGACTCTCGAAGTCAAAGAAGACAAATACTTTAAAGACGCCTTTTTACGGGCGCTGCGATCACTTCACGCCGAATTGACGAAAGCGACGTGACCGTATTTGGACAGGTGGCTTCGGATTACCCGAGGCCACCTGTTTTCACCGTGGTCGCCATATGGAAAGGAAGAGGGATATGCACGTATTGATCGTAGAAGACGACCCGGCCATCTTGCGCCTCATTGAGGGGACGCTGCGGCAGGCCGGGCATCACGTGTCGGTCGCCATGGACGGACACGTGGCTGAGCAATTATTTTTATCGAACCCGGCCGACGCCGCTGTCATTGACATCATGTTGCCCGGGATGGACGGGCGACAGTTGTGTCATCGTTTGAAGGAACTCGTGGACATCCCCGTCATTTTGCTGACGGCGCTCGGGGAATGGGAAGACAAACGGAGCGGGTTCGAGCATGGCGCCGATGACTACATGACAAAACCGTTCATTCCGGAAGAACTATTATTCCGGCTTCAAGCCGTGGCCAAACGGTATGAAAAAGTCGCCGCCTCATTGATCAAGGCCGGGCCGCTCACGTTAAATCTCCGGGAATATCGCCTCACCTTCAATCAAGAGACGATTCACCTGCCAAAACGTGAATTTGAGCTATTGTATCAGCTCGCGGCCTTTCCGGGACGCGTGTTCAGTCGCGACGAGCTGATCGAGAACGTATGGGGGTTAGAGTTTGACGGTGACGACCGGACGATCGATGTCCACATCAAACGGCTCCGCAGCCGCCTCCCCGATGAGACGGTCATAATCCGAACTGTCCGGGGCATCGGCTACACGCTCGAGGTGAGGCCATGAGATCGCTCTATTCGAGAATCGTCGTGACCGTGTTCATGATTTTACTCTTGTCGGGTGCCATCGCCCTGCTCGTCAGTAACGTCGCCTACTACACGTGGTGGCAGCCATCGTATAGTGCGAAGACTGAACAGATGGCAAGTTCCGCGCGCGGCTACTTTGACAATCATACCGATCAGGACGAGACCGCATTTTATTCGTTGCTCGCTCAAAGCGGCTACCAACTGTTCGTCGTCAAACCTGACGATCGCATCATGCGTTACGGTGGAGCGTTCCGGGACGAGACGATCGATGACGAAACGATCGATGCGGTCCGCTCGGGCATCGCCTATGAAGGGATGCGCGATTACCCGTTCCACTTGTTTTTGCTCGGTCTGTTCGATAACGAGGTGATCAATACGTACGGCTTCAACGTCGCAGGGGCTGACGGGGATGATGCCGTCTTCCTGCGTCCGGACTTGAGTGCCCAAATTCGTGAGCTTCATCTGTTCGTCGGACTATTTTTCGCCGTTCTGACCGCTTCGGCTTTCATTTTGATCGCCTTGGCGACCACGCTGCTCGTCCGGCCGCTTAAAATCCTCACGGCTGCGACGAGCTCTGTCGCCTCCGGAGAGCGCCCGAGTTCGCTCCCGCTCAATCGTCATGATGAGATCGGTACGCTCGCACGTCGTTTCGCCCTCATGGTCGATTCACTCGAAAAGTCAGAAGGTGAACGGCGACGGTTCGTCTCGAACGTATCGCACGAATTCCAATCACCGCTCACTTCGCTCTCGGGCTACGCGAGTATTCTGGCCGATCAGTCGACAGGCGAGGCGAAAGAATATGCGACGATCATCCGGAATGAGACGGAACGTCTGTCAGGGTTGACCAAACAGCTGTTGATGCTCGCCCGTCTAGATGAGGCCAACGTGTCTCTCCAGACCGAGGTCGCGATTGGCCGCTCCATCGAAGACGTGATTCGCATGCACGCGTTCGAACTCGATCAAAAAGGAGTCGCTGTCACGACGGATCTCGATGCGTCGCTCGTCGTCACGGGCGACCCCGTCTTGTTGTCGCAAGTTTGGTCCAACTTGTTGTCCAATGCGATTCATGCCTCACATGAGGGCGGGATGATCACGATTCGGGCCTATAAGGAGATACGTCCGACCGTCTCGATTCAAGACGAAGGTGTCGGCATGGACGATGTGACAAAGGCTCGCTTGTTCGAACGCTTCTATAAAGCCGATCTGTCACGGACGAGTCGCGGCACCGGACTCGGGCTCGCGATCTCGAATGACATCGTCCGCTTGCACGGCGGGGAGCTCCTCGTCACTTCAGAGCTCGGGCGTGGCAGCGTCTTTATCGTTCGCTTCTAGGTTTGTTCATATTCCGTTCATGTTCGTCAGCTATGCTTCCTTCATCGACATGAAGGAGGTTTTTTTATGGAGTTAGGACTGAAAGAAATGTGGCGTCAAAAACGGAGGTTCTCGCTCATTTTTGTGATCACGCTGCTCATCGTCTTGTTGACGACGCTGATCACCGGACTCGCCGATGGGCTCGCTTATGATAACGGTGCGACCGTACGTGAACTTGATACAGACACGTTTCACTTGTCCGCTGACGCGGAAGGTCAATTGACGCGATCGTTCATCGAACAAGCGCCAACGGACAGTTTGACACCCCTTGCAGTCAAACCGCTCACGTTCGTGAACGAGACGAAAGTCGATGCGACCGTTTTCGCCTTGCCGGCCAATTCGTCGATTGGACCGTCACTCGACCTCGCCGTCGGGGAAGTGCTCGTCGACCCGAGTTTTCTTGAGACATTTGTCGTTGGAGATACGGTCGAAGATTTCACGAGTGGGTATCGCTTCACAATCGCCGGCGTGACGGATGGACGGTTCAGCCACGCCCCGGTCGTCTGGACGACGATGGAGACATGGGCCGCCTATCAACAGGCGGCCGGTGGTCCGACTTACGTGTCTGCTTTACTTGGAGAAGGCGACACGTCCCTCTCCGCGTACACGAAACAAGAAATCATCGAGTCCGTTCCTGGCTATTCGGCCGAACAAGGCACGTTCGATATGATGCGCGGTTTTCTATTAGTAATCGGCGCATTCATCTTGACAGCATTCTTCTATATGGTGACGCTACAAAAGTTGCCAGAGCTCGGGATTTTAAAAGCAATCGGCATTCGGACACGTTCGATCGGCACAGCGCTCGTCAGCCAAGTGTTCGTCACCGTCGTCTTCGCGAGCGGCGTCGCGTCACTGATCACATGGCTGTCGACACGTATCGTCCCAGAAGCGATTCCATTTCAATTTGAGCTTGCGAACGTGATGCTCTTTAGCGCACTCTTCGTCCTCATCTCGCTCCTTGGGACGATCTTGCCACTACAAACACTACGCCGGCTCGACGCAGCTGACGCCTTAGGAGGTCGAATGACATGAAACTGACTGGCATTTACCACGCATATGAACAACCGATTTTGTCTGGGATCGACTTGACCGTCTCTCCTGGTGAGTGCATCGGGATCGTCGGACCGAGCGGTAGCGGGAAGAGTACGCTCCTGCAAATTCTCGGGCTATTGAAACAGCCGGATGCCGGAACACTCTATCTCGATACGGTCGATGTATTTACACTCAACGAAGAAGCGAGACGGAAGTTACGCCTCAATGAGATCGGGTTCGTCTTTCAAGACGCCCACCTCATCCCGTATTTGACGGTCATTGAACAACTTGCACTCATTCAGGCGGAAAGTGACACAGACGGCGACGCGAAACAGCTGTTGACAGATTTCGGACTCGGCCATCGATTGAACGAGTTGCCGAGTCGTCTCTCAGGCGGCGAACGGCAACGGGTCGCTGTGGCCCGCGCGCTCATCAACGACCCAAAGCTCCTGTTGGCTGATGAACCGACAGCAAGTCTCGATTATACGAACGGCCGCCTCGTTATGGAGCGGCTCGCCGAAGCGGCGCATAAGCGGAACAAGCGAGTGATCGTCATCACCCACGATGAGCGCATGCTTGATGTGTGCGACCGGGTGCTCCGTCTACGAGACGGTCAGCTCGAAACGCTCTAACATGCGCGCACACTACCGGCTTAATCGGGGGCGCTAGCATGGGGACACCCCGCTTCTGATCGGGGAGACCGAAGAACTTTAACTGATTATGAGAAGAGGAGCGCCGACCCGGAAGGGATGACGCTCCTCTTCTTTCAGTATCGATGACAGCGTGTTGAAGTTTTCATCAACCGACCCGATGCCTTTCCGGATGACGGATGAGATCGAGATGATAGGACAACCAGGCGCTGAACGTGATGTGAACGGATAACGTACGCATCACATCGATGTCAATCCGTCGAATCTTCAGGAGCCTCTCTTCGATATGATGTGAGACGAGGAAGACGTCGGATAACGCCAGAAGCGCCCGCATCGCCTCATCTGGTTTGACGCCCGCGGTTACCGCGAGCGTATGTAGCGACAGATGAATGCTGCGAGTTGTCCCGGTCAAGTAACATTCGATCAACGCATCGAGTACAGGCGACAAATGTGTGGTCTCGTGCGTCCCCCGGTGATAGATGCTGATCCCCTCTTCGGTCACGTAATCCGTCCGCCCCATTAAACAAGCTTGAATCATCCGATACATCGCTTTACGCGTCACGTTCATCCGCCTCCTTCATTTCTGCCGTCAGCATAATGTCAAACGACTCACGGGGCAAATACCCTTGTTCACACTTCTATAGACAATTCGGTCACATATGCTCGGACATTAGTAACTCGAACGTGAACGAAACGATTCGTTTCGGGTACAATAATGAAGAAGGGAGCGGTTTTATATGCAGAAAAAATGGAAGTACGGTCTCGCGACTTTGTTCACCGGCTATTACGCCGTCAGTTATTACGCGTTCAAGCGGATGACTCGTGGAAAACGTAAGACGCCCGAGATGCTCTTAGCACCCTATACGAAAGAAGATCAATCCTTTTATCACGACGTGCCGTTCGAGCACGTCTCCCTCCGTTCTCGTGACGGCTACCGTCTGTATGGACGGGTCTATCGGAACAACAATCATAAAAAATGGATTGTTTTCGTCCACGGTTATACGGCCTCACACAGCTTTATGGCACCGCACTTGGCGATGTTCCACCGGCTCGGCTATAACTTGCTTGCGGTCGACTTGCGCTCACACGGAGAGTCGGAAGGGGTGTACGCCTCGTACGGATACCACGAGAAACATGACATCGTCGACTGGGTCGAGTGGTTACGTGACCATGAGACGGTCGATCAAGTCGGGCTTCACGGCGTATCGATGGGCGCCGCGACGATTCTTCAGGCCGGACCGCTCACTGATGTGGATTTTTTGATCGCCGAGTGCCCGTTTGATGACTTGAGGCAACTCATGCGTCACCAATTGAACGTGCTACATCGCTTACCGGGTGACTTGTTGTTGCCAGGCATCAATTACTTCTTGTGGAGTCGGGCCCGGTTCACGATGCGGCAAGTCCGACCGAAAGTAGCGCTCGCATCAATCACTGCACCAGTGTTGTTCATCCATGGCACGAAAGACGACTTTGTCCCGACCTGGATGTCCGTCGAGATGAACGCACTCAACCGCCAGAACGCGCTCGCACTCATTCACGGCGCCGAGCATACGAATTGTATCTTAAAAGACCAACCTGCCTACGAGAACGCTGTCAGTCAGTTTTTGCGTCGGTGACGTGAATCGGCCCGGCAATCAAGTCGAGCAACGTATGGATGATGATCAACGGCCACAACATTCCCATCGCCAAATATAAATAGCCGAACAAGAAACCGACAAGGCCCGTCGTGACAACCCCTTTCGGACCCTGGTACGCATGGGCCAGACCGAACAGCCCACCCCCGATGATGGCGAGCGTCGCATCCGGGACGTCCGTGTATAAAGAAATCGTATACAGGAGGACGCCACGGAATATGAACTCTTCGGTCGCCCCGGCCGTGAACGATACTGCGCCCCACGCCCTCGCTTCGTCGGTCGTGCGCGGAAGGAGCAACCGTTCAATCTCAAGCCCGTAAAACGGCCGAAGCTTTGTCCGTAACGCAGCCGACGTCTTGACGAGCAGATAGAACGCGATGAGACCTGAGATGACTATGGTCGAAAAGAAGAAATACTGCCAGGCGCGCCCGTCCCCATCCGGCGGCGCGAACCCGAGACCGACCGCTTCCGGCGGGACTTGGAACAAGAAGACGAGCGCTAGTAAGAGCAGGCTCAGCCCCCATGCCGACTTGATCGTCTCTTCATAGACACGGGTTCTCCCGAGCGCCTCGATCATCGGCTTCACGAGCCGGGCGTTGAATAGTTGTACGATCAATAAATACGCAAGAATAATCGTAAAGACGACCTGTTCAAGCATCTATATCCTCTCCTGTCCTTCCTGTTAGCTATATGCTACACTATTCGGGTATTGTCTAGAAAGCTAGGAGGCGGAATCTTGAAACGAATGATGCTGCGACTGACCGGCGTAATGCTTGTGATCGTGCTGTGCCTCGGCGCAATCGGCTGGTTTGGTCAACATGATAAAGTGAACAACGCCCTCTACCGGGCCTACTACGGTGACCACGGTATCCCGGCGGTCCACCAAGACGTCTACAAGGAAGCCGCGGCCACCTATGACGTCGATTGGCGGCTACTCGCCGCCGTCCACCGCGTCGAGACGATCTTCTCGCACAGTTCATCGATGCGCTCTTCGGTCGGCGCGATCGGACCGTTCCAATTCATGCCGCGGACGTGGCTCGGTTGGCAGTACGATACCGACGACCAAAAAGGTGATGTCCCGGAAGACGAAGTCGATCTGACGGATTTAACACTGATTGAGCAATATGGCGGCTTAGGCAGAGACGGGGATGATGACGGCAAGGCCGATCCTCACAGTTTGGTCGACTCGGCCCATGCCGCCGCTTACTATTTGAGCGAGCACGGCGGGCAGACAAATGATTCAGTCGAATCGATTCAAAACGCCATCTTTGAATATAACCGGAGTGACCAGTACGTGTCAGACGTCATGTCCTTTTATGAACAGTACCAGGACGAACTGTCTTTACTGCCTGGTGACGCGACGACGACAACGCAGCAGGTCGCCCGGTATACGATCCGGTATCTCGATTGGTTCGCAGGCTGGGCATGACCCGGCACTACTTGGTTAAAGTGAGGAAACAACATGAACACGCATATCGAGGAAGTGACGATTCGAGTCAAATCGATATTTAACGAAGGCAAGACAAAGCGTTACATGCGAACGTATGAATTCACCGATGTCGTCGATGGGGTGATCTGTGCCGTCATCATCTATTCTCCACGGATGAGCGATGCATTTTTATCTGGTACGACGACTCAACGCGCCTACATGCTCATGCGGAACCATTTGGACAAACCGATCCGCGAGATGCGCGTCATCAGTCTCGTCCCGACGCTCGCCATCAATGACAACCTACCCTACGTCGAGTCTCAACTCGACGAAGTGAACTTTCATTACGTGGAAGAGACGCTCGACGAGGTCGAGACGAGCGGCGGCATGATCATCGTCGGTTGGGGTTCGCCTGGGCGCCTCATGCACCATTCCACGCTGTACAAGACGTTATTCGCCGAGCACGAGGCGAGTATGTATTGTATCGGTACGACGTCAAAAGGCGAACCGCAACAAATTCGCATGGCCAATGAAAATACGGTACTCGAAGCGTTCAATAACGAATCGATCAAACCGAAATTTAAGATCTTGAAAGAGACAAAACAGGACGACTCGAAATGAGTCGTCCTGTTTTTTATCGCACGCCGATCCATACACTTACTCCGAACAGCGTGAACAAGAGTGACGCCAACAGAAAATCGTTTCGCGTGACCGGAATCACCTCGTACGTAGAACGATGTTCACCCGTAAATCCCCGAGCCTCCATCGAGAACGCGATCCGCTCGGCTTGACGGATAGCGCCGGCAAGAAGCGGGATTAGGAGTTTCGGGATGTGTCGCACGTGATCGATCCGGGTGTCGAGGCGCACGCCACGTAAGGCATGCGTTTCATAGAGCTGCATCAGTTCGATCTTTAAAATCGGGAAAAAGCGAAAGCCGACGAAGACGCTATAGGCGATGTTAGGGGACAATCTCGCCTGCTGCATCAGACTGTAGACGAACCGCTTCGGGTCCGTCGTCAGCGTGAACAGAAGCGACAGGACCGTGAAGGCGAGGACCCGAAGCGAAAGTGTCGCCGCCAACAACACGTTCTCCTCGGTGACATCATTGCCGAAGAGCGAGAACACGACTTGCCCGCTCGCCTCTCTGCCGAAGACGAGCGTCGTCCAAAGCGTCCCGAGCGCGGTCAGTAAAAATGGGATCATGAACAGTCCCCATCGCTTCCAGCTCACGTCGGAAAAGATGAATTGGAGGACGAGTGTGCCGAAGAAGACGACGAGCGGAGTCCACGGGTTGTACATGAAGGCGAGACCGAACATGAGACACGTCACGGTCAAGAACTTGATTGTCGGGTTCATCTCGTGAAACGTCATCAGAACGCCTCCGTCAACAGTCCGTGGGCCCGCAATAAGTCCGAGTCGTCCCAAATCGACGCATCGTACGGCCCACTCAAGTTCCCGTCACCCATCAAATAATACGTGCTCGCGGCACGGGCGAAACTGAGATCGTGCGTTACGAACAAGACCGTCTGCCCCGCACAGACTCGTTCAGCCATCAATGCATGGAGCGCTCGAAGTGATGCCTCGTCTTGACCGGCCGTCGGTTCATCAAACGCGAGCAGTTGTTTACCCGACAGAAGCATCACCCCGATGGCGAGTCTCCGTTTTTGACCGTGACTGAGTGAGAGTGGATGGGCGTCACGCAGACGTTCAAGCCCGAGGCGTGCCAACATGTCCTCGATTGAACGGTTATGTCCATACGCTAGTTCCCGCGACACGTCACTCGTCACAAACAAATGCGCCGGGGATTGCGGGACGAGCCCGACTTCACGGTGATGCCGCGCCAGGCTTTTTAGCCACGTCGATTTGCCGCTGCCGTTCCGACCGAGGATGGCGATCACATCCCCCGGGGCCACTGCGATTTTGCTCGCTGCAAGTTGAAACTTTTTGTGATTCACTTTCGGTATCTGAAATAATGTGTTTGTGCCCCGTGTCGTTTCAATCGGCGTAAATGTATAATCCGGTTGAACGACGAACGATCCATCGCCTGCGATCCTTCCGTTCACGAGTTCCAGGTGCCGGTCAAAGAAGTCGCCCCACATGTACGGACGATGCTCGATGACGACGATATTGACGTTCCGTGCGGACTTATCGAGCCAGCGAACGAACCGACGTGCCGTCGCCGGGTCGAGGTGTGAGAGCGGCTCGTCGAGTAAGAGCCATTCCGGACATCCGATCAAGGCACAGGCAACGGCGATCTGTTGCTTCTCGCCCCCTGATAAATCATGGATGGTGCGGTGGCGATAATCGGACAAGTGTAACTCGTGCAAAATCGCTGAGACACGGTCCATCATCTCGCTTCGGGCGACCGAAAAGTTTTCGAGCGTGAAAATCAATTCTTCTTCGACCGTCTGCATGACGAACTGGCTGTCCGGGTCTTGAAACACCGTCCCGACGCGGCGATTCACCTCACCAGGCCGATACGTGGCATAGGACCGACCGAATAGATGCAATCGCCCCGTCACAACCCCATCACAGTTGTCCGGGTAGAGCCGATTGAACAAGGCGAACAAAGTCGACTTCCCCGACCCGCTCGCCCCGGTGATGAGCGTCCTGCCGTCCTTAAGACGAAGTGTGATATCCGTCAATACGTCGCGTCCTTCCCCCGGGAAACGAAACGCCAGACGCTCGGTCTCAACCATGTGCCTTCCTCTGCCGGGTGACGGCATATCCTTCTAGCGCACCCGTTCGAAGCAACAAGTCGCTCAAAATCTTCCCGCCGATCCCTGCGATGAGCGTCCCGCTCGTCGCCCGTAGTGCGAACATCAAAGCCACGTACGTCGGACTGAGCGCGCTGAGACCTCCCATGACGTACGTATATGCGAAACTCGTCACTGCCGCACCGAATCCGGCGAGCATGAGCACCCACAAGTCATACCGCTTATACCCGGTTAGTGCGAACGCCGCTTCGGCGCCGAGTCCTTGAATGATGCCGACGAGGATGATGCGCGGACCGATCGCATTGCCGATCATCATCTCGATCGACGCTGCGAGCACTTCCGACAAAAAGGCGGCGCCTGGCTTTCGAATGATGTAGGCGGTAATAATCGAGACGATGAACCAAATCCCAAAAATCCATTCATAGGCGATCGGCCCGATCAAGCCGGCCCACAAGTTCCCCACATGGACGAACGCCAAATAGACGACGGCAAAGACGACCGATAAAATCGACAACAAGACGATTTCTTTCAACTTCCATGAGTTAAGCATCGATGCGTCCCTCGTGTGACGGACTGTTCACACTGAACGTGACCGTCATGACGACGTGGCTCGACTTCTCGCGGACACGGTTGAACGTCGCCTCATAAAACGCGAACACCGGCTCGATATCTCCGTGGATCCCTGATGCATAGTGCATCGTGTCATTAAAGACGCCCCGTGCTTTCGCGAAATCGACCTCTTCATAGATGATGTCCATGTAATCGTCATCACCGAGCGGGTAGAGTGCGAACTGTGATGAAACGTATTGGGCAGCCGCTCGCCCGTTCACCGGCTCACTCGAAACGTCGAGCAGATTGTCCCCGACCGTGTCGCCCGGACAGCCGGCCGAGAACGTCCCGCTCATCGACACATGCGCCCCTGTTCTTGTGGCGTGTGACAAGACTGCTTTCGCGACGTCAAACACGTGCTCGGCCCGACCGCGAATCACGGTCGACACATCGTCCGTGTGCCTCCAGACGTTGCTTAAATCAGTTTCTTTGAGTGCTCCTTTGATGACCGGTATGAACTCTGACGTCATCGGGCTTAGCGTAAAGCGGAACCCGACGATCGGGCTCGTTCCACATTGTTGATTCATGATGATTCCCCCCTTATTTGGTTACACAAAAAAGCCGCATCCATGAGAATGCGGCCACTTATCCAATCATCAATTCATCAGAAAAAGTGCCACACTTCCTCACGCCAGTATTACCTGGATCGAGTTATAAGGGATTGGAGCCATGCTCACATCTCAGCCGAAGCACCCCTAGTGTAGTCCAATGTATGCGGTTGTTCATGCAAGCAAAAGTATAGCCGTTCGATTCTGAATTGTAAACGGTTAAATCATGAAAACGTCGCGATTCCGTTTCCTGGAAGCGTATCCCGTAACGTTGTCCAGTCTGACGCCATTTCTTCGTCTGACAGTAGACAGGCGTCAAGTTCGAGCTCGACGCGCACTCGGTCCATTCGGTGACCGATCAAGACGAGCTCCGTCTGGCGGTCGCCGTACGGCTCGATGTAATCGGCCTCAAGCTCTGGTTCGGCGGCGAACATCTGCTTTCGTTCCGCGTCAGGAAGCGTCGCGAGCCAACGCCCGGCATGTTCGAGCGTCGACGCGTACCCCGCTTGGGAGAACAGGCACGCGATGTCGTTCCGTGAGGCGATCCATAAAAAACCTTTGGCCCGGACGACTTCTTCCGGGAACTGTTCGATCCACGCATGTAAACGCTCCGGGTGGAACGGACGGCGGCGGCGATAGACGAACGAACTGATGCCGTACTCTTCGGTTTCAGGGGTATGGTCGTCTGTCTCGAGCTCTTGGATCCATCCGGCGGCATGCATTGCCTGGTCGAAGTCGAACAAGTTCACGTCTAACAGGTCGGACAACGGCACGTTGCCGTAAGTACTTGTCAGAAGTCGCGCCGCCGGGTTTAACGCGCGCAACAGACTTTCGATCTCGTGCAGTTCCGGTTCCGTGACCCGGTCCGCCTTGTTGAGGACGATGATGTCGGCAAACTCGACTTGATCGACGAGCAAGTCGACGACTTCCCGGACATCACCCGTGTCGACAGCCTGTTTCCGTTCATGCAGTGATTCGCCCGAGTTGAAGTCTTTTAAAAATCGATACGCGTCGACGACCGTCACCATCGCGTCAACATACACACGGCTCGTCAAGTCGATACCCAAGGCGTCATCCGCATATGTAAACGTCTGCGCGACCGGGATCGGCTCCGAGATGCCTGACGACTCGATGATGATGCCGTCGAGCTGTCGGTCGTTCGCAATCTCGCTGACCGCCTCGAGTAAATCTTCTCGCAACGTGCAGCAGATGCAGCCGTTAGACAGCTCCACCAACTTCTCGTCCGTCCGTGAAAAACCTGCCCCGTCAATCAATCGCTCATCGATGTTCAGCTCGCTCATGTCGTTGACGATGACGGCATATTTTTTACCATCCCGATTGTTCAACATATGATTGAGCAACGTCGTCTTGCCACTTCCTAAATATCCGGACAAGACTGTGATCGGAATTCGTTTCATGATGTATACCACCTTTAAATCGTAATCATTACTTTTTAGATAATGAACGGGATTACGTCCGTTGTCAACAAAAAAAACACGCTCAAAAGGAGCGTGTTCAGCTTGTTGACTAACATCAATAGAATCGCTCGTTCAATGGCGCCCATGCTTTCCGCAGGGAATCCCGGAGCCGCATCGCGACTCGCGTCGCTGCTCGGTCTCCGTTGGGTTGCTTTCCTGCAGGAGTCGGGGCGCCATCTAGCGGCCATTTGTCTTTTTCTGAGGCCTCGACGGCCGAAGAAAAAGCTCTGGATATGTTCTTCGTACCGGTTATTCTTCTAATGCTTTCCGTTCCGCCTCGGAGCGAGGATACGTGTTCGCCTGCCACTCGGCCCGGTAAATCGAATCGAGTTGCGTCAATCCGACCTCGTCATCATCCTTATCGGCATCCACACTCGGCGTCTCGTCCCACTTTGGTTCAAGATACGTATGGTCTTCTTTCCGGGCCCGGTCGTCCAATATCTTTTGAATCCCGACCCGAGCCACCGCCGCTAGTGCCAATCCGATTCCCGCTCGCACGAGCAATCGCTTCACCATAGCCGTCCCTCCTTAACGTCCAAACCGATAAAGTGGCATCCCTTTCACGTCCGTATCGATCTTGAAGACCGAACCCGCATCCGGATGAGCGGCGAGCGCCTCGTCGTCCATGCCTTCGCGCGCCGTCGTGATCGCCAATTGTTTTAAGTCATCCCCGATAAAACTACACGACGTGACGTTCGGCGCCGGGACGATGACTTCAAGCACTTTTTCACCCGTCTCCGGATTCCACCGCGTGACGCGCCCGCCTGCAAAGTGGGCAATCCATAAAAAGCCGTCTTCATCCGACGTCATGCCGTCCGGGAACCCGTCCTCATTCTTGAAATCAATGACGACCTCACCTTCCCCGAGCGTGCCCGTTTTCAAATCGAACGGGAACTTGCGAACCGTCTCGGTCGGCGTATCGATATGGTAAAACGACGTATGGTCAGGTGACCACGTCAACCCGTTCGATAACGTCAATCCGCTCAACATGACCTCGGTCGTGCCGTCGCGGTTCAAGCGGAACAACGTCGCCTGCTCAGACTCGTCTTTTAAGTGGAGCGTCCCGGCGAAGACACGACCGTACGGGTCGGCTTTCCCATCGTTGAAGCGAAGGACACCCTCCGGGTCATCAAGTTCGACGAGTTTATCGAGTTGTTTCGACGTTTCATCCCACTCATAGATACCATCCTTCAATCCGACGATCACGCCGTCGGTCACTTTAGGGACGACAAACCCGACCTGCTGTCCCATATCAAACGAAGATAATTCATCTTCTTTCTCATCGTACCACCAGAGCGCGTGCCCTTCGATATCGACCCAGTAGAACCGCTTCAGTTCAGCGTCCCAGCAAGGCCCTTCCCCGAGCGTGTTTCTGACTCGAATCCATAACGTAGCGTTTACTGTCTCCATTGAATTGCCTCCACTCTCTGCTTTGATATCAAAAGACTATTCCCTGAGGGGGTAAGGACTATTCATCATTCACAAAAATGTTTAAAGATATTTCTCGTCTGACGCATTATACGCCCGGGCACGATAAAAACGCTCCGAATCGAAACCGATCCGGAGCGCTCGTTTATTTGGCGCCTTCGACGTTCATTTGTTTACTGCGTAATTGGCCGCACGCCGCATCGATATCGGTCCCGTGCTCGAGACGCACGCCCGTATTGATGCCCCGTTTTTTCAAGACGTCGTAAAACGCCATGATGTCCTCGGTCGTACTCCGTTCGTACTGGATGTGCTCGTTGACCGGGTTGTATGGGATCAAATTGACGTAAGACTTGTCTTTGATGTCATCGATCAACGCCGCGAGTTCTTCGGCATGTTCTGGCAAGTCGTTCACTTTCGAGAGCAAGATGTACTCGAACGTGATCCGTTTATTCGTCTTCTCAACGTAGTAGCGGATTGCCGGCATCAGTTTATCGAGCGGGAACGCCCGGTTGATCTTCATGATTCTCGTCCGCAGCGCATCGTTCGGCGCGTGCAGAGAGAGGGCCAAGTTGATGCGCAGGTCAAGGTCAGCGAACTTGTAGATCTTGTCGGCGAGCCCACTCGTCGAGACGTTGATTTTACGAGGAGCGATCGCGAGACCGCGCTCGTCTTTGACGACACGGAGGAAGTCGACCAAGTTATCAAAGTTATCGAACGGCTCCCCGATTCCCATGACGACGATGTGGCTGACGCGGTCATCTTCACCGACCTCGTCTAAATAGTGTTGAACGGTCATGATCTGTTCGACGACCTCGCCCGCCGTCAAGTCGCGTGTTTTTTTCAAGAGGCCGCTCGCACAGAAACTACAGCCGATGTTGCACCCGACTTGTGTCGTCACACAGACGGAACGTCCATACTTATGGCGCATGAGCACCGTTTCGATATAATGCCCGTCGTGCAGTTTAAGTAAGAATTTGACCGTGCCGTCACCCGCTTCTTGTTTGACGAACAGTTCTTGTGTCGTCAGCGCATAGTTCGCCTCAAGCTGTTCGCGAACTTCGGGACGAACCGCGATCTCGTCGAGCCGTCTGACACGGTCGATGTAAAGCGAGTCCCATATTTGTCTGGCGTGGTAGGCACTGTATCCCCAAGATACGCAAGCGTCCGACAGCTGATCAAATGTCAGCCCATATATAGATGATTTCATTGTAATCTGTCCTTTCTTCAATCCGCATACGTACCATTGTAGCGGACGTGAGCGACAGGTGCAACGTTCTTACATAGGCGGGATCGGACGCGTCACGTGGCGTTCGAACGCGTAGGCGGGATCGGACGCGTCACGTGGCGTTCGAACGCGTAGGCGATACGGATGAGGTCTCGTTCCGCATAGCTCGTACCCGTGAATGACAGCCCGAAAGGTGCCCCGCTCTGTTTGAGCTTGTATGGGATCGTGACCGTCGGGTGCCCTGCCTTCGCCGCCATATCGTAATTCAAGTCGTGTGGCAACGCCAGGGCGTGAAGCGTTTGTTCCATCAATAAACGATCGAGGCCGTCCGTTTTCGCGTGCCGGACGTCGGCTAAGCGTCGCTCGAGGTAGCTCGACTCGGTCAAACGCCCTGATAACTGATTCGCTTTCTCGAACGTAACTTGTCCGTGCGGGATCGTTTCCGGGTGAAGCTTGTTCCAGTCCATCAAGTCCTTGAGCGTTTCATACGGGAGCGCTGTCGTCGCCAAATACGCCTCGATCCCGAGCTTGAACTCATGGTAGAGGACGTCGCCTTGGTCAAGTCCGTCGTTTGACGGCAGGTCGACTTCGACGAGCTCGACCCCGCTCGCTTTGAGTAACGCCAGCGCCTCTTGATAGAGCGTCTGTTCTTCATCCGACAGTTCCGCCTTCACGAAACCGACGCGCATGCCGACGGCTTGACGTTCGTCGAGACACGTCCGGTACGGTGGACCGGCCGGTAGATGTGTCGTCGCCGGGTCCGAGTCGTCTTCCCCGCACATCGCTTCTAGTGCGAGCACCGCGTCGCGGAGCGTCCGCGCCATCGGACCGGCCGTATCTTGCGACCGCGAAATCGGGATGATCCCACTCCGGCTGATGAGCCCGACCGTCGGTTTGATGCCGACGATGCCGTTATGGACGCTCGGGTGGATGATCGACCCGCTCGTCTCGCTGCCGACAGCGAGCATCGTCAAGTTCGCAGCGACCGCTGACGCCGAACCCGAGCTCGAACCGCCGACGTCGAGATTGTCACCATACGGATTGAGCGTCTGGCCACCGACCCCGCTCCATCCGTTCGGCATGTCCTCCGTCAAAAAATTGGCCCATTCCGATAAGTTGGCTTTGCCGAGAATGACCGCCCCGTGCTCACGGAGGCGACGGACGAGTTCAGCGTCACGACCGGCAAAGTGATGCTCGAGCGCCACGGCGCCGGCAGTAGTCCTCATGAGTCCCGCCGTCTCGATGTTGTCCTTGAGTAAAACGGGAATACCGAGGAGTGGCAGCCGGTCTCCGCGTCGGTAGGCACGGTCAGCCGCCTCAGCCTCGAACAACGCGTCCGGGTTCACTTGGATGACCGCTTTCAGTTTATCGTTCAAGCTAGCGATCCGTGTCAAATAGTAGGCCGTCACGTCCCGGGCCGTGAACGTCCCTTCTTTATATCCGCGCTGTGCGGTCTCGATGTCTAGTTCAAATAAGTCTTGCATCCAATTCCCTCCTTATAGGCAATGTTATTCGGTATTCGCTTAATGCATCGAATCCCCTTCTTTTTATCGCCATTGGATGTGCAACTTGATACACTAGAAGAAACGTTATTGGAGGTAGCCATGTCCCGCTCTTACATCCTTGTTTTACTGTCCGTGTTCGCCCTGTTCTTTCTACAATTGTTTGGGGATGATTTGCCGTGGGCATTCCCTGCGTCCATCGCCCTCATTATCTTGATTGTTGGTGCCACGCTATTTCAACTTCGGCGCACACCAAATCGTTGACGTTTAAACGAGACAGATGATATGATGCTGTCACCAACTACATATCGATATCTTGAGTGAACGAGAGACCTGGCTCTACGACTTCACAGCAACCTGCTTCGGCAAGGTGCTACTTCCAGCAAGGCATCGCCTTGGACGATATGACAAAACGCTCATGTCGATGACATGGGCGCTTTTTTTGGAATGAACACAAGGGGGATTTTATTTTGGAAAAAGCTACATTCGCCGGCGGTTGTTTTTGGTGCATGGTGACACCGTTCGAGGAACAACCTGGAATCGAAGGCATCGTATCCGGTTATACCGGGGGACATGTCGACAACCCGACGTATGAACAAGTGAAAACCGGCACGAGCGGTCATTACGAGGTCGTCGAGATCACGTTCGATCCGGCTCAGTTCACATATGAGCGCTTGCTCGAACTGTATTGGATTCAGACGGACCCGACCGACGACGGCGGCCAGTTCCAAGACCGCGGGCAACAATATGCGCCAGCCATCTTCTATCATACGGAAGAACAACGCGTGAAAGCAGAACAGAGCCGCGACGCGCTCGCCGCGAGCGGAAAGTTCAAACAACCGATCGTGACGAAAATCTTACCGGCTGACGTCTTTTACCCGGCCGAAGACTATCATCAAGATTATCATAAAAAAAATCCGGCCCACTATAAAGCGGACCGGAAACAATCTGGCCGTGACGAGTTCATCGACCAGACGTGGACAAGCTGACAACGACGGGCCTCATGCCCGTCGTTTTTTTTAGCTCTTGGCAAGCCCTAACATGAATCCAGCGACCACGATCAGACCGATCCCCATGAAGACGAAGACGCGTTCTTTCGACGTCTTTTCTTCTTTTAACAAGTAAATGCCACCGAGTGTCGCGACGACGACGTTCAATTGGGACAGTGCGAACGACGTCGCGATGCCGACTTCTCCGCTTGAGACGAACAATCCGAAGTTCCCGATCCCCCAGGCAAGCCCGGCGAAGATGTTCTTGAACGTTTTCGGATCAAACTTTTTCACATCTTTTTCACGAAGACTGAACAAGAGCGCGGCGATGAACATCCCGAGTGACTGCGGTAGGATGGCGGTGATGCCATCCACTTCAAAGTAGTTGGTCAGGACAGCATACGTTACGTAACCGATGCTCGAAACGAGGAGCACGAGTAGCCCTTTTTTCAAAGCACTACTGCTGTCGGATTCTTTATGTTGTTGATATGACGTCATGACGGCCCCGATGATGATCAAGACGAGGGCCGAGAAGCCGAGCCATAGCTCGGTCGATGTCTTCCAGTCCCCAAGGACGATGACCCCGAACAGTGATGTCCCGACAAGCTGCATCCCTGTACTGATCGGCATCGCTTTCGAGACGCTTAAAATTTGGAACGACTGGAACTGAAGGTATTGTCCAAGCGCCCAGAACACACCTGATATGAAACCAGTCACGATCGCGAGCGTCGTGAACTCTGGCTTGAAGACGAGCGCGATGACAACCGCCATCACCATCGCGCCAATCGTCGTGCCGATTAATTGTTGAATCGGCTTGCCGCCGACAATAGATACGATAAGCGGGATACTCCCCCACATGAGTGCGGGCAGTAGCGCCAACAAAATCATCTCCATACGTTGCACCTGCTTTCTTAATATAACATCCTATCTATTTTTCCCAGCTCTAACGTCCATTAAACTTCAAAAAAATGATTTTCAAAGTTCTTTCGTTTTTCTTATTGCCAAATCATTTATTAGAATGATATAATAATTTCCAACGGGGCATTAGCTCAGCTGGGAGAGCGCCACGCTGGCAGCGTGGAGGTCAGCGGTTCGAGCCCGCTATGCTCCATTCCTTAAGTCGGTCCACTGATGTGGGCCGGCTTTTTTGTGTCCCCGCCTCGGTTTAAGTCGACACGAACCGGGTAATGATTGTAAGACATCATTTATCTTAAGGGGGACTTCCAATGAACCGAACCTCTGTCGAAGAGACGATTTTGGCCGTGATCGATTGTATCCGGGCGAGCAACCATTGCTTCTCGAAATGTTTACAAGAAGAAGACCTGCTGATGGTCTCGGAATGTATCCGGTTGACGAAAGAATGTGCCGAAGTCGCCACACTCACCTTGAACGCGCTCGAAACCGACTCGGCGTTCACAAGACCGATCGCGGCGCTCTGCGCGCAAGTGTGTGATACGTGTGCCGTCGAATGCGGGCGTCACTTGTACGACCATTGCCAACGTTGCTCTGAGGCTTGCTTGCGCTGCGCCGAGGCGTGTCGGCATCTCTCGGCCGCATGATCGCTTTACCGTCTAACCTTGTGTTAGACTTTTTTTGTACAGATTTTTAACGAAGAGAGGAACTTTTATGCCACATTCTATTCTAGCAATCGACGTCGAGACGGCCAATCGCGACAGTCGGAGCATCTGCTCTGTCGGTTGGAGTCTACTGACAGACGGTGAAGTCGTCGAGACGAACCAATTGCTCGTCAATCCTGAGGAAGACTTTGACCAAGGCAATATTCGCGTCCACGGAATTCGCCCAAGCGACGTCTGGGATGCCCCGACATTGCCCGAAGTGCTCGAACAGCTCTATCCGACATTGAACGCCGTCGACGTCGTCATAGCCCATAACGCCGCGTTTGACATGGGTGCGCTCCGTAAGGCGATCGCCAAGTACGACTTGTTCACTTTCCCGACGATTGAATACGGCTGCACCGTCAAGTTGTCCCGCAAGCTCTACCCGGGGCTACCGAACCATAAGTTGAATACGATGGCCGAGCATTTGAACGTCCCGTTCATCCACCACGATGCCGCCGAGGACGCCCGCGTCTGCGCCCTGCTCATACGCGACATGATGATCAAGACCGGGATCGCCGACGTGCGCGAGTTGCACCGCTACACGTCAGTCAAACTCGGAACGCTCGCTTATTGACGAAAGGCCCGACAGCTGTCGGGCCTTTTAGCGTTTGAAGATCCATCTTTTTTGGACGTAGTAACTCAATACGAACAATACACTGTCGACGGCGACCTTGAGGATGACCTCACCGTCCCGGAACAGCAGGAACAACACGTAGACGAGACTCGCCGACAGCGCCATCTGTACAGCGACCAGCCCAAAGTATTTCAACATCGAGCGCTTCGCTGTCGATTTGAAGACGACTTTCCGATTGACGTAATAGTTGAATAATGAGGACACGACACGCGCCAAAATCGTCGCCACGATGACATGGACTGTTTCGAACCATGGATTCAATAAGAAGATCAACAATGCGTAGACGCCGATGTCCATTAAGAATGAAGCGACTGATGATAAGGAATAGGCCAAAAACATGCGATAAATGAGAATCGAATCGATGACTGGACGAAAATGTGAGGACGCGTTCTCGTCAACGTATACCGTTTCGATCGGTGTTTGATGGATCGGTACTTGCAATCGTTTCGTGAACGTCAACATGTTCATCTCGAACTCATAGCGGTTGCCCGGAATATCGATCAGTTGCTTGACATAGCGGAGCGGAATCGCCCGCAGTCCGGTCTGTGTGTCGTTCAGACGGAGACCGCTGCCGAGCAACATGACAAATCTCGTCATTTGATTGCCGAACCGGCTCCGGAACGGAATCGCAGGCGACGAGAAATCACGACAGCCCATGATCAGATGATGCGGCCACTTCACCCCTTCATCGTACAGGTTACGGACGTCCGCCGGCAGATGTTGTCCGTCCGCATCGACGGTGATCACGCCGGTCGTCTCAGGGTACGCATCGACGATGTGGCGGAGCCCGGTCTTTAGCGCTGCGCCTTTGCCGGCATTTTGTTCATGCTCGAGCACAGTCGAAACTTCCGGCTTTACGTCATCGAACACGGCACGGCACGTATCGGCACTGCCGTCGTTCACGACGATGACATGGACGAACCCTTTGTCCTTCAACTCCCGGACCAGCGTGACGAGCGCCTGATCAGGGTTATAGGCCGGTATTAATACGACATAGTCGTCTAAACGTTCCACGGCATGCACTTGCATCGTCACCCCTCCTTCCCTCCTCTTATACCCCAGTCAGACGAAAGTGATACCGGGACAAGAAAAAAACGTGATGGCGTTATGCCATCACGTCAAATTGACGAGTTGATGATTCATCCGGTAAAGATGAGATATGAAGAAACGGCGTAGACGAACACGACGAGAATCGAAGGAATGGCGTATCTGACTTTCGATGTCACTTCTTTGCGAAGCACGCTGTACATGACCAAGATCGATAGGATCGTGATCCCGATCGCCGTGACCAAGTGCGATGCCGACACATCCGCTAAAATCGACCCGTTCTGATAAAATACGTCCGACATCGCGATGATGAGCATGTTGAAGATGTTGCTCCCTAAGATCGAGCCGAACGCCAAGTTGACGTTACCGAGTTTCAAAGCGACGAATACCGCGACCGCTTCAGGCAGCGACGTCGACGCCGCAATCAAGAAACTACCGACGAAGCTTGAGCCGAGTCCCGTGACGACAGCAATCTGGTCACCCGTGATCGACAGCGCCGTCCCGGCAGCCATGATGACGAGTGCCGCGATAACGAACCCGACGCCGGCTTGTTTCACTGAAATCGTATCCGTGACACTCGCACCGACTTCTTGCTCGACTTCTCGTTCGGCCGTCGGCTCTTGGGGGCGCTTCCCGATATAATAAATCCCAATCGCATACAAGACGGCAATTAATATCGCGTCAATGCCAATTCCTAGTACTGTATAATCAATCCGGACGATGAGCGCGACCATCGTGACGAGCGTCAACATCAATCCGAGACTGGCTGTATATAGATGGTCTCGACTCGCGTCATTGAACAATCGCTTTTGACGATAAAATAGATCGAACATTGCCAAAATGAAGATGTTGAACAAGTTCGAACCGAGCATGTTCCCGATCGCAATATCCGGGTTGTTGATCAAGACGGCGGATACGCTCGTCGTCACTTCCGGAAGTGACGTCGCACCCGCAAGCAAGACCGTCCCGACGAGCATCCCGCTCATCGTTGACTTCTCACTGATGACATCAGCGTACGTCGATAATTTTATGGCAGCATACACTGTAATCGCAGCGGCCAAAATAAAATAAATAAATACCATGTAGATTTTTCTCCCCTTTTCATGAATTCAAAAAGACCTTTTTATGGACGCCAAAAAAGCATCCATAAAAAGGTCTTGCGGACTTGGTAAGAAGCTCGATGGACCGAGTGCATACGCACCGTAATGACGACCCATCGACCACGTTCGTGGTCGCTACTCCCCTTCTCATGTTCACGACGAATATAACACGTTCAAGGTCACTTGACAATCATTTCACTTCAACAACGTGATGACGTCCTCAGACCGGAGCGCGGCCCGGTAAGATAATTCGTTGATTGCTTGCAAGATGGGAATTGACAAGTCTTGTCTAAGACCGCTGTCTTGCAGTTGGTCTTTCAACGTTTCGAGTTCAAGCCTTTCCGCTTCAGAGCCATGACGATAGCCTTCCCGCATCGACTCGTTCAACTCGTAAGCAGTTTGACAAAGCGTCGACGACTCTTGGAGCCAATCGTCTTCGTGGAACCCATGGCCGATCACATCGAACAGTTTGTTCAGCTTCTCGTCACGGTCTTCTTCGACACCGTAGAACAGCAGATTCAATTCAATCTCAAACTCTTCGATCAAACTTGTCGTCTGACTAAAAGGTTGGAGCGCGTGGAGCAGCTCATGATAGTACCAAGACTGATCACGAAGCGGTCGCTTGAACCGTCCCCACACCTGCTTGCCTTCACGCTCAATGTCGAGTCGGATCGAGCGCAGATTATGTAACTTGTCTGCCGCTAGAAGCGCAACTTCGTCATACTGGAGCGTATGCACTTTCTGAATCGTCATCCGCTTACGTTCTTCCCACGAGTGATGCTTCCCCGGTTCCGAGACGGCTTGGACTAACCGGGCGACTTCTCGTCCGAACTGTTGTTCAATCTCCTCGGCCGTCGTCAGCGTGTCTTCTAGTAAGTCATGGAGCAGTCCCGCCGCTACGACCGGAATCGGCTGCCGGTCTTCGACGAGCAACATCGAGACGGCGACCGGGTGGGTTACATACGGAATGTTTGTCCCTTTGCGAAACTGCCCGTCATGACGGACGGCCGCAAAGCGCAAAGCCTCTTCGATCAGCTGGTGCACGACGTTTCCCCCTTCAAATTTGTTTACTCACTCCTTCCTGTTATACCCATGACTAGGACTTATCACTCACTTCCGCATTTAAAATATAGGGTAATCGTCCTATCAGCCAACTTCATCAAGACTCGTAAATCATTTTCTTTGTCATTCCAC
The DNA here is from genome assembly GCF_004337195.1 of Exiguobacterium sp. SH0S7. Lineage (NCBI taxonomy): Bacteria > Bacillati > Bacillota > Bacilli > Caryophanales > Exiguobacterium > Exiguobacterium sp. SH0S7. The sequence goes on from NZ_SJVA01000001.1 coordinate 114,650, forward strand.
CATCGACGACGAGGTTATGTCCGTTCACGAAATCGTTCATCGGATCGATCAAGTACGTAACGGCACGGACAATATCTGTCGTCGTACCGACCCGGCCCGACGGATGTTGACGGTGATCGACGTCTCGCAACGGTTCGTCGGACGTATGGATCCAACCTGGGCTGATCGCATTCACCGTGACCGGTCGAGCCGCGAGCGAGACGGCTATCGAATTCGTCAACGCGACAATCCCGCCTTTTGACGCTCCGTACGCTTCCCAGTCCGGCTCGTTTTGGTGCGCACGCGTCGAAGCGAGATTGATGATGCGTCCATACTCCGCCCCTTCGTTTAGCGTCAAAAATGCTTTTGAACAAGCAAACGTCCCGACAAGGTTGACATCGATGACGTGTTTAAACGTCTCGACGTCCAACTCTTCGATCGGGGTCTCAAGTGACGACACGCCCCCATTATTGATGAGGATATGTGCGACACCGAAGTCTTGTCCAATCTTCTTGAAAGTGTTCGACACGTCCTCATGGTTGCCTAAATCCATCTGCATGAACGTCACATCACGAAGCAACGGATCCTCTCCGATGTCGAGTCCGATGACGTGATAAGACTCCGCAAAATGATGCGCGAGCGCGTAACCGATCCCTTGACTGACTCCTGTAATGATCATTGTCTGTTTCATCGTCTATCCCTCCTCGAAATCATTTACCCGGAATGTGCTTACTTAAGTCCTGGCGCACGCCAAAGCGTTTGATCGGACGTCGTCACGACCGTCGCTCCAGCCGCGAGTGCTTGCTCAACTTCGTCAAGCGACGAAATCAAGCCGCCCGCGAACACAGGGATCCCCGTCCGTTCTTTGACGAGCCGAATGTATTTAGGGACGAGTCCCGGCAAGACCTCGATGTAATCAGGTTGCGTCCGATTGATTAACCGGTAGCTTTTTTCAAGCGAGCTTGAATCGATCAAAAATAGGCGTTGCACGGTCTTGACTTGTTTTTGTTTCGCCTTTAGGATCACATTCCCTTTCGTCGAGATGATGCCATACGGTTTATACGACTGACAAATATATTCGGTCGCGAACTCGTCGGCCTTCAATCCTTGGATCAAATCGAGATGGACGAAGACCTTTTTGCCGTGCGTCTCAAGCAACTGAAAGACCGCATCGAGACGCGATATGTGGATTTCGAGCAAGACACCGATGACGAATTCACTTTTTAGAAAAATTTCCACGTCCCGCATATCCCGAAGCGCGGGCAAAATCGATTGGTTCTCAAACATGTGCCCCCACACCCTTTCCATTTTCTTTCATTATTCGGACAAAAGCGCCGGGAAATCAAGGTTTATGAATTCAATATAGCGGGAAAATGTTTACAACTTGTGTGGAGGGGGATTCATCTTATGGTAAACGAAGTCGAGGTACGGATTGAAACACCGACACCGGAGCAACATCAACAGCTCAGGGTCAAGGCCGGAATGCCAAAGCGTTCAGACAAAGGGACAATCAAAGGACTCGCCAACACGCTATTCGGCGTGTGCCTATATAGAAACGATGAGATGGTCGGCATGGGCCGAGTCGTCGGGGATGGGGGGATGGTATTCCATCTGGCCGATATCGTCGTCGACCCGGATTGCCAAGGCCTTGGGCTCGGGAAGCTGATCATGGAACATTTGATGGACTGGATCTTGAAAGAAGCAGACGAGACGGCCATCATCAGCTTGATTGCCGACATCCCGGCTGACGGGCTATACAAGCATTTCGGTTTTGACTATTCGCGGCCAGAATCGGTCGGCATGGAGTACCAGTGGAATCAAGACTAGTCGCTGTGGACGGCGACTCGTCATAAAGGGGTGACGTATGGAACTATTGAATATTATCGTTTTACTCGGTTTAGGACTGACCGTCATCTCTGTTCTTAGCCTCATCATCGAGCGACTCTTCTTCCCGAGTATATTGGCGTTTATTGCGATCGGGGTCGCCGTCGGCTTCTTCTGGGATGGGAACGAAGTGTTCAAGGTCGCCGGTGAGATTGGGATTATCTTATTGTTTTTCTTGCTCGGACTGAAGTTCCCGTTAACAGAGCTCGTCAAGCGGATGAAACAAGTCTGGAAAGCAGGCGTTCTAGACATCGTGCTCGCGTTCGGCGTCACCATCGGCATCGCTTTGCTGTTCGGGCTCGATTTTCCACAGGCTTTCTTGATCGGTGCCGTCCTTTACGCGACGAGCTCGTCGATTTCTGCCAAACTGCTCGAGCGAAATTCGGACAAGCACGAGGACATTAAAGAATTCGTGCTCGCCTTGCTCATCTTTGAAGACATCTTCGCGCCGCTCATCTTGACCGTCGCTCCGTTCATCATTCAAGACGAACCGATTGCTTTCTCTGACATCGGCAAAGTGTTCGTCGGTTTTCTCGTGTTCGGTGTTTTGTTGTTTGTCGGCTCACGCTTCGTCACGAAACAACCGAAGATCGCGAAGCACCTGCTACGTCAGGACGATGCGAGCATCGGCTTGATCGGCTTGATCTTATTCTTCGCGGGCATCGGCATGATATTCGGGTTATCGGAGATACTCGGAGCGTTCATCGCCGGGATCATGTTGGCCGGCATTCACGACGTCAGACCGTTGAAACGTCTGACCGTGCCGGTCCGTGATTTGTTCTTGCCAATCTTTTTCATCTCATTTGGAATCTCGATCAACCTCGAGCAAGGAGTGATCATCAACACGCTCTTCTTCGTCTTGATCGTCTGGGGCGTGCTGTCGAAGTGGATTGTCGGCCGTGTCGGCGGCAGGCTGTACGGATTGACGCGGGTTCAAGCGAACGAGGCCGGTTTCTCGCTCGCACCTCGAGGCGAGTTCTCGATTCTTTTCACCGCCCTCTCGAACGGTGCCATCAACTTGTTCGTCGGGTTATACATTTTCGTTTCCGCCATCGTCGGCATCGTCTTGTTCCGCTTCTCTGAAAGTTTAGCGGCGAAGACGGAGCAGACGCTCAAAAGAGTCTTGCCCGAGGAAACTGATAGAAAACCTGACCAAACCGATAAAGGAGACTGAAAACTCATGGTTGAAGTTGCATTTGTATGTATTCATAACTCATGCCGTTCTCAAATGGCAGAGGCGATCGGACGCGATGTGCTCGGAGATATCGCCCGCGTCCACTCAGCCGGCACGGAAGATTATCCGGAAGTAAAGCCGCTCGCGCTCGAGGCCGTCCGGGAGATTGGTCTTGATCCGTCGGGTCAACACCCGAAACGGCTTGACGATATCCCGGACCGGCTCGACTATTTGATCACGATGGGTTGCGGGGTCGAGTGTCCGTACGTACCGACGACATATCGGGCCGACTGGGGGCTCGACGACCCTTCCGGTCAGCCGATCGAAGCGTTCCGGGAGACGCGTTCGCAAATCATCACGAGGATGAAGCAGTTGCGCGAACAGATTTTGAACGACCATCCTGAACTTCAAAAATAACGGGCCCTCTTAGGAGGACCCGTTTTTTAGTTGCCATCAAACCGACGACGCTTTGTTCGACTGTTTCCGTTTCCGTCGCTTCCGCCACACGACGAAAGCGATGATCGCGATGACGAGAAGCGCGTACATCACGTATGAATACACGTCGAGATAGCCTAAGATCGATTCCCAGTTCTCCCCGACCCGAATTCCAATATAAATCAAAACCGAATTCCAGATCACCGTTCCGGCCGTGCTCAACAGCAAAAACTTGAAGAACGGCATGTTCGACATACCGGCCGGCAGTGAGATCAAACTCCGGACGACCGGCATGAGCCGACCAAAAAAGACCATCCAGCCGCCATAGCGGTCAAACCAAGCGTCCGCTTTTCGGACGTCATCGATATCGAGCCGGATCCACTTCCCGTGCCGCTTCGTCCACCGCTCAATCTGTTCGACGTCTAAATATAATCCGATGCCATACAACAAGACCGCTCCTAAGATGGCGCCCACTGTCGCCGCCAAGACGACGACCCAGACGATCAAATTTGTTTTGACCGCAAAGAACCCACCGAACAGCAAGACGACTTCTGACGGGATCGGCGGGAACACGTTCTCGATAAAGATCATGAACGCGATGCCGAAATAACCGTACTGTTCAATGATACTGATCATCCAATCTCGCATAAATCCATCAACCTCCAATATGACGTATTATACCCGTCAATGAACATCGAAAACCGTTCTGACGTGCTAAAATGAATCGATAACGAAAAGGAGATGAAAGCAACATGGAAGAAACGTCACGCTGCCCTTGGTGCGGCACAGACCCGGACTACGTTCGATATCATGACGAGGAGTGGGGCCAACCGGTCCACGATGACAAGAAACATTTCGAATGTTTGACGCTCGAGAGCGCGCAGGCAGGACTCAGCTGGATCACCATCTTACGGAAGCGTGAGAACTATCGACGCGCGTATGCCGATTTCGATGTCACGCGTGTCGCAGACTATACCGATGTCGACATCGAGCGCCTGCTATCAAACAATGGAATCGTCCGCAATCGCCGCAAGATTGAAGCGTCGATCAACAACGCCAAACGGTTTCTCGAGATCCAGAACGAGTTCGGTACATTCGATGCGTACATCTGGTCCTTCGTCGACGGAAGGGTCATCAACAACGACTGGACGTCGGTCGAAGAGGTTCCGGCGACGACGGAGCTATCGCATCGCTTGAGCACAGACTTGAAACGACGTGGTTTTAAATTTCTCGGTCCGACGACCGTTTACGCCCATCTGCAAGCGACCGGTCTCGTCAATGACCATCTGATCGACTGCCCCGCCAAATGATTTTTTGTTATTTTAGTCAATGATGGAAAATAAACGTGCAGCCGATTCAATTTTGTGACAAAATCTTGTCAAGGTATAAGATATAGATTTTGAAAACGTTTTCACAAATGAATGAGGGGGCTGTTACATGAATGGGATTTTAGTTTCCATCACGATTTACATGGTGCTCATGGTCGTACTCGGCGTCGTCGCCTATCGCCGTACAGAGAGCATCGGTGATTATATGCTCGGAGGACGAGGGCTCGGCCCAGGCGTAGCCGCCTTGTCGGCCGGGGCATCTGACATGAGCGGTTGGCTACTGATGGGATTGCCGGGCGCCATGTTCGCGACCGGTCTCTCGAGTGGGTGGATCGTCATCGGGTTGACGATTGGGGCCTACTTGAACTGGCTCCTCGTCGCTCCGCGTTTACGCACGTATTCGTATTTGTCAGAAGATGCGATCACGATCCCAGACTTCTTCGAAAAACGGTTCAAAGATTCTAGGGGAACGCTGCGGACGTTCTCAGCCGCCGTCACCTTGATTTTCTTCACACTGTACGCTACGAGCGGATTCGTGGCCGGCGGCCGTTTGTTCAACGCCGTCTTCGGCATCGAATTTGTGACGGGCGTCTTGATTTTAGCGTCGATCATCATCCTGTATACGTTCATCGGCGGGTTTCTCGCTGTCAGTTGGACGGACTTCGTCCAAGGACTGATCATGTTGTTCGCGCTCATCTTCGTCCCGGCGATCGCGATCACGGCGACAGATGGCGTCTCGAACGCGCTCCAAACGATCGATGGTATCGATTCGGCGCTGCTCGATCCATGGACGGGCCAATCGTTCATCGGGATCGTGTCTCTATTCGCCTGGGGGCTCGGTTACTTCGGACAACCGCATATCATCGTCCGCTTTATGGCTATCGAAAAATTACAAGATATTAAGACCGCCCGCCGGATCGGCATCTCGTGGATGCTCTTCACCGTCGTCGGGGCGATGGCGACCGGATTGATCGGTCTCGCCTACTACACGCAGCAAGGACTTGAGATCGACAATCCAGAAAATATTTTCATCAATCTATCAGACCTATTATTCGTCGACTTGATCACGGGCGTGTTACTCGCGGCACTGCTTGCCGCCATCATGTCGACCATCTCGTCGCAGTTGCTCGTCTCGTCTAGTGCGGCGACGACCGATTTTTACCAAAAGTTTTTCCGCAAACAGGCAGGTGACCGTGAACTCGTCATGGTCGGCCGGATCACCGTCATTCTCGTCTCGGTCGTCTCGATTTGGCTCGCCTTCGGTGCCGATGATACGATCTTGAACCTCGTCGGCTACGCTTGGGCCGGTTTTGGTTCCTCGTTCGGCCCGCTCATCTTGTTCAGCTTGTTTTGGAAACGGACGACGCGCCAAGGCGCACTCGCGGGCATGTTGACGGGTGCATTTGTCGTCATCGTCTGGAAGAACTTCGCTAGCGACTGGTTCGGGACCGTCGGTGAACTGTATGAGATGATTCCAGCGTTCTTCTTGTCGGCGCTTGGCATCTATGTCGTCAGCTTGATGACACCGCCACCGAGCACGACAATCACGAACGAGTTTGAACAGATGGAACAAATCTTGACAAAAGAAGGCATCTAAATTATTCAAGTACCGGGACATGTGACCCCGGTACTTTTTTGTCGTGGTGAAAGGGAATTTGAATCGTTTGTCGAACTCGTTAGTATACATGTTCAACCTTAGACGAAAGGAAGTGACCACTCACTTGAAACGAGTGATCCCGATGAAACAACCTGCCCTGTTTTTATCCCTCCTTTTCCTGTTCGGCTGCACCTCAGCCGATGTCGAAACAACGCAACCCGAGCAAGCTGAGAATCCGCCGGTCGAGACCGAACAACCGGTTGATACCGTGCCCGAAGAACCTGAACCGGTCGTGACGACGACGTCCATTTACGCGATCGGCGATGTTTTGTTGCACGACTCCGTCTATGACGCCGCCAAGAGCGGTGACGGCTATGACTTCACCCCCGCGTTTGAAAAAGTTGCGTCCGCGATGTCCAAGGCCGACATTACCATTGCCAACCAAGAGAGCATGATCGGCGGCAGTGACATCGGATTGTCGAGTTATCCCGCCTTCAATAGCCCCTACGAGATCGGTGATGCGTTGCAAGAAGCAGGCATCGACCTCGTGACGACAGCGAACAATCACACGCTCGACCGCGGCGTGAAAGCGATTGAGAATTCAATCGCCTACTGGAACTCAATCGATATGCCGTATACCGGTTCGTTCTTATCTGAAGAGGACAAAGCCAACGTCCGGACGCTGACCGCGAACGACATCTCGTTCGCGTTTCTCGCCTACACGTATGGGACGAATGGTGTCGTACCGAAGCAGCCGTATCACGTCAATTACATTGACGTCGAAGCGATGAAACGAGATATCGAGGCGGCCGAGCAAATCGCCGAGCTGACCGTCGTCGCTCTCCATTTCGGGAATGAGTACGAGCCGCTCCCGAATGAATCGCAACAAACACTCGTCCAACAACTGTCCGACTTCGGGGTCGACATCATCATCGGCCATCATCCGCACGTCCTGCAACCGACGGCCTGGGTCGACGGCGCTGAAGGCAATCGGACGTTCGTCGCCTACTCACTCGGAAACTTCTTGTCTGGCCAGCAAGGCGATGAGCGGAATACGGGCGGCATCGTCGGTATCGACATCGTCAAGACGACCATCGACGGCGAATCGACGTTTGAGCTCACGAACCCGATGTTCTATCCGACGTTCACACGGCAATCGAGCGCGGGCCATTTCGAGGTCGTCCCTCTCCAGTCCGCCAAACCTGAGCTATTCAACGAGACGAGCGAGCATATGAAACAATGGATGCCAGAACTCGAGATCATTCAGTGACGAACCACTTTTCATAAGTGGTTCTTTTTTTTTTAGGAAAACCATTGCTTTCCACCCCAGCATCCTTTAATGTAAGTTGTATATTTATAAAAACAGATGAATAATTATGTATAAGGGGTGCAACGAAATGAAACAAAAACTCGTATTAGCTTATTCAGGTGGATTGGATACTTCGGTCGCCATCAAATGGTTGAACGAACAAGGGTATGACGTCATCGCTTGTTGTTTGAACGTCGGGGAAGGCAAAAATTTGGAGCATATCCAACAGAAAGCGCTCAAGGTCGGCGCCGTCAAATCAGTCGTCATCGATGCCGTTGATGAGTTCGTCAATGACTTCGCCCGTTACTCGATGCAGGCTCACACGATGTACGAAGGTGTCTATCCGCTCGTCTCCGCCTTATCACGGCCGCTCATCTCGAAAAAGCTAGTCGAGGTCGCACAAGCTGAAGGAGCAGTCGCTGTCGCTCACGGCTGTACTGGCAAAGGCAACGACCAAGTCCGGTTCGAGGTATCAATCCACGCGCTCGACCCGTCGCTCGAAATCATCGCACCGGTCCGGGAATGGAAATGGTCGCGGGAAGAAGAAATCGCCTACGCCGCCAAACACGATATCCCGATTCCGATTGTTCAAGCAGAACCGTTCTCGATCGACCAAAATATTTGGGGGCGTGCCGTCGAGTGTGGCATCCTCGAAGACCCGTGGGCAGCTCCGCCAGCGAGTGCCTATGAATTGACGGCACCGCTCGAGGATACGCCGCATGAACCGACTTACGTCGAGATCGAATTTAAACAAGGCGTCCCGGTCGCCCTCGATGGGAAACCAGCGACGTTCACGTCGATCCTTGAACAATTGAACATCGCCGCCGGCGCCCACGGGATCGGCAAGATCGATCATATCGAGAACCGGGTCGTCGGTATCAAGTCGCGTGAAGTGTATGAGGCACCCGGGGCAATGACGTTGATCACGGCACACCACGCGCTCGAGGCGTTGACGCTCGTTCGTGAAGTCGCCCATTTCAAGCCGATCGTCGAACAGAAATTGACCGAGACGATCTATAACGGCCTGTGGTATTCACCGCTCACGAAAGCACTCCTCGCCTTCATCGATGAGACACAACAGACGGTGACCGGAACGGTGCGGATGAAACTGTTCAAAGGTCAAGCCATCGTCGACGGGCGGAAGTCGCCGATCTCGCTCTATGATGAACAACTTGCCACGTACACGTCAGCCGATACGTTCGACCAACAGGCTGCCGTCGGCTTCATCAAACTTTGGGGCCTACCGACAAAAGTCCAGGCCGAAGTATTGGCCGAGAAAGGATTGATGCCCCATGAGTAAACTATGGGGGGGACGGTTCGAGCAGACAGCGAGCGAATGGGTCGACGAGTTCGGTGCCTCGATCCATTTCGACGCCCAGCTCGTGCTAGAAGATATCGAAGGGAGCATCGCCCATGTGACGATGCTCGGGGACCAGCACATTTTAACCGCTGACGAGTCCGAACAGATCATCGGCGGTCTGAACACCCTCGCTGAGAAAGCACAAGCCGGCGAGCTGTCGTTCAGCGTGTTCCATGAAGACATCCATATGAACCTCGAGTCGTTACTTCGCGAGGAAATCGGTCCGGTCGCCGGGAAGATGCATACGGCGCGCAGTCGAAACGACCAAGTCGCGACCGACATGCACCTGTATTTGAAGCGTCGCGTCGGTGAGACGATCGAAGGCATTGAAGCACTACAGACGGCGCTCTATACGCATGCGGCAAACAACGTCGAGACGATCATGCCGGGCTACACTCACTTGCAACGGGCACAACCGGTCTCGCTCGCCCACCATTTGCTCGCTTATTTTTGGATGCTCGACCGTGACAAGGAACGCTTCAGTGACAGTTTGAAACGGATCGATATGAGTCCGCTCGGTGCCGGTGCGCTCGCCGGGACGACGTTCCCGATCGACCGTCATCTGTCGGCCGAGCTGCTCGGCTTCAGTCGGGTCTATCCGAACAGCCTCGACGCGGTCAGCGACCGTGATTTCATCTTAGAATATTTGTCGAACGCATCACTCCTGATGATGCACTTGTCACGATTTTGCGAGGAACTTATTTTGTGGAGCAGCGAAGAATTCAAATTCATCACGATTTCAGACGTGTTCTCGACCGGTTCGAGCATGATGCCGCAAAAGAAAAACCCGGACATGGCCGAGCTCGTCCGCGGCAAATCGGGTCGTGTCATCGGTAATCTGATGGGTCTACTCACGATCATGAAAGGTCTACCGCTCGCTTACAACAAGGACTTGCAAGAAGACAAGGAAGGTATGTTCGACACGGTCAAGACACTTCAAGGTAGTTTGAGCATCATGACCGGCATGATTCAAGACATGACGTTCCACGTTGACACGATGAAACAAGCGACCGAGCGCGATTTTTCGAACGCGACCGAACTCGCCGACTACTTGACCGCGAAAGGACTGCCGTTCCGCGAGGCCCACGAAGTGACGGGTGCGCTCGTCCGCTACTGTATCGAGCAGCGCCTCTACTTGTCAGAGCTTCCTTTAGAGACGTATCAAACCCACTCCACTTTGATCGGGACTGACGTCTACGAGGCACTCTCACCGGTCACGGCCGTCAAACGCCGGAATAGCTACGGTGGGACCGGCTTCGATGCGGTACGGACGCAACTTACGGAAGCGGCCACCAAACTTCATCAACCAACGAGTTGACACGAAAGCACCTGGCCAATCATGACCAGGTGCTCATTTTATGCTTGCCAACGTAAATCATTAGATGTTAACCTATACATAGTCAACGTTAACAGAAAAGAGGTTTACATATGAAGATTCATGATTTGACACAAGTGGCCATCGGTGCCGCATTGCTGGCTAGTATCGGTTCTGTCGCCATCCCGATCGGACCCGTCCCGATCACGCTGCAAATGCTCGGCATCATGACAATCGGCGCCATTCTCGGTGCCAAAAAAGGCGGACTCGCCGTCGTCGTCTATCTACTTCTCGGAATGATCGGTCTCCCGGTCCTCAGCGGTTCCGGCGGCTTGGCCCCGTTCGTCGGCCCGACGGTCGGTTATTTGATTGCGTTCCCGATTGCCGCTTACTTGATCGGGTGGTTGTCAGAACGATATCGCTCTTTCCCCGCCCTCGTTGCCTACAACCTGTTGATTGGTCTCGGTTTCGTCTATCTCGTCGGCAGCCTCGGCCTCCAAGCCGTATTCGGTCTATCGTTTATCGATGCGCTTAAAGTGAACATCCCGTTCATCTTCGGCGACGTCATTAAAGCGGTGCTCGCCGCAGCCATCGCCGTCAAAGTCTCGGCAAATTCGCAAGTCCGACGTTTACTTGCTTCGTGAGTGTTCAAACGTTTCGCCTTCTTCCTTATGTGGAACTTATATAGTATGGAAGGGGGGTGTCCTTATGAGCGACTCAACGTTTAAAAAACGCTTGATGAAAGCGACCCATCTCCATCGCTCCACAAAAGGACCAAAGCGCGGCAAAGATGAATCGCGTGATGAGAAACGCGACACAGAGGCGTTCGAACGACGACTCCGTGAAGCGAAGAGCAAAGTCGGCGAAATCCAAGAAAACATTGATCATATTTCTAGACGCTAAAACCCCGTCCACGGACGGGGTTTTGTTGTCATTTCTTTCGTCGCGGCCGGATGAACAGTGCGACGATGAACGAAAGCGCCAGGACGACGAGCAGTCCGAGCGAGATGTCATTGAAGCCGAGCAAGTTAAGGGCGACGCTGATAGCGACGGCGACGTAAAATCCGCCGAGCGCTTTCTTGACGAGCTGCGAACTGAACCGTTGTAACTGCTTAGCCCCGATCGGCGAACCGATCATCGCACCGGCAATAAGCGCCAAACCGTGCCAATAGTTCGTATCGGCACCGGCGACCGCGTAATTGATCACGCCCGAGACGACGATGAGGAACGCCGCGGCGATACTCGTCCCGACAGCCCGTTTCATCTCGGTGTTGAGCAGTTTGACTTGGAGCGGGGTCAATACGAACCCGCCGCTGACGCCCATGAGTGACGAGATGAATCCGCCGAACAGACCGATAAAACCGAGTCGTGGCACCGATTCCGATCCGATACTTCCCTCCTCATGTTGCTTCGAACGGAAAAACGAGACGGCGAAGTATGTGAGTAGCGCGATGTAGGCGAGCGAGATGACCGGCTTCGCCCCGTCGAGAGTCTCTAAGTAAAAGACGAGCGGCGTCGCCACCCACGTCCCGACGACCCCGAACGCCCCGATCAAGAGGGCGTGTTTTGGATTGACGTTTTTCAGTTTGAGATGTGAAATCGTACCCGCCGTCGTCGACCCGAGCGTGAGCATCAAGCTGAGCGCGATGGCCGCACTCGCTTCATATCCGAAGACGAGTAAGAGCGGCGTGAGTAATATCCCGCCCCCGATGCCGAAGAATCCGCTCAAAATCCCGATGAGCGTTCCGAGTAGTAGAAACGATAGTAATGCCATTACATCCATGGTAGTCCCTTCTTTCTTTCCTTTTCATAACTAATCATATCAAAAAAGGAGCGCTTCATGCGCCCCTAGAATTAACTTTGAATCGATTACGGATACAAGTTTTCTTCGTGCAAGTAGCCAATGAAAGAATCTTGCAGCTCCCCTTCCGTATCGACATCATCGAGTAATAATGTCGCTTCAATGTCTGAATCATTCAATGTCGAGCTACCGTCAATCAATCCGAAGACGTGTGAGACCGTGTCCACCATGACGACTTCAATCAGATGCATCATCAACTTTTGTCGTTCAGCATCCATCTGTTGATACATGTGAATCGCATTAGTATATGGATCAGAATCTGATAATGTTATTTCGTCCTCATACATCTTTTTATAGTCGTGAAGCCCATCTTGTACAACGGTCGCGTAAACTGCTTTCACAAATTGTTCTGTTTTTTCTTCCATTGCAATTCCTCCAAGCATACGTAATATTCTTACAAAAATAATCGATGTCTCGTCCTCAAGAGTCAAGGTAGAAACGGTGGTGGCAAGATTCCGGTCATCTCTTGTTGCAACTGTCTATGGAATTCTACCATCTCTTCCTTCGTGACAATCAACCCATCAATCCGCTTCAGTCCAAGCTTGTTATAGAATACCCATTTGTACAGCTCATCATAATCTTTTTCGATTCGCAACACAAAATAGGGTTCGACCGGATTCAGAACAACCCGCTTCAACGAACCGCTCAACATCGATTCCATACGACCCAATAAATCCTCATACTCCGACTCTAGGAGCAGGGAACCGTAAAAATCGAAGACGATTGTATTCTGAATCTCGATGTGTAACAAAGAAGCAATGAACGGGTCATCCCCAGTTTCTGCATACTTCCTAGGAAACAACTTGATATATAATTCTTGATTCTTGATAATCGCCATCCGCTCACACCTTTCTCCGTTTTACCTTTAATATCACTGGTAAACACCGCATTTTCTCACATCGACTGCGTTCTATTCCGTCAAGCAAAAAGAGTCTAGGTCTCCCCTAGACTCCACACTTACAACACGCGCTCTAAAAAGTCGAAGACGGTCTGGCGGTACTCGGTTTGGTACGAACGGTGCGACTGCACATGGCCATCATTCTCCGTCACCCACAACTCGACTTCATTCCCGGCTTCGGCCAATTGCTCGCTCTCGCTCACCGGGATGGCGTCGTCTCCTTCACTATGAATCAATAGCACTGGTGCCTCGATTTGAGCGACATCGTCAATCGGCTTCACGATATCCGCATCAAGGCCAGTGAACCACGGCGTCACGGTCATGATGACCGGTGTGAACGGGAAGTTCGGCAAATCGCTCCATATCGGCAGATTCGTCTCGAGATAACCGCGAAGATCGCTAAACGGACTGTCGGCGATGACGGCCGCGACATCCATCTCATCGGCTGTCACGAGTGCCGTCGCCGCTCCCATCGATACGCCGTATAGGACGATCGGTCCATCCGTCCGCTCATTCGCAAAATCGATGGCGGCCATCAGGTCCGTCTGTTCTTTCGCCCCGACCGTCACGCGATCGCCTTCCGAGATGCCCGAGCCACGAAAATCAAACGTCAAAAACTGGTAGCCTTGCTCATGGAACTCAGGGATGAGTTCTTTCAGCGGCAAGTCGGACTGCTCGCGGTTTTTCCCATAACCATGGGCGAAGACGATCGTCGCCCGTGGCGTCGGATGAGGGATCCACCAGCCGTACAGGTCGTTGTCGTCCTCTGCCTGGATCGTCACGTTCTCATATTTGATGCCGAGCGCCTTTGGCGTGAACGTCAGCGTCTCCCGCACCGGCGACGTCAATTGGTCGCCGATATGGGTCGAGATGCCGACGACGGCCAACATGGCGACGATCACCACGACACTTACCGCAATTCCTATATATTTCCCCCATCGACTCATCGCCCGACTCTCCTTCATCTTCAAAATATTGCCAGATCGTTTCATCGGAGCCAGCTCCGTAACGCGATCAAGGCGTGTTGCACCGGCTCCCATGTCGACGCCGGGATCAAGTAACACGTTGCTTCATTGATCACGAACGTCTTGACGTCCGCCCGCTTGACGATGTTCTCCCCGATGGCACCGAACGGATCGCTGTTGACGTCCGTATGTTCGAACGTCTTCCACACCCGCTCGCCATTCTCGTATAAGGCGCAACCGAACTGCTTCACCGGTCCGTCGATTCCATATTCGGCATAGTGCCATAACGTCGTCGCATCGAGCGGCGACCCGAGATGGAGGATACGAGCGTCTCGTTCGATCATTTTTTCGATCGGTGACCCTGGTCCGAATCCGATATCGGTCGTGTGATTCGCGACCAGTTGCTCGGCGTCACGACCCCAGGCCGCGACCGACCACATCGGATGCTCGCTCCGGTGTACGTCCGGATACGTCCGGAACAGCTCGGGGACGCGGCCCATGCCGCGAGTCGCCGTTTTCCGTTGATCAAAAGCAGGCATCTCGGCTCGGATCTCGTCCCACCACTCGCTCGGGACGGGCGGCGCTTCCCATTCGGCCGGGTCGGAGTTATCCCCGCTTTGAGTCGCCATCATGATGAGCCCGCTCGGCCCGACGACGTCTTGTAACGCTTCGATCACCGCCTCCGGTCCGCCGCAAACCCACCCGAGCTTGGATAACGAGCTGTGGACGAATAATGATTCCCCCGACTTAATGCCGCTCTCGCGTAACAGGGCGACCAAACTTGATCTTGTTTCCATATGTTTCATCGGTTTCACTCCACAACGAGCTGGATCGTCGACCCGCTTCTTGATTTTTTCACTTCGATCCGCGCATCAACGCGGTCTTTCAACTCTTGGACGTGGCTGATGACACCGACGAGCCGTCCGCTCGACTGCAGCGACATCAACAGTTCGATCGCCTGGTCGAGCGATTCGGCGTCGAGCGTCCCGAAGCCTTCGTCGATGAGCATCGTCTCGAGACTGACACCACCGCTCAGTTGCTGGACGACCTCGGCCAACCCTAGCGCGAGGGCGAGCGAGGCTTTGAACCCTTCCCCGCCCGACAAGTTTTGGACGCGTCGGGATTGTCCCGTATAGGCGTCAAAGACCAATAGTTCGAGTCCAGATTTTGCGTTTCCTTTCGCCGTCTCGACTTTTCGCTCGAGTTGGAACTGCCCACTCGTCATCAGATCAAGATGAATGTTGGCCGCATGTAAAATCTGATCGAAGAACGCGGTCTGTACATACGTCTCGAACGTCAGTTTCTGCGGGTTCAAACCACGACCCGTGTCGGCGATCAGTTTGACCGTCTCGAGATTGCGTTGCTCGTCTGCGGTCTGGTCTCGAAGCCGGTCCCATTCCGAGATGACATGGCGATGGCGCTTCAATTGGCTGTCCGCTGTGACGAGTTGTTCCGCCAATGCGTCGAGACTTGCCTGCGCTGTCGTCAATCGGTCGTTTAACAGAACGAGATCCGGTTTGACCGCATCACCGATCTTGTCGGTCAATGCGTTGAAGCCGTGTTCGAGGCGGATCCCGTCTGCCTGTTCTTCCGCGAGTTGCTCTTGCAGCGACGACAACGTGTCGATCTGTTCGACGTTTGTCAAAAAGACGTCACGGCTCAATTCGTTTTTCGCTAGCGACTCCTCGAGCTCGGTCTCGGTCTGGTCAAAACGTTTCTTCTCGAGGTCGAGCCGTTCGTTCAGAAGCCGCAAACGTTCTGTTTCGGTCCACTTCAAGCGTGTCGCGTCCTCGAGTTCGCGTTCATACTGCGCGATAACTTGCTGCAGCCGGTCGAGCCGCGTCGATTGCGCGTCACGTTCGGCTTGCAGTTGTTGCAGCGAGGCCGCGTCCGGTTGCCGCATCGCCTGGAGCCGTTCTTGGACGGCTTGCAACCGCTCGAGCAATTGCTGCCGTCGCTCCGTCAGTTCTCGTTTCTCTTTCTCTAATCGTTTTAGATCTGTCATGACCGTGCGGTACGTGCGTTCCGCTTGAGCACGCGCCCGCTCTTCATCTCGAAGCGAACGGATGAGTCGCTCTTGCAGAACGGTCGCCTCCTGAACCGACCCGGACAAGTCGAGTGCCTGTCTTGACGATTCGAGTTCGTCTCGGACTTCTTCGGCCTGTTGCTTCAACGCCCGGTAGTCCGCTCTCACTTCGTGCAAGGCCGCCTCATATTGTTTCAGCATCTCCGTCGCGGCGACGAGATTGCCTTGGTCACTCGTCACCTCGTGCGACGCGACCGTCCCATGGGTCCGCGATCCACATACGGGACAAGGCTCACCGTCGACGAGCGTCGCACTGAGCTTCTGTGCCCATAACGCCTGCTCTTCATGCATGAATTGCTCGACGATATCCGACTGGGCCTTGTGACGCCGTTGTGCTTCCTTGCCGTTGCGCTCGCACGATGCGAGCCGCTCCGTTACAGCTTGAAATCTTGCCTCGAGTTGCGCGTGTGCCGTGAGCCGGTCATACTTCCGTTCAGCTTCGACGAGACGGTTCGGTGTCGTTTCCTGTGCGAGCTCTGCTGACAACATCTCTTCCTGCCGTCTCAGTTCGGTTAAACGAGAATCGTCCTTGAAGACGGCGAGTTGGTCGGTCAAGCGTTTCAACTCGTCTCGCTCTGTCACGGCGGTCTGCCATTCGTCCACGAACGGAAGCATGTCATCGATGGCTTTCAGACGGGCGGTAATCGTCTCGACTTCTTGCTTCGAAGACGCGATGCGCTCCGTCTTGGCGTGGAGCTCGTCTAGTTTACTCGCGTATTGTGTCAACCGTGTTTGAACACCGTCGATATCATGATTTAGCCGTTCGATATCTTGTCGATTCGCCAAGTAGCGATCGTATAACGGCCGGACACGGCTTGACGCCTCCAACCGTTCAATCAATCGGCGGCGCTCCACCCGGTCGGCTTCACCCGATTTGTAGCGTTCAAGGGCGCGTGCCTGCTCGTCACGTTCGACGAACAAACGGACGAGCGCGTTCGCCTGTTCGAGTTCGCTCCGTATCGCATCGACCCGTTTCGATTGTATATCCCGTTCGCCTCGTAACGACTCGGTCGCGGTCAACAGGCGCTCTTCTCTAGCCTCGAGCCAGTCCTGAATCTCCGGCAAGTTACGCTCGGCGACGGTTTCGATGTCATCGTCTTCAAGTTCGAGCAGCTTCAAGCGTGTCGTCTCGGTCGCCCACTCGACTTGTTTCCGATACTTGCCATACCGCTCGACCCAATTCTCTTGAAACGCTCGATACGCCTCGGTCTTAAAGATCGACTGGAGGATCTGTTGTTTCTTCATCGAGTCCGAGTCGAGTAGTTGGCGGAACTGGTTTTGCGGGAGCAACAGGATTTGGCTGAACTGCTCATAATCAAGTTGCAGCAACGATTCGATCTGTTGCTCGACGTCCCCGACTTTCGTCGCCAGCGGTTTCCAGCTGTCCGCCCATTCATAGAGGACGGCCTCATGAGGGATCGGTGTCTTATTTTTCGGGTGCGGTTGTTGGGGCTGGCGGACGATCCGGTACCGCTCCTCGCGAATCGTGAACGAGAAATCGATCTCCGTCTTTCGTTCCGGGTCGGCGTATTGGCTTCTAAAATCACTGGCGTTCCGGAGGGCACCGCTTGCCCGTCCATACAAGGCGAACGTCATCGCGTCAAAAATCGTCGTCTTGCCGGCGCCGGTTCGTCCACTGATGACGAACATCGAGCGCCCTTCAAGCTGTGTGAAGTCGATCTGTTCCGTCTCGGCGTAAGGACCGAATGCGGTGATCGTCAATCGTTCAGGTCTCATATCGGTCCATCTCCTTCCACGAATCGTCGTACCGTCTCATCGGCGTCTCGGCCATGGACAGCTTTATAGAACTCCATATAGACGTCCTCGATCGACTGCCGTTCGAGCGTCTCACGCTCGAAGCGGGACGTCTCGTCTTGGCGGCGCAACAGCTCGAGCTCGAGATGCAAGATGTTCGGATAGACGGTCCGCAGTTTCGCCATCGGGTCGAATAACGCAGACTCGTCGGTCAAGACGATTTTCAAGTAATCATCCGTTTTCTCGTCTTGATAGAACACCGGGTCGAGCAGTTCATTCAACGTGCCCGTCAAGATGCGCAAGTCGCGTCTTGCTTGAAGCGGACGACGGCGGCGCGTCCATCCTCCGTCCCATTCGATGATGTCGACCGATTTCACGTGGTTCGCCTCAGAGAATGAATATTTCATGAGCGAACCGCTATAGGCGATCTTGTCGTCGCGGAGCGCGTCGCGGTTATGGAGATGGCCGAGCGCCGTATAACCGAACGGTTCGTATAGTCCTTTGGCGACTTGTCCGGCCGTGCCGACCGACAGTTGCCGCTCAGAGTCGGTCTCGAGACCGCCGGCAACGAAGCTGTGGCCGATCCCGACCGCTCGGGCATCGATGGAACCGAACGATTCGACGACGGCCGTGAGCGCGTCGTGATGGGTCCGGATCGTCTCGTCTTGCAGCGTGTAGCGGATCCGGGCCGGTTCTAAAAACGGCATCAAGTAAAACGGGATGCCCGCGACGATGATCGGTCCCGCACCCGGCTCATACTTCCCGACGATATGGAGCCCGACTTTCGTCAACAGCTTCGAACTATATTGGAGCCGTTCGGCCGAATCATGGTTTCCGGCGATCGCGAGCACGGGAATGTTCCGCTCGAGCACGATCGCTTTCCACATCTCATCGAGCAAATCGACTGCTTCAACCGGGGGAACGGACCGGTCGTACAAGTCGCCTGCGACGACGATCGCGTCCGGCTTCTCTTCGTCGACAATTTGTAAAAACGATTCAAATAAAATGATGCGTTGATCTTCTGTCATGTGGCGGCCGTGGACAATTTTTCCTAAATGCCAATCGGCCGTATGTATCCATTTCATTCGTTCTCACCTCTTTTTCCATTCTAGCATTTTTCACCGCAACGGTTCGACGTCTTGACACTTGTTTTCGAAACAGCGACAGTTAATAGGAAAGGGGGACGTTCGATGGAGTCCACAACTACTTGGCAAGCTTTCCTTCGCTTGTTCCGAGTCGCCAAACCGCCGAAACAATTGTTTATCGGTGCCGTATTGATTTCTTTAGTCCAAGCGATGGCAGCCCTCGCCATCCCGCTCATTTTGCAACGAGTCGTCGACAATTGGAGCGAGGCCGTGCTCGACGCTCGGCTCGTCGCCATTTTTGTCGTCGCTTTTCTCGTTCAAGTCGTCTCGAGCGCCATTTCCATCTATTGGCTACATATTGTCGGCCAACGCGTCGTCGCCAATCTCCGGACGACGTTATGGGAGCACCTCGTCGCATTGCCGATCCCGTTCTATGACGGTGTCAAATCGGGGGACCTCGTCTCACGCTTGAACAACGATACGACGACGCTACAACAGCTGTTGTCAGAACAGAGCGTCCGGCTGCTCACGTCGTTCGTGTCGGTCATCGGGGCCGTCGGTATCTTGTTCACGCTCGACTGGCAGATGACGCTCGTCATCTTGTTCTCGGTCCCGACGACGCTCGTGATCGTCATCCCGCTCGGCCGGAAATTACGGACGATCGCCAAGAAGACGCAACACGAACTTGGCGGATTGTCTGGATTTTTCGCCGAGCTGCTCGGTGAGATCCGGCTCGTCAAATCACAGGCGACCGAACGGGAAGAAGTCGCCGAAGGGAGCCGGCGGATTGAACGCTTGTTCAATTACGGTGTGAAAGAAGGACGAATTCAAGCGATCTTGATCCCGCTCTTGAACGTCACACTGACGGCGATGCTGATCGCCATCCTCGGTTTCGGGGCGTACCGTGTCTCGACCGGGGCGTTATCGACCGGGGCGCTGCTCGCTTTCATGCTCTACTTGTTCCAAATCATCACCCCGCTCATCACGATGACTGAATTCATCACGCGCCTGCAAAAGGCTCGCGGCGCGACCGAGCGCATCTCTGAGCTGCTCGCAGTCGAACCGGAACGTTACGCCGCTACCACAGAAAATATCCAACAGTCGACACTGACGTTCGAGGACGTCACGTTCCGCTATGATGAGCAACCGGTCATCGACGCCATCTCGATGACCGTGCCGTTCGGGGCGACGACCGCGATCGTCGGACGGAGCGGCGCCGGGAAGACGACGCTGTTCGCGCTCGTCGAACAGTTTTACGTTCCATCGTCGGGTCGTATCCTTTATGGCGACCGCGACATCGATTCGTACGGCCGCGACAACTGGCGGCAAGTCATCGGTTATGTCGCCCAAGACTCACCTGTCCTCTCGGGAACGGTCCGACAAAACATCTTGTACGGCCTGAAGCGTGACGCGACTGAGACCGAGATTCAAAACGCCTGTGAAATGGCGAACGCTTGGTCGTTCATCGAGGTGATGCCGAACGGCCTCGAGACCGAAATCGGCGAACGCGGTGTCCGCTTATCAGGTGGACAACGGCAACGGCTCGCCATCGCCCGGGCGCTGCTCCGCGATCCGCAAATCTTATTGCTCGACGAAGCGACGTCGAGCCTTGATTCAGAGTCCGAGCGTGTCGTCCAAGAGGCGCTCGACCGGCTCATGAGAGGACGGACGACGCTCGTCATCGCCCACCGCCTCTCGACCGTCCAACACGCGGATCAAATTATCGTTCTCGAGAACGGCGGCATTAGCGGAATCGGTACGCACAAGACGCTGCTTCAAGACAACGAATTATATGAACGGCTCGTTAAACAGCAACTACTAGGAGGAAATCAACAATGAAGACAATCGGATTTATCGGACTCGGCGTCATGGGTCAATCGATGGTCAGAAACTTAATGAAGGCAGGCTATACCGTCCAAGCGTACACGCGGACGAAAGACAAGGCCGCCGACCTGCTCGCAGAAGGCGTGGCGTGGTGTGACTCCATCGAAGCGGTGTGTCAAAACGCCGATGCGGTCATCACAATCGTCGGCTATCCGTCAGACGTCGAAAGCATCTATTTCGGTAAAGGGATGATTCTCGACTCCGCCGAACCAGGCACACTCGTCATCGACATGACGACATCGTCACCGAAGCTCGCCGAACGAATCGCTGAAGCCGCAATCGACCGTAGCCTGCTCCCGCTCGACGCCCCGGTCACGGGCGGAGATGTCGGCGCCAAGAACGGGACGCTATCGGTTCTCGTCGGCGGTGGCGAATTCGCGTTCACGAAAGCAATGCCGCTGTTTGAAGCGATGGGGCAAGCGATCGAACGGATGGGATACGCCGGGAGCGGCCAGTACGCCAAACTCGCCAACCAGATCGCGATCGCCGGCATCATGATGGGCAACGCCGAATTGCTCGCCTTCACGAAGCGTGCCGGGCTCGACCCCGATCAATTGCGCCAGACGATCCGTGGGGGCGCGGCCGGCAGTTGGACGCTCGAAAACCTGGTGCCTCGCATGATCGTCGAAGATTATTCCCCAGGCTTCTTCATCAAACACTTCATCAAGGACATGGCGCTCGCCCTCGAGAGCGCGAAAGAGTTAGGTGTCAAACTGCCGAGCCTCGAGCTCGCATACCGACTCTATTCGATTTTAGAAGAGAACGGATACGGTGAGAACGGGACACAGGCGCTCATCGAATACTACATGCACCAGGACGTTTGAATCGACGTTGTTGTGGAATTAGTAGTACAGAAGGGAGTGATCATGATGCCTTGGAATATGAAAGATTATCCGGAATCACTGAAAAACTTCGACCCGCTCGTCAAAAAGAAAGCGATCGATATCGCCAATGCCCTAATAGCTCAAGGGTATTCCGATCAAAAAGCGATACCGATTGCGACAGAACAGGCTAAAAAGTGG
The DNA here is from genome assembly GCF_004337195.1 of Exiguobacterium sp. SH0S7. Classification (NCBI taxonomy): domain Bacteria; kingdom Bacillati; phylum Bacillota; class Bacilli; order Caryophanales; genus Exiguobacterium; species Exiguobacterium sp. SH0S7. The sequence goes on from NZ_SJVA01000001.1 coordinate 136,587, forward strand.
CATGAACATGCGACGAATGAAGAAAGACAAGACTTTGAGGACGCGCCCGATCCACAGAAGTCGGATCGGCACGGCTCATAAAAAAACCACGGTCGGCTGAGATTCAGCCGGCCGTGGTTTCGTTTGCTTGTTTTTCTGCTTTGATTTCGAGGTAGAGGCCGCCGAGCGCCGTATGAAGATACGGCTGGACGAAGATATAGGCGATCCCGCCTGTCATGAGCACGAGCACGTACCAGCCGATAAAACTCGCATAGAGTCTAAGCATGACTTGCTTCTTGCCGTGCATGAGGCGTCGGCTCTCACGCATCGCTGCGAACGCCGACAGTTCAGGTTGATCGCGAAGGATGAACGGGACCATTCGATACGTCAAGTAAAACCAAACGCCCGGGACGATCAAGAAGAGCATGAGCACGTTCAGTCCAAGATAGAACACGGCGTAATACGTGACGGCACGGACATAGTCTTTAACGGACCCGAACGACTCGAGCAAAAGACCGAACCTTGGTTTTTCCGCTTTGGCGATGTCGAGGAAGATCCAGTTTCGTCCCATCTCGAGCGGGGCGAGCAAGACGGTCGCACCGTACAAAAGACCGATCGAGACGAGCATGACGAACGGGTCCGTCGATGACAAATCGAGTTGCGTCGTGATCATCGCTTGAACGAGCATCGTCGAGAGCACGGCAAGGAGTGAGATCCCCCAGTTTCCGGACAACATCCGGAGCGCAAATTGTTTATAGACTGCTGATTGCATGACGTCACCTTCATTATCGTTTTTTTCATTATAGCAAAAAAACAGTCATCCGACTGTTTTTAGCGTTTCATTTGCTCGAGCAGGTTGTGAAATTTCGCCTCATCAAGTCTCCTGTCCGTCCGAACGCCGTTGCCGACATGGACAAAAGGAACATCGAGCCGGGCGACGATTTGAGCGACGTTGTCCGCCGTGATCCCAGCTCCAGGCAGTATCGTCATCGTCGCCGCGTCACGCATCGCTTCGAGACGCCCGATCCCTTCAACGGCCGTCACCGCTCCCCCGGACGTCAAAATTTGATCGACTTCTGGAAATCCGTTCAACACGTCCACCGCTTGAATGAAATCGGCCGCTTCGTCGATCGCCCGGTGGAACGTGAGCGCCATGTCACCTTTATGCTTGATGACCTCGCCGAGCAACCGTTCATCGATTCGTCCGTCTTCCGTCAATGCGCCGAAGACGATCCCGTCGGCCCCGAGCTCACGGCACAGCCCGACATCCGCCAAAATCGTCTCACTATCATCTTCGCTGTAAACGAACGAGTCGGTATGCGGCCGGATCATGACGTGGACAGGGATCGTGACGTTCTCCAATACGTTACGGATCGTCCCGAAGCTCGGGGTCGTCCCACCGGCACGCATATCGGCAATCAGTTCGAGCCGATTCGCCCCGTATCGTGCCGCTGCTTTCGCTTCATTTAACGTCGTGACGATAACTTCGATCATAAATGACTCCTCCTTTAGTTATGGAGCGAAACGCCATTCGACCTCGTGTTCGGCCAATGCCCGCTTCCAATCGGTCGGTTCTGGAAAATCTGAGATGATCGTCGTCACCGTCGAGAAGTCGGAGACACGATATCGTTTCTGTTGATTGAACTGGGTGTGGTCGGCGAGCAGATAACACATGCGGCTCTGCGTCATGACGGCTTGCGTCACAGTCGACAGCCCATGGGCGTCACACGTCAGCCCGAGCGTCGCGTCGACCCCTTCGACAGACAAGATCGCCATATCGAACACGTACGCTTTCAGTTGTTGAAGCACTTGTTCGCCGACGGTAACGAGATGTTTCGGGTCGATCGTACCTCCGAGCAATTGGATATCGCCCGTGAACACACCTTTGGCCCGCTGCTCGAATAGCGCTTTCGCGACCATGAGTGAAGGCGTGACGACCGTCAAGTTTCGCCCGCGGAGCCTTGACGCGACTTGCTCGGGAGCGACACCATGCCCGATGTAGAGTAGCATGTCGTCTTCGACAAGTTGAAACGCCGTATAGGCGATGCGACGAATCCCGTCCATGTTCGAAATCGTCATCGGCTGGAACGAGACGCTTTGATGCAAGACGGCTCCGCCGTATACCCGTTTGATACGATGTTCTTTCTCAAGCTCTTCTAAGTAGCGGCGAATCGACTCCCCCGAGACGTTCAACCGTTCGATCAGTTCACTCGTCTTCACTTTACCTTCCCGCTCGATCCACTCGACAATCTTTTGTTTACGTTCTTCTCCAATTAACGACACAAGCCTGCCTCCTCCGCAAAAATCGCTTCCTCTCCCATTTTAGCGAACGGATGTAAATTTAACGTAAACTGAAAGTAAAGAACGGGCAAATCCAACACTTTTTTCATTCTTTTTAGCAAAAATCCACGGAAATCCACAACAATTGGTAGGTCGCTCGAAATCGTTTCGGCGCAAACGACAAAAACCGAACGGAACCTGATAGACAGGTCCCGTTCGGCAACATCTTTATTTTTTCTTTTGGAACAGCGGCACTTTCGGTTCGGTGCCCGCGCGGATCCGTTGCCAGTTCGTACGGTGCTTGATGATGATGAACAAGGCGAGCGGCACGATTACGATGAGCGGTAACCAATCTCTCGTGACGACGCTATACGTCACGACCGTCACGAGTCCGACCGCTGACGCCGCCATCGACGAGAGCGACACCATCTTCGAGATGAGCAGCGCCACGATAAACGTCCCGACGACGACGAAGAAGAACCACGGGAACGCCGCGAGTAAGATCCCGGCGCTCGTCGCGACCGATTTTCCGCCTTTGAACTTGGCGAAGATCGGGTACGAGTGGCCGATGATGGCCGGAATCCCTGCGAGCAAGAGACTCATGTCGCTACCGAACAGGAGCGGCAACAGCGCCGCGACCAACCCTTTCCCCATATCTCCTAACAATACGAGCGTCCCCGCTTTTTTTCCGAGCACGCGGAACGTGTTCGTCGTCCCTAAGTTCCCGCTCCCATGCTCTCGCACATCGACTCGATAGCCGAGCTTTCCGACGATGAGCGCGAACGGGATCGAGCCCAGCAAATAGCTGATGATGATGATCATCACTTCTGTCATGTAAGGCATCGCAATTCCCCTTAGTCCATTAATTGCTCGAGGTAGCGCTCGAACGGAACGTTCGTTTTATGAACGTTCATCGCATGGTCTACCCCGATATATCGTAAGTGCCACGGTTCATACATATAACCGGTTTCCGCTTCGTAAGCACGTTGGTAACGGACGATAAACCCGTACTTGTGTGCATTATCGGCAAGCCACTTGCCCTCTGTCGTCTGTTCAAGCTCTTGCGTCAGTTGATAACCGACTGATGCGCTCGAGACGTCGATCGCGAGCCCTGTCTGATGCTCTGAGTGTCCCGGAGGCGCCGAGTACTTCATGGCCTGCTCCTTGCCGTCACGCGCGACGTAGGCGTTGAACAACTGTACTTGATACGCATACGTCCGGAACGCGCTCGTCCCTTTCAAGTCAATCCCGGCCGCTTTCGCGTCCTTCATGAGTGACTCGATGGCACGGGCCGCTTCTTTACGCAACATTCTACGCTCACCGGTCGCCGAATCGACGAAATCGATGTTCGCTGGCACCAAATCGGCCGGTTGATAATCACTCGGCAAGGCAATCTGTTTATTGACGAGGACGAGTGCGTCCAACTCAAGATTTGCTTGCCCGTTCAATTCAATCGGTTGACTCGGCTCGGCCACTGGTTCTTCCTCGACCGGCGGCTCTGGTTCGGTCGCCGGTTGTTCGTCCTTATCCGTTTCGGCCGGCTCTTCTGCTTCCGGAGCTGGTTCTGCCGGTGCCGTCTCGTTATCAGTCGGCGTTTCCGCCGGCTTCTCCGTGTCAGACACGGTCGGTTGTTCTATCGGTTCGTTCGGATCAGCTTGTTCGCTTGTCGTACATCCCACTAACGTGAGCGTCAAGGCGCAGCACACCATCAACATAGATGGTTTTCGCATGCGATCTTCCCCTTTCTTCATACAAAAAAATACCGTCAAGATATGATACCACACTGACGGTACAAAGGAACGACTGTTATTGAACCGGGCTCAAGACTTTCAAATACATATTGTGCCATGCCGGGAATTCCCGGTCGAGCCGGATCGGTTTGAAATCGCCGCGCTTCACGACGACATGCGTCGTCTTCGCGGTCCCGACCAAATCATTGTTTTGGTCGGTCAACTCATATCCGTAGACGGTACGGATCTTCGAATAACTGTCGACCCAGACGCGCACGTTGACCGTGTCTCCGAACGTGACGCTCTTTTTATAGTCGACCGTCACGTTCGTCACCGGCGATACGAACCCGGCCTGTTCCATGTCTTTATATTCCACTCCGAGTTGTCGTAACAACTCGGTTCTCGCGATCTCAAGGTAGACTAAATAATTCGCATGATAGACGATCCCCATCATGTCTGTCTCTTGATATCGTACAGGAATCTGAATCGTATGCATCAAATCGCCCTCTTTTCAGTATACAGTATATTATAACTTACTCTTAATATCTACTACTAAAATCTGATTTAACTCGCTATCCTCGGCGTTCTCGGCGATGAGCCGGTACGATTGTCGGGCGATCGCCTCATCGACGAGCGACAGCGCTGTCCGTGCGTTCGGTTTATCTGCATGCTTCAGTCGTTCGGCCAGTGCGGCTTCGACACCGTCCCCGAACGCATAACCGAACTTCTCGGCATAGCTGTTCGCGATTTGGGAAAGTTGCGCGAGTGAATAGTCTTCGAACTGAATCGTTCGTTTGATCCGGCTGCTGAGTCCTGGGTTCGAATCGATCAACCGGCGCATCGGCGCCTCATAGCCCGCCAAAATGACGACGAGGTTCTCCCCGTGCTTCGGCATCTCGTCGACGAGCGTATCGATTGCTTCGCGTCCGTAGTCGTTCGGACCGCCGTTCAAACTGTACGCCTCATCGATCAGTAATACCCCGCCGAGCGCGTCGCGGATGGCTGCTTTCGTCTTTTGAGCCGTCTGTCCGACGTAGCCGCTGACGAGGTCGGCACGGCTGACGACTTTCAAATGTCCCCGTTTCAAGTAGCCCATCTTCTTCAACAACTGAGCGTACACGTGCGCGAACGTCGTCTTGCCGGTACCACTGTTGCCGACAAGCGCGGCGTGAAGTTGGACCGGAGCCGTCTTCAGCCCGAGCTCGCGCCGCCGTCTTTGAATCGTGATCAGCGCCTCGATCTCCTGAAGCTGTCGCTTCGCTTCTTCCATCCCGATCATGTCATCGAGCGTCGGAGCCGTGCCATCTTCGCTCGTCGCCTCTTCAAAATCGAGCTCTGTCAACAAAGCCATCTCGTCGAGCGGGGCGTCGGCACCGAAACGAGATCCTTTTTTGAACATCGCATCGAGCAAGATGTTATGGACGGTCCGGGCGTTCCCGAACGTCGCATCGACTCGTTCCCGGTCAATCCGGGCGATGAGGGCGCGCTTGGCATCGGTCGTCAGCACATAGTTGTTCTCTTCGGCCACTTTCTCCCCAATCGCGACGAGCTCTTCGTCGCTGTAGTTCGGCAGCTCGTAATGGTTCGATTCAGGGAACCGCGATCTGAGTCCTGGATTCGCGAGTAAGAAGTGGCGCATCTCTTCCGGATAACCGGCCAGGATGACGACGAACTTTCCGGCATATTCCCCGCTCGTCATCGCGGCGACGAGTGTGTCGATTGCCGCTTGTCCATAATCGCTCCCGCTCGCATCTTGCCGTTTGAGCGCGTATGCCTCATCGATGAACAAGACGCCCCCTTCGGCTTCCTTGACTTTATTCATGACTTGTTCTTCCGTCTGGCCGACGAAAGCACCGACAAGGCTCGAACGGTCTGCCTCGATGACATCGGGCCGTCCGAGAAGACCGAGCTCGAAATAGATCTCGGCCATGAGCCGGGCGAGCGTCGTCTTGCCGGTACCGGGGTTCCCTGTGAAGACGAGATGGAGCGATGGTTGATGTTTCGACGAGAAACCGGCCTTGTCCCGTTCTTTTTGAAACAACAAGAACCGATACCACGCTTTCACCCGCTGCTTCACTTCCGTTAGACCGATCATCGACTCGAGCGACTCGATCGCACTCGAACGGACCTCCCGTGGACGTTCCGGCAACAGCTCGCAAATCGTATCGATCCGTTGTTTGACGAGACCGACCCGCTCACCGAAACGACGGAACGCCTCCCGGCTGAAGTAGTTGCCTTGCATCGACGCGAGCAGTGACGCGGTGTCATCTTCGAGTGACGCGACTTCTTGCATCGCTTCGATGACGACCTCGAACAAACGCTCCAATTGATCTTTGAACTCGGAGTCCCGCAGATCTGACTTGGCCCGTTCGATTTCGTCGTGTAACCGATCGAGCTGATCGAGCAGTTCGGACGTCTTCGCTTCGTACTCGGTCAAAATTTGGACTTTCATCGAGGCGTAGTCGGCTTCGCGAAGAGTCGGCCAATCGACATGGAGCGATTGTCTGAACCGGCGCAACTTCTCATTCAGTTGGCTGACCCTCAGTTCAGCAGGTAAAGCGCCGAGCGACTCGAGTTCCTTCACCCAGCGATTGAGGAGCGGGTCGATTGTTTGGTTGTGCTGCAACCGTCTCGTCGAAAGCAGTGTCAACGTCCGGATCAACTCGTCGTTATGCTCTGTCGCACGCGACCAGTGGGCATAGGACAAGAGCGCCGCTTCATCGACCTTGTTGCCTTGTTCCCACCGTTCCAAGTCATGTTGAACTTGTTCCAAATGGATCTGTTTCATAAAGTTCTCCCTTTCAGACGACAAAGGAGCCGACGTCTCAGTCTGCTCCTCGTCGGGTTATAGTGCTTCAAAAGAAGTCATGCGAATCGAGTGGAACAAGTTCCCGTTGTTGCGTGACTCAGCAGCGAGCAGAATCCGTTCGTTCACATCGACGTAATACGTCACCGCTTCCTCATTTTCGTCTTCGTCGAAGATCGATGGGTATTTCTCGACCCACTCCGCAGGCACCGCCTCGGCGGATTCCGTTTTGACGAACGCCTGAGCTGTCCGACCGATGATATTGACGTCACCTTCACCCGTGCCTAACGTCCCGTCATCAAGCCACTTGCGAATCTGTTCGTTCGTCGCCCGCGACAAGAACGGATGGGGAGCGACTGCACCCGAACTCGTCTCTTGACTGTTCGTTTCGTCGCCTTCCGGATTGAACTCACGGTACATCGTGCCATCCCATTCGGCCCGGGCACCGGCGTTCGGTCCCGATACGACCTCGGATACGAAATGTCCGTTCTCATCGTACGTGACGAGGTAGTTGCGAACTTCGAGCGTCTCCCCGTTTTCTGGCAACTTCTTCTCTTCATAGCCGATTTCGACGGACGTGTAGAACGGTTCGGTCCGATTCTCACGACCATTGTCATCATCATCATTCAAGTTGGTGACCAAATAAAAATTATAAGCGAGCAGAGCCCCGACGATGAGGATGCCGGCAAAAATGATCCAACTGAGCCGCTTTTTCACTTCTCGTTTCATAACATGCCCTCCCAATATTCTTCACTTACTATCCTACACTAGCGAGGGTGCCATGCAAAACATTTACAACTAAAAAAAGGGCCTCGACTGAGACCCTATAATTTTATCCAAGTTTATCTTCATCACGCTTATAACTTTCAATCCATTTATCCCGTTCGTCCGGTTCATCGGCCAAGTCCTTGAACAAGGCGACGATCATCAGAATCAGCACGAAGATGAACGGGAAGGCGACAAGGATCGCGACGGCTTGAAGCGCGCCGAGACCACCCGCATACAAGAGCACGGCTGCGATCGATGATTGAATGAAGCCCCAAATCAACTTGATCCGCATCGGTGGGATGAGTTTCCCTCCTGTCGTCAGCATTCCGAGCACATATGTCGCCGAGTCGGCTGATGTGATGAAGAACGTCGAGATCAAGAAGATGGCAATGATGCTTAGTACCGTCCCGAATCCGCCGAACGTCTCGAACAAGGCGAACAGCCCGACTTCCGTTCCAATCTCGTTGACCGCGTCAATCAAGTTCGCTCCACCGAACAAATCAGCCCAAATGGCCGATCCGCCGAAGACAGAGAACCAAAGCAGTCCGAACGATGTCGGTACGAGCAAGATTCCGATGATGAACTCACGGATCGTCCGACCTTTTGAGACACGGGCGATAAACGTCCCGACGAACGGTGACCAAGAAATCCACCACGCCCAGTAGAAGATCGTCCAGCCGTTGATCCATTCACGTTCCGCCGGTTCAAAGGCGGCTGTGCGGAAGCTGACCGACGGTAGCTGTTGCAAGTACGTCCCGATCGTCTGCGTGAACAAGTTAAGAATGAATGCGCTCGGTCCCGCGATGAGCGTCGCGACGAGCAGGACGATGGCGAGGAAGATGTTCGTATTACTGAGTATGCGAATCCCTTTATCTAATCCGGTTGAGGCACTGATCATATACAGCACCGTCACGACAGCGATGATGATCAACTGCGTCGAAAACGCGTTCGGCACGCCCGGAATTAAGTAATGAAGTCCACCGGCAATCTGCTGGGCACCAAATCCGAGCGACGTCGCGACCCCAAACGCTGTTGCGACGACGGCCAAAATATCGACCATCTGTTTGACCGGACGTTCATAGCGGTCGTTGACGAGTGAACCGATTGTCTCCCCGATTGTCGCCGGACGCCCTTTGCGGAACGTCGAGTACGCGATCGCGAGAGCGATCATCGCGTAAATCGCCCACGGGTGGAAGCCCCAATGGAAGAAGGCGTAACGCATCGCCGTACGCGCGTTTCCTTCGGGGCTGCTAGATTCGAACGGCGGTGTGTGGAAGTGAAGCAACGGTTCCGCCGCTCCCCAGAAGATAAGGCCGATTCCCATCCCGGCGCTGAACAACATGGCGAACCATGTCAAATATCCGAAATCTGGTCGGTCTGTATCTTTTCCGAGTCGGATCGACCCGAAGCGCGAAAAGATTAAAAAAATCGCGACGAGTAAAATCCCGGTCGCGCTGAGCAGATAGAACCAGCCCATCCCGTTCGAGAGCCAATCTTGCAGCTTCGTCGTCACGTTGATCAGGCTTGCGTTTCCGAGCAAGCTTTCAGGGAAGATTCCCCAAATCGTAAAGAGGACCGTAATGATAGCTGATACGATAAAGACGGTCGTCACTTGGCTTTTTCTTTCCATAATCTCACTCCTATTCAATTTTCTTATTTTCATATACGTTTTCCACCCTAACACAGTTTACAATCTCGGCACAACCCGAAAACGTGTTCGCTCGTGTCACGATGAAAAAAGTGACGATGGCATCTCGTCACTCGGTCGACTTCGGTTCTAACGATACGATCAACGTCTCATCGACGACGTAATAGGGCCGTTTTGGCAACACTTTCAAATAGCCGCCTTCACGCAGACGCGTCAAATCAATTTGCGCCGTCTGTTGGAATTTACGTAGCGGTAATTTTTTTTCTTGCTCGAAATATAAGTCGAGCGCCCGCTGCACCTGGTCCATTTCATAGACGACGTCACGCTCGTCCTCTGGGGCGATGTGGAACGTCTCTTTTGACATGTAAAACCGCTGTCTTGGTTTGCCTGGCAAGTGACGTTTCAAACGTCCGAGATCGATCTCTTGGGACTCGTCCAACAGCACCGTCCGGTTGACCCCTTTCGGTAACGTCTGTTCATACTCATGAATGGCTTCTCGTAGCTGCGGCAACGTGATATCGACTTCTTGCTCGACCACGTCTTCTTTTTGAGTCAGACGCTGCCACCAATTTTTACCTGACCGTGTTTGTCGCTCCATACACTCCCCCCTCTCCCCGTTCCTTTCCCGTTATCTTTGACCATCTCACCTTATATTCGCATATTCACGAAAAAAACCTTCCTTTTTTCAAAGGAAGGTTTGACGCTTATTTCAATTTGTTACGGAGGACCATCTGGAGGATCCCGCCGTGACGGTAGTAGTCGATCTCAATTTCCGAGTCGAAGCGGGCGACGACTTTGAACGCTGTCACGGTGCCGTTTTCATGCGTGGCCGTGACGTTCAAGATGTCGCGCGGACGTACCGACTCATCGACTTGAATATCGAGTGCCTCTTCGCCTGTCAGTCCGAGTGATTCCGCAGACTCCCCGTCCATGAACTGAAGCGGTAACACACCCATCATGACGAGGTTTGAACGGTGAATCCGTTCGAAGCTTTGGGCGATGACGGCACGAATACCGAGCAGGTTCGTACCTTTGGCTGCCCAGTCACGCGACGAGCCCATGCCGTAGTCGTTTCCGGCGAGCACGATCAAGCCTGTGCCCTGCTCTTTATATTTCATAGCCGCATCATACATCGGCATGATCTCACCTGTCGGCCAGTACGTCGTGTACCCGCCTTCTGTGCCAGGCGCGACTTGGTTACGGATACGGATGTTCGCGAACGTACCGCGCATCATCACTTCGTGGTTACCACGACGCGACCCGTATGAGTTGAAGTCGAGCGGCGCGACGCCTTTCGACTGCAGGTATTGCCCAGCTGGTGTCGTCTTCGAGAACGCTCCTGCCGGCGAGATGTGGTCAGTCGTAACCGAATCGGCGAACTTACCGATGACACGAAGACCATTAAGTGGGAGCACAACGCCCGCTTCCGGTTCGAGGTTTTCGAAGAACGGCGGGTTTTGGATGTACGTCGAGTCGTCCGAGAAGTCGTACAAGTTACCTTCTGGGACGGCGAGTGCGTTCCAACGTTCGTTGCCCGTGAACACCGTGTCATACTCTTTACGGAACGCTTCCGGCGAGACGACGTCTTGGACGACCATCTTGATCTCATCGTTTGACGGCCAGATGTCTTTGAAGAAGACCTCGTTGCCGTCTTTATCCGTCCCGAATGATTCATTCATGATGTCGAAGTTGACCGACCCTGCGAGCGCGTAAGCGACGACGAGTGGCGGTGACGCCAAGAAGTTCGCTTTGACGAGCGGATGGACGCGGCCTTCGAAGTTACGGTTACCCGAGAGGACAGACGACACGAGAAGATCGTTCGACGTGATCGTCTCTTCGACTTCGCGGTCGAGCGGCCCAGAGTTCCCGATACATGTCGTACAGCCGTAACCGACCGTGTTGAACCCGAGCTGGTCGAGGTACGTCGTGAGTCCGGCTTTATCGAGGTAGTCAGTAACGACTTTCGAGCCCGGGGCGAGCGACGTCTTCACGTATTTCGGTACCGTGAGTCCACGTTCGACGGCTTTCTTGGCCACGAGGCCAGCGCCGACCATGACGTAAGGGTTCGACGTGTTCGTACAGCTCGTGATCGCCGCGATTGCGACGTCACCCGTCTGCATGTCGACCGGTCCATCCTCATAATGGATGGCAGCTTTCTTGTCGAGCTCGGCACGGTCGAGACCGAAGCCGCTGTGTCCGGCCGGTGCGCTCAAGCTGTCGATGAACGCCGTATGCAAGTCAGACAAGTTGATGCGGTCTTGCGGACGTTTCGGGCCTGCGAGTGAAGGTTCTACTTTAGACAAGTCGAGCGTGAGCGTCTTTGTGAACGCCGGATCGGCTTGATCAGGTGTGTAGAACATGTCGTTCGCTTTCGAGTACGCCTCGACGAGGTCAATCAACTCTTCTGAGCGACCTGTCGTACGCATGTAGTTCAACGTTTCCGTATCGACCGGGAAGAAGCCGCAAGTCGCCCCGTATTCAGGCGCCATGTTAGCAATCGTCGCCCGGTCAGAGAGCGGCATCGTGTGGAGCGACGGTCCGAAGAACTCGACGAACTTGCCGACGACCTTCTCGTTACGGAGCATCTCGGTCACGACGAGCGCGACGTCTGTCGCTGTGACACCTGGGTTGACCTCACCGATGATCTTGACGCCGACGACGTCTGGTACCGGGAAGTATGACGGTTGGCCGAGCATGCTCGCTTCAGCTTCGATTCCGCCGACACCCCAGCCGAGGACACCGAGTCCGTTGATCATGGTTGTGTGCGAATCCGTTCCGACGAGTGAATCTGGATACGCGACATTTCCTGTCCCATCATTCTTTTCAAGCACGACCGACGCCAAGTACTCGAGGTTGACTTGGTGGACGATTCCCGTCGCCGGTGGTACGGCACGGTAGTTGTCAAACGCAGTCTGCGCCCAACGTAAGAATTTGTAACGCTCTTCGTTCCGCTCGAACTCGATGTCCATGTTTTTCATGAGCGCGCCGGCGAATCCGTAGGCATCGACTTGGACCGAGTGGTCGACGACGAGATCGACCGGGATTTCCGGGTTGATTTTGTTCGGGTCGCCACCAAGGTCAGCCATCGCTTTACGAAGTGAAGCGAGGTCGACGACAGTCGGGACACCCGTGAAGTCTTGCAAGACGACGCGAGCCGGTTTGAACGGTACGTCAATGTCTTTCGAGACTCCGGCAGTACCCCATTTTGCCAAGTTCTCGACGTGTTCTTTCGTGATGGCACGGCCGTCTTGTTGACGCAAAACTGATTCGAGCAAGACGCGAATCGAGTACGGGAGGCGGCTGAGTTCCGTCACCCCATCTTCCTCTAACTTTTTAAGTCGGTAATAATCGTAAGCTTGTCCGTTGACCTCGAACTGTGTCCGAGATGAAAAAGCGTCTACTACGTTCGTCTGTTCCATACAATTTCCCCCTTTTTGAAAGCGACGACCACAGCAGTTGCCGTAATCGCTTACTTATCACATGTTTATCATAATACAACTATAGCGTGACGTAAAATACATTCCGTCACAAATTAGTCATAAGTAAAACTTATCAATTGCTCCGATCATCTCAAAACACGAAAAAAAGACGGCCATCTAAGGCCGCCTTTACAATCTAGCTTATTCGGCACCGATCTCGACATTGACATCGAGTGCGTCGACGAGCGTCAACTCATCTTCATAGCGTTCTTTGAAACGGTCAAACGTGAACTCGTTGGCGAACAAGAACACAGGGCGTTCCCAACGGTCGATCACGAGCATGTTCCGTGAGTCTTGGAACGGCTTGAGCGCCTTCAATTCTTTGTCCTTCACCCAACGAGCGACACTGTACGATACCGGCTCCATCCGGATGTCGACCCCGTACTCGTTATTGAGACGATATTCGAACACCTCGAACTGGAGTTGACCGACCGCGCCGAGATAAATCTCGTTATACTCGTTGCGGTACACTTGGATCGCTCCTTCTTGGGCGAGTTGCTCGACACCTTTGTGGAAGTGTTTCGACTTGAGCGAGTTGATCGGCGAGACGCGCATGAACAATTCCGGCGGGAACGTCGGCAACGCCTCGAACGCGATCTTTTGCTTCGACGTCGTGATCGTGTCACCGATTTGGTACGTCCCAGAATCGTAAATCCCGATGACGTCACCGGCAAACGCCTTATCGACAGTCTCACGGTCGTTGGCCATCAACTGCGTCGATTGACTCAGTTTGATTTTCTTGCCGGTCCGCGTCAACGTGACGTCCATTCCCCGTTCGAACACACCCGAACAGATGCGGACGAAGGCGATGCGGTCACGGTGGGCCGGGTTCATGTTCGCTTGAATCTTGAAGACGAAACCACTGAAGTCTTCAGACGTCGGGTCGATCGGACCGACGTTCGATTTACGGGCCTCTGGGGCCGGCGACATATCGAGGTAGTGGTCTAAGAAAGACGTCACCCCGAAGTCGACGAGCGCCGTGCCGAAGAAGACAGGTGTCAGCTTACCTGATTGGATCGCCTCGACGTCAATGTCGTTGCCGGCACCGTCTAACAGGTCGATCTCGTCGCGCAAGTTCGTCAAGTTTTCTTCTGTCAAGTAGTTGGCGAGCACAGGATCGTTGACCCCGTCCTCGTTCAACGTGAGCTTGCCTTTCTCGCCACGGAACAAGTGGATCTCGTTCTTGATACGATCGAACACACCTTCGAACTGCATCCCGCTGCCGATTGGCCATGTGACGGCGACCGAAGGCATACCGAGCACTTCTTCAAGTTCTTCCATGAGCTCAAGCGGATCTTTTGCCTGACGGTCCAACTTGTTCATGAACGTGAAGATCGGGATACCACGCATACGACAGACTTGGAATAATTTCTTCGTCTGTGTCTCGATCCCTTTGGCGGCATCGATGACCATGACCGCGCTGTCGACAGACGTCAAGACGCGGTACGTGTCTTCTCCGAAGTCGTTGTGACCCGGCGTGTCCATGATCGAGACGACCTTGTCGCGATAGACGAACTGCATGACAGAAGACGTGACAGAGATGCCCCGTTGTTTCTCGATTTCCATCCAATCGGACTTGGCGTGTTTTGAGTTTTTGCGGGCTTTGACCGTCCCCGCTTCGCGGATCGCTCCCCCGTGTAAGAGCAATTTCTCCGTGAGTGTCGTCTTACCGGCATCCGGGTGGGAGATGATGCCGAAAATGCGGCGTTTCTCTACTTCTTGTTTTAATTGGTTCATATATTGTCCTTTCCCTTCCAGACTTTCAACTTCATTCTCATTTCTGACTGCAACGCTCTCTATTCTAACGAAACGGTGTCGTTTCGTCCATCATTATAGGATGCTCATGCTTTTGTATTCGCGGTCTTTTTTGTATACTAAGCTTGAATGATTGTGAAATGAAAGAACGGGGGAAAGACGATGCCAGAAAACTTGATGATGTATTTCATTGTCTTCTGGGGATTTGTGATGATCGGGTTGATGACGATCGGCGGATACTTCATGTTCCGTAAGTTTTTAAAACGGATGCCGAAAGAAGACGGCCGCTCTCTCCTAGATATCGAGGACGATTACATCGCGAAGACACGCCACCTGTGGACACCCGAGACACGGACGCTACTCGATCGGCTCGTCACGCCAGTGCCTGAGCTGTTCCGCGATGTCGCCATTCGCAAGATCGCCGGCAAGATCGGACAGTTCGCGCTCGAATCGAGAGCGAAAGTGATGACGACGGAGCTCGTCGTCAAAGGATATATCGCCGCCACACCGAAGCGGGACCACAAGTTTTTGAAGAAAGCGCTCGAAGAAGAGCAAATCGATTGGATGACTTATAAGCGTTATTTCCAACAGTGAAGATTCGAAAAACAACGGCATACCTCGCTCGAGGTATGCCGTTGTTTATGTCGTCGCGATGCGCTTATATTTTTGATACATGGCGATCCGCCACGGCACGATCATGCCCCAGGCGATCAAATAGAACAAGCCGCCCGTCGCGAAGATGTTGACCTCGTCGCCGAGGAACGCTTTCATGACCGTCCGGATCGCGAGTAAGACGAAGACGACGATGAAAAACGCTTTCGAGCGGGATAAATAAACCTCACCATCACGTTTTTCAAAATTGGACGTCTTGATCAAAAAGATACTAAAAATCAAGCCTACGACAAGCGCCTCCCCGACTTCGAGCCAAGTCAGACGAAAAGCCGGCACTACAAATTGCAGCATGCCCGTCGACATCGCGAGCGGTGGAATCAAGATTTTTTTCGCATTCGTCGGTCGGGCCGATGCCTTCACGCGAACGAAACTCGCGATGACCCCCATCAGCAATGCGACGAGAGTCGATCCCCAAAATATCGACATATGGTCAGCCCCTTTAGAATCCGGTGAATCCCACTAATTCGCTCATCCAGGCAGCGAAGCGGTTCATTCCATCAAAATATAATACGACTCCGAAAGCCATCATCAAATAGCCTCCGAACTTTGCCACTTTCGCGCTGTTGCGCGCCAAATATTTAATTTTCCCGACGAAGCTGGCCATGATGAGAAACGGGATCGAGAACCCGATGACGTAAGCGAGCATATACCCCATGCCTTGGCTCGGGTTAGACGCAGCCAGTGCGATCACCCCGGCGAGAATTGGTCCTGTGCACGGCGTCCATCCGGCTGCGAATCCGATTCCGATCAACACGGTCCCAAAATACCCGCTCTTCCGTTCTCCAAGTGCGAGTTTCTTTTCGCGCATCATGAAGCGCGGTTGCCACAGCCCCGCTAAAAAGACCCCGAACACAAAAATAAGGATTGCCCCGAACATGCGTAGACTATCTTTAAATTGAATGAAGAAGTCGGCGATCAACGAAGTCGATAAACCGAGGACGAGAAAGACGATCGAGAATCCAAATAAGAATGAGAACGTATGAAACCAAGCCGTCCGTTGCCGGAGCCCTTCGCTTTTCAAGTCAGAGACAGATACCCCTGTGATATACGACAAAAAGACCGGATAGAGCGGCAGCGTACACGGTGATAAAAAAGACAAGACGCCCGCCCCAAAAGCGAGCCATAAAGTGACTTCCATGCGTTTTTCCACCTTTCAGCCTCATTATAGCGAAAACCATTTCAAAATGCTCGCATCTTTTCTCCGTCCACTTCGTCCGATTTTGTAATCATTGAAATGGAAATGTAACTTGTGATGTGTAGTGTTGAATGCTAAGATTTGGATATTCTACTTCACCAGGTTCTATTTTAATACGATGGGGGAAATACCGTGGCGGTCATCACAGCTGAAACCTTACACTATGCCATTGAACAAAAACGCGATGAACTGTATGAAATCGCCTCGCAGTACAGTTGGACGTCTCCAGAAGTGATTCATGTCAGCCAAGAGCTAGACACGTTAATCACGTCTCACGTCCTTTCGAAACAGCTAACAGACAACTTAAATTGACTACTTACTTCAGCTCGTCACATCTTTTGTGGCGAGCTTTTTCCATGGAAAAAAGGACACCCCTTAAGGTATCCTTTGAAGATTATGACATCAGACGTTGTCCTGACTGTAACTCATACATTTTTTTGTATAATCCATCATGCTTCAATAAGGCCTGATGGTTGCCCCGTTCGACGATCTCGCCGCGATGTAAGACAAGAATCAAGTCGGCATCCTGTATCGTCGACAAGCGGTGGGCGATCGCGATCGTCGTTCGTCCACGACGCATCCGGTCGAGGGCGAACTGTACCCGCTCCTCCGTCTCCGTGTCGATCGAGCTCGTCGCCTCGTCCAAGATCAGTATTTTCGGATCACGAGCGACCGTTCGGGCGAAGGCGAGCAACTGCCGTTCCCCGCTCGAGAACGTCGCTCCCCGTTCGCCGACTGTATGACCATACCCCGTCTCGAGTTTTTCGATGAACGTATTCGCTTGGACAAACTCCGCCGACTGGCGTACTTTATCGGAATCAACTGTCGGGTTGAACAATTTTAAATTATCCTCGATCGTGCCACTGAACAAGAACGGGTCTTGTAAGACGAGACCGATCTTATCGCGAAGTTCCACTTCCTCGAACTGTTCGAGCGGGTGTCCGTCGATGGTGATCTGTCCCCCTTCATACGGATAAAACCGAGTGAGCAAGTTGATGATCGAGCTTTTCCCGCTCCCCGTGTGACCGACGAGCGCGACCGTCTCACCCGGCTTGGCGACGAACGAGATGTTCTTCAAAACATCGACTTCCCCGTCATAACTGAACGTGACATCGTCAAACCGAACTTCTCCTGCCTCGATCGCTGCCTCGCCGGAAAGACTTTTTCCTGGCGCCGGTTCATCGGTGTCGAGCACTTTGAAGACGCGGTCTGCCGAGACGACCGCTTGTTGGAACTCACTCAGCCGTTGCATGATATCGAGCACGGGGCGGAAAATGCGCTCGATGTAACTGATGAACGCATAGACGACCCCGACTTGAACTTGTTCCGTCATCGACAGGAAGCCATAGTAGCCGAGCAAACCGATGATCGAGAACGCAAGCAACAGCTCGATGATCGGGCGGAGCAACATACTATCGAGCTTCAAGTTCTTGAACCGTGCTTCTTGATGCGCCTCGTTCGTCGCTTCGAACTGACGGACGAGACGCTCTTCTTGACGGAATTGTTGAACGATACCCATCCCGTTGATCGACTCGCTCAACTGCGCGTTCAGTTGCGATAACAAATCACGGACTAGGGCAAAGTATTTAGTCGAGTACCGGCGATACGCCCAAATGATGAGCCAAAACAACGGGAGGAGGACGAGCCCGATCGTGGCGAGCGTCGGCTCTAAAATGTACAGGAAGATATACGTCCCGAGCAATTGAACGCCTGACTGGACGAACGTGCTCATCACGCCGACGTATAACTCTTTCACCGCTTCCGTGTCGTTCGTGATCCGGGAGACGAGCACACCCGCCGGCGTCCGGTCGAAATAGGCGAGACGCAGCCCCATCACATGACGGAAGATGTCCATTCGAATATTTTGGACGATTTTAAGGGCGATCTTCTGAAACGCAATCGATTGTAAATAGTCGAAGATGACGGCCGAGATGTGTAACACCATATAGACGACGAGCAGCGTGACGACCCAATTCGTCGGATAGACGCCCGGTGTCACGAACTCATCGATGAACACTTTGATTAAAAACGGTCCGGCAAGCTTCGCTCCCGTCGCAAGAAGTAAAAAGACGAAGGCGAGGCTGAGCGGCCGGCCGTATCGTTTCGTATAGGCCAATAACCGCTTGATGACCGACCATTCTTGAATATCATGCTTCATGGTGGCCCCCTCCTTCCACGATCGCCTCAAGTTGTTGGCGGTCGTACGTTTCTTTGTACCAGCCCGGTTCTCGAATGAGATCGTTGTGTCGGCCTCGCTGAATGACTTGGCCATCAGCGAGTACGAGGATCTCATCGGCATGCTCCACTGCCGACAGACGGTGGGCGACGATCAATCGAGATTGCTCCGGATTGCCGACACGGAAATGTTCGATGATGGCTTCTTCCGTCTTCGCATCGACAGCGGACAACGCGTCATCAAGGATTAAGAGATCGGCCTCGATC
The DNA here is from genome assembly GCF_004337195.1 of Exiguobacterium sp. SH0S7. Classification (NCBI taxonomy): domain Bacteria; kingdom Bacillati; phylum Bacillota; class Bacilli; order Caryophanales; genus Exiguobacterium; species Exiguobacterium sp. SH0S7. The sequence continues at coordinate 155,341 of NZ_SJVA01000001.1, forward strand.
ATAAGCGCCCGGGCAATCGAGATACGTTGCTTCTGTCCCCCCGAGAGCGTTACGCCGCGTTCACCGACTAGCGTGGCATACCCTTCCGGCAACCTTAAGATGTCGTCATGCACTTCGGCGATTTTGGCAGCCTCCATGATCTCATCCATTTTTGCTTCCGGTTTTCCGAAGGCGATATTGCTCGCAATCGAATCCGAGAACAGGAAGTGGTCTTGCGGGACGAGGGCGACTTTATCTAGTAGAAGTGATTTTTTGACTTGACGAACATTGACGCCGCCGATTTTGATTTTACCGTCGGTCACGTCATATTCACGGGTCAACAATCGAACGATCGTCGTCTTACCAGAACCGGTCCGACCGACAATCCCGAGTGTTTTGCCACGCTCGATCCGGAACGTGACATCACGCAGCACGGTCGTATCGTCATAACGGAACGAACCGATATCCGCCTCGAGCTCGGAATGATCCAGTTTCGTCGCCGCCATCGGATCGTCTTGGATCTCCGGCTTGATGGCGAGCATGCGCTCGATCCGGTCGTACGAAGCCCGACCACGTTCGACGATATTGAACAACCAACCGAAGGCGAGCATCGGCCAAGTGAGCAGACTAAGATAAGCGGTAAAACTGACGATTTGACCGATCGTGAGCTCGCCTTGTTCAATCAAGTAGGCCCCGTAGCCGATCGACAATATGTAAGATAATCCGACGATCCCGAAGATTGTCGGGTCGTACAAGGCGTCAATTTTAGCGACACGGACGTTTTTTGCCATGACTTCATCTGACAACTTCTCGAACGATTCGACGTCGTGGTCGACTTCCCCGGTCGATTTCAAGACGCGAACCCCACTCACACTCTCCTGAACCTTGTCATTCAATTCGGAAAATGCCGCTTGGGCGACACCGAACCGGCTATGGAGCATCTTTCCATATCGTGTCGTCAAAATGACCATGATCGGCAGCGGCAGTAAAGCGACGACCGTCAGCTTCCAGCTGATCGTCGTCACCATCGTGATGATGACGAACGTACCCATCGTCACACTGTCGACGAGCGTCAAAATACCCGCCCCCGCCGTCGTCGAGACAGCCTGGACATCGTTCGTCGCGTGCGCCATCAAATCACCGACACGCGACTTTTTATAAAACCGTTGATCCAAATCCGTGAAGTGACGATACAGTTGGCTCCGGAGCAGGCGTCCGAGCCGGATCGAGGCCCCGAAAATAAAGTAGCGCCAAAAAAAGCGCGCCACATAGTTTCCGATCCCGACAGCCGCAAGGCCTCCTAGCAGCATCCACAGCAAGTCCGCTTCGAGCGAACCTTGGTTCATCCCATCGATGACTCGGCCGATAATGCGCGGCGGTATGAGCTCGAGTGCGGCGACAAACATGAGCAAGACGATACCGACTGCATACGTCCGCCATTCGAGCCTGAAGAACCAAGCTAATTGTTTAAATACACGAATCTGAAACGCCCCCTATATCTTGAAATAAGACTATTCATTTATGGTAGCGAAAGTTTGTTCGATTGTCGAACAAAATATGGATAAAAAAAAACACTTCGCGGATGCGAAGTGCTTCGGTGACTCATTATGATTTTTTTTCGTTCTTCGCTTGAACGTTCATGGCACGCATCACTTGGTTGACTTTTTTCTGTGACGGTTTTTGACCCATCTGCATCATTAACGTACGAATCATGTCTTCGTTGATTGGTGGGTTCTGTTCAAGGTAGTTCATCATGTATTTACGAGCGATGAAGAATCCGATCGCGATACCCCCGATGAGTGCTGCCACGACAAGAAGAATCCAAAACAATGTACTCAAGGTTTTACCTCCTCTACCATATGAAACATCGTTTTTTACTATACACTATATTACGCTAATTCGCTAGTCGTCAGAAAAAAAAGTGATGACCTAGACATTGCTAGGCCATCACACGTTTTTAATGACAATTATAGTGATTTGACAGCGTCGATGACATTCTCGACAGACATGCCATACTCTTTCATGAGGAGGTCCCCAGGAGCAGAGGCACCGAACTTGTCGATTCCAAGCACTTTACCGCCGAATCCGACGTACTTGTACCATCCGAGCGTCGCACCCGCTTCAAGCGAGACGCGCTTCGTGATCGACGAAGGAAGGACTGATTCTTTGTACTCGGCCGATTGGGCTTCGAACAGTTCCCATGACGGCATTGAGACGACAGCAGCGTTCACACCTTCAGCAGCGAGTTGTTCACGTGCTTCGACGAGGACGTGGACTTCTGAGCCTGTACCGAGAAGAAGGACGTCCGCTTCGCTAGACTTACCTGCGACGACGTAGGCACCTTTCGCCGCGTCTTCGACAGATGTGCCGACGAGTTCTGGCAACGCTTGGCGTGTCAAGACGAGAAGTGATGGAGCTGACGTCGTCGTGATTGCTTGTTTCCAAGCGGCGATCGTCTCTTTACCGTCTGCCGGACGGAGAACTGACAAGTTCGGCATCGCCCGGAAGCTCATCAAGTGCTCGACCGGTTCGTGCGTCGGACCGTCTTCACCGACTGCGATCGAGTCATGCGTCAAGACGAATGTCGACGGAATTCCCATGAGTGCAGCGAGACGTACCGCTGGACGGAGGTAATCCGAGAAGACGAAGAACGTCGCGCCGTAAGGAAGTACGCCACCGTGAAGCGCCATCCCGTTGACAGCTGCCGCCATTGCGAATTCACGGACACCGAACCAGATGTTACGGCCGGCCGGATCTTCATCGAAGTCAGCTGCGCCTTTGATCATCGTGTTGTTCGAGCCGGCGAGGTCAGCCGATCCACCGAACAACGTCGGGACCGTCTTCGCAATCGCGTTCAAGACTTCTCCACTCGTTTGGCGTGTCGCTTTTTTCGACCCGACTTCAAACGTCGGCAACTCGCTATCCCAACCTTCAGGAAGTTCATTGTTCATCGCACGTTCGAACTGAGCACCTAGCTCAGGATGAGCCGATTTGTAGGCTGCGACGAGCTCGTTCCAATCCGACTCAGCCTTAGCGCCAGGCTCAACGACTTTATCGTTGAACAAGTCGTACACTTCGTTCGGCACGTAGAAGTTCTCGCCTTCCCATTTGTAGAACTGTTTCGTGAGCTCGATCTCTGCTTCACCGAGTGGAGCCCCGTGTGAGGCCGATTTACCTGATTTGTTCGGTGAACCGAAACCGATGACCGTCTTCACTTCGATCATCGTCGGTTTCGACGTCTCAGCTTTCGCCTCGTCGATCGCTTTGGCGATCGTATCGATGTCCGTTCCATCCTCGACGCGGATGACTTGCCATCCGTAAGCGTTGAATCGATCTTCTACGCTTTCAGAGAATGACTTGTGGAGATCCCCGTCAAGTGAGATGTCGTTTGAATCATACAAGACGACGAGTTTACCGAGTTTCAAGTGACCGGCGAGTGAGGCGGCCTCAGCCGACACACCTTCCATCAAGTCACCGTCTCCACAAATTCCGAACGTATAGTGGTCAACCACGTTGAATTCGTCGCGGTTGTATGTTGCTTCCAAATGTTTCTCAGCCATTGCCATACCTACAGCCATGGCAATCCCTTGACCGAGTGGTCCCGTCGTCGCGTCTACACCTGCTGTGTGACGATACTCAGGGTGTCCTGGTGTCTTCGAGTCCATTTGACGGAACGACTTGAGGTCGTCGAGTGAAAGGTCATAACCAGACAAGTGAAGTAGCGAGTACAATAGCATCGAACCGTGTCCTGCTGAAAGGACGAACCGATCGCGGTTGAACCAGTTCGGGTTTTTCGGGTTGTGACGCATTTTGTCTGTCCAAAGCGTGAACGCCATCGGGGCCGCACCCATCGGCATACCTGGGTGACCTGAGTTCGCTTGTTGGACAGCATCAATCGAGAGCGTCCGAATCGAGTTAATCGCTAATAATTCTTTAGTAGTTGTTTCCACTAATTTCATCCTCTCTGTTGTTAAGAAAGTTTCTACCCGTCATATTTTAGCACACTCAATCGTGTGTCACAACTAATTAAATAGTATGTCACATTGATTGGAATCGTTTACTTCCATACGTCTGTTTTCGAGGGAATGGTCGAACCTTATCGAGCTTCGTGTATAACAAACATGCACATCCTATACGAAATAGGATGTGCATTCGAGTTCATTCAGAACGGTGTCGGTTCTGTTCGTCTTTTAGTTTTTCCGGTGTCACGTCGTTGCCTTCCGGATCGACGACTTTCATGCCCATCATCTGGGATTTGAACGATTGACGGAACGCTTTTAAATATTGTTGACGCAACGCTTGTTGCTCGTCCATCTCTTGTTGTGACAAACCGTCTGTCTTTGCCTTGTTGGCGAGGAAGTTAATCCGCTCCAATTGTTCGGGTGCTAACATAATGGTTCGCCCCCTCTCTACTGAATTTGTAGTTCTACTGTACAAAATCAGGGCGCAGGAATCAAGTTTCTGGCACTGCCACATGTTCCAAATAGCGACGGTTCACAGTCGCTTTCGAGACTTCGTAGCCGAATCCGCGGAGCGTGGCCGCGATTTCAGCGAAGGTGAGCCCCCGCTCCCGGAGTTGGACGATCTCCTCGATCGGCACTTCGATCCGGCTCCTCCCACCTTGGTCATGGTGCTGAATGTTGCGTTGCGGGTTGAAGCCGTTCGCGACCGCCCGGCGCATGCCGCGCGATATCTTGGCGTTATGAATCTTCCGTTGATACTCCTCGACGACGCTGACAATCTCAAGCACCATCTTCTCGGCGTCGGAGACGACGTATTCGTCGGACGACTGCATTGTCAACAGCCGGACGTTATGCTTCATGAGCGTATGCAAGATGGCGATTTTTGCATTCCCTCGGCCGAGGCGACTGTCATCGCTCACGAGCACGGCATCGAGCTTTGACGCCGACACATGCTCTAACAGATCGAGCAGACCCGTCCGGTTGACCTCGAAACCGCTCTCTTGTTCGGTGATCACATCGATCACTTCCGCATCGAGACGTTTGGCCATCTGTAACAATTCCGCTTCTTGCCTCGTGAGCGAGGTTTCCTGAGTGGACTTGTTCGTCGATACGCGACAATAAATGACGACTCGCATCTCGTCACTTCCTTTCTTTCCAGTCATCCTTTTACGATACACAGGATGAGCGGGTGTTCGCAATCCAAATCGATCATTCAGCGGCGAACCACGTCGTTCTCCGTTCTTCTTTTTCCGCACGTTCCGCTAACAGCTGGGCTTCGAGCGTCTCCGCTTCGTTGAACGCAACTTCTTGTTCGATACTTCTTTCGACCGTCATCACTGTCGGCTCACCAACTTCGCCTTGGCGAAACTCGCCGACTAAGTAAAAGGCGAACATCCCGAGCACTACCATTCCGACCAATATAAATCCGTTGATTGTATCTTTCATTTGAACCGCCTCCAAATATGAGAATATGCGTTCTTAGGAACGTCTGTTCGTTTATCTGTTCTCATCATAAAACAGGAACCTCTGTTCGGTCAAGAAAAAACGAACGAATGTTTGTACGCTCATATGTTCTTGTGTTAAAATAAATCCATAAAGAATAGGATGCGTTCGCAGGTTATTCGACATAAACGAGGTGAAATCCATTGAAAAAAATGTCAGCAAGACAGCAACAGATTCTTGATTTTATAAAAGCTGAAGTTCGGACGAAAGGTTATCCCCCGTCAGTCCGAGAAATTGGTGAAGCGGTCGGTCTCGCATCGAGCTCGACCGTGCACGGTCACTTGGACCGTCTTGAAAAACGTGGATTGATTCGGCGCGATAAGACAAAACCGCGTGCGCTCGAAGTGTTGAGCGAGGACGCCCCGTCAATCGAGGAGCGTGAGACGGTCATGTACGTCCCGGTTATCGGGAAAGTTACGGCCGGAACACCGATTACGGCGATCGAGAACGTGGAAGAACACTTCCCGCTCCCGGCCCATATCGTCGGTTCGGATAACGTGTATATGCTCTCCGTCTCTGGCGATTCGATGATCAACGCCGGAATCCTCGACGGGGACCGCGTACTCGTGAGACAACAGAACACGGCAGACAATGGAGAGATTGTCGTCGCGATGACGGACGAGGGTGAGGCGACCGTCAAGCGGATCTACAAAGAGGCGTCGAAAGTCCGACTCCAGCCGGAGAACGATGAACTTGAGGCGATGTATTTCGATAACGTATCCATTTTAGGGAAGGTCATCGGTGTATACCGGACGATCCATTAATGGCTAGCGGCAAGACACATACGCGTACGAACCTCGTGGCAATCGGTGCTTTAGCGATTGCCACGCCTTTTATTGATGTCGATATCCCGACTACCCTTTTCCTCGGTGCGCTTATCGGGACGTTCTGGCTCTCCCCGGACCTCGATTTGAAGTCGGATGCATACTATCGGTGGGGACCGCTGCGTGGTTTTTGGCTCCCTTACGTGAAGCTGATGCCGCACCGGTCTCCGCTGTCGCACTTACCGGTGTTGAGCGATCTCATTCGTGTCATCTACCTCGGCTTCCCGCTCGCACTCATCCTTACGTTCACCCCGTATGAAGCGGCTGTGAAGACGTGGCTCGACTTGAACGGCATCCCGTCCTTCCTCGGTCTCGTGTTCGCGACGACGCTCCATACGGCACTCGACTATGCGTCCACATTTTTCAAACGTGCGTTCTAATCGCAAAACAAGCGACCACTCAATTTCGAGTGGTCGCTTGTTTTGACTAAAAAAACGCCCGATCCAAGAAACTGGATCGAGCGTTTTTTCAAGTTCATTCGACTTAGTAGAGAGTCATGTACTGATCGCGTTCCCACTCTGTTACTTGCGTGCGGAACATGTCCCACTCGATCTCTTTCAACTCGAGGAAGTGTTCGCCGATGTGGTCACCGAGCGAATCCATGACGATTTTGTCGGCGCGGAGTACTTCGAGCGCGTCGAAGAGTGTCGCCGGAAGATCGTCGATCCCGTTCGCAACACGCTCTGGCTTGTCCATCACGTAGATGTTGCTGTCGATCGGTTTCGGTGCTTTCAAGTCTTTCTCGATGCCGTCAAGACCAGAAGCCAAGAGGGCCGAGAGCGCGAGGTACGGGTTCGCCGCCGGGTCGACCGAACGTACTTCGATACGTGTCGAGAGGCCGCGGGCAGCCGGTACACGGACGAGCGGTGAACGGTTACGGGCGCTCCATGCGACGTAGCATGGTGCTTCGTATCCAGGCACGAGACGCTTGTACGAGTTGACCGTCGGGTTACAGATCGCCGTGAACGCACGTGCATGCTCGAGGATACCAGCTGTGAAGGCGCGTGCCGTATCCGAGAGCTCCATGTCACCGTTCGGGTCGTAGAACACGTTCGTGTCGCCTTTAAAGAGTGACATGTTCGCATGCATCCCTGAACCGTTGACACCGAAGAGTGGTTTCGGCATGAACGTCGCGTGAAGGCCATACTTCGCCGCGATCGTCTTGACGACGAGTTTGAACGTTTGGATGTTGTCGGCAGTCGTTACCGCATCCGCGTATTTGAAGTCGATTTCATGCTGTCCTGGTGCGACTTCGTGGTGTGACGCTTCGATCTCGAAGCCCATGTTTTCGAGCTCGATAACGATTTCTTTACGGCAGTTCTCACCTGAATCGACAGGTGCCAAGTCGAAGTAACCGCCTTGGTCGTTCAATTCGAGTGTCGGCTGTCCGTTCAAGTCTTTCTTGAAGAGGAAGAACTCTGGCTCTGGTCCGACGTTGAACGCTGTGAAGCCGAGCTTTTGCATGTGCTCGAGGTTGCGTTTCAAAATACCGCGCGGGTCACCGCTGAACGGCGTGCCGTCCGGATTATAAATATCACAAATTAAGCGAGCGACTTTACCGCTGCCGTCTGTCCATGGGAAGACAACCCACGTGTTAAGGTCTGGATAGAGGTACATGTCTGATTCCTCGATGCGTACGAACCCTTCGATTGAAGAGCCATCGAACATCATCTTGTTATCAAGTGCTTTGTCCAATTGGCTGATCGGCACCTCGACGTTTTTAATCGTACCGAGGATATCCGTGAATTGAAGACGAATAAAGCGTACGTCCTCTTCTTGTGCGATCCGTTTGATGTCTTCTTTTGTGAACGTTTTTCTGGCCATGGTAAAAGTCCCCTCTCACATTGTGTAATGGTTTGTGTACTGGCGTCATCGATAAAAACGTGACAACTCTCCTTGGATGAGCGACGTTTTATTGAAACGACCAGCTTCTTGAAGCTGCGTTTTCAATAATTGATGTAACTCTTTCTCGGAAATCTTTGGCGGTTCGCTTGGCGGGGCCGTAGAAGCAGGTTGTTCTGTCTCTTTGGCACCGTCGTTGTCGAGCATATGGCGAATCGCCGCCAAGTTGAAGCCTTGGTCAATGAAATCTTTGATTGCGAGTAAACGTTCGACATCATTAAAGGAATAAAGTCGTCGTTTCGATTCCGTCCGACTAGGCGAAACCAGACCCTGTTCTTCGTAATATCGAATCTGCCTACCTGTCAGTTGCGTCAGATCTTGGACGATCCCAATCGGAAACAACGGGTTGGAGCGACGAAATTGATCGGCCATCCCTTACCCCTCCTTTTCTGTCTCACACTGTGAGAATAATACATGACAACTTTCCTGTCAATAGATGTTAAGAAAGTTAACATGACATTTCGGTTACAACGTTTGAGTTGAATTTTCATGGTCAAATGTGACGAGCCCTTTCGTCCGCAATTGGCTCAAGGCGAGCATTAACGCGACTTTCACGTGCGCATAGGTCAAGCCGCCTTGGACGTATGCCGTGTACGGCGCCCGGAGTGGTCCGTCCGCTGATAGTTCGATCGACGAGCCTTGGATGAACGTCCCGGCCGCCATGATGACGTCGTCCTCATAGCCTGGCATATAGGCCGGTACCGGCAACGCGTGGGCGTTGACCGGGGACGCCATCTGAATGCTCTGACAGAACGCGATCATCTTGTCGCGGTCGCGGAACGTGACCGATTGAATCAAATCGGTCCGCCGTGACGTATAATGCGGATCGGTCTCGAAGCCGAGCAGGCCGAGCAGGCTCGCCGTCAAATGGGCCCCTTTCAACGCTTGGGCGACCGTGTGCGGCGCCATATAAAAGCCTTGATACATCTCCTGCAGCGAATAGAGCGACGGACCGGCCTCGCTGCCGATGCCTGGCGTCGTCATCCGGAACGAGCATCGTTCGATCAATGCTTTCGTCCCGGCGATATAGCCGCCCGTCTTCGCCAAGCCACCGCCCGGGTTTTTAATGAGCGAACCGGCCATGAGGTCGGCCCCGACATGTGTCGGCTCAATCGTCTCGACAAATTCGCCGTAGCAGTTGTCGACGAAGACGAACACGTGCGGGTGCGCTGCTTTGATCGCCGCGATCGCCTCGCCGATTTCTGTGACTGGGATGCTGCGTCGATTGGCGTACCCTTTCGAACGTTGGATGCCGACGAGCTTCGTCTCGGGGCGGATCCGTTCGATCGCAGCCGCGACATCGATTTGATCGTCTTTCAACTCGACCGTATCGTAGCCGACACCGAGTTCTTTCAATGAACCGCGGCCGTCGCCGCGGATGCCGACGATCTCTTCGAGCGTATCGTACGGTTTACCCGTGATATACAAGAGTTCATCTCCCGGTAACAGCACACCGAACAAGGCGATCCCGATCGCGTGTGTCCCCGAGATGATTTGCGGACGACAGAGGGCGAGTTCGGCCCCGAACACGTCCGCATAGATCGACTCGAGCGTGTCGCGCCCGATATCGTCATAGCCGTACCCGGTCGTCGGATTGAAATGAAAGTCCGACACTTTATGCTTCTTGAACGATTCGAGGACACGGTATTGGTTGAACTCCGCCGTTTCCTCGATCGCTTCAAAATAAGGTTTCACCCGTTGTTCCGCTTGCTTGACGAACGGGGCCAATTCATCGTAATGCTCAATCTTTTCTTGCCACATCATTCACACCTCAAATGGTTTCAGCGTCGCATATAGACGCGTGTCTTCTCTCATATAACCGACAAGTTCGACCGAGCCGTCGTCAAGGAAGTTCTCCTCGAGCCGGTACATCGAATCTTTGGCCGGATGGTAATGTTCGAACGAACTGACCGGCAAGACGACGTGCACTTTCGTCAACACGTCCGAAATCTTGTCCTCGATCGCGCCGATGAGCGTCTCGATATCGGCCGAGTCGAGCGCCGAGATGACGAGCGGTCCACCGACGAAGTCAGCCGTCAAGCGATCTTTCTTGTTGTACACTTCGAGCTGCGGCAACTCACTCGCGCCGAGATCGGACAAGACCGAATTGGTCGTATCGATCTGGTTCATGTAGTGCGGGTTCGACGCGTCGATGACATGAAGCACGAGGTCGGCTCCGAGCACTTCTTCAAGCGTCGAGCGGAACGCGGCGACGAGTTTCGTCGGTAAGTCGCGGATGAACCCGACCGTGTCGGTGATCAGCACTTTCCCGCCGCGCGGCAGTTCGAGCTCACGCGTGAGCGGATCGAGCGTCGCGAACAGTTCATCCTGTTCATACGTGTCGGCATCGGTCAGACGGTTGAAAATCGTCGACTTGCCGGCGTTCGTGTAACCGACGAGCGCGACTTGGAACACACGGTTCTCTTTCCGGCGCACACGGTAGCGGTCACGGTGCGCGACCGTGCCTTCGAGTTGTTTCTTGATCTCATCGATGCGGCGCTTGATGTGACGGCGGTCACTTTCAAGTTTCGTCTCACCCGGGCCACGTGTCCCAATCCCGCCTCCGAGTCGTGACAACTGTGTGCCTTGCCCGATCAGGCGTGGGAGCAAGTAGTTCATCTGGGCGAGCTCGACTTGGAGCTTCCCTTCCTTCGACTGGGCCCGTCCGGCGAAGATGTCCAAGATGAGTTGCGTCCGGTCGATCAATTTCATCTCGTCCGGGTCGTTCAACGAGATCCGAATGTTTTTCGATTGGGCAGGTGACAGCTCAGCGTTGAAGATGACAATATCCGGCTCGAACTGTTCGATGAGTACGGCGAGCTCCTCGACTTTCCCTTTCCCGATAAACGTCCGGCGGTCGACTTGTTGCCGTTTCTGGTCGAGTCTTGCGACGACCTCACCTTTTGCTGTATCGACCAATTCGACGAGTTCACCCATCGATTGTTCATATGTCCAATCGTCGACGGTCGGTAGCTGACACCCGACGATGATCACTTTCTCTCGTTCCATATACATCCCTCATTCCTAATAAGTCTCATCCTCCATCTTACCACGAATCCATGAATGGAGAACGTCCGTTTGTGGTACGATATGAAGAGAAGGAGGGACGTCCCATGACGAAACGCAGAAAAGAGTACTCGCTCCCCGAGTATATCGAAACGTATTTATATCACCTCGGTGCGAGCGGCCGCCAGCCATCGACGCTGAAACGCTATCGCTACGACTTGATCGACGTGCACAAATACTTCAGCGACCATAACGTCGAACTCGTCACCCCCGAGGAATGGCTCGCCGTCCCGCTCGAGTCATGGAAGACGTTCATCAACGATTTTTTGATCGAAGAGAAACAGTACCAACAGGCGACGGTCGCCCGCATCGTCACCGTCATCAACAGCTTGACCCAGTTTTTGAACCCGCTCCGCAAAAAGATGCTCGTCTATTCGCAACCGGCGCACACGCTCACCATCGACCAGATCGCGTTACAGTCCGAGTTCGACAAGCTCGTCCGGACGATCCGGTCGCCGCGGGGATTGAGCGAGAACCAGCTTCAGGCTCATCCCTATCTCGTCAACCGCAACGCGCTCATCGTCACACTGTTCTACAAATACGGTTTGCGCGTTCATCATATCATCCGTCTGAAAATGAACGACCTACACTTGGCGAGCTACGAGTTCGACGTCTATGACCGGCTCGGTAACAAGTTCACGCTGAAGCTGACGCCTGAAGACCAATCGCTCCTCATGAACTATCTCGCCGACATCCCGACGCCGGTGCGCCCGCGCTGGTACTCGGAAGATCCCGTCTTCGTCTCGTTCGACTTTGCCCGGATGACGTTCCGCTGGGTGTACGCCAAAAACCAGCCGAAACAGCTGACGATCGTCATGATTACGAAGATGATGAGGCAGTTGAACGAGCGCAGCGCCGTCACCCGCTCGGTCACCCCGTCGATGCTCCGGAACGCCCATGTCTTGAAGACGTATGCGACCGACATGACCTCTCTCGAGCGGATGAACGTGACGTGCATGCATAAAGAGTCGTCGCTCCGCCGTTATGAGCAGGCGTATGCCGAGTTCGGTGCCGAGCTGTTCGGTGAAAATGTGACGAACTAAAACCCGCCCTTTTCCGAGGACGGGTTTTGCTTTGTCGATCAATGGGCCCATTCATCTTCTAGTAACCCGTAGACGACATGGTCGACGTACCGGTCGTACAGCCATTCGGCGTCTCGAAGCACGCCTTCTTGTTTGAAGCCGAGCCGTTCCGGCAGCGCCCGGCTCTTCACGTTCCCGGTCGCGACCCGGATCTCAATCTTATGTAAGCGGAGTTCCTTAAATCCGTACTCGATGATCGTTTCAAGTGCTTGGCTCATGATGCCCTGCCCTTGAAAGTCTTGGCCGAGCCAATAGCCGATTGTCCCGCACTTGATGCCGCGGTCGATGTCGTTGAAGCCGATCGTCCCGGCGAGCTTTCCTTGATACAGAATCGCGAACGATTTCGGATAGCCGCCCGTCTCAATCAATCCTTTGATTCGCCCTTCGATGTTCTGCCGCGAATCCTCAACCGTCTCCGTATAATCGAGCCAACCGAGCCACTCGCGAAGATACGGCTTCGATGCCATCGTCAGTTCGAACAACGCGTCCGCGTCGTCAACGGTAAACATCCGTAACGATAAATCCTCATTTACTTTATAGTCAAGCATGTTACCCCCGTCCTTTCTCTGTTTCAAATATTGGCGCAACGATTCAATTCTCTGTCTGTGGATACGCGACAACAATTTTCAATGGATTGATTATACGTTCGCTCAACTCGCTAAACGTTTGAATCAAATCGTCTCGTTGAATTTCCATATCAAAAATTTGTTTGACATATTCGGCTCGTTGAACAGATTCGAAATACCACTGAAAGTGTTCCGGATAGTCCCAGCCGTCACTCGACCCCATAATCTGTAACTCTTTTTCATAGAATTCAGGTTGAAGAACGAGCGTTTCTTTGTTCCCGTCCGATAATACACAAATCGATCGTCCCGGTTTCACGGCTTGCTGAAGTAAGGCAAATGCAACATTGCGTGCAGAACATTCGATACCATAATCATAACAATCGAATTCCACTTCGTTTGGTGTGTATACCACTCCGACCCCGAACGATTTAGCAAGTTCTCTTCGGCCCGGGTCCAGCTCAATCGCATCCACCTTCGCAACTCCATAAAAAGCCTTCAAATAGTAAACGGCTAGCAAACCCATTGTGCCCATACCAGCGACGATGACCGAATCGCTTGGCGAGGGATTCAACTTTCTCACCCCTTTGGCGGCATCACACGATAAAATGGCCAATAGGGCTGATTTGTCGTCGATTTCTGCCGGTACGTAAAACGCTTTATGTGCAGAAACGACACCATATGACTGTTGACCATAAAACGCGAGTACCCGATCTCCGACGTGAAGCGATGTTACGTCTATTCCTGTCTTGATGACGACCCCATAGCTCTCGTAACCTACTTTTCTCGGATAGTCAGGCGTAGGGTCAGTCAAATCGTTCGCTTCATATTGTGGGAGCTCGGCACCTATGCTGACCGACGTCGTAATCGTCTCAATCAACACTTCATCCGGTGCTAAAGTCGGTAGCTGACGTGAATCCCAACGCAGTCGCTTCTTCCCTGTTAATTTTAAAGAATCTTGAATCATCTGCTCCTCCTAACACATCACAATTTTTCCCATATATTCAATTTACATAAATAATCAGTTTTTGTATAATTATTTTAACATTACGTAGAAAGCGGTGAAAGTATGTAATCTAGCTTCATCCATCCCATCCAAAATTGAATAATCCTGGAGGAGATTTGTGATGAAGTCATTTTACACGCTCTTGGTCAGTCAATGGCTGGCCAACATCGGTGACGTGCTTTATATCGTCGCCTTGATTGCTTTGTTATATCAACAGACCGGTTCCGCCCTGGCTGCGGCCAGTTTCCCGATTGCCGTCACGATCGGCATGACCGTGAGCGGTCTGTTCTTTGCCCGTGTCTTGTCTCGGTTCACCCTCGTTCAGACGTTGCTCGTCACGCAACTGTTGAAAACAGTCTTGCTCGGGGCCGTCATCTGGTCGGAGTCGATTCTCGTCCTCGGACTCGTCGTGCTCATCGCCTTCTTGGACGGGTTCGCCCGACCCGTCCAGGCGTCGTTCATCCCACGGCTGACGACGAATCGCCAACAAGCGAACAGTCTCGTCCAAGGGTCAAACCAATTCATCCAGCTGGCGATGTGGCCGCTCGGGACGATTCTTGTCGCTTCGTTGTCAAGCAAGATTGCTCTAATCGTCGCTTTAATCTTGTTCATGCTCTCGACAGTCGTGACGTTCCGCTTCGTCCGTTCGCTCGACCACGACGTGACAGAAGCAGAGCCTGAATCAGACATTTCCTTAAAGGAAAGTCTCTCCTTCGTGCGCACGGCGCCTTTCGCTCGATTGATCACGGTGTTCGTCACGTTCGAGTCGTTCGTCAGTACGCTCTGGATCTCGGCGCTCTTGCTCGTCTATCTGGAGCGACACCTCCACATCGATACGGGCTGGTGGGGAACGATGAACGCGAGCTACTTGGTCAGCATGATTGTGGCCAGCGCTTACCTGTATCGCACAAAGCGCAACAGTTCGCTCGCGGTCAGTTCTGTCTTGTCTGTCGGGGCAGCCTTGTTGTTCGGGCTGACGTCTCATATCATGTTCGCACTCATCGCGCTCGCGATTCAAGGATACGCCACCCAGCTCCGCATCATCCAGACGAACACAGTGCTCCAAGAAACGACACCACCCTCTCAACTTCCGTACGTGTATAGCGTCCAACAGACGGCCTACACCCTCGCCTTCAGCATCGGCAGCCTGACGTTCGGAATGCTTGCGGACGGATTGCCGATTGCGCTCGTCTATTTGATGGGCGCCGGCTTGACCGTTCCGCTCGTCTGGCTCGGTCGACAAATCGATCAGGTGGATAATATAATCCAATCTGCATAATAAGAAGGCGCCTTCTCAGTCGGAGAGGGCGCCTTCTTGCTGTTATGCGTACTTCTTACGATTTCTCGTAGTAATGCCTCCCGCCAAAATAGATGGTCGGGCTGCCGCGACGGATACAATTCAATCCAATCGCCGCCTCGACAGTCGGGTCCGACATCGTGATGATTTCGAGGACCGTATCCAATCCGCAAATCCGATAGTGGCAAAATGTAACAAAATCCGGTTTGATGTCTTCCCACAACTGGAAACGCGTTTCTTGTAGCTGTTCGAGATATCCCGACCTTGTATAACGAACGATTTGATTTCCGTCATATTGGTCGTGAGGCGTCATCACCACCCCATCGGCATACGATTCATCGATGACTTCCATGTAGATGATGTCTTCAAAGCAGAGCTTCACGTTCACCACCTCGCTTTGCGGAGAAATTCCATTCGCCTCGAGCCGCTCACGGAAGGAGGCGTTCCGCTTCCTAGGATGGTCGTACAGCTGTAGATTGAACGTCAGGCTTTTGTTGGGGCCTATGTCATAATTGAAAGCGAACACCTCAATCGTCCCGTCATACAGTAACAAATCTTCAAATCTCATTGGAAACCACCTCTCCAGGATGTTCATACTGAAACACACCGTAGCCATATCCTTGTGTCAAATTGCCTCCAATGAACAATGAGACGGTTTCTGTCTCGGTCGGGATTAGGAATCGATTGCCTTCCCACTCTTCATAGTGATCCAGAATTGACACAAGTTGATGGATAGCTTGTTCCGATTGTTGAGAGACATCACAGCTCACCTTATACGTTTTCGGCCACACCCATTTTCCACTAGATTCAACTGTATAATTGCTTCCCGTCCGCTTCGCCCATGACTCAATATCTGATAATAATTTATTTTTGTATAAGACGACTTGGAATGAGATAACACCGAATGTGGTTAATAAGTTCGCAATGAATGCCGCAGGGGCCTTCACTTTCGGTAAACCGAACTGTCCCCAATGGCTATCCGGTGACAAACCATAAGCATCCTCCATTTTCAAAGAATATGAATCCGGATCATGAAACGTTTGCCCGTGCGCGATTAAAAAATCGACAATCGATACGTTAGGGTGGTTTTGCTCGAGTATACCCCCTTCTTCCGTATGTAGCTCGCGAGCGTACGGATCATACAAAAAAACCAGTTTTTCATTTGAATAGATGCCGAACGGTAACGTCAAATCAATCCATCGAAGCTGAATCAATTGTGGCTTCGTCACATGTAAGTTCAGCTCTGAAAAGTCTGTCACCCGGTAAGACGCATGCGGCAGACAACCTGACCAAATCGTTTTGAGTTGAAACAAATTAATTGTCTGGAACGTCTTTGCGTGTAGTTGCTGAACATTTATGTTATCGAAGTTCATCGTGCGTTCTCCTTTCGCTCAATGAATTATAAATGATGACGAAAAATATCTTATACTAAGAGAAACTGCTGAAATGGAGTGAGAAACATGCCCAACCTCTCAAACGAAGAAACAATCGACTTGTTAAACACGCTCAAATCGCGCTTTCAAACCCACATGGAGCGACACCCGGATATCGTCTGGTCAGACGTGTTAACGAAGCTTGAGACGAATCCGGACCAGCTCCTAACACTCTCTGAAATGGAACGGACCGGCGGCGAACCTGACGTGATTCGACTTCCGAAAGGTGATCTCGCCTTTTGTGACTGCTCACCGGAAAGTCCGAGCGGACGCCGTAGCCTTTGTTACGATGAGCAGGCGTTAGCGGCGCGGAAGAAGAACAAGCCGGACGGGAGCACCGTCGCCTTGGCTGAACAGATGGGACTTGAACTACTCGACGAAGCGACGTATCGCCATTTGCAGACGCTCGGCGCGTTCGACTTGAAGACGTCGAGTTGGATTGTAACGCCAGAGACGATTCGCCAAAAAGGCGGCGCCTTGTTCTGCGACCGCCGCTATGACCATACCTTTGTTTATCACAACGGTGCCGACTCGTATTACGCGGCCCGAGGATTCCGCGGGATGTTCAAGATTTGAGCAAGGCCAAGTGCCTTGCTTTTTTACGTGAAGAGCCACTGGAAGATGACCGGAATGTATTTGATGAAAAATAGACTCACGAAGAAGAGCGACGGTGCTTTCAACAACCAGATGTACCAGGCATTCTCTTTACGCATCATAATCAACACGATGCCATTAATCAAAGCGTTCTGTGTAACATGAGGTTCGTGCATCCATTTACTTACTAACGTCCCCCATCCCGGAAAGGAATCCAGACCAAACGTTGCCGAAAAATCCGGCGACGTATCGTACTTAATTCGGACGTACCATGCCATCGCATAAACCGAAACGAAAACCGAGGCCCAAATCGTCATCCCTAAAAACAAGAAAAAGTCTTTCCATGACTCCACGTCGATAGAGAACACGACGACCAAAATCCCGATCCCAATCACAACGTTAATAATGAACAGCGGTGAAATCGTCAGAATAGAGAATTCTTCCGCTGTCATAAACGACCCTAAAACTAAACTTGAATGTTGGTCCATCAACGCATCCTCATCGCTTTCACGTGCGGTAACAATGCGTCATACAGTTCGCCCATCCCCAAGCCGATGCCGATAAGTAACAAGATTGCCCCCAAATGTTTTGTCGTCATAAATATAAGGACAACGTGAATCACAATCGTAGCGATGATGCCATCCACGCTCCCTGAACTATCCGTGATCGCTTTTCCCGGTTTAATCAATAGATAAATGCCCGCTGTCGAAAAAAGTACACTCATACAGGCGATTCCGATAACATCAATCCATAATGACATTCTTTGAACTCCTTAATTCTAAATTCAGTATTTGAAATAAAATTAAATTCTAAATTATTCTTTTTCAAATTTTAGAGTCTGCACCCTCAAATGTCTACCAAAATTTTCAAGACGAACCAGTATAACTTGTTCAAATAGGTCATCTCTTACTCCACGGTTGATTAAGTTGACACGATATATTCATAGATTGAAGAGGATAGTATAGACGTTTTGACACATAAAAAACTGCAGACAAATCGTCTGCAGTCCAATCTTACGCGTGAAGCGTGACGTTCAACTCTTCGGCGACCGCCTTGAAAGCGGCGAGCGCGCGTTCGAGGTCGTCACGGGTATGTTCCGCCGTCACGATCGTCCGGATGCGGGCCTTGCCCTTTTCAACCGTCGGGAAGGCGATGCTTTGCGCGAACACGCCGTGGTCTTTCAGCTTGTCCGAGAACGTGTGCGCGAGCGTCTCTTCACCGAGCATGACCGGCGTGATCGGCGTCGTCGCGTGGCCGATGTCAAAGCCGAGGTCACGGAGACCCGATTTGAAGAACTCGGTGTTCGCCCATAACTTGTCGAACAGCTCTTCTTCTTCTTTCATGACCCGGATCGCCTCACGGTTCGCCGCGACGACCGCTGGCGGGTGTGACGTCGAGAACAAGAACGGACGCCCTTTTTGGATTAAGAAGTCACGGACGTCGTTCGAGCAGGCGACGTAGCCGCCGAGAACGCCGATCGCTTTCGACAACGTCCCTACTTGGAGGGCGACCCGTCCGTCGAGACCGAAATGGTTGACCGTCCCGCGCCCATTCTGACCGAGGACGCCCGACGCGTGCGCGTCGTCGACCATGACCGCAGCATCATACTTCTCGGCGAGCTCGACGATCTCCGGGAGTGGTGCGATGTTGCCGTCCATCGAGAAGACGCCGTCCGTGACGACGAGACGCGTCCGGTAGTCTTGCGTCTCTTTCAAGGCCGCCTCTAAGTCTTCAAGGTCGGTATGCTTGTAGATGCGACGGGCCGCTTTCGTCAGACGGATGCCGTCGATGATCGAGGCGTGGTTGAGCGCGTCACTGATGACGACGTCTTCCGATCCGAGCAGCGCCGACAAGACGCCGAGGTTCGTCGCGAATCCCGATTGGAACACGAGTGCCGCTTCCGTATGCTTGAACTCGGCGAGCTCGCGCTCGAACGCCTCGTGCATCTCGAACGTTCCGGCGATCGTCCGGACCGACCCCGTCCCGGCCCCGAACGCTTCGACCGCTTCGATCGCGGCTTGTTTTAAGCGTGGGTGGTTGGCAAGTCCGAGATAGTTGTTCGACGATAATTGGACGAGCGACTTACCATCGATCATGACCTCGTTCCCTTGCGCCGATTCGAGCGGCACGAGCGAGCGGAACGTACCCGCTTGCTTCATTTCATTGACTGCTTCTGTAATATGTTCAAATGCCATATTGATCCCCCCTGTTTATGGTATTAAGACGACTTTCCCGCATTTCCCGGCCCGCATGAGCTCGAAACCTTGCTCGAACTCCTCGAGCTTGAAGACGTGGGTGATGATCGGTTCGATGTTCAATTGGCCGGACGCGAGCATTGTCGACACTTGGCCCCACGTCTCGTACATTTTACGACCGGTTATGCCTTGGACCCGGATTCCTTTGAAGACGACGTCACGCGTCAAATCGAGCGCGACCGGTCGTGCCGGAAGTGACAAGACGTTGACGTCACCGCCCGCCGTCACCATCTTGAACGCCTGGTCGATCGCGACCGGATGCCCGCTCATCTCACAGACGACGTCGATCCCGTCCCCGTCCGTCTCAGCCATGATCAGGTCGAGCGGATTTTGGTCCATGCTGTTGATGACGACGTCCGCTCCCATCTGTTCTGCGAGCTTCAACCGGTACGGATTGATGTCAATCGCATACACGCGGCTCGCACCGGCCGCCTTGGCGACGCCGACGGCCATGAGACCGATCGGGCCGCAGCCGACGATGGCGACAGATTGTGCCGTTACGTCACTTGCGAGCACGGTATGGACCGCGTTCCCGAGCGGTTCTTGAATCGACGCGAGCTTCGACGGCATCGTCTCCGGATTGACCCATAAGTTCTCTTCCGGCATGACGACATACTCGGCGAAACAGCCTTGTGTGTCGACCCCGATGATTTTCGTATTTTTACAGATATGATACTGGCCACGCAAACATTGTTTACACTGATGGCAGACGATGTGTGTCTCAGCCGACACGGTCTGACCGACTTTGATGCGCTTCGCGCCTTCCCCGAGCGCCACGACTTCCCCTGAAAACTCATGCCCGAACACGTAAGGCGGTTTGACCCGGCTCTTCGCCCAGTCGTCCCATTCATAAATATGGACGTCGGTCCCGCAAATCGATGTCGCTTTCACTTTGATCAATACTTCACCTGCACCCGGTGTCGGAATCGGCACCTCGACCAGCTTTGCCCCAAATCCGGCCGTGTGTTTTTGAATCGCTTTCATAACAGGTGTCGTTGCTTCCTTCTCTGTCGTTGACACGAGCTGTTCCATCGAAAACGTCCCCCTCTTGTCTGTTTGTCGAACTTCACGTTCTCTTTCATCTTGTCATAAAATGACGAAACTGAGAAGATAGAACCTCATTTTTCAACAAAAAAGAGAAGCCATCCGCTCCGATGGCTTCTCTTCACAAGAATAGGACCTATGTCCCGACCGCACAAGCTCATCTAGGTTCGATGATGAGCTTGATGGCAGTTCGTTCTTCCCCGTCAATTAGAATATCCGTGAACGCTGGAATACAGATCAAATCAAGACCGCTCGGCGCGACGAAACCGCGGGCGATGGCGACAGCTTTGATGGATTGATTGAGCGCACCGGCGCCGATCGCTTGAATCTCACACGTTCCTTTTTCACGAAGAACGCCAGCTAATGCACCCGCAACGGAGTTGGGATTCGATTTTGCTGAAACTCTGAGTACGTCCATTCTTGTTTCCCCCTCGGGTAGGTTGTTCAATCAAACCAGACGGTCTGATCATCTAGGTGTATGCGTTCGATCTTGGTCGCTCGTTTCGACTGGTCGTCGATCGTGATTAAAACTCCATTAAGTTGTTCCCGTCCCTCGGCAACTTCAAACCGGACCGGGAGTTGTGTCACAAACTTTTTCAACACGACAGACGCGTCCATGCCGAGGACGCCGTCGAGCGGACCGGTCATCCCGACATCAGTGATATACGCCGTCCCGTTTTTGAGCACGCGCTCATCAGCGGTTTGGACATGGGTGTGCGTCCCGACGACGGCTTGGACACGGCCGTCTAGGTGATACCCCATCGCGATCTTCTCACTCGTCGCCTCGGCGTGCATGTCGACGAAGATGGCATCGACGTCGTCCCGCACCTCATCGACGAGGGCGTCGACTTTGCGGAACGGACAATCGAGCGACGGCAAGAACACCGTCCCCATGACGTTGATGACGGCAAGCTTCTTCCCGTTCTGCTTGAGCACCATCATGCCGACACCGGGCGTTCCGTCCGGATAGTTGGCCGGACGGACGATACGCTCGGCGTCGTCGATCCAATCAAAGATTTCGCGGTTGTCCCAAGTATGGTTCCCCATCGTCACGCCATGGAATCCAAGTTCGAGAAATTGTTGGTATATTTTTTTTGTGATACCGCGTCCGTTGGCTGCGTTCTCACCGTTGACGAGCATGAACGTCGGACTATATTTGCTTTTCAAGCGCCCGATTTGTGCTGACAAGATGTCACGACCCGGTTTCCCGACGACGTCACCGATAAATAAAATTTTCATAAATATTTCCTCCTTCAAAACAGAAAAAGCGGAGAATGTCTCCGCTTTTTACTTCGCATAATCGACGGCACGCGTTTCACGAATGACCGTCACTTTAATTTGTCCTGGATAATCCAGTTCATCTTCAATCCGTTTGCAAATATCGCGGGCCATCTTGTTCGCCACGACGTCGTCGACGACGTCTGGGCGGACGATGATGCGGACTTCGCGTCCTGCTTGGATCGCATATGATTTCTCGACACCTTCGAACGACTCACAAATTGACTCGAGGCGTTCTAAGCGGCGAATGTAACTCTCGAGCGTCTCTTGACGAGCGCCCGGCCGTGCCGCAGACAATGCGTCTGCCGCTGCGACGAGAACAGCAATCGTCGATGTCGCTTCGACGTCTCCATGGTGCGAGGCGATCGAGTTGATGACGACCGGATGTTCTTTATACTTCGTGGCCAGCTCGACGCCGATCTCGACGTGGCTGCCCTCGACTTCATGGTCGATCGCTTTCCCGATATCGTGGAGGAGTCCCGCTCGCTTGGCGAGCGTCACGTCTTCCCCGAGCTCGGCGGCCATCATGCCTGCGAGGTGGGCCACTTCGACCGAATGGGCGAGTACGTTTTGACCGTAACTCGTCCGGTAACGCATGCGTCCGAGTGTTTTAATAAGGTCAGGATGTACCCCGTGGATACCAGCCTCGAACGTCGCTTCCTCACCGTATTCACGGATGCGCTCATCGACTTCGCGGCGTGACTTCTCGACCATCTCTTCGATCCGGGCCGGATGGATCCGTCCGTCTTGCACGAGTTTTTCTAGCGTCATCTTGGCGATCTCACGACGGACCGGGTCAAATCCGGACAAGATGACCGCCTCAGGCGTGTCATCGATGATGAGATCGATCCCAGTGAGCGTCTCGAGCGTGCGAATGTTACGTCCTTCACGACCGATGATGCGCCCTTTCATCTCGTCACTCGGCAAGTTGACGACGGATACCGTCGTCTCAGCGACATGTTCAGCCGCATAACGTTGCATCGTGAGAGACAACAAGTGTTTCGCTTTTTTATCAGCTTCAAGTTTTGCTTTTTGCTCGATGTCTTTTTGAAGGAGAGCAGCATCGTGAAGCGCTTCCTGCTTCGCTTCGTCCATGATGATGGTTCGTGCTTCTTCTTTTGACAAGGCCGCCACGCGCACAAGTTCTTGACGGGCTTCCTCGTATAATTCCTCCACTTTGCTTTCGAGCGTCTCTGCTTCACGTTTCCGTTTCGCAATGCCCGCCTCGCGTTCATCCAAAGCATCTTCTTTTCGTTCGAGCATGTCTGCTTTCCGGTCAAGAAGCTCTTCTTTTTGAACGAAGCGATTCTCTTTCACTTTCTGCTCTTCGCGACGTTCGCGTAACTCTTGTTCCGTCTCATTGCGAAGTTGAATCATCTCTTCTTTTACTTCAAGCCGTGCCTCTTTTTGCATCGCTTCCGATTGTTGTTTCGCTTGCTCCACAATCTTGGTCGCTTCCGTCTCAGCACCTTGAATCTTCGCTTCGGCGATCGATTTACGCACAAAAAAACCTGCAACAAAAGCTATCGGCAAAAGGAGGATCAGAATAAGCCAATTTAGCCATTCCATCATGTTCACCTCCCTTTCGCAAGGTTATTTTATTTTTTAAGATTGAATGACACGGGTAGACCCGCGCATAGCTTTATTGTACTTATTTACCTGTTAGAATGCAATGCAAGGACAGGATAGAACTCCCAATTCCTTAAAAAATATTGTGATATATAAAAAACCCGCTCAGACGCATCCGGCGGGTCGCTTGCTTAATCTTCTTCGATGAGTGAGAGCACATCATCACTGTCGGCTTCGACCGTGACCGTCTTCTCACCGTTGAGACCGTAGTGATCACGAATTTGTTGTTCGATCGCTGCGGCGATTTGTGGATTTTCTTTCATGAACTGCTTCGCATTTTCACGACCTTGTCCAACGCGTTCTTCGTTGTACGAATACCAAGCACCGCTTTTTTGAACGATATCAAGATCGGCACCGATATCGATGAGTTCACCTTCACGTGAGATCCCTAGACCGTACATGATGTCGACTTCAGCTGTTTTAAATGGTGGGGCGACCTTGTTCTTGACGACTTTGATCTTCGTCCGGTTACCGACCATTTCTTGGCCTTGCTTCAACGTCTCTGCACGACGGACTTCTAAACGAACCGACGAATAGAATTTCAAGGCACGTCCACCTGGAGTTGTTTCCGGGTTCCCGAACATGACACCGATTTTTTCACGAATCTGGTTGATGAAGATGACGATCGTCTTCGATTTGTTCGTCGCACCCGACAACTTACGGAGCGCTTGGCTCATGAGACGGGCTTGAAGTCCCATGTGTGAGTCACCCATCTCACCTTCGATTTCAGCTTTTGGTACGAGTGCCGCTACCGAGTCGACGACGAGGATGTCGACGGCACCAGAACGAACGAGCGCTTCTGCGATTTCGAGCGCTTGCTCCCCTGTGTCCGGCTGTGACAAGAGCAGTTCATCGATGTTGACACCGAGGTTGTGCGCGTACTTCGGATCGAGCGCGTGCTCCGCATCGACGAACGCTGCTTGGCCACCGCGTTTTTGGACTTCAGCGATCGCATGGAGCGCCACTGTCGTCTTACCTGAAGATTCTGGCCCATACACTTCGATGACACGACCACGTGGATAGCCGCCTGCGCCGAGCGCGATGTCGAGGGCGATCGATCCTGACGGAGTGACGGATACTTGTTGATCTGTATTTTCACCGAGGCGCATGATTGAGCCTTTACCGAATTGTTTCTCAATTTGACGTAATGCCATTTCTAACGCTTGTTTACGATCACTCATAGATTAATGAGCCTCCTTTGATTTGTATCTTTATTATAAACGAACTCAACCTTTTACACAAGGTTTTTACGAACGTTTATTCGCCTTTTTTCATTCGTTGCCATAATGCCCATAACCCATCTTTGGCCGCCCGCGCCTGGATGACGTTCCGCTGTTGGTGCGGATAGACGCGTTCGATCACTTCCATGCCTGACGGCGTCTTCACCCCGATGAACACGGTGCCGACCGGTCGACCAGAATTTGAGACGGGTCCGGCCTCACCGGTGAAGGACAATCCGTAATCCGAATTCGTTTGATCAACGAGCCCTTGGATCATTTCTAAAGCAACTTGTTTTGAGACGACCGACTGTGACTCAATTGTAGCAAGGGATACCCCTAAAAACCTATTTTTTAGCTTGTCCGAGTACGTGACGACGCCTCCTAGAAAGACTTCTGACGCCCCTGGGACCGCCGTCAGCATCGCTTGGACTTGTCCCCCGGTCAACGATTCGGCGATCGATAGCGTCGCGTGGCGCCGTCTTAGCTCGTGAATCAAATGCGTAGCCAGCGTATCCTCGTCCGAACCGAAATAATAGGCGCCGACTCGGGACAGAATGTCTCGTTTGACGCGGTCGATCATCTGCCGGGCCGCGTCCTCGGTCTCCGCTTTCGCGCTGACACGAAGTCGCGCTTCCCCTGACTCCGCGTACGGGGCGACAGTCGGGTTCACCCCGTCCATTAGATCGGATACCGCCTCGTCGAGCGCCGACTCACCGATCTCATAAAAACGTAGTGATTCAGAAACGATCGTCGCACCCGAAAACTTGCTCGGAAACGTCGCTTCGACGATCGCTGTCATCTCGCGTGGCACCCCGGGCAAGAGCAGCCACGTCGTCTCGTCCTCGACCCACATGCCGGGAGCGAGACCGACCGGATTGTGGAGCACTTCAGCTCCTGATAAAACATCAGCTTGTCTGGCGTCCCCGTCGTTCATGGCTCGTCCCCGCGAGGCGACAAAGCGTCGGATCGTGTCTAAAGATGCTTCGTCCCGAACGAGCGGACGGCCGAGCAAGTCAGCGAGCACTTGTTTCGTGATGTCGTCATTCGTCGGACCGAGTCCCCCGGTGACGATTACGAGTTCGCTCCGTCGCTTCGCTTGCTCGAACGTTTCTCTCAAGCGATCGAAGTTATCCCCGACCACTACATGATACAGCACGGACAGCCCATATTTCGACAACTGCTCTGATAAGTAACGGGCGTTCGTGTTCGAAATTTCCCCTAAGAGTAGTTCAGAACCTACCGCAATGATTTCGGTCCGTTTCATCGAAGTTCCTCCTTTGATTCAAAAAAAAGACGAGTTGCTCCCACAACTCGCCTGTCGTCGATTTACATCGATTTTACAATGATCTTATAGTTTTGTGCGAAATACTCGGCCCCAGAATAAATCGTCAAGACGAGTGCTAGCCACATCGCCCACTCCCCGAACGGGATGCCGATATAGTTGAAAATCGGGTTGCCGAACAATAAGAAGATGATGGCAAAGAGCTGGACCCATGTCTTCGCTTTACCCGACTTACCGGCCGCCACGACAATTCCTTCATCAGCCGCGACGAGACGAAGCCCCGTCACCGCGAACTCACGTGACAAGATGACGACGACGACCCATGCCGCGACGAGGTCCATCTCGACGAGCAAGACGAGCGCCGCCGTGACGAGTAACTTGTCAGCGAGCGGATCCATGAACTTGCCGAAGTTCGTGACCAAGTTGTGCTTACGGGCCAAGTGCCCGTCAAGCCAATCCGTAATCGCTGCGATCGTAAACACGACCGCGGCGATGAATTGATGGAGCGGTACTTCCGCCCCGAGGAAAGCGATGTCTCCCCAGTTAAAATCTACAGCGAGCAAGACGACGAATACGGGGATGAGCAAAACCCGCAACATCGTCAGGCGGTTAGGTAGGTTCATCGAGAACTCCTCCTCTAGAAGACGTCGACTTATTCAGCGTCGACTCTCTTCACAAATATATTTTGTGTGACCGGAGAATCAGCAAGCTCAAGCTCACGGCCGTTGACGACAATCTTCTCGACGCCACCGATCAAACCAATCCGAATCCGAAGCGTATCTGTTTCGGCACCTTCGATGACGATCGGGTTTTGTTTCGATTGGTTCGGATATTCCGGTGCAAGGAACGCTCCTTCAAGCGATGTATCGCGAACGCCGACATAAGTCGCCGGTGATTCTTTGACGTGAATCTCGGTCGTCAGCTTGTCAGCTGTTGCGATCTCATACGTGAGGTCGGCCCCGTTCGTTTCCGTCACCGCGATCGGTCCGGTTTCTTCTGGCGGCTCTTCCTCGGCCGGTGTTTCTTCGACCGGCGCTTCTTCCGTCGGCTCTTCTTCAGGAACGTCTTCATTTTGATTGATCGTCACGCCTGAAGCCGGTGGTTCAGCCGGTGTCGCGTCCTGTCCGCCTCCAAAATCGAGATTTCTAACGACGTAGTAGACCGCTGTCACAAGCAAGAAGGCGACAAGCACGAGCATGATTTTCGGCACCCATCTCGAGACGCGGCTCGACGTCTCGGAAGCTTTTGAATAAGTTTGCTTACGTGATAATTGAGCGGTCGGTTGCGGTTCGATTTTCGGTAAATCTTTTGCATATGTCTCGTAAAGCTCATCGACATCAAGACCGAGCGATTCCGCATACGTTTTGATGAACGCCCGTGCATAAAACGAACCAGGGAGATTTTTATAATCACCTTCCTCGATCGCGATGATATAGCGTTTTTGAATCTTCGTCGTCTGCTGAATTTGGTCAAGCGTCAGACCGCTCGCCTCACGCCTTTGTTTCAAAAAAGTCCCTAGTTCTGTCAAAGGGGTCCACACCTTCCATTCAATTAATTATTCAAACCATTCTGCTTCACGATTCGTTTCTTGCGGAATGATGATGATTTCACCTTGGTTGTTTCGCAGTTCGATAATATAGTCAAAGTCCTCAAACACGCAATCGGTATTGCGGACGTAAAGATCGGGATGCTCGATCACTTTGACGGCAGGCAGGCGCATGACTTCCCGGATCAACTGACGATGACGTTCGTCCATCGTCCGCGTCGAAACGGCGCCGTCGATTATGTAGACGTGATCGCCTTCTCGTTCTTCTTCAAACAGTGACGTCCGGACCGTCTGTTTCATGAGTGTCGACGAGAGAAACAGCCAACGCTTGTTTGCGCAGACGCTCGCCGCGACGATCGACTCTGTCTTGCCGACGCGCGGGTTGCCCCGGACACCGATCAACAGATGTCGTTCTTCTTTCATCAGTTCAGCGACAAAATCGACGAGTACCCCTAAATCTCCACGCACGAAGCGAAACGTCTTTTTGTCGTCGTTGTCGTGTTCGATATAGCGGCCGTGACGGATCGCAATCCGGTCCCTCAGTTTCGGGCGGCGGAGTTTGATGACGACGATCGCTTCCATCTTCCGCAAAATATGCTCGAGCCGATGGACGTGATCGGCGGCCGGTGCCTTGAGCAACATCCCACGACGTTGCAGATCGACCCCGTTGATGGTCACGATCGAGATTTGGAG
Organism: Exiguobacterium sp. SH0S7; assembly: GCF_004337195.1. Lineage (NCBI taxonomy): Bacteria > Bacillati > Bacillota > Bacilli > Caryophanales > Exiguobacterium > Exiguobacterium sp. SH0S7. The sequence continues at coordinate 183,499 of NZ_SJVA01000001.1, forward strand.
CATCCCCATCAGCGAGGCGATATCGCCGAGGATACCGGGGCGATTTTGGCAAAGTTCATATTCGAGATACCATTCTTCGAACTTATGATCCATCTCGTCCACCCTTTCCGAATGTAGGCTCGCTACCTTGTTCATTCTAAATTATTTTAGAAGAATTGAAAAGAACTCGTTTCAACCGAGGCGACAAAGTTTTCACTGCCAACCGCCATCGACCCGTAACACCGTGCCGGTCACGTAGGACGCGGACGGTGAACAGAGGAAACGGATCGTCTCGGCAACTTCTGTAACATGACCGAGACGGCCGAGCGGAATCTCATCTCGAACGTCTTGTTTCGTCTCTTCTACCGTATCATTCATCGGCGTCTCAATCCACCCCGGCGTGATGGCATTGATACGAACATTGAACGGGCCGGCCTCGCGCGCGAACGCTTTGACGAAGCCGAGCTGGGCCGCTTTGACGGTCGAGTACATCACTTCTCCTGCCGCTCCGACTTCCCCCCAGACGCTCGAGACGATGACGATGTCGAGCGGGCGATCGTAAGCTTTTTGTCCGACGACGTGTTGAACGAGTCGAACCATCGCGCGCACATGAACACGATAGAGACGATCGAGTTCAGTGATGTCCGCGTCGACGAGCAGCCCGTAGGCGTGGTTCCCGGCGACGTGAATAATCCGATCGACCGCGCCGACCGTAGCGAGCCAGGCGTCTAGCGCCTGTTCGTCGCCGAGGTCGCACGTGACGACTTGTCCTGACAAACCCTCTGTCTTCACGAACGCTTCGAGCGCTTCCGTGTTCGCGTACGCATGTAAGATGAGCTCATCATCGCGAAAGGAAAGGGCGACGGCACGACCGATCGCCCCACTCGCCCCGGTGATGAGTGTCGTCATGGTTTTTTGACGACACAGACGGTCCGTTGATCCGGTTTGAACAATCGGTCATACGTGTCGTATAGTTCTTCAAGCGTGACCGCGTCTAGCAGCTCAGGCAAATCGAACATGTTTCCGCCCGTTAGCGCGTAGCGTGAAAATTGATTGGCGATGAACTCGGGTGAGTTGAGCGCCTTCAAAAACTGCCCTTTCATCATCCGCTTCTTACGGTCGAGTGTCTCATTTCCGATGTCGAGCGGACGCTCGAGCACCTCGGTGATGCGGGCGACGAACGCATCGACATGCGGTGTCTCCATCGACAACACGGCGAAGGCGAACGATTCTTCCGACGTATAGTCGAACGAAAAGGCATCATCGATCAACCCTTCGGCGTAAAGCTCTGCATAGAGCGGCGCCGTCGTGTCAAACAAGGCGTGCATGAGCAGTTCGACGGCCAGTTCTTGTTTCATCCCGTCTTCCCCGGCGCGCGGCGTGTCCTTGTAGCCGATCATGACTTTCGGGACTGATACGTCCATCTCGATGACACGCGTGGCTAAGCGGACCGTTCTCGGCTCTTGCACGTGTTCGCGTTCAGTGAGTACGGGCGGTTCGAACGTTTTCGCGGCCTGATTCGAACGGATCTGTTCGAGCACGATGTCAGGGTCGATGTTACCGACGACGAACAGCGTCATGTTACTCGGATGATAGAACGCTTGATGACACGCATAAAGGTCAGCGGCCGTGATCGCGCTGATCGACTCGATTGTTCCGGCGATATCGATCTTGACCGGATGCGCTTCATACATCGCCTCGATCAAACCGAAATAAAGACGCCACCCTGCGTTGTCTTGATACATTTGAATCTCCTGGCCAATGATGCCTTTCTCTTTCTCGACCGAAGCCTCCGTAAAGTACGGATCTTGGACGAAATCAATCAACGTCTTTAAGTTTGCCTCGACGTTTGACGTGGCACCGAACAAATAGGCGGTCCGGGTGAATGACGTGAAGGCGTTCGCCGACGCCCCGAGCTGTCCGAACTTCTGGAACACATCGCCGTCCTCTTTTTCGAACATTTTATGTTCAAGGAAATGGGCAATGCCGTCGGGTACTTCGATCCAGTCGTCCGTTTTGAAGCGGCGGTCGATCGAACCGTATTTTGTCGTGAATGTGGCGTACGTCTTTTCATATCCAGCTTTCTTCAGCAAGTAGACCGTCAACCCGTTATCGAGAACGACGTGATGAATTGTCTCACCGACGTTTGGAAAATCTAGTTTCATGCTGTCCCCCCCTTTAAACAATAAATCGCCTTCAGTTTGATTTGACTCGAGAGCGCGGCCACGTCTTCTCGCGTGGTCCGGGCAAGGATGGCCATCTCTTCTTCGAGTGAGAACGGACGGATGTCCGAGCCACTCATCCAGGCGATCAGTTGACGCGGACTGTCACCGAGTTGGCGCCGTTGATGGAACAACATCTCTTTCGTCTGCTCAAGCGTCATGTCATCGAACTCTCCTGCTTGCAGGTCGGCAAGTTGGTCGGCAATGATTTGTTCTGTTTTTACTTGGTTCAAGGCATCGATCCCGGCGTAGACGAACAACATCCGGCTGAGCGAACTGTATTGCGACGCCGCATAGTACGCCAAGCTCTCCTTTTCACGGACGTTCATGAACAGTTTCGAGTGTGGGAACCCACCGAACAAGCCGTTGACGACTTGCATCTTGATCGCGTCCTCGCTGCGCGGGTCAACGTTGGCCTCATAGGCGAGGTGAAGTTTACTCTGCTTCACGTCCTGCTGTTCCTCAAGTCGTTGAAACTCTCGGTCGACCGGTTCAGGATACTCTCGGACGAGCGGTGAGCCTAGCGTCTCGAGTGGCAAAAACGCCTCGGTCACTTGGTCGCGCGTGACGTCCCCGACGACGTAGACGTCGATGCGGTCGTGTTTGATCATGGATGTGTACGCTTCATAGAGCGATCGCGGCGTCACCTGGTCAAGTTGTTCGAGTGTCCCGAGCGACGGGATCGCGAGTTCTCCGCCGAGCAGTTCTTGCAATCGCTGCTGGGCGAAGCGCATTTTATCATCGTATACCGACTCGATGCGTTGACGCTGCAGACGGGATTCTTGTTCGACGATAAGCGGTTGGAACGCGCCGTCGTAAACGTTCGGGCGGAGCAACACTTCTTCTAGTAGCTTGATCGCTTGAGACAGGACCGGTTCCCCGACGAGCCGATCGTTCACAACTTCTAGTTGAAACTGGATGACATGCTCTTTCCCGACTTTTGACGCACCGGCGAATAGGCTGGCATCATATAATTGCTCGAGCGGTGTATGAAACAGTTCAATCGACGGATACGCCGCCGTCGCTTTTTCCATGACGTACGGCAGTAGCGCCCGGTCGGCAATCGTCTCTGCAGACAACGGCGCCGCGAACGAGACGAGACACGTCGTCGTTTTAAATTTATCGGTCGGATAGACCGAGTAGTGGAGCTGGTTACGGAATTGTTCGATCCCTTTCATGAATCATCTACTCCTTTTTCGTTTTCGGTTGGAACACGGACGCACCGCGCGCATACTCTTGATCGGGTACGCCCGCCACCACGTTGGCATAACGGGCGGCCGTGAACAAGTAATCGCTTAAGCGGTTATAGTAAGACAATTGACGAACGGCCGCATCGATGTTGACGAGCTCGCGTTCGACGCGGCGACAGACCGTCCGGGCGACGTGCAGACTCGCCGAGGCCACGCTGCCCCCCGGCAAAATGAAGCGGACGAGTTCCGGACACTTCGTTTCTAGTTCATCGATCCACGTCTCGAGCTCGGTGACGATCGCTAAGTCGACTTGCTGCGGTGGGTCTTGTTTGTACATCAGTTCTGAACCGAGGTCGAACAGATCGTGTTGGATTTTCGTCAGTTGATGCCGTAACGTCGCGTCCGTCTGGTGCGCGAGCGCGAGACCGATGTGACTGTTCAATTCATCTAACAATCCCATCGCCTCGATTTGCGGATGTACTTTCAAGACGCGTCCGCCGATCAATGACGTTTCACCCTTGTCGCCTCCACGTGTATATCGCTTCATGTCATTTCCTCCTCTATGCCACAAATGGTGACCCATAGGAGTCACCATTGTCGTTATGATTGCGGTTGGTCGTAAGGGAGCCGAATCGTGAACGTCGTCCCTTCGCCGTACACGCTCGTGACGTCGACCGTGCCATGATGGGCGTCGATGACGTTCTTGACGATGGCAAGTCCGATGCCTGTTCCGGTCTTCCCGCCGCTCGTCCGGGCCTTGTCAGCTTTATAGAACCGCTCGAATACAAACGGCAAGTCCTCTTTCGGGATCCCGCTGCCGGTATCGGTCAAACAGATCAAGAAGCCGTCCGCTTCTTCGGTCGCCTCGAGCCGAATCGCTCCGCTCTCGGTGTGGGCGATGGCGTTGCCGATCAAGTTCGTGAACACTTGTTCTAACCGGTCCCCATCTGCTTCAATCATCCGCTTCGGAGCCACGGTCGACAACGTGATCCCTTTCTCGTTCGCCATCTGGTTAAACTTGCGCATCACCCGCGGTAAAAATTCGCCGAAATCGAACGCCGCGAACTGCATCGTCTCTTTCCCTGATTCGATTCTCGCCAAATCGAGTAAATCGTTGACGAGCCGGGCAAGCCGTAACGACTCGTCGTAAATGATCGAAGCGAATTCTTTCGTCGCCTCGTCACTTTCGGTCATGCCGTCGATGATCGCCTCGGAATAGCCTTGGAGCGTCACGAGCGGTGTTCGCAGCTCGTGGCTGATGTTGGCGACGAAGTCGGTCCGCATCTTATCGAGACGGTGACTTTCGGTCGTATCACGGATGACGACGACCGCTCCCTCGAAATCTTCCTCCCCGAGGAGCGGTGTGACCGTCAACGTGTAGTAGTGATCGTCTTGCTTCACTTCAATCGTCTTCTCAGGCGCACCGCCGACGACGTCTTCGTAGAGCGCGAGCACGACTTCGTGCGGTTGATCGTCGTGCAATAACGGCTGTGCCTGCGGGTTCGTCACGATCACGTTCGCATGGCGGTCGAGCGTGATGACACCGTCTGCCATCGAACGCAGAATCGAAGCGAGCTGCAGCCGTTCGCGGTCGAGCGCGTTCACGTATGTCGACAGCTGGCTGCTCATCGCATTGAATGAGCCGGCAAGTTCACCGATTTCGTCGTTCGTCTTCTGGACGAGCCGCAGATCGAACTGTCCTTCACCCGTCTTATTGACGGCGTCCCTCATCTCACGCAGCGGGGCCGTGATCCGGGTCGATAAGAAGAAAGCAAACACGGTCGTGACGATGATCGCCGAGGCGACCGTCCAAAAGATGATCGTCCGCGCCCCTTCATTCGCGCTTGAGATCGCGTTGAGCGGCTCAATCAAATAGAGCGTATACTCACCCGTCTCAAGAGAGAACGTCGTCCGATACGCCAAGGCAGCCTGGTCATCGAACGACGAGAAGTTCCCGATCGCCGTCTCCCCTACAGCTTGATAAGGACCCCATGACTGACGTCCGAGTTCGGTCATCAAGCCATCGACTTCCGTGCCGAAGTTCGAACGGACCGACCCGTTCTCTAAAATATAGTTCGCTCCGTATACTTCGATGATTTGATCGACCGTCCGTGACGAATCGCCTTCCTCTAGCAAGACTGACTGGACTTGCCCACCGAGTTTCGCTAAATGCCCACGTTCCTGATCAATATGGAACGAGTTGAAGAACTCGAGCATCAGGACGGATACGATGAACAAAATCAGACTGACCAACACGAGGATCGTCAGCCACAGCTTCGTGACAATACTATTGCGGCGGATCATCACTCACTGACGACTTCAAACTTGTATCCGACACCCCATACCGTCGTGATCATTTGGGCCGCGGATGGAGAGACACGGTTCAATTTCTCACGAAGCCGTTTCACGTGCGTGTCGACCGTTCGAAGGTCTCCGAAAAATTCGTAGTTCCATACTTCTTTTAACAGTTGCTCCCGCGAGAACACTTTATCGACTTGTTTGGCCAGGAAGAATAATAACTCATACTCTTTCGGCGTGAGGGCGATTTCTTCTCCGTCGACCGTGACACGGTGTGCGTCATTGTCGATCGTCAAATGCGGGAACACGATCAAGTCTTTCGACTTTTCGGCCGTTTGCAAAAACTTTGTCGAACCTGAGCGACGGAGTAGCGCTTTGACGCGCAAGACGACTTCACGAGGACTGAACGGTTTGACGATGTAGTCGTCCGCGCCGACCTCGAACCCTTGAACTCGGTCGATTTCCTCACCTTTCGCCGTCAGCATGATGACAGGTGTCGCTTTCGTTTTACGGAGTTCGGTACACACCTCGACCCCGTCCATCTTCGGCATCATCAAGTCGAGCAAGATGACGTCAAAGTCGCCTTCAAGTGCGAGTTGAAGCGCTTCTTCACCGTTCGTCGCTTCTTCGATCACGTATTGCTCCCGTTCTAGATACATTTTTAACAGTCGGCGAATTCTTTCTTCGTCGTCGACTACTAGAATTTTTGTTTTATCAGCCATCAACTAAACCTCCCAGAGAACCATTACAAGATGTAGCGAATGTTGCACAATTGTGAACATTTCGCTCTCTTTCATAACTATACCACTCTATTATTTCGCTTAACAACGGTGAGTTGTATGCCCTTACGAAAAAGAAGCCACCGAAGTGACTTCTTTTTCATCAAGCGTATGAATGTAATCCGGCGATGACGAGGTTGACGAACACTAAGTTGAACATGATGACGGCGAATCCGCCGACACAGAGCCATGCTGCTTTCGTCCCCGTCCAGCCCCGCTGGATGCGCATATGCAAGTAATAAATATAGATGAGCATCGTGATGAGCGCCCATACTTCTTTCGGGTCCCAGCCCCAGAAACGGTTCCAGGCAATCTGCGCCCAAATCATGGCGAAGATGAGCCCCCCGAGGATGAAGACCGGCAACCCGATCGCGATCGAACGGTAGCTGATCTCGTCCGCGAGGTCAAGATCGACTTTCTTCGCGAGCGGTTGCAACGCTTCCGCAATACGTTTGCGTAAGACGACGAACCGGAGCACGAGGTAAATGACGGCGCCAGCGATAACCGACCAGAGCAACGTGTTCAACTTCAACGTATTGATGAACGTCGGCAATTCGAGCGATAGTCCACTCGCACCTGATAACAGTTGTGCGCCTTCCGGTACGAACAAGATCGGCATGAAGTATTCGTACGACTCTTGCGTACCGCGGTCATTCGTAAATTCGACGACACCGCCGGCACCGATTGCTTTAAACAGCATCGATACGAGGATGAAGCCGAGCGTGCACATGAGGACGAACATCGTCACTTCTAGCCATGTGCGCGATTTCGATTGTTCGCGCATCGACGTCTCGTTGAGCAAGAAGATCAAGCCCGAGGCGAAACTGATGGCGAGAATCCCTTGACCGAGCGCGGCCGTCGTGACGTGAATTTTCAACCAGACACTGTTCAATGCCGGAATGAGCGGTGCCACTTCGCTTGAGAACATCGATGCGAACGCGATGACAAGAAGCGCCACCGGCATGGCGAACAAGCCGAGCACATCGTTTTTATATATCCCGTAGACGACGAGAAAACCGAGCACCATCATCATTCCGAAGAATGTCGTATACTCGTAAAGGTTAGAGACCGGCGCGTAGCCGACCCCGATCCAACGCATGATAAAATATCCCATTTGGGCGACAAAGCCGATGACGGCTAGCGTGAACGCATACTTACCGTAAGCGATCCGGTTGACGTTTCGGTCTTTGCGCATGCCGCTGACCGCGATTGTGAACAACACGGTCGCCACGGCGTAAAGAATGAACGCGATCAAGAGCAGGCGGCTGCTCCACTGAATCCACTCCATTATGATTCCCCTCTTTCTTTAGTTGAGTCGATGTCTGCCTTTTTTTCGAACCGAGCCTGGTCTTCCCAAATCGGCAGCCCATTTTTTTCTAGGAGCGGTGTGATCTCGCGGTGAAGCGACGACGGGTTCTTGTTCGTGAATCCAGCCACGAGCACGTCCGTCTCGTTATGACGTCGGATCCAGACCCGGCGGTGCGGCCAATACATCCCCATAATGATCCCGATCATGAAGATCGTCCCACCGACAATTAAAATCGGATACGTCGAGTCGCTCTTGACCCGAAGTCCGCTCGTACTCGCCATTTCCGTTCCTGCGAACTGGATCGCGTAACGATTGTCTTCATCGGCAACGTTCAATCGAATCCCGATCAAGTTCGATTCGGTCGTCCCATCCGGGTTCTCGACCGCTAAGAAGAAAGCAGGGTTCAACGCCCGTGGTGATTTCGTATCCGGCTGTCCGTTTCGAACTTCAAAGTCCGGATACAAGTCGTTGAGCGTCACCGTCACCTCGCCGAGATCGTATGTCGTCTCAGGGTCCGTCAAGTCAACCGTGAACGGTCCGTATATGTCACCTGTCTGTTTGTCACCGACGTTAAACGACATCGACAAAAACTCCGGTCGGCTTGAATACTGTTCCTGATACACTTCGTACTTATCAAATTTGAACGGATGGTTCACTTTCGTCGAACCGGTTTCGACTTCCTCGAGTTGCGGCGATCCGTCCTCGTTCGTTCCGGTCTTCTTGAACAGTGTCAGTTCCGTCTCATAGTTTTTCGGGACAGCACCGGCTTTTTCAATCGCTTCGGCGAACTTGGCGTCCTCCGCATTATTTTCTGGATCATACATCTCGAGGATGAACTGATCGTTACGAATGTAATACGTGTCATCGGTCGCCTCGAGCGCGACCGTGTCCCCTTCTCTCACCCATTCGAGCGTATCGGTGTGAAATGCCGGGAAGACACGGAGCATCGCCCCCATAAAGAAGATGACAAGCCCGATGTGGTTGATGTATGGGCCCCAACGACCAAACCGATACTTCTCGGCGAGTAGCGCATCGCCGTCGCGTTTTACATGATAACGCTTAGACTTCAACGCCTCACCGAGCGCGTCGATCTGTTCGTCCGTCCCTTTACCTTCACCGATCAGGCGTTGCCCGCGCATGAAGCGGTCGGTGCGTCGGACCGGTTGATATTTCAACGCTTTATACAACGGAAAGAATCGATCGATCGAGACGACGATCAGTGACAACGTCAGCATCACGATCAACGTGATGTACCACCACGACGTATATAAGTTATGGAATCCTAACGTGTAATAAATCGTTCCTGGCGTGCCATATTCTTCGGTATAGTATTGACTTGCCGGCAATTGTTGCGGAATATACATCTCTTGCGGAAATGTCGTCCCGACCGCAGAGCCGACGATAATGAGTCCAATCAACCAAAGACCGACTTTGACCGATGCAAAGAAACTCCAGACACGGTCAATCCAAGATCTCGGACGACGCTTCGACCGTAAATCGGCGCCGTCGTATTTCATATCTAGCATGTGTGCGCCCCCCGTTCGCTTACAATGACTTCTCGGCTAACTCTAACAGTTTCTCTTTCGTGAGTTCGCCTTCATACTTTTCAATGACTTTTCCGTCGGCATCGATGACGAACGTCACCGGTAAGTTATAAATGCCGTACGCCTTCTCGACTTCGCTACGTGTATCCATCAAGATCGGATAGTCGAGTTCGACGCCGAGGTCATTGATAAAGTTGTCGACCCGCAGCGGCGTCTCACCGACGTTCACGGCCCAAAAATCCACGCCCATATTTTGAAGCGTGGCATAGTTGTCTTGTACGACCGGCATCTCTTTCTCGCACGGTTCACAGAACGTACCCCAGAAATTTAACAGCATCCCTTTCCCATCATACGTTTCGCGCTCGACCATCGTCGCACCGTCAAGACTGACAAGTTTAAAGTTCGGCGCGTCGTCTCCGGCCTCGACCCGGCCATCGTTCCCGGCCTGCTCGATCAATTGCATGATGACGACCGCACCGGCAAACAGCACCATCGTCATAATCATGAGTCGCCAAAATGACCGCTTTTTCTTATGGGCCATCGCTTGATTCATCCGATCGCCTTGTTTCGTCTCTTTCGTCATGATTTCACACCATCCTTCAGTTGCTATTGTACTGAAAAAACAACGATAACGCACATTAACAGACTTTTTTCATCTTTTTGTCACAGAATCTCCACAAAAGAAAAAATCATCCTGTGTAAGGACGATTTTTAACTTGTTATTTTTTCTTTTTCTTGCCTCGTGGTTCATTTGGCACGACCGGGTTCGCGAGCTCACGGAGCTTGCTCACTTCCTTGCGTGACAACTCGCGCCAGTCGCCTGTCGTGAGTCCGTCGAGCGTCAAGAAACCGAACTGTTCGCGTTTCAGTTTGATGACTTCCGAACCGACTGCTTCGAGCATGCGTCGAATCTGACGGTTGTGCCCTTCCGAAATGACGATTTCGAGAATCGCCGAGTTCTTCTTATGGTCGACTGTCTTCATTCTGACTTTCGCGCTGCCCGTCTTATAACCGTCATCGAGCTCTAAGCCTGACTCGAGCTGCTTGATGGCGATATACGAAGGGATGTTTTTCACTTTCGCGACGTAACGTTTCGGGATTTTGAACTTCGGATGAGTCATCATGTTCGAGAATTCTCCGTCGTTCGTCAAGATGATGAGTCCCGTCGTATTGTAATCGAGACGACCGACCGGGAAGACACGTGACCCTGGTGGGACTAGATCGGTAACGACTTTGCGTCCTTTATCATCGTCGACCGTCGACACGTAGCCGCTCGGTTTGTAGAGCACGTAGTAGACGTGTTCTTCCTGTTCGATTTTGACGCCGTCGACTTCAATCTCCGACTTCGGTCCGACTTTCGTCCCGAGTTCACGAACGACTTTGCCGTTAATGCGAACCCGTCCGTCTAAAATCATTTCTTCGGCTTTGCGCCGTGAGGCGATACCCGCTTGGGCAATCACTTTTTGTAAACGTTCCATTTAATCATTCTCCAATCTATCTTCCGTAATCGAAGTTGGCTGGCCGAAGAACAGATCGCCTTCGTCTGCCAACTCGTCAACAAACGTTAATGGTGGCAACTCCTCGAGTGAATTGAATCCGAAATGGTCAAGGAAATGCTCGGTCGTCCGGTACAGTTTCGCGCGCCCGATCGTCTTCGCCCGGCCGGCTGATTCAATCAGCCCTTTTGACAACAACGTATGAATGACGCGTTCGACTTTGACACCGCGGACTTCCTCGATATCGGCCCGTGTGACCGGCTGCTTGTAGGCGATGATGACGAGCGTCTCCATGGCCGCACGAGACAGCGCCTGTTCGGCCATCGTCCCGACATACCGTTGAATGTACTCGGACACGTCCGGGATCGTCACAAGCTTGTACACGCCGCCCGATTCGATCAATTGAAACGGACGCCCCGAATCCGTGAACGACGCTCCTAGCTTATTCAATTGTTCGCGGGCAGCGGCCTCAGAAATATCGAGCGTATCTGCTAGCGCCCGGACTTCCATGCCCTCTTCTCCGACGACAAACAATAGGCTTTCAATGATCGTTTCATAAGACAACAACGGCTTCATCCCTTTCCTTTGACGCTTCGACAAACGAAATGTGAATATCTCGGTCGACTTGCTTTGTCGTGACGACTCGTAACTTAATCAACTCAAGCAGCGCCATGAACGTGACGACGAGGTCGGACACGTCCGGCCGTTCTTCGAAGAATGCAAAGAACGACGTGTTCCGGTTCGCCGACACATGTTCATGCAACCGGGTCATCTGCTGTTCGAGCGTTCGCTCTTCCCGCTTGATCGTCTTTTTACGCCGTTCTTTCCAACGCTTCCGCTCGACCATCTTTGAATAGGCGTGCAACAAATCTGAAAAGTTGAGCGGTCCATCGTAAGGTTGGACCAGTTCAGACATGTACCGCGTCAAATCTTCGCCGGGACGGCTATATAGTTCGAGCCGTTGCTCTTCTTGCTCGCGCATGAAGACGACCGCTTCTTTATAAGCTTTGTATTCAATCAACTGTCGAATCAACCCTTCCCGAGTCGGCTCTTCGCCGAAATCCGGAATCTCATCGTCCTCGATCGGGACCGGTGGCAACAGTTGTTTGCTCTTTAATTGGAGCAACGTCGCCGCCATGACCAAATATTCACTGGCCACATCGAGCTCAAACTTTTGCATCGTCCGGATAAAGGCGACATACTGGTCCGTGACTTCCGAAACAGAGATGTCGGCGATATCGAGCTCCATCTTGCCGATCAAGTGGAGCAACAAGTCGAGCGGGCCTTCGAACGTATCGATTTTGACGTTATACGCTTCCATAGAGACACCTGCCATTTAACATTTTTGCGCTTTAGTATAACATGTTTTGTAGTACAGTGACCACGAAAGGAGAAAATTGATGCTTACCCCTTTTTATCAGTATACATTGCTGTTTGAGTGTCATGCCGATTATTTCGAGTGCCACGAGGTGCTCGAAGAGGCGTGGCAGGATGGGAACCGTGAACATCTCGGCTATGCCGTCTTGATCCAGTACGCCGTCGCCCACTACCACTTCCGCCGGGGCAATACGGCCGGGGCCGTCAAGAGCATCGCTGCATTGAAGCAAAAGCTTCCTTTGGCCAAAAGCTCTCTTGAACCGCTCGGCATCGACATGGAGGCGTTCACACGCGACTTGGAACGTTGGCCGCTCTCGGACACACTCCCGCTAGACGAGCCGACACGCCGACAAATCGACCGGTTGAAATCCACGTTCGAACCGACCTCCCTGACTTTCGACGAGCTCGTCCATAAACATATCCACCGTGACCGGACGCCCGTCGTTAAAGAGCGTCTGCTCGCGCTAGAACAACGACAAAAAGCTAGGCGCTGAGCCTAGCTTTTTATATCGAGACTTGATTCCATTTATCGAGCAAGTCACTCGTCTTCCCGTGACCGACAAGCGTCAAATCGAGCGGTAACAAGTTCCGCGTCTCATCGAGCAGTTCATATGAACGTTTTTCGCCACGGAACGAAGGCGACAAGGCGATATGATGGATGCACATCGTCGTCTCAAGCTGTTCCATCCCGATGATTCCGACGAAGTCTTCTTCGACTTTCCACAAGTAGAGGAACTTCGAAGCATCTTCCTCGTAAGACCGTACGAGTTCGAGAAGGGCGAGCGGAGACTTGTCGCTACATGAAAATGCGAGCAGCCCCATCGCCGTCTTCTCGTGCGATTGTTTATACTTCACCAGCATGGCTGGTCTCACCACCTTTAGTCAGACATGTTTCACGAAGTGAACACGTGAGAGACATGGCTCATTGTGCCATAACGTTTAGGCAGAAATCAATTCTCATCCCAAACTTTGACTTCAGCCATCTTCGTGCCTTGGCGAAGTTTGACCGCGTGTTCAAGGCCTGACGTCACTTTACCGAACACAGTATGAACCCCATCAAGGTGCGGTTGTGGCGCATGGACGATAAAGAACTGTGATGAGCCCGTGTTGCGCCCAGCGTGTGCCATCGAAAGCGAGCCGGCTTCATGTTTGTACGGGAACGAAGTCGACGTCTCGCAAGGGATCGTTTTACCTGAACCGCCCATACCTGTTCCGTCCGGGCATCCGCCTTGACTGACGAAGCCTGGGATGACACGGTGGAACGTCAATCCGTCGTAGAAGCCGCGGTTCGCGAGCTCTTCGAAGTTGTCGACCGTGATCGGTGCTGCGTCATGGAATAAATCAAATTCAATCATTTCACCGTTCTCTAATTTCATTGATCCTTTTTTCATATGGAAATACCCCTTTATGTTCATATAGTCAATAATCACTCACATTACCCATCTTATCAAAAAAAGACGTCTGCCTCCACTGTTTTGTGGAAACAGACGTTCTGACTTACTGGATGACCGCGTGGACGAGCGGACGTGCCTCTGGTTGAGTGGCGCCGATCGTGTAAGCATGATCCATGCGTTCAAGTGCCGAAGACATGTCTTCGATGTTTGAACGAAGGACCGCGATAACGTCACCCGCCTCGACTTTGTCGCCGACTTTCTTCTCGAGCGTGATACCGGCCGCGAAGTCGATCAAGTCGTCCTTCGTTGCCCGTCCCGCTCCGAGGAGCATCGCTGCGACACCGACCTCGTCCGCGATGATCGATTCGACGTAACCGGCTGTCTTCGCGACGAACGTCGTCTCAAATTGCGCTTGCGGGAATTTAGTCACATCATCGACGAGTGAGGCGTCCCCACCTTGTGCCGCGACGAACTGACGGAATACTTCAAGCGCGTGACCGTCGGCCATCCGGCGTTCAAGGTCGGCGTATGCTTCGTCAAACGTCTTATAAAATTCACCGAGGACGGCCATATGACCGGCAATCGTGAGTGCGATCGTTTTCAAGTCTTTGACGTCTTTCCCAGACAATACTTCAATCGCCTCTTTCACTTCGTTCGCGTTCCCGATCTCAAAGCCGAGCGGTTGGTCCATATCGGTGATGACGGCGATCGTCTTGCGACCGACGTTCTTCCCGATGGCGACCATCTCTTCAGCGAGTGCTTTCGCGTCGTCGAACGACTTCATGAACGCACCAGACCCTGTCTTGACGTCAAGGACGATGCTGTCGGCACCGGCCGCGATCTTCTTCGACATGATCGAGCTCGCGATGAGCGGGATCGACTCGACCGTCGCCGTCACGTCGCGGAGCGCGTAAAGACGTTTGTCGGCCGGCGTCAAGTTGCCCGTCTGCCCGATGATCGACATCTTGATGTCGTTCACTTGCTTCGTGAACTGAGCTTCTGTCAACTCGACGTTGAACCCTGGGAATGATTCGAGCTTGTCGATCGTCCCACCTGTATGACCGAGCCCGCGCCCGCTCATTTTAGCGACCGGGATACCGATCGAGGCGACGAGTGGGGCGACGATCAAACTGATCTTGTCACCTACGCCACCCGTTGAGTGCTTATCGACTTTTTTCCCTTCAATTTTAGAAAGGTCGATGACGTCACCTGACTTGACCATTTCCATCGTCAACGCTGCCGTCTCTTTCTCGGTCATGCCATTGAAATAAATCGCCATCGACAAAGCAGACATTTGATAGTCTGGAATCGTCTCATTCGTGAAGCCTTCCACGACGTAACGGATCTCCTGTTCGTTTAATTCTCCACCGTTACGTTTTTTCAAAATCAAGTCGACCATACGCATAAGTTTCGTCCTCCTAGAATTGTTTTAGTTACATGCTTTTAATCGTGCCACGTACGAGTGAAAGGAAGTCTTGACGGACGCGCTCTGTCGTCTCGATGACTTCTTCATGGTTGAGCGGTTGGTCAAGGATACCTGCGGCCATGTTCGAGACGCACGAAATTCCGAGGACACGCATGTCTGAGTGACGAGCCACGATGACTTCCGGTACGGTCGACATGCCGACGACGTCGCCGCCGAGCAGACGGGCCATCTTGACTTCGGCCGGTGTCTCATATGTCGGACCGGTGTTACCGAAGTAGACGCCTTTTTGAATCTTGAGACCGAGGTCTGACGCGACCCGCTCTGTCAACGCGACGAGTTGTTTGTCGTACGCCTCTGACATATCCGGGAAGCGTGTCCCGAAGTCGCTCGCGTTCTTGCCGATGAGCGGGCTCGTGCCGAAGAAATTGATATGATCTGTGATGACCATCAAGTCACCCGGGTTGAACGCCTCGTTGCAAGCACCAGCGGCGTTCGTGACGATGAGCGTCTCGACACCGATCAATTTGAGGACACGGACTGGGAACGTGACTTGTTCCATCGAATATCCTTCATAGAAATGGAACCGTCCTTGCATCGCAACGACACGTTTCCCTTCAAGGTCACCAAAGACGAGCTGTCCGGCATGACCTTCGACTGTCGAGACCGGGAAGTGCGGAATATCTTCGTAAGGAATCGCGACCGGATTTTCAATCTCGTCGGCGAGCACGCCAAGACCTGATCCGAGAATGAGTCCGATTTCTGGTGTTCCGTTCATGCGTTCCTGTAAAAATGCTTTTGTTTCGTTCCAATTTACCATGTGTAGTGCCTCCTCAAATTTCGTTTAAGAAACTGTTTCCGATTGCTGGTGCGTCAACATCAAAGTTATCCGCCACCGTGGCGCCGATATCGGCGAACGTAGCGCGAACGCCGAGGTCGACCGCAGTCGAACCGTGGTGATGAACGATGAGCGGGACATATTCCCGCGTATGGTCCGTCCCTGGTGCCGTCGGATCGTTACCGTGGTCGGCCGTGATGATCAGCAAGTCATCTTCACGCAAGCGAGCAAACACTTCAGGAAGACGGGCGTCATACTCTTCGAGCGCGACCGCATATCCTTCCGGATCCCGGCGATGGCCGAACAATGCGTCAAAGTCGACGAGGTTCAAGAAGCAGAGCCCTTCGAACTCCTCATCAAGCGAAGCGACGAGTTTGTCCATCCCGTCCATGTTTGACTTCGTACGGACCGCTTTCGTCACGCCTTCTCCGTCATAGATATCACTGATCTTCCCGAGAGCAATCACGTCTTTGCCAGCTGTTTCGAGCGTGTTCATGACCGTCTTGCCGAACGGTTTGAGCGCATAGTCGTGACGGTTTGACGTCCGGACCCAAGCCCCAGGCGTTCCGAGGAACGGCCGGGCAATGATCCGTCCGAGCATGTACGGATCTTCACGCGTGATGTCGCGCGCATATTCACAGATGCGGTACAGTTCTTCGAGCGGGACGACTTCTTCGTGGGCCGCGATTTGTAGCACCGAGTCGGCCGACGTATAGACGATCAACGCGCCTGTCGTGACATGCTCTTCACCGAGCTCGTCTAAAATTTCTGTTCCTGACGCCGGCTTGTTGCCGATGATGTCGCGTCCACTGAACTCTTTGAGCCGGTTGATTAAATCGTCCGGGAATTCCTCGAACACACGGAACGGCGTATCGATGTGGAGACCCATGATCTCCCAATGACCAGTCATCGTATCTTTCCCGGCCGAAATTTCTTCCATCCGCCCGAACGCGCTCGGCGCGCTTGACGGTTCGATGCCTTCGATCGGTTTAATGTTCGCTAACCCGAGCTTGCCCATGTTCGGCATGTTCAAGCCGCCATGCTCACGAGCGATGTGACCTAACGTGTCTGAACCGACGTCTCCGAACTGGTCGGCATCTGGGGCTTCCCCGATCCCGACTGAGTCCATGACGACTAAGAATATACGTTTAAATTTCTTCACAAAAGTTCCTCCTTTAAGCGTCTAAGCCCGCGGGTGATGCTTACGGTACACATCGTGGAGCCGCGCCTTGTTGACATGTGTGTAGATTTGAGTGGTGGAGAGATCGGCATGGCCGAGCATTTGCTGGATGGCGCGCAGATCGGCACCATTCTCGAGCAAGTGCGTCGCGAACGAGTGACGCAACACGTGCGGTGTGATCTCTTTTGGGATGCCGGCGTCTTTCGCCCGTCGCTTGATGATTTTCCAAAACCCTTGGCGGCTAAGCCGACCGCCACGTCCGTTCAAGAACAACGCTTCGGTCTCCCGACCACCGAGGCCGTTTCGCGCTTGCTGGATATAGCGTTCGACAAAATTTTGGGCGACCGACGACACCGGAATGATTCGGGCGCTCTCGCCTTTGCCTTCACACTGTAAATACCCCAGTTCAAACTGTAAATCATCCAAATCAAGACCGAGAAGTTCGCTGACGCGCATGCCTGTCCCGTAGAGCAGTTCGAGCATGGCACGATCCCGAAGTGCGAGCGGATCGTTCGTCGGGACGCTATCGAGCAAGCGCTCGACTTCGTCTTGCGACCACGTGTCCGGCAGATGCCGCTCCGCTTTCGGCGTCTCTAAGTAAAGTGCCGGATCGGTCGAGGCGCCGCCGCTCATCTTCAGATGATGATGAAACGTACGAATCGAACTGACGGCTCGTCGCAGTGACGAGGCGGCCCGACCCGCTTGCGACAGTTCCTCTAAATGCTTGACGATATGTGAGCGCGTGACTTCATTCCACTCGGTCACCCCAAGTTGGGTTAGTGTCGATAAGTACTGGGTCAAATCGCTCGCATAGGCTTGTCTCGTGTTGGTGGACATTCTTTTTTCAACCGTCATATATTGTAAAAACGACTCGACTTGCGAACGCATGACATCCCCCTCCTTCCTCGCTACACCTGAATACGCTTACATCATATCACTTATGTAAACCGTTGTGAAGACGTCTGACCTCATTTTTTTGTAAGTTTTTTTGACAGTTTTTTGTCATCGATTTCACGCCCGTTTTCTCCAGGAAATCGACTGACAATCCCGCTGTATCACTGGTAAGATGAACGTAGTTGAAAAGGAGTGATGACGATGAACATCGAACAC
The DNA here is from genome assembly GCF_004337195.1 of Exiguobacterium sp. SH0S7. Classification (NCBI taxonomy): domain Bacteria; kingdom Bacillati; phylum Bacillota; class Bacilli; order Caryophanales; genus Exiguobacterium; species Exiguobacterium sp. SH0S7. The sequence continues at coordinate 201,638 of NZ_SJVA01000001.1, forward strand.
GTTGCCGTATGGGTCCATGACCTCGAACGGATGCGTCGCTTTTACGAGACATACTTTGGTGCTAGCGCCAACGACAAATATACGAACCGGCACAAACAGTTCGCATCGTATTTTTTAACGTTTCCGGAATCAGCGTGCCGCCTCGAGCTGATGTCGCGGTCGGACATCCAAGGCGAAGCGATGCCGACACTCGGCTGGGCGCATGTCGCCTTCGCATTAGGCAGCGCCGAGGCCGTCGACGAATTGACGGCGCGCTTGCAGGCTGATGGCTATGAACTCGTCGATGGACCGCGTCTGACCGGGGACGGCTATTATGAGAGCGTCGTCCACGATCCAGAACGAAACAAAATCGAACTGACGATTTGACGGCACGATGAACATAAGGGAGGACAAGCCGCTCGGCTTGTCCTCCCTTGTTTCGTCAACCGTTAATGACGGCTTTATGCCCTTCGAGCGTGACGCCTTTCGCTTGGCACACTTTACAGATGCCATGGAACGTCAAACGATGGTCTTTGATTAAAAATTCATACTTGCTCTCGACTTTCTTCTCGACGTCGACGAGCAGGTCTTCCATGATCTCTTCGACTGATCCGCACTCGACACAGACGAGGTGATGGTGCGAATGGTTCGCCCCTTCTGGTCTGAGGTCGAACCGGGCGACACCGTCACCGAAGTTGACTTTGTCGACGACGCCGAGCTCGGTCAACAGTTCGAGTGTCCGGTACACGGTCGCGAGACCGATTTCGGGTGCGATGCTCTTGACGAGCATGAACACGTTCTCTGCACTTAGATGGTCTGTCTCATTCTCAAGCAAGATACGGACCGTTGATTCTCGTTGCGGTGTCAATTTATATCCTTTGGCGCTCAATTGCTGTTTGATCCGTTCAATTCGCGTTTCCATAAGGCGCCCCCTCTTTACATAATTCACTATTCAAAGCATACCGAAGTTCCGTCGATTTTTCAAATTAAAATCATTACTATGTAAGTCTATCACAACCTACTACAGATTAGAATTATTTCAATTTAGATAATTGCCACCATTGAATCGCCATAATCGTCTTGGCATCGGTGATCCGGCCACTCGCTAAAAGTTCGCCCGCTTCTTCGAACGTATAACGTTCGACTTGTAAAAATTCGTCCTCGTCTAGGTTCATCGCTCCCGCCGTCAAACCTTTGGCGACGAACACGTCAACGCGCTCACTACAAAATCCAGGTGCCCCGTAAAACGAGAACATCTTTTCAAGCGACTCGGCTTTATAACCGGTCTCTTCCTCGAGTTCACGCTTCGCACTCGCGAGCGGCTCTTCTCCGATTTCAAGTTTCCCGGCCGGAATCTCGAGTGACATCGATTCGAACGCTTTCCGGTATTGCTCGACGAGAACAATTTTGTCGTCCTCATCGATCAACAATATCGCGACGGCCCCATTATGATACACAAGCTCTCGGACCGACGTTCCTCCGTTCGGGAGCGCGACGACATGCTTCTCGACATCGAAAATCTTCCCTTGATAGATGACTTCCCGTTCAATCGTTTTCTCTTCCATGGTTATGTACTCCTCACGTTTTCTTATATACTGTAATTATGAGTCAAATCAATCGACGGAACAAGGAGGAATTATCGATGGCAGAACTCGGACTAGGAACGATGTCGATTTTAAAACAAGGTGACGATGAGGGCCGACGGATTCTCGAGGCGGCTTACACGTCAGGGATCCGTCATTTTGACACGGCTGACGTCTATGACCGTCACGACGTCGAACGGCTCGTCGGTGAGACGTTCGCCGGTCGGCGGGACGACTTGTTTTTGACGAGCAAAGGCGGGAATGAATGGACCGAGGACGGAATGCGCTGGAACCCAGCCCCTTCCTATTTAGAACAGGCGCTTCACGGTTCTCTCGAACGACTACAGACGGATTACTTAGACTTATATTACGTACATGGTGGAACGATGGAAGACGACCTTGACGCGACGATCGATTTCATGCGCCGACAAAAACAGGCCGGGGTCATCCGCCAAATCGGGCTCTCCTCGATTCGCCCGAACGTGATCCGCTACTGGCTTGAGCACGGGGAGCTCGATGTCTTGATGACACCGTACTCACTGCTCGACCGCCGCATCGAATCACTCGGGCAAGACGTTCCGCTCGTCGGTCGAGGACCGCTCGCTAAAGGGCTGTTGACCGATGCATGGTCCGAGCGCTTGAGCGCTAAGGGCTTCGAGTCGTGGAGCGAACCCGAGTTACGCAACCTCCTGTCGACGTTGCCACACCCGATTCAAGCGTATGCGCTCGCTGCCGCGAAACGGACGTGTGCCGTCGTCTTGCCTGGCGCTTCTTCTGTTGAGCAGTTGCAGCAGACGATTGACGCGTATCATGACGACATCAATGAGCGTGCACTCGATAAACTACTGGCTCGTCTACCGATTCATCCGTATACAAAACATACGACCTGAACGTCAGGTCGTATGTTTATCGCGCTGTTTCATTTGTTCGATCGCCCAATCGGCCCAATCGGCATAGTTTTCCATCATGCGGATCGCATATTCACTCGTCAATAAGTACCCGAGCGTGTCCGCTTCCGATTGATGGGCTGCTTGGAACGCACGAATTTGATGTGCGACTTGTTCATGATGCGTTTTCGTCTCCTCGACGTAACGGATCGCCTCGTCGAGCGGGAGCAGTTGCAGCAGGCTGACGCGCAGCAGGTTCTCATCTTTCATCTTCGGCTGAAACGACGTCGGTTGTCTGAGCCAGTCAATCAACTCTTGACGTCCCGTCGCTGTGATCGAATAGATCTTCTTATCGGGAAGATCATGTTGGGTCACATGCTCTGACGAAACGAGGTGCTCGTCTTCCATCTTTAACAGCTCCCGATAAATCTGTGTATGATGGGCGTGCCAAAAGTGAATCATTTGCGCTTTGAACGTCGCGTTCAAGGCGTAGCCGGTCGCAGGCTGATGGGTCAACAACCCGAGTAGTGCATGACGTAACGCCATAACCATCACCATTCCCTTGCAGTTCAGTTTTTTTAAGTGTAGCACAATCTCTTGTAAGTCCGAGAATGTCAATCGGTTGACGGGCGCACCGAAGACACAGACAATGAGATAAAGGAGTGATCAATCATGAAACCAATACAATCTGAACAACAATTCCAAACTGCCATTCAAGATAAAGGAATGGTCATCTTCACGACGTCGTGGTGCCCGGACTGCCGCCGCCTCGACATGTACGTCGACGAACTCGTCAAAGACTACCCGCAATTCAACTGGTACGTCGTCGATCGCGACGAACTGCCTGAACTGTCTGACACGCAGGAAGTCCGTGGCATCCCGTCACTGCTCTTCTATAAAGAAGGCGTCAAACAAGAACACCTTCATTCGGCGCATGCGAAGACGGAAATGCAAATTCGGTCGTTCCTCGACACGTTGAACGCCTAATCAAAAGACGACCGCGGTCGTCTTTTTTAGTGCGTGAATTTCTGCATGTAGCGCCTGTCGATTTGGCGCTTGATCCAATACGAACACCGGCCGTGCCACGTCAAGCGCCCAAACGTGAGTAAGGCGTGTCCCGGGGTCGTCAATAAAATATTGAGTGATGTCCGCTGTTTGTATGGCTTTTCGTCACCGAGGAGCGCTGACGCGACGTGACGGCCCGATCGGACCGCATCGACGCCTCCGTTCAAGCCCATTGCCATGTCCCCGGTGATGTAAATATCTTGATACGTCGTGTGACGCAAATAAGCGTCGGTCGGAATAAACGACCCTTCCTCGGCAAGGCCTGAGCGGTGCCACCACTCGACCGGCACGACTCCAGTCGCGTCAAGGACAAGACCGTCTGGTGCGTCCCCACCCTCATACTGTTGCGCGATCAGCGTCACCCCGCTTGCAACGAGACGACGGGCAATGTGACGACCGACCCGTTTCGGCAAGTCGGGCAAAATCTGCTTCGCATAGAGCGTGACGTGTTGCTTCGACCTCACGCAAGCGAAAGCGAGCTCGACACCAGCTTTGCCCCCTCCGACGATCGTGACCGCACGGCTCGCTTGAATGTGTTCGATCGCTACGTCCGTCATCGGTTTCAATCCCGTTCCGATCCCTCGGCTCTTCGCACCTGTCGCGAGCACGAGATGATCGTAAGCGATCATACCTTGATCGGTCTCGATGATTCGCTTGACCGGGTCGAGCGAGACGAGTCTGCTCGCGACCGGTGTGACGTCCGGCCGCAAGTTGACGACTGCCGAAGCCATCTCATTTGCGATCACTTGGGGGAACGCCCCGGTATAAATCGTTTCGTCAAGTCCGACATAACCGACCTCGTACCGTTCTCGCAACTGTTCGATCCGCGCTAAAATTTCAAGTTGTCCGTGACCGAGCCCGACTAGGACGAGCCGCGGCTTCATCGTAAAATCCGCCGTGCTTCCAACAGGCGTTGGCTGATCGTGAACACTTCGAGGATGAGGAACAGCGTCGCGACGACCCCGATCCACGACGGGAACAAAATCATGAGCGTGAACAAGATGAAGCACTCCGTCCGTTCAAGGAGGCCCGGTTGATAATAAAATGATTTCTCAGAACGTTTTGAACTGCTGGCTCCGACGGCGAGAAACAGCGTCATCGCAACGACGAAGGATCCGAGCAAGAAGAGAAAGACCGGCATGTGCTCAGGGTAACGAAGCGCCAGCGCGACGACGACCGAGATCTCGACGATGCGATCGAAGACGAGGTCGAGCACTGTGCCAAACCCCGTCTTCCGAGAGCGGCGCGCCATCGTCCCGTCAATGACATCGAGAAGACCCGACAACCAAAGCAGGGCGACCGCTGTCCAAAGCATGTCATTATAAATAAAGAACCCGACCGAGATCCCAATGACGCCTCCAAGGATTGTCACTTCATTCGGTGTGAAATTCCATTTTAGAAGCCGATCGGCCCCTCGTTCAACGATGGGACGAACCCAACGGCTTCCGTACGTGTCTAGCATCAAACCACTCCTTTTTTCTTCCGCAAATAGTAGGTCTCCCCGACCTGAAACGCTTCATCCCGGGGGAGAATGATGTACGTACCCGTCGCGAGGCGATACTCGCCTAGCTGATTGCCGAAGCGATTCAACTGTCGGACGAGTACGACAGGTTCGCCTGCTTCTTCCGTCACTTCCATCATCGTCGCCGGATAAGACGAACCCGAAAGCTCGATAAAGTCTCCAAACGCCGGCTCAGTCTCGTATAGTTCGCCTGGCGTCCCCGTCGCTAGGACTAAGCCGTCCTCGAGCAACGTCACCCGATCGGCGACGAGCATCGCTTCTTCCCGATCGTGGGTCACGAGCAACGCCGTCAACTCGAGTTGTTGGACGAGGTCCCGGATCAGCCGCTGCAACTCGTACTTCAAATCCGGATCGAGATTCGTGAACGGCTCATCTAATAAAATGAGCCGCGGCTCGGCCGCAAGGGCACGGGCAAAACTGACACGCTGTTGCTCGCCTCCGGAAAGTTCGTGGATGTCATCGTCATATCGGCCCGGAAGGCGGACGCGGTCAAGCCACGCCTCTGCCTGCTCCCGGGACCGATTTTGAGTCGCGAGCGTCACGTTCTCCCCGACCGACAGATGCGGGAACAGAAGCGGTGATTGTGACAGCATCGTGATGCGCCGCTTGTGAGGAGGCGTCCCGAGGAGCGGCTCTCCGTCCCACGTCACCGTCCCCGTGTCTGCCGTCTCAAGTCCAGCGATAATCCGTAGCAACGTCGACTTCCCGGACCCGCTCACCCCGACAAGCGCATGGATCTCTTTCTTGTCAACGATCAGGTCGACCCCGTTCAACACGTCGCGTTGTTTAAAGTTTTTTTGTATTCCCGTAACGACTAAACTCATCTTAACCGCTCCTTCATAATTCGTACCGATACGCGAAACAATCCTCCGAGACCGATATACAACAAGACCGGCAACAAGATGAGGACCCACGTGTTTTGTAGTGCCAATGAAACGTCATTTCCCGCATACGATTGATACAGTTGTGTCGTGACGGTCGGGATGAGCCCTGCACCGATCAATTGCACGAGCACGAACTGACCGAGAACGATGACCGTCGAGAACAAGACAATCGTCCGCATCGTCGCCGCCAACAAAGGAAACAGCACCATGCTAAATCGAGGCAGCGGCGGCAGTGTCATCGTCTGCTCAAGGAGCGGGCGTCCGATCACATACATCGCATTGTAGGCGAGCCGGATCGAGTACGGGAGCGTCGAGACGAGCAAGACGAGCAAGACACCGGCATACGTCCCGACGAGCCCGACGTTCGCGAGCACGATGTACATACCGAACATACTCGCCATGACCGGAATGAACAACGGGATAAAGACGAGCCATTCGACGAGTGTCCGCCACCTCGACTCTGTAAAAATCAGCCACCACGCTGTCCCAAGACCGAGCCAGACATTGATGACGGCCAAACTGATGACGTAGAACACCGTGTTCATGAGCACTTCATCCAATCGGATCGGAGAAGGCAAACCGAAGAGTAAGCCGAGAAACGGGAACAAGATGAAACTGATGATCAGGACCCGACTCATCGCCTCACCCCTTTTTCAATCCGGCGTCTTCGTTTGGCCGTAACGAGATACGATACAAAAGCCCCGACTGAGATCAATAGTGTCCAAACGAGTGCGACCGCGTAGGATTCATTCGCGTTTAAAAACAACCCTGTCGTCAGCCGTTCGTATGCGAGCACCCCGAGCAGCTCCGGGAATGTGACCCCGAGCAGGGCCGGTACCTCGTAAGCGAACGAGATGAACGCCACTAAAATCCAAAACGAGTCCAAGAGCGGCTTCAGTAAAAACGGCCACTCCGCGACTTTGAACTGCTCGAACCGTGTGAGTTGGAGCGTCTTCGCCATATCGAGATAGCCGCGATTCAGTTGCCCGTATGTGCCGAGCATCATCAAAAAGACGAACGGCACTTCTTTCCACACATACGTCAATATGACGACAAAGTGATGGCGCTCGTTCGCTTCCACAAGCCCGTAAAACGGAAAACCGCCCGAGAACAACAACAAAAATAAATACGCACCTGCGACATGCGGCACGAACATCGGCAATTTGAGCAGCGCTGAAAGCCAAACCGCCTCTCGAATCCGGACCGTTCGTGCCAACCACGTCCCGATGAGTAGCGAAATCGTCGTCGAGACGAGCGTCACGTAAAGCGTGACGGCTAAACTCGCCCGCCACGCCGCATCGCGCCAAAGTGACGTCCATTCGAATGAAGCGGTCTCACCGGCTAGAAACGCCAGACCGGCGAGCGGTAGCAACAAGACGATGACGCTCAAGCCGACGCTACCTCGCGACACGGGACCATCCCTCACGAACTTGATCGATCACGCTCGGTCCGAAGTCGGCAATCGAACGTTCGGCAAGTTGTTCAGGGTCTGGATACGTGACGCCCGTGTCCAGCTTGAGGAAGGCTTCCCGGTCCGCTCGTTCAAGCTTCGTCAAATCGAGCGACGTCCCGTCTCCCCAATACGTCGCATCTTGTTTGGCGAGTTGAGCTTCCGGTGACAACAATTCATTGATTACGACGAGGGCACCGTTCGGATTGCTTGCGTTGAACGGGACCGCGAGAAAATGCGTCGAGGCGATTGAATGGTCGAGGACGAGTGCACGCGTCTCGTCTGGAAACACGCCGTCGTTTCGCTCGGCCTCAGCACGACGCTCATTGAATCCCATCGTCATCCACACGTCACCTTTCGCATAAAGTTGATCGAGTTGGGCGAGCGACTTCGGATAAGTCGCCCCTTGTTTCCACAGATTCGGTGACCACGTCGCGAGTTCATCCCAAAATGCATCCGGGATCGTTTGATCGCTCCGGATCGTTTCCCCGTACTCGGCATAGAGCAGATGGCGGACGAACGCGTTACCGGTGAAGTCTGTCACTTCAGGATACGTGAAACGACCCGGATTTGCTTCGGTCCAACGATGTAATTCTTCGAACGTCGCCGGAGGATTCGTCACTTTGTCGGCATCATAGTGCAGCACGAACTGAACGTTACCCCACGCCACCTCGAGTCCGTCGGTCGGCGTCCCGGCGTCGGTCGCTTGCGCGGTCTCGTTCAAAAGTGCTGCGTTCGGGATTTTATCGAGCAGGTCGCCTTGTAGAAGCTCCGCCTCGGCCGCGTTTCTAAAATTATCGCCATTGATCCACATGAGGTCGATCGTGCCCGCCTCTCGGTTCGAACGTTTATCGAGTGATAGTTGGCGAATAAATTCGGCCGTGTCCATCGGGACGCGATTCAACTCGATATCGTATGTTTCTTTCAGGCGCGGTGCGACGTAGTCATCGATGTAACGGTTGATGCCGTCGTCCCCACCCCACAAGTAAAAGTTGACCGTCGTTTGCTCAGCCTCTTGAACCGCCTCGTCAAACGTCGGGGCCAAGTCTGCTCCCATCGTCCCACAGGCGCTGAGGAAAACAAGCGCAAACAGCAGCCCAAATTGTCGTATTCGTCGCATCGTACTTCCCCTCTCTCTACTACTTTTTGTCAAATCCCCGTTTTGCCAACCGTTCGAACCAAATCGGGCACATTGCGTACAGTTTTCCGCCTAAGTCCATCCACCACGGGGCGTTGACTTCACGTTTCGACTGTTCAAACGCTGAGACGACCCGCTGTGCCAACTGATCTGGGTCGAGCATGATACGACGCACACTCTGTTCATAGCGACCCGTCTTATCAGCCCGATCAAAGAACGGCGTGTTGATTGGACCAGGATTGACTGTCAGTACATGGACACCTGCCGGCTTCAGCTCGAGCCGGAGCGCGTTTGAAAACTGGAGCAACGCCGCTTTCGATCCGGCGTACACGGCCGACTTCGGGGTCGGCACTTTGGCAGCTTGCGAGCAAACGTTTATGATCGTCCCGCCTCGCTTCATCCGGCGCCCACAGTCACGCGACATCACCATCGGCGCGATCGCGTTCAAGCGCATCGTCTCTTCGATGACGTCCGTCGTTTGATCAACGACCCGGTCAAACTCACCGACGCCGGCGTTGTTGACCCAACCGTCGATTGGTCCATATTTCTGTACGACATCGTCGACGAGCGTCTCATAACTTGTCAAAACATCCGTGACCATCCAGTCTGCAGATAGTTTCGTCCCGAGCTCTCGAAGGCGCGTCTCGTTTCTGGCAATTAACGTCAGCTTATAGCCCGCTGCCGAAAAAGAATGCGCCAAAGCGGCACCAAAGCCGCTCGACGCACCCGTGATCACAATATGTCTCATTCCATTGCTTCCTCCACTCTCACATAAATCCATTTGCCATCGGCTAACTGCTTGACGACATGACCGCGCTCCTCGAGCAATGTCAACCGCGCGAACACTTCGCTGAAGACAAGCGGCATCGCCCGGCGCATCTTCCGCCCGTACAGCCGCATCGACCAATCGAACACACTCAAGCCGTCGGCCCAGTCGTTCAGCAGCTGCTCGCTCCGTTCATAGCGTTGACTGATCCTTGATTCGATGAGTAAACGCGGATGCTGAATCGGATTGCCATGTCCGCTCACGACGAGCTTAATATCAAGCTCCTGTAACTTTCTAAGCGAGTCGAGATATAGTAAGACCGGTGACGCAAACCCTTCGTCCTCATACGGCTGTTCGATCAACGGGTTCGGTTCGACCGCATCGATCAAATGATCACCGGCAATCAAGACGCCGCCCGGTCCGAGAAGTCCGAGTTGATCGCTCGCGTGTCCCGGCAGATGAATCGTCTTCCATGCCCCGTCGCTCGTCACGTCTTGTCCCTCTTCGAACGTCATCGTGACGGTCGTCGGACCGATCCAACGTAGCGCCTCCCGGTAGTCGGGTAACTTGTTGATGATCGACTCCGGTGCCCCGAACCAATGAGCCAGTTCATATAAGAAGTGATTGCCTTTTTTAATAAAGTTCGGTGTCTGTTCCAAATAACGAACGAGCTTCTCGTGACCGTAGACTGGAATCGAGGCGTCCCGCAGCCGCCAAGCTTGACCGGCATGGTCGGCATGATGGTGCGTTAAAAATAGAAAATCGATATCCGCTAGCGTCAGTTCGAGTTCAGCCAATTCGCCGTTCAAGGACGCCCATGCCTCTTCCGTATCCGGGCCACAGTCGACCATGAAAAACCGGCCCCCATGCTCTACGATGTATACGTTCACGTTACCGACCTCAAACGGTGTCGGAATATCGAGTCTTGCCAGTTGGCTTGAAATCCAGTTCGCCACGTCCACACAACCCCTTCCACCTATCTTCATTCATTATACCTGTCAGAAAGAAGGGATTTCAATGGCACAAAAAAAGGAGGGGATTTCTCCCCTCCAATCGTTTATAAGTTAATGACGGTCACTTTATCGCGTGTCATCGTTTCAAGACTGCGTCCAATCCCTTGGACACCTAGACCTGATTGTTTCACACCGATGAACGGGAAGTGGTCAGGACCGCGTTCCGTCCGTCCGTTGACTTGGACCGTGCCGACTTCGAGCTTGTCGGCGACCGTGAACGCACTGTTCACGTTTTGTGTGAACACGCTCGCTTGAAGACCGAACTCTGACTCGTTCGTCAGTTCGATCATCTCGTCGAGCGAACTGACACGAATGATCGGAAGAACTGGTCCGAACGGCTCTTCCCAAGCGACACGCATCTCACGCGTGACATGGTCGAGCAGCGTCGGGTGGAGCAGGTTGCCGTCACGTTCGTTACCGTGGACGACCGTCGCATGCTTGTTGACGGCGTCGTCAATCAAGCCTTGAACGTAGTCAGCCGACTTTTTGTCGATGAGCGGGACGATGAAGCTGTTGTCAACTGGCGAACCAACCGTGAGCTTCTCGACACGCTGTTTCAACATGGCGACGAGTTCGTCCGCTTGATCTTCGAGCACGAAGACGCGTTTGATCGCCGTGCAACGCTGACCCGAGTAAGAGAATGCACCGCTGACGATTTGATCCGCCGCAAGCGTCATGTCCGCGTCTTCTAAGACGAGCGCCGGGTCTTTGCCGCCGAGCTCTAAGACGACCGGGACCATCGATGCCTGTTGTGACAAATGTTGACCGGTTCCTGTACCGCCTGTGAATGTGATCATGTCGACACCTGGGTGCGACGTCAAGTAGTCGCCGATGACCGAACCGCGACCCGTCACGAGGTTCAACAATCCGCTCGGAAGACCGGCGTCTTGCAGTGCCTCGACCATTTTGACACCACTGATCGCACCTTGTGTCGCCGGTTTGAAGACGACCGCGTTCCCAGTAATAAGGGCCGGGGCGATTTTAGCAGCGGCTAAGTTGACCGGATAGTTGAATGGTGAGATCGCGAGAACGACACCGAGTGCCTCTTTTTTGATGATCGCCATTTTATTCTTTGATCCGCCCGGGAACGAATCACCTTGCATGAATCCACCTGTGAAACGAAGTCCTTCCTCAGCCGTATAACGAATAATCTCAGCTGTGCGGACGACTTCTTTCTTCGCGTCGCTCAAGTTCTTCCCGACTTCGCGCATGATGATTTGACCGATCTCATCGACGCGTTCTTCGAGTTTGTCCGCCCATGCGTACAACAGCTCGGCGCGCTTGTTGACCGGAAGCGCCGCCCACTCTTGTTGTGCACGTTTAGCACCGTGAATCGCCTCGTCGACTTCGTCGCGCGACATCGCTTGGACGTGTCCGACGATTTCTTCTGTATAAGGTGAAACGAGTTCGATCGTCTCATTTGTTGTTGATTCTTGCCATTGCCCGTTAATTAAATATGGATATGTGTTCATACTCATAATCTCTATCTGCCTCCTGAGTAAGCTGTGATATCTCGTTGCCACCCTCATTGTATGCAAAATCAATTCCGTTGAACAACTATAAAGATTCAGTTTATGTAATGTAAACGGTTACTCCATGACTTTTCGTGATTTTTGACCTGACTTTGACACTTTTCAACTGAAGACTTTGATCGATTTGACCGATAGAGAGGAAGAGAGAACGCGATATAGGAGGGACCACCATTGAGCATGGATCATAATATTTTACTTGAAGCAGGTACGAACGAGTTAGAAATCGTCATTTTCCAGTCAGGCCCGTTTATTTTCGGGATTAACGTCATGAAGGTTCGCGAGATCATCACGATGCTTCCACTCACCCCGTTACCTGGAACGCCTGAGGCGATCATGGGGTTGATCGAACTACGCGGTGAAGTCATGACGGTCATCGATCTCCCGATGGTCATCGGCCATCCTCGTGAAGCCGGAGACGGGGATCGCTTGATCGTCTGTGAGTTTAACGGTGAGAAATCGGTGCTCCGAGTCGACCAAGTGACAGAGATCAAGCGCATCTCATGGGAACAGATCGATACACCGTCAGATCTCGCCCGCGGTGTCCAAGGCATCACGAACGGCGTCGTCAAAACAGGAGACCAAATGATCATTCTTCTCGACTATGAGCGCATCGCTCTCGAGTTGTCACGAAAAGACATCATGGCTCGTGAATCCGTCAAACGACTCGGTGCAAGGGAACGCTCGAACAAACAAGTGTGGATCGCAGAAGATTCGGAGATGCTCCGCACCTTGATCATCGACACGCTCGATGAGGCAGGCTACTTCAACACGACAATCTTCAACAACGGGAAAGAAGCGCTTGATGCGTTCGAGCAAGATGGTGTCGAGTGCGATCTGCTCATCACCGACATCGAGATGCCACAAATGGACGGGTTACATTTGACGAGACGGCTACGCGAAATGGACCGCTACGCGACGTTACCGATCGTAATTTTCTCGTCACTCATCTCAAACGACTTGAAACATAAAGGTGACGCCGTCGGGGCGAACGCACAAATCACGAAGCCTGAGATCGGCATGTTGATCGCGACGCTCGATGAGTTTTTAGCCTAATGACAAACGGAGGGGCCGCAAAATTGCGGCCCCTCTTTCATTACACCAATCGATTGAAATAGGCGTCCCACTCGACAGCGAACCGTTTCATTTGACGCTCGATGTCTTCAAGCACCGGTTCAAGGTTCTCGACCTCGTTCGTCTCACCGGCGAGTTCAAGTTGTTGGAAATGCGACGCCGTCTCGTCGAGTCCGACCGAATAAGAAGCGCCCTTTAACAAGTGGGCGAGTTGTTCGATTTGTTCATGATCTTTCGTCTCGACTACGCGCTTTAATTCAGGAAACTTCGCCTCGAACTGCGCGACGTACGTCTCTGCAATCTTTTTCAGAAAATCTTTATTTCCACTTGCGATTTGATGGAGCTCTGCTAATTTCTCTTCGTTAAACAGAGCGTTTTGGGGTGTTTGAGTCACCTCCATCCCTCCTTCTACTCATTCCTTCTGACATTCTAACTCACTGTAGTATGTTTTCGAGAGAAAACAAAAAATCTCCTTCTTTGCGATTGCACTCTCCTACTCGCCTACCTATAATAAAGTTGAGCTAAGGTAGGAGGAAGATTATGCTAACGATTTACCGTACCGACGCATCTGGTCGTGTGCACGAGATCGAAGACTTTGACAAAGGAAGCTGGATCCAACTCGTCAATCCGACGAAAGACGAGGCCGATCAAGTCATTGCCGCCTCCGGCATTCCTGAAGACTTCGTGTACGACCCACTTGATATTGAAGAAAAGCCGCGTTTTGAGAAAGATGATGAAGGCCTGCTCATGATCATTGACGTTCCATACGTCGAAGAAGACGATACGGGACGTGCCTATAATACGATCCCACTCGGTATCATCGTCACGGGACGACATTTCATCACCGTCTGTTCGCGTGACCTCGATGTACTCAACTTGTTCGCTAACGGCAAAGCCCGCTTGTTCCGGACAAACTATCGCAGCCGGTTCGTCTTCCAGATTTTGCACCGAGTCAGCATGACGTACTTGCGGTTCCTCCGCCAGATCGACCGGCGAATGGAAGAGCTAGAGCAAGAACTTCAACGTTCGATGCGAAATCAGGAAATTTTCCAGTTGATGAACTTACAGAAGTCGCTCGTCTACTTCATGACATCGCTCAAAGCGAATGACAGCGTCCTCGACCGCATCGTCAAGACGCCGAGTCTTGAGAAGCATGAAGAGGACGAAGACCTGTTAGAAGACGTATTCGTCGAGCATCGTCAGGCGATGGAGATGGCCTCGATTTATAACGACATCATCAGCATTAAGATGGATGCGTTCGGGTCGATCATCTCGAACAACGTCAACTTCGTCATGAAGTTCTTGGCGTCGATCACGATCGTGCTCAGTATTCCGACGATGATTTCCGGGATTTTTGGGATGAACGTCCAAGTCCCATGGGAAGGACAATCAATCGGTTTCGTGTTCGCACTTGCCATGATGGTCGGTTTTTCGAGTCTCGCCTTTTATATTTTATGGCGGAAACGTTATTTCTAGACAAAAGGATGAAATCGTCACGAGCGACGGTCTCATCCTTTTGTCGTTTAAGTAAGCTTTACCGTGACGAGGCACAAGTCGTCGTCAATCTCGATTTTCGGGACGAGCCGTTCGGCAACGTGACGGGAATAATCTAAGCCGTACGTGGCGATGTCTTTTTCAAGCCAACGGATGCCGTCATCGATGTCTTTGCTGTAACATTCCATCAGTCCGTCCGTATACATATGCAGGACCATACCTGGCGTGATCTTGATTTCTTTGGATTCATAGTTCGGTTCCTCGAACATGCCGACCGGCACTCCAGTCGTCTCGAGACGAGTCATCCCTTCCGGAGACGTCACGATCACAGGCGGATGGCCGGCATTGACGTACTCGATGCGTTGATTCGTCGTATCGATGTAACAATAGACGGCCGTGAAATAACTTTGCATATCGTCGCCTGAAAACAGGAACGTCATCTGTCGGTTCAGTTCGGTCATGACGTCGACCGGGTACTGGACGTTGGCGACAAGGCCCGGCAAGATCGAGCGGATTCCCATCGTGATCAAGGCTGAAGACACACCGTGACCCATCACGTCGAAGATGATGACGCCGTAACGATCAGGCGCGACTTGGAACCAGGCGTACATGTCACCCGCCAATTTTTTAGATGGCAGGTACAGCGCCCTCATATCGATTTCCGCGCTACTGATTGGTGGGGTCAGTGCGCTCTGCTGAATCTTTTGGGCCAAATCCAGGTCATATTGGAGACGCGCCTCATATTTTTTCCGTTCATCGACGGCCGCTTTGTAACGAAGCGCCGAGCGAATCCGGGCGAGGAGTTCGGTGATCTTGATCGGTTTCGTCGTATAGTCGGACGCTTCAGCGTCTAGCCCTTCGGCAATTTGCTTCTCTTCGGTCCGGCCCGACACCATGATTACCGGCAGTTCTTCATATCCTGTCATTTGTCGAATCCGTTTGCACGTTTCAATCCCTGAGATGCCCGGCATCTCGACATCGAGCAGGACGAGGTCATACAGCGACGGGGCTTGCGGGTCCATGAGGAGCGCGAGAGCATCTTCACCACTTGAGACCGAGACCGTCTCATAATCGTGTTGATGCAATAATTGTTCGAGAACCATCGTATTGACCGGTTCGTCGTCGACAATCAAAATCGCCATAGTCATCCCTACCTTCTCTGTCAGTGTTCTTCTATACGTTATTGTATCATATCTAATCAAGAGACCAACCATTTCAAACCTGTAACAGTTGTGAGAGACTCAAACATGGAGAACGTCTCAGATTTTTGTCATACTAAAAGAAAGAAAGCGAGGAATGCGCTATGGGATGGATATTTGCCGTGAGCGGATTGATTATTTTACTCGTCTTGGTCGCCTCTGTCGTCGTCATCCAAAAAGGATACGCCTACAAAGACAACAAAGACGACATCGTCCTCGATTACGATGAGATCAATCGCCGCATCACCGAACAAGATCAGCAGGACAAATAGAGCCATCCACGACGGATGGCTCTATTTTTATTTGAATTCGAAACGGAGCGCCCCTTTTTCAAGGTAGAGCGTGGCATCAAACGTCTTATCGCCTTTTTTGAACGCATGAACATTTGACTGCCCGCCGTTGATCATCTGTTTCAGTTCATCTTTCGCGAGTCCGACGCCGAGCACTTGTTTTGACACGGTGAATTTGCACCCTTCGCGGTAGCCGCTGCAACCGATGAACTTCGGATGCTCGACGAGTCCTTTTCCACAGCTCGGACAGACGCCAAACGACGCTTTTGGCCGCGAGGCAGATTTCTTCCCGAATCGTCTCGGTTCAATCGTATAGCCTTCCGGATTCGCCGCCGCGACTCTCGCTTTGGCTTCTTCGACGAGATGAATCGACATCTTTTTCGCCTGGTCGATGAATTCGGCCGCAGACGCAGACGCCTGTCCGATCTCATGGAGCCGCTTCTCCCATTTCGCGGTCATGGCCGGCGAGGCGAGAATGCTGTCGCCGAGCACATCGATCAAAAGACGACCTTTATCGGTCGGAACGAGCTCTTTCTTTTGAAGTTCAACATAACCCCGCTTCTTCAAGCCGTCGATTATGTTCGCCCGAGTCGCTTCCGTGCCGAGCCCCTCGACTTCTTTCATGATATGGATCAGTTCCTCGTCGTCGAGCTGTTTCCCGGCGACTTTCATCGCCATGATGAGCGCGCCTTCCGTATACCGTTTTGGAGGCTCTGTCTGTTTCGATAACACTTCGACTTTCTTTTCAGTCAACGGCTCACCGGTTGTCAGCACCGGAAGCTCGACGTCTTTTGACTTCATCTCGACGACTTGACGGTACCCGGGGCTGACAACGACCGTCCCTTTTGCCCGGTATAAGTCTTCCCCGTCCATCAAGTCGACGGTCGTCTTCTCAAGTTTGGCCGGGGGGGCGAACGCTGCGAGAAAGCGGCGGTTGATCAAGTCATACAGCTTCGCCTCATCCCCGCTGAGTCGACCCACATCGCCGCACGCTTCGGTCGGAATGATCGCATAGTGATCGCTCACTTTTTTCGCGTTGACGTAGCGGCTGTTCCGGGACGGGTTCTCGGTCAACACGTCAGCGAGTCCAGCATATGCCGCAGACTTCAACAGCCGTGCTTTCGTTTGGGGGAACAGCGTTGCCTCGTCCGGCGTCACGAAACTGGAATCGGTCCGTGGATAACTGATCCACCCTTTCGTGTACAGCTTCTGGGCGATATCGAGCGTCTTCTTCGCCCCGAAACCAAAGCGTTTGCCGGCCTCGGCCTGGAGACCCGATAAGCTGAACCAGAACGGTGGGTGTTCCGTCTTGTCTTCCTTATCAATCGACCGTACGACCGCCGTTCCGGTCGATCGGTCGACGACCGCGTCAGCTTGTTCACGCGTCTTCAACTTCGTCGTCTTGCCGAGCGTATATTTCGCTTTGAACGTGCCCCGTCCTTTTTGGAGCGTCGCTTCGACCTCGAAATAAAGCTCCGGGACGAACTGTTTGATCTCACGCTCCCGATTGACGATCAAGGCGAGCGTCGGCGTCTGGACGCGTCCGAGCGAGAATACGTCTTCAATCCCGATCGTCTTTAACAGCGTCGTATACGCTCTTGATGCGTTCATGCCGACGAGCCAGTCGGCACAGGCGCGGCTCATCGCCTCGTGGTAATACGGAATCGTCTGGTCACCAGGCAACAGCTGGGCGAAACCGCGATCGACCGCCTGCTCGGTCAAACTCGAGATCCATAAGCGCTCGAGCGGTTTTTTGTTGCCCGCGAGCCTCAAGATGAGGCGAACGATCGCCTCCCCTTCCCGCTCGGCGTCAGAAGCGATGATGACGTCCGTGATCGAGCGGTCGTGGAGCCATTTTTTGATTGTCTGGAACGGCTTCGACTTGCCCTTCGAGATGCGATAGTCGAACCGGTCTGGGACAATCGGAAGTGATTCATACTTCCAAGACTTCCACTCCGGGCGGTAATGGGACGGCTCTTGGAGTTCACATAAGTGCCCGACTGCCCAGACGACGATGGCACCTTCCGGGAAACGAGGGCATGCCGCGATTTCAATCTCGTCTTTTCTCTTTTTTGATGGATACGGCGCCGCCAGCTTTTGTGCCTGCGACGGTTTCTCCGCAATGATTAGTCTCATGTGATCCCTACTTTCGTTGTCGTTCGAACGATCTCGTCGGAACGGACACTTCCGAAAAATAATGTTTTTTTTCGTATGTTTCATTATATCATTAGAGGAATATGTACAAAACCAAAGGGGGATGCCTGTTGTCTTATTTAATTTTATTTGCCGCCGTCTTTTTCCTGTCGACAAGCGTCTTGTTCGTCAAATGGACGTCCGCTCCGGCAGAGACGGCCGCATTCTACCGCATGCTGTTCTCAAGCCTCATGTTATTGCCGTTTCTCGATTACCGCTCGCTCTTATCGTTACGCTCGAACACCCGCTACGCGATCTTGCTCAGCGGGACGCTCCTCGCCTTCCATTTCTGGCTCTGGTTTTTATCGCTCGACTACACGACCGTCGCGAGTTCGACGTTGTTCGTGACGTCGAGCCCGATTTTCGTCCTTATCGGGAACGCCCTGTTCTTTAAAAAACATCCGACCCGAATAGGTTTGGCGTTTGCACTCGTCGCCGTCCTCGGCGGCATGCTCGTCGCGGCCGGTGATATCCAAATCGGTCGCGACGCGCTCTACGGGGATTTGCTCGCGCTTGTCGCCGCCTTGTTGATCGCCGGTTACTGGCTCGTCGGTCAACACATTCGGACCGAGATGAAGACGAACGACTACTCGTTCAGCGTCTATCTCGTCGCCACGTTCGTTCTCGGTTTCATGTTGCTCGTTCGGGACACGACGTTCGTCGGCTTCGAAGCGGTGAATTGGTGGTATTTCATCGCCCTCGCTTTCTTCCCGACGCTCCTCGGCCATAACTTGTTCAACTACGCCCTCGCCCGCGTCAGCGCGACCGTCGTCAGCATCACCATCCTCGGCGAGGCGCTCTGGGGCATGCTATTTGGCTTCGTCTTCTTCGAGGAACGGCTCGGCGTGATGCAATGGATCGGCGCGGCCGTCCTTCTCGGTGGGATTTACTTGTTCCTAAAAGAAGACGCCCGTTCAACAAGAACGGACGTCGTTTCATAAATTGGTCGCTTTCGCTTCTACCTCGTCTTCTGACGGACGGAATAGCAGTTTCCGGTCCCAAATCGCCATGCCGACCGCTGTCAGGAAGGTCAAGCCGTCGGCGATCGGGAAGGCGAGCCAAACACCAAACACACCGAAGAAGTTCGGTAAGATAAACACGAGCGGAATCGTAAAGAGCGTCTGTCGAGACAACGACAAGAACATCGCGACCCGGGCTTTCCCGAGTGATTGATAGATGCCGTTGACAAGCATTTGGACGCTTGTTAAGAACGAGACAGCGAATAAGACATGAATCGCCGTCACCCCTTCAGCAATCAAGTTCGCGTCGGACGTGAACATGCGCATGAGCGGTTCCGGGAAAAGCTGGAGCGTCAGCCAGATGAAGACCGCAATCGCGATTCCGGCCCGTAGCGCCGTCCAAATCGTCTCGCGCATCCGCTCGAACTGTCGCGCCCCGAAGTTATAGCCGACTATCGGTTGCATGCCTTGGACGATGCCCATGATCGGCATCCCGACGAGCGCCATGAACTTATTCAAAATGGCGAACGTGGCCAATTCTTGGGTCCCACCATACGTCCCGAGCATGATGTTGACGAAGACGAACAAGATCGATTGCGACACCATCATGACGAACGAAGATGACCCGATTGCCATAATCTCCTTCAACTCGCCGAACCGGAGCCGAAACTTCCGCCATTGGAAGTCGAGCTCGGTCCGGCGATTTTTTGCGAAGAAGAAGCGTAACATGAGCACCGACCCGACGACTTGAGCGAGCGCCGTCGACCAGGCCGCCCCGTAAATGCCCCATCCGAACGTGAAGATGAACAGCGGCGTCGTCACCAAGTTGACGACGACGGTCGTGAGCATCACTTTCATCTGATAAGGTGCCTGTCCTTCGGCCCGCACCATCGCGCTCGCCGCGAGCGTGAACATGAAGAACGGCGAACTGATCAGTGTGACCGATAAGTATTGACGACTCAATTCCATGATCTCCGACGTCGCCCCGAACACAGTCAAGATCGAATCGAGCATGAAGATGGCCGAACTGACCGCGAACGCGGCGAACACGCCAACGAGCACGAGCACGTTCATGAACGTGACGGCGGCACCGGCGTCATCTCCTTTGCCGAGTTTCCGCGAACTGATTGAGGCCCCACCGAGACCGACCGCACTCGAGACGGCCATTAGAATCATTTGAATCGGGAACGCGATCCCGATCGCGGCCACGGCAGCAGGGCCGATGCCACGCGAGACGAAAATCGTGTCAATTATATTATAGAGCGCTGTCACCAGCATACCGATCATCGCCGGCAGCGACAGCTTGAACAGCAGGCGTCCGATCGGATCGGTCCGGAGTTGCTCCGTGTTCTGATTCATCCTTCCATCCCCTTTTTCGTATATGTTAATAGGGTAGCAAGATTGGATGGAACGGTCGACTATGTTGCCTTGACGGATGTGTCAACGGGCACTCGAAGCGGGAACTTTCACTGCTGCCACTTTTCGTTTTCGCATGATGAAGTCGGTCGCGACAGGTTGGTCGACTTTGACGCGTACCGTCATCATCGCCTGGTTCGCCGTCTCGAGCGGCATCCCGGTCTCATCGAACAACTCGTCGATCCGTTGCGTGAAGCGGACGAATCCGGGACCAAAGAATTCGACTTCTTCTCCGCGGCGGAAATGGTTACGCTGCTCGAGCGTCGCCATGCCTGTCGACGCTTCATACGAGATGACGCGCGCTGCGAACGCATATTGCGGGATGGCGCGCGGTTTGCCGAACAATTGCTCGTTCTCGGTCGGGATGCCGTAATAGAAGCCGCTCGCGAGCTCCCGTTGCGCCGCTTTCCAAATCTCTTCTTCCCATGCCGGGTCGAAGACGAATCCTTCAGGATCCTCGCAGTAGGCGTCGATGACTTGACGATAGACGTTACAGACGGTCGCCACGTAATGGATCGACTTCATCCGTCCCTCGACTTTCAAGCTATCGACGCCGGCATCGACCAAATCGGGTATGTGCCGGACCATCGCAAGATCGACCGAACTCATCGAGAACGGTTCCTCATCGCGCGCTGCCATGTCGTCTGTCAACAACTCATCCGCCTCGAAGAAGCCGTATTTCCAGCGGCACGACTGGGCACAGCCGCCGCGGTTCGCATCGCGGAGCGCCATATGGTTCGACAGCGTGCAACGTCCCGAGTAGGAGATACACATTGCGCCATGGACGAACGCCTCGATCTCGACGTCGACTTGACGCTTCATCTCTTTGATTTCTTCCATCGACACTTCACGGGCGAGAACGATTCGCTCTAGTCCTTCCTCTTGCCAAAAACGGAGCGTCTCGTAGTTTGTCGCCGACGCCTGGGTCGACAAATGGACCGGAAGACCGGGCGCGTCCGTGAGACAGACCTCGATCATGGCCGGGTCCGAGACGATGACGGCGTCGATGCCGATGTCACGGAGTCGACAGAAGAAATCGCCCGCGCCATCGATATCCCCTTCATGGGTCACCATGTTCGCGGCGACATACACTTTCGCCCCGCGCTCGTGCGCGAATGCGACGCCTTCAGTCATCTCCTCGTATCCGAAGTTGCCGGCCCGCGAGCGGAGCCCGAACTGTTGACCACCGATAAAGACCGCATCGGCCCCGTAAAGAATCGCCATCTTTAATTTTTCTAAGTTTCCTGCCGGAGCTAGTAGTTCTGGACGTTTTTTCATCTTGATCCCCTCACTTGATCTCTTCTGGATTTCTTAACAGCAGTCCGGTCCCAAGCCGGAATTGTTCAGGTTGGAGTTCGGCGAGACGCCGTTCCATGAGCGTGCGGTCGAACTGGCCATTCAACAAATCCGACCGGGCTTTGTCGAACAGACGGACGATGTCGACGAACGCATCCCCGGCATGCCACCCATCGAGTTTCCACGTATGCAGTCCGCCTTTTAAGAGCACCGGCAATTGACCCATGAGCGTCAAATCTTCGGAGAAGACGTGCGTCCCATTGTCGTCTTGGTAGACGGGATAGCGACTGTCCGCATCAGACGGTTCGCTCATATAGTACTCGCGCGCTTCCGCGTCCCGTCTCGACCGACCGATCTCATTGAAATAGTTCGTCAATAGCGGTCGTTTCGAGTGATGGATACATGTTGGTCCGTACACTTGAACCTCGACGGGGAGCCCGATCTGCTGTTGAATCATCCCGAGTTCGGTCAGTGTCACTTCACGGGCCGCGACCGCCCCGATGGCGTCGCGCTTACCCCAAAATTGAATGTGTCGCGCCGACGTGACGAGCGTTTGAGCATCGTACCAATAGGGGATATTGGCATTACGGATCAAGCGGATCGCACCTGGATCGCCCGCCGTCACACTGTCGATCCCGATTTGCTTGAGCGCGTGTAAATAATCCGGCAACGCCTCGATTTGATTGTTATGCATCAAATTATTGACGGCAACCGTCACTTCTTTGCCGTAACGACGGGCGAGCGCTGTGACTTCTCTCACAGCCGGAAGCGACCAGTCACCTTTATGGCGTAAACCAAACGTCGACTCTCCGATATATAGACGGTCTGTCCCCGCCATGATCAGCGCCTCTGCTTGTTCGACGCTTTGTGCTGTAGTAACTAGCTGAATCATCATCTGTTTTTTCTCCTGACTTTGTGAGTCTAATCACATATTCTTGATATACTTTAGCACACGTTCAACCGTGTCGACGAAGCAGGAATTTAACAACTAGTGAAGAAATCAGTAACAATGTATGACTTTTTTAATTGAAGGAGTGGACGATTTTGACAAAAACAGCCTTGATTACCGGTGCCTCGACAGGCATCGGTCTAGACCTCGCCGTCTTAGCGGCCCGAGATGGATTCGACTGTATTCTCGTAGCTCGTAACGAGCCACGGTTACATGAACTCAAAAAAGTACTTGAAAAACGATACACGATTAACGTGCACGTGTTCGCCCTCGACTTATCTGAACACAACGCCGTGAAACGGTTGACGAACGCGATTGACGACGCCGGGCTCACGGTCGATTTTTTAATCAATAACGCTGGTTTCGGTACGGCCGGCGAGTTTATCGAACTCGATGCGGAAACCGAGGCTGAAGAGGTCAGGTTGAACGTCAACGCCTTGACCGAGTTGACGAAAGCGTACTTGCCTGACATGGTCGCCCACAATCACGGCTACGTCCTAAACGTCGCCTCTGTCGCCGCATTCCAGCCGGGACCGTATATGGCCGTCTATTACGCGACAAAAGCGTACGTCTTATCACTCACAGAAGCGCTCCATGCCGAGACGAAAGGCACAGGCGTAAACGTCAGCGTCCTTTGCCCGGGTCCGACCGACACCGGTTTCTTTAACCGGGCCGGCAGTGAAATGATGGTATCGAAAATGCCGTCTCATCTCGTCGCTTTCTTTGGTTATAAGGGCGTTATGAAAAATAAACGGGTCATCATCCCGGGCTTGTCGAACCAAGCGCTCGTCGGACTCGCGAAAATTATGCCGCGAGCGGTCAGTCTCGAAATTTTACGTCGCTTCCAAAAACCGACAGATGCCTCGGTCGAACAGCTCCCGACATCTTGAACCTAAAAAAGCAGAGCGACTCAAACGTTTGAGTCGCTCTGCTTTTTTAGTATAAGGAATCAGCCGCCATGGCGTGACAGCTGAATCAGACGTCGAATGAAGATAAAAGCTGGTATCACCGTCATGAGCGCCGTCGTGACGACGAGAGACCAGGCGAACACGGCTTCAAGTGTGACCGTTCGGGCTCGTAGCTCCTCGAGAAGATTGACGTCTTGAACGGATAAGACGATCATCAGTGCCGGCCAGACGCTAGAAGCGAGGATGCTCAACATCGCGTATCGTGTCTGAATGAGCCGACGCGACATCAGTAAGATATTGACGGCCATAAACAATAGTCCGATGAAGAGGAACAAACCGATCTCATACATATTGACGTATCCGCCCATGCTCAACCACCTCACTCGAGTAGTACTCATTTTTACCCGTCTTCTCGGACAAATATGCGAACGAATAAATCATGTAGGACGATCAAAAAGAAGACGTTTGCGATTCCATGCGCCAAATCGAACGGCAAGCTAAGGATGAGCAATTTGATAAAGTCGGCTCCAATCACTTCCGCGAACGACAAGTTCGCCGTCCAGCCGAATAAAAAACCAGAGCCGAGACCAATTGACCAAAGTAATAGTCGCGACCGCAACAAGACCGGTCGTAACAAGTAAACGAGCGTGATCACGAGCAGCCAACCGAGAAACTGGTACAAAACGAACGGACCAAGGCCGAGTAAAAGCCCAGATAAAATCGGGACGAATAAAGCGAGCATGCCTGCACTCGTCCATCCAAAATAGAGCGCGGTCAGCATCAATAGTGCGGTCGTCGGTTGCACGTTCGGGATCGCCATGAAAAGCCACCGCCCGATGACGGCGAGCGCAAGAAGCTGCGTCAATACAGAAATAGGTGACTTCGTCCGCTCAAACTTCGACAAGAGTGCGAACGCGATTATGAGGGCGAGGACGTAAGTGACCATAACGCACTCCGATCCATGTACTGTTCGCGCGTGCCGTCAAAAACGACCGCTCCGCTCGCCATACATAAGACATGACCTGCCGCCGCAATCAAGCGTTCATCGTGGGTCGCACATAAAATACGCGCCGTCTCGGCTTTTTGTACGATTGCCGCAACGAAGGCGTCTCGTTCGTTCTCCGACAGTCCGACCGTCGGCTCGTCGAGGACGATGAGTGACGACGTGGACGCGAGTACCGCCTGCAACTGTTCGACCCGTCGATTCAACGATTTTGGGAACGGCCCGTACTCGGGGTCTGCCGGAAGATAGAGCGGCCGCTCTGATAACTTCACTTTCCCGTATAGCGGACGCAGACTCTTCGCCATCAGTTCTAGGAGTGTCGACTTGCCACTGCCGTTCGTCCCGATGCACACCGTTAACCCTGGTCCGTCAGACCGGTACGACACGTGTTCGACCGCGTAGGCGGGTTGCAACGGATGGCGATAGGACACGTCTTTGACGTTAATCGATGCTTCACTAGACGACTTTACGACCGTGAACGCATGTGTTGCACCGCCTTCACGCGACCGGTCCGTATAAGCGACGCTAATCCCGAGCTGTCCTAGCCGCCGAAGCAGCATCGACAAGTGTTCGCTTCGGAATCGATCGAGATAACGGAACGGCTCGATGAGAACGAGCGCATCGGGATTTTCGCCGAGCACGTGAGCGATTCGAACGAGTTGTTGTTCTCCGCTCGAGCATTCATCAAATCGTTTTTTGGACAGATGATCGATTTGCAAGAGAGCTGCCAGTTCGGCGCCGCGCATCGCATCATCACCGGCGAGCAGTGAGGCGACCGAACCAGCGAGCGGGTCATCGAGATTGACGATGTGGGCCCGCTCTGAAGCGACCCACTCCTCAATTGGCTGACGTCCGTGCTCTGAGGATAACCAACGCATCTCGCACACCTCCTTTCGTCAAATACGGGTAAAGCAACCAGATGAGTGGTGACCACTTAAGCGCCGCCACAAAACAACTAAACAAGATGAACAGATGAACGAGATCATCACCTTGGAATGGACGTAAGCGCGGCAACGCGTAAACGGGTTCACGGCGCTGGCTGTCAATCCCGACGACGATCGCTTCTCGCCAGTCTTGTCGCTGGTGACTGCGAAGCGACAAACGGATGGCCCGTTCCATCGACGGGACGAGCGCCCAAGCGCCGTACAGCAACCGGGTCGATTGCGGAAAGCGTCGCAAGAGCGGCAATAGCCGTTCTAATCGCATGAAACGGCTCGCCCAAACCATTCCGAATAAAAACGTCGCCAAGCGGACAATTTGGTCGCTGAGCGCACGGATGGAGACGTCCCACTGGAGCAAGATCGGTGCGAGCGAGATCAGCGCGAACGCGACGAGCAGACCGAGCATCGCGACGGGAAAGCGCCGCTCCAACAGTAACAACAAGACCAGCCCGGCGAGCAGACTTAACGAACCGTTCACATGGATCAAGACGTACAGATGGACGAGTAGAAAGAAAAGGAGCGTGACAGCATGTCTACGCTCCCAATCCGCCTCATTCGAAGAAAGAAATCGCATCTTCTTCAAACCGCCATTGGATGATGTCGGTGGACTCGACTTCTTTCGCAGCCGCCCCTTCATCGCCAGGGCTTCCGTTAAAGGCGTACACCCAACCAGATGACTGACCGGCCGATTTTTCTTGAATCCCGTCGATTGCCGTGACGTAGGTCATCTCCCCGCTTCCGACCGAATCAATCGGCAATTCTGTCGCCTTGAGGGCATCGAGCACTGTCGAGCCATCCTCTAGGCAGACACTTTTCTCATGGTACAACGTCTCTTCTGTCGACGCGTCGTAAACGGAAATCGTCGGTTCGACGTCACAAGACTCACTTTGTCCGTTCGATGTCTCTTCTCCAGCACAAGCTGCCAATAAAGGTATCATCATACCCATGATGAGCAATTTTTTCATTGATCCGTCAAATCCTCTCGTTGGTGGATGGAGTAGTTGTAAAGAATCGTATATTTTTCGCCTGTTGTTCTGCCTTCACGGGTCAAACCGGTCAATTGAATACTGTTGGCGAGCACGGGTTCCCGCTGAAGCCAGAATTTGACGATTCGTCCGTCCCGGTTGATCATGAGCATCGCTTCGTTCTCGAACGTGTACATGTCGTACAGTCCGTCAAATGAGAGCTGCAAGAGCGGTGCCTCGACTTGTTTGGCAAAGTCTTCCCACGCTGTCCCCCGTACGGCTTCGATCACGTGTTCGAAGTCGACGAGCTTCTCGAAAAAGGCTCGACCGGAACTTTTGTTCATCTCATCGACTTGACGATATTCAAGTTCCCCTGAGTCGTCATAGTTGATGCGGATTTGCTGGAACGAGCTGTTGCGTTCGACCATGAGCAAATACTCGAGTGATTGCAGTTCACCGTCCCGGTCGACAATCATCTTGCTGCGATCGAGCTTGATCACCTCGCCGTTGATCCGGCGTAAAATCGTATCTGTCATCCGGTCGAACGACTCGTCTTGCACCGACACCGGCCCGATTTGTTGAGATTCGGCCCGGAATTCAGATTGGTCGAACAAAGGTACGAACAGTAAAACGATAAAGAAGAAGAAGCCGACGAGCGCCCCGTACCATTTATACCGGCTGTTTCGTTTCGGAAAGAACAAGAATGACATCAGAAATCCGATTGGGATATGAAACCCGCCGATCGGAAACGAAACAATTCCGAGTAACGAGTAGAATAAGAATTTCGCGAAAAAATTTGGTTCTGGCTCTTTCAACTGATTCAATCTTACACCTAGCAACAGGCTGATGACGATGAAACCCAGCCAAACGTATAGTTGTATTGTCACATCAATCCCCCACTATAAACTCGGAAAAATCGGTTGCCACATGGCTATCCGCAAACCCAGACACGACCTCGTCCTCAAATTCTGCCTCTCGGCCTTGGTAGCGGGCTGAGATATGGGTGACGATCAAGCGGCCCGCGCCCGCCTTGTTCGCGAGCATTGCGGCTTCGACAGTCGTCGAATGACCATATTGTCTCGCAAGTTTTGACTCCCCTTGCATAAACGTCGCCTCGTGGACGAGGACGTCGGCAGCTCGTGCGAGCACGAATGCGTTCTCGCACGGAGTCGTATCCCCTAAGATGGCAACGATCGCACCGCGGACCGATTCTGTGACGTATTCTTTAGACGCGTATGTTTTCCCTGCAAATTCAAACGTGTCCGCTTGTTTGATTGTCCGATAGATGGGACCGCTCGGAATACCGAGTGCTCTCACCTTGTCGACGAGAAGCGTCCCCGGACGCGCCGGTGCCTCGATGCGAAACCCGTAAGATGGAAAGCGATGCGCGAGCTTCCGCACCGTGACGAGATGACCGTCTTGCTCGAACGTGTCCCCGTCCTCATATTCGACAATCGTCAGGTCATAGCCTAAATATGAACCGGTCAGTTTCAACGTCAGCTCGAGCCATTGCTTGATGCCACGCGGCCCGTACAGTGTGAGCGGACCTTTTCCGTCAAGGGCGGAACGCGTCGATAAGAAACCTGGCAACCCGAAGACATGGTCCCCGTGTAGATGCGTGATCCAAACG
This sequence comes from Exiguobacterium sp. SH0S7, assembly GCF_004337195.1. NCBI lineage: Bacteria > Bacillati > Bacillota > Bacilli > Caryophanales > Exiguobacterium > Exiguobacterium sp. SH0S7. Next base: position 229,771 of record NZ_SJVA01000001.1, read on the forward strand.
GCCGATACTTTTCGCGGTTTGATCGCGGTATGGAGAATCTGGTGCTGGGTCGCCTCCCCGCAATCGATCAGCCACGTCTGTTTAGGCAATGTGAGCGCGAGCCCGGAAACGTTCCGTTGTTTCGAGGGCATGCCTGACCCAGTTCCTAAAAAATGTAACTTCATAAATATATTTGTCCTTTCTGCTAGCCTAATCCATGCTATACTTGAGTCACTCGTTGAAAAGGATGTGATCCGTGATGAATAAAGTTGAACATTCCGACGCTTTGTATGAAGTGATTCGGGAGCGAGCGACTTCAATGAATCGCAAACACCAACAAGAAGCTGGCACCTCGATCCGAATTCACGACATAGCGACCGAACTTCACTGCTCAGACGAACTCGTCTTAGAATCGTTGGAGTTCGCCGCATAAACACACGAACACATAGGAAGAGCCGACTTAGCGTCGGCTCTTTTTTTAGTTTGTTTCCCGTGTTGCGACTTGCTCTACAATTTCAACAACGAGTTCAATCAACTTATACAGTTCGACGAGCGGCATGCGTTCGTTCGTCGTATGGATTTCTTCATACCCGACAGCAAGGTTGACCGTCGGAATGCCTCCACCGGCGATCACGTTCGCATCTGAGCCCCCGCCCGAATGAAGGATACGAATCGGACGTCCAATCGCTGTCGCGGCTGACTTCGCCACTTCGACGACCTCGTCGCCTTCTTCGAACTTGAAGCCCGGGTACATGATGTCAATCTCGACTTCGGCACGACCGCCGTGCGTCTCAGCCGCTTCAATATACGCTTGCTTCATCGCTTCGGCTTGCGCTTCCATCTTATCATGGATAAGCGAACGAGCCTCGGCGAGCACTTCGACGTAATCACAGACGATATTCGTCGCACGTCCGCCTTCGAAGCGTCCGATGTTAGCCGTCGTCTCTTCATCGATCCGGCCGAGCTTCATTTTTGCGATCGCTTTCGCTGCGATTTGAATCGCCGAGACGCCTTTTTCTGGGGCGACACCGGCGTGGGCCGTCTTCCCGTAAATTTTCGCGTTCACTTTTGCTTGGGTTGGAGCTGCCACGATAATATCGCCGACCGGTCCGTCCGAGTCGAGTGCGAAACCGAATTTCGCATCGATTTTCGAGAGGTCGAGCACTTTCGCACCGACGAGACCCGATTCTTCACCGACCGTGATCACGAACTGGATCCGACCGTGTGGGATTGCCTCCTCTTTCAAGACCCGAACGAGTTCGATCATCGCTGTAAGCCCCGTCTTGTCGTCGGCACCGAGAATCGTCGTCCCGTCCGTGACGATATAACCGTCTTTAATACTCGTTTTGATGCCTTTACCTGGTGTGACCGTATCCATGTGGGCCGTGAAGTAAATCGGGTCAACGCCCTGTTTCGTCGCAGCCAACGTGACGATAAGATTGTTTCCTGAATGCGCAGTTTTTGTCGATGCGTCGTCTTCGTAGACGTCACATCCGAGTTCTGTGAAGACCGACTTTAAATGCTCACAGATGACCGCTTCTTCTTTTGTCTCTGAATCGATGCTGACCAACTGTAAAAATGTGTCCAGCACACGTGTCTCGTTTACCATAAAAACATCCCTCCATCCAAACATTTCTTGGTTATTATAACAAACTCATGTCGTTTGCACGAACCTTTTCCATTCTGTACAATGAGGTCAAACACGTTTTGGAGGATTCTCATGAGAAAAAAACAACAAAAACGACAACGCATCATTCAAATCGGCGTCGTCGTCATCGTATCAATCTTCTTGCTTAGCACGTTTTTGTCGGGAATGGCCATGTTCCTGTAACAGGAGAATGTATCGTTCTTTCAAGATCAAGTAACTCTTTACATCTGACAAAATATTGAGCAGTGACGAGCGTACCTCAAATTCCTCACGCGATGTGGGGAGAGGTACGTTTTTTCGATAATGGTCGATGATCTCCTCGAGCTCGCGAAGAAACGCCGAGGCGTCAGCCTGCTCGTTGACGTTGTCGCCGACGCGGCGTAAAAATGTGGCGACGGGTTTCGCCTCATTGACGACCATCGTGATTTCCCGCGCATTATCAGCAATCCGCTTCAAAATGTCGTACTGGCGCTCGCGCATCCGGAAGTATAGATAGTCCATGTCTTCGTTGCGCTTCCCGATCGAGTTCCCCATCCGGCGGAGCGCCAAGTCTTTCCCGTTCTTTAAATAGTCACGCGTCTTCAACAGCATCATCGAATGGTTATTGTACACACCGGTCTCGACACAGGCTGCGACGTCATAGAAGTGGACCGCGAGCGCCCGGTTGATACTCTCTTTAATGCGCTCGATGTCTTTATCGAGCGTCGGCATGTACATGTTGACGACGAGTCCGACGCCAACCCCGATCGCGATCAACAGGAGTTCGTTCAAGAACAAGTCGAGTGAGAACCGTCCTTCGGTGTACAGATGGGTCAAGATGACGACACTTGTGATCATGCCGTCCTGCAGTTTGAGCTGTTGAACGAGCGGGATGAACATGACAAAATAAAGTGTGAGCGTCGCTGGAGAATAGCCGAGTAACGTGAACATCAACGCGCCCATCCCGATGGCGAGCAAACTTGCCATGACACGTTCATATGAGGCCCGAAATGACTTCTTGCGCGTCTCTTGGATGCTGAGGATGGCGATGATGGCCGCGAAGACGTAGTAATCGAGATGGATCGTCTCAGCGATGAGCATCGCGATCCCAGCCGCGACCGCCGTCTTTAACGTACGTGTACCAATTTTCATATCATTCCCTCCTCTCATACAAAATTGTTTACTAGTTTTCTCTGTTTGGCAATCCTCAAGTTTGGAAGTGATCCTATTGAAGAAAAAACAACGACGCCGGCTCTTGCCCGCCCTGCTCAGCTTAGCACTTGCCATCTTCGGCTTTCTTTGGTTACAAGAGCGGGGCAACGGGACGTACACCGTCGAGACGTTCGCAGATGGTGACGTCTCGTCCCGTCACTTCGAGTCGCTCGCTGAAGCCCGCACTTACATGGAACGCGGCGACAATCGCGCCTTGCTCGGCCCGTCCGGCGAAGTCATCGACTTTACCGGCACCGGCATCGCCGTCACGCCGACCGACCGGGTCACGAACCTGTATAAAGATGCCGCGTTCAAAGAGCGGCAGTCGTACGTCGCCGGCGGCACCCGGCTTAGGCTCGTCGGAAAGGGTTCTGACCATTTGCGAGTCACCATCTCCGGTGCCGACGTGTACGTACCGCTGGCCGACATGACGCTATACCCGGACGCCGTCGTCGAGAAACGCGGCTACTACGAGATGCGAGACGGACAAGTGCTCCATACCGTTGAAGCGAACGGGAACTTGGCTGGGACGTTCTTGGTCGGACCGGCCCCTCAGGAAGCGTCGGACCGGTTTTATACAGAAAACGTCCGGGACGTCTTCGATTCACCGTACCAATTCGCCTCGATTCAGTCCAAATCGCCGTACTCGGCCCGCGAACTCGATCAATTTCTTGCCACGCTCGGTGACAGTCCGCTCACCGGAAAAGGTGATGCCTTCAAGGACGCCGAAGCCGAGTTCGGTATTAACGCCCTGTTCTTACTCGCCGTCGCTGGTCACGAGTCGGGATACGGGACGTCCGCGATCGCCCGCGATAAAAATAATCTCTTCGGGTTCAAAGCGACAGATGACGACCCGAGCGGTAACGCCTCGACGTTCGCTTCAGTCGAGGCGAGTGTTGATGCTGCGGCCCGCTTGTTCGCCGAGAAGTATGTGACCGGATCGTACGACCGCGGCCCGTTCCCCGGCAACAAGCAAGAAGGTGTCAACGTCTTCTACGCCTCGGACCCGTATTGGGGCGAGAAAGTCGCCGGGACGATGTATCGCATCGACCGCGAGCTCGGATTAAACTATTTGGAACAGCTCCAGTGACGGCCAAACGGCCGTCGCTTTTTTTTTGCAGGAATCCCAAGAGTCAAACCCGAATACTAAAAATGAACGACCATTCATTCGAAGGGGGAGATTCATTTGAAAACGATTTGGATTACCGGCGGTTCGTCCGGCATGGGGAAAGCGATGGCGCTAAAATTTAAAACAGAGGGCTGGAACGTCGCCATCAGCGGCCGCAACGAGGAACGCCTACAAGAAACGATGACTGAACTCGAGACGATCGGTGCGGGACAAGCGTTACCCGTCCAACACGACGTCCGCGATTACGAGGCGTGCGCCCAAGCGCTCGATCAGATTGTCGAACGATTCGGTCCGGTGCATGCGCTCGTTAATAACGCAGCCGGCAATTTTGTCTGTCCGATGCTCGATTTGACACCGAACGGTTGGACGAGTGTCATCGACATCGTCTTGAACGGCACGTTCAACTGTACGCACGTCCTCGGAAAGCACTGGGAGCGCGAACAACTCCGTGACGGTTCGATCATCAACATGGTCGCGTCGTACGCGTGGCAGGCGGGTGCTGGTGTCGCACCAAGCGCCGCCGCTAAAGCAGGCGTCCTGAACTTGACCCGGACACTCGCCGTCGAATGGGGCTATCAGTTCGGGGCCCGCGTGAACGCGATCAGCCCGGGACCGATCGAACGGACTGGCGGGGCCGACAAACTCGCGGTCCACGTCAAAGAAGTCGAGCGCATCCGCCGCAACGTCCCGCTCGGCCGCTTCGGGACACCGGAAGAGATCGCCGACCTCGCTTTCTGGATGACGTCGGATGAGATGCGTTACTTGAACGGTGAATGCATCTCGCTCGACGGCGGGCATTGGCTCAATAAACATCCATTTTAACGCCAAACGGCCGAGGATCCCTCCTCGGCCGTTTTACATATCTTCGCCAACCCATTCCGCCTCGAACTGCTTCAAGAAAGACGTCATGAACGCGTGACGGTCGCGGGCGATCGCTTTCGCCCGGTCCGTATGCATCCCGTCTGCGAGCAAGAGCAGTTTGTCACTAAAATGCGCGATGGCGCTCGAAGGGTCGTCCGGATCATAGAGCGGTGTGCCTCGTGATCCGGCATACTGGAACGTCCTGGCGATGCCGATCGCACCGACCGCATCGAGCCGGTCTGCGTCTTGAATGATCGCACTCTCGAGCGTCGTCGGCAGTCTGCCTTGCGAGAACGACGTCTCCGCGATGACGGCGAGTACGTGATCCGTCTGGCTTGTACTGAGGGCGATCGTCTCGAGATGATGCCGGACGAGCCCTTTGGCTCGTCCGAGTTTCGCGTCCTCGACGTCATGAAGCAGCGCTGCGAGCGTGACGACGAGCGGGTCGACCGCCATCCCTTCAGCGAGATGTTCGGCGAGCCGACGCACCCGTTCGAGATGACTCATGTCATGCCCGGTATGATCTCCGGTATGAAGCTTCGTCACGAAACGTTCGGTCGCTTGAATCGCTTGACGCGTCATCAAATCTCGATCGTCGTGTTCGGTTCGATCAACAGACCGCGCTGATGTAACTGGTCACAAAAGGCACGTGCATCTTGTTTGATCGGTGGGAACGTATCGAAATGGATCGGGACGATTCGTTTCGCCTGCAGCCAATGGGCGGCATCGAGCGCGTCAACCGGACCCATCGTGAAGTTGTCCCCGATCGGCAGGAAGGCGACGTCGATCTCGAACCGTTCACCGTACAGTTTCATGTCCGAGAACAATGCCGTATCACCCGCATGGTAAAGCGTTAGTGAGTTCGTCTCGATGATGAAGCCACCCGGCATCCCCATATAGACCGGGACGTCGCCCATGTCAAGGCTCGAGCTGTGGAACGCCTGCGTCATCGTCACACGGCCGAACGGGAAGGAATACCCGCCCCCGATATTCATGCCGTGGACCGAATAGCCTTTTTTCTCGTAATAGGTCGCGAGTTCATGTGTCGCGACGATCGTCGCGCCCGTTTCTTTCGCGATCAGTTCGACGTCCTCGATATGGTCGAAATGCGCATGCGTCAACAAGATGTAGTCGGCTTTCAATGTCGCCGGGTCGACGTCCGTATGCGGGTTACTCGTCAAAAACGGATCGATCAAGACGCTCGTCCCGTCGATATCGAGCTGGACTGTCGCATGGCCATAGTAAGTGATCTTCATTCGAATCCTCCCTTTCTGGTGTCAGATGGAACGTGTCATCACAAGACTTTTTCTAAGAACCGTTTGGCCCGGTCCGTCTGCGGGTTGAGGAGCAGGTCGTCCGGTTTGCCTTCCTCCATCAAGATTCCTTCATCAAGGAACAGGACACGGTCAGCCACTTCACGGGCAAAGCCCATCTCGTGCGTGACGACGACCATCGTCATACCTGAATCGGCGAGTCCTTTCATGACGTCGAGCACTTCATTGACCATCTCCGGGTCGAGCGCCGACGTCGGCTCGTCAAACAACATGACGTTCGGCTCCATGGCAAGCGCCCGGGCGATCGCGACACGTTGTTTTTGTCCGCCTGACAACTGACTCGGATAAGCATCGATCTTCTCCGATAATCCGACACGCTCGAGCAACGTCTTCGCTCGTTCGATTGCTTCAGCCTTGCTGACTTTCAACACGTTGATCGGTGCGTACGTCAAGTTGTCGAGCACGTTCATATGCGGGAACAAGTTGAACTGTTGGAACACCATACCGATATTTTGCCGTGCCTTCGAGACGTTGGCCCCTTTTTTCGTCAACTCGTATCCGGCGACGCTGACCGTTCCGCTTGTCGGCACTTCGAGCATGTTCAAGCAACGTAAGAACGTCGACTTACCGGAACCCGACGGACCGATGACGGCGACGACTTCTCCTTGTTCAATCGAAGTCGTAATCCCTTTCAACACTTCAAGGTCACCGAACTGTTTGAATAAATCCTTTACTTGTATCATCTGCCATCACTCTTTCTTAACCGTTTTTCAAGACGTTGACCAAAGTATGTCAACACCATCACTATCGTAAAGTATATCACACCAGCGAACAGGAGCGGTTCGAAGTAGATTGCCTTTTGTCCTCCGACGATTTGGGCCCGGCGCATAATATCGAGGACGCCGACCGTCGAGACGAGTGCCGACTCTTTCGTGAGCGTGATCATCTCGTTGACGAGTGCAGGCAAGATGTTTTTAAACGCCTGCGGCAAGATGATCGAGCGCAGCTGTTTGACATATGGAACACCTAGCGCGTCAGACGCTTCCCACTGGCCTTTGTCGACCGCTTGAATCCCGGCCCGAATGATCTCCGAGATGTACGCCGCCGAGTTGAGCGAGAAGGCGATGACGGCCGATTGATAAGGTGTCGTGATAAAGCCCGTCAACTGCGGTAAGCCGAAGTGGATAATGGCGAGTTGCAAGATGAGCGGTGTTCCCCGGAACACGGCCGTGTAGGCGTGTCCGATGAAGTTGACGAGACGGTTCGGCACGATCTTGAACGTGGCCACGATGACACCGAACGTGATCCCGAACAGCGCCGAGACGAGCACGACTTGAAACATGACCGGGATCCCTTCAAGAATGTACGGGATAGAATCATAAATCCGACTAAAATCCATTATAAGTTCCTCCTAAAAAAGGCTGACTGATGTTTTCAGTCAGCCTTAATCCATAATTATTCAGCTGGTGCTGCTTCTTCTTCGAACCATTTTTGAGCTAACTTCTCGATTTCTCCTGATTCGATCAATTTGTTCAACTCTTCGTTGAACTGATCGCGGAGCTCATCGTCTTTACGGAAAGCCGCGGCCGAGCCGGCTTCTTCTTCGTCAACGATTTCAAACGTCGCTAGTTCGCTGTCTTGGTCGAGGTACTTCTTCGCGACCGTATCTTCGATGACCATTGCGTCGATGCGGCCTGTCTTGATTTCTTGAATGATCTCAGGGATTTTGTTCAAGGCGACGATTTCCGCTCCGGGGATCTGGTCTTTGGCGATCCCTTCTTGGATCGAACCGAGTTGGACGCCGACTTGTTTCCCGTCTAGGTCTTCAAGCGTTTGAATCGCGTCGCCTTTTGATAAAATCAAGTTTTTCGCCGTAAAGTAAATATCTGTGAAGTCGGCGTTCTCTTTCCGCTCTTCAGTCGGTGTCATGCCCGCCATGACGAAATCGACACGTCCAGCGTTCAAGGCCCCGAGCAAGCTACCGAAGTCCATATCTTCAATTTTCAATTCATAGCCCATGTTGTCGGCCACTTGTTTGGCGATGTCGATATCGAATCCGACGATTTCGTCACCGCTCGCCGTATCGACGAACTCATAAGGGAAGTAGTCCGCGCTCGTCCCCATGACGAGGACTTTGTCGTCTTCCTCATTCGTCGACGATGACCCGCCTTCATTGACGTCGGCGCCACAGGCGACCGAAAATGCAGCCAGTGCTGCGATACATAATGCTAGAAGACTTTTTTTCATGTTCATTTTCCCCTTTTCAATAAGATGGAATTGTCAGAACTTTAACAAAATTATGACATATTTGTTTTTCTGTCTCAATAGTTCTTTCGCTCTTCATATGTCTGACTTGTTCTTCAACCACTATATACACATAATTATTAATTGTAAAGTATATTCATGCATAAAAACCAAAAAAAATACGGTCACATCCGCTCGTAAGCGAAATACGTGACCGTACCATTATCTGTCGACCCATAAGGTTGCACCCGTTTCACCGATGTGATCGGGATGGCGCTATACACGTGCGGATAGCGATCTCCGTCCTCATCTAGCTCGTAGTGGAGCAAGCTGCCGAGGCGCCCAATATGAAACGAGACGAGCACGACCCGCTCCCCATGATAGTGGCGCCTCGCGACTTTACTGATCTGTTGCGGGGTGCAGCAACGAACGTATCCTTCCGTTTGGAGCGATTCTTCGTTGATCTCACCTCGCGACAAGGCGATCGCATATTCCGCCTCACTCATGATTTTAACGACTGGTTCCATTCGATCGATCCCTTCTTAAGGAAAAGCGCAAAGGCAAAGCCTTTGCGCCCACACATTGATTACGCGTAATAAATATCGAACAACGTCTGTAACTGTTCGACGAGCTCTTCAGCCGTCGACGACTCGATCGTGCTCCGTTCGACCATCGTGACGATGTTACCATCTTCGAGTAGCGCGATCGATGGTGACGACGGGGCGTACCCTTCGAAATACTCACGAGCCCGGTCCGTCGCTTCCCGGTCTTGCCCGGCGAAAACAGTGACGAACTGATCCGGTTTCGTGCCTTCCATCTTGTTCACGTAGGCCGCCGCCGGACGAGCGATCCCGCCGGCGCAACCGCATACCGAGTTGACGAGCACGAGCGTCTTGCCTTCTTTTTTCAGTGCCGCATCGACTTCTTCCGGTGTCGTCAGTTCGGTGTATCCTGCTGCCCGTACCTCATTGCGTGCCTGTTCGACTACATCTTGAAAGTATAATTGAAAATCCATATTGTTTCCCCTTTCGACTTTCGTCTTATCTTTCTTATTTTACGTCTTGTGGATCGGTTAGGACAAGTCTATCGCTCAACTGACCTTCAAGGAACGGGTCCGCACCGAGTAACGACTTGAACGCTTTGTAGCGGACGCGCTGCTCTTCGGTCGCTTCGCGGTTCGTCAAATAGGCGCGGATCAAAATATTTTTTGGCGTATGTTCCATATCGATAAATTCGAGCAACTGCGCTTCGTAGCCGACGAGACCTAGCAGTTCGGCTCGGATCGAATCAGTAGCGAGCGCCGCGAACCGTTCCTTGACGAGGCCATGTTGTAGCATGACGTCTAGGCTCGGCGCCGCGAGTTGCCGGTTCAGTTCTTTCTGGCAACACGGCACGCTCAAGATGACTTTTGCCCCCCAGCGGACCGCTCGCGCGAGCGCCATGTCGGTCGCGACGTCGCAGGCATGGAGCGTGACGACCATATCGACCGCCGACTCGCCTTCAAATTCATTGATGTCCCCAACGAGAAACTCGAGCCGTTCGTAGCCGAGGTCGCGGGCAATCCCCGCGCACTCCTCGATCACTTCCTTCTTCAAATCGAGCCCGGTAATGTGTACGTCATACCCTTTCATCTCATGCAAAAAATGGTACAAGGCGAACGTGAGATACGATTTGCCCGAACCGAAATCGAGAATCCGGACAGTCCGGTCGGTCGGAAGGTATTTGATCGAATCCTCGATGAACTCGAGGAACCGGTTGATTTGTTTAAACTTATCGTACTTCTGACGCTTCACTTTCCCATCTGCCGACTGGACGCCGAGGCGAATCAGGAACGGGACCGGCTCATCGACCGGCAGCACGTACTGCTTTTCGCGGTTGTGCGTCAGTTTCACTTGCTTCATGTCCGTTGGCCGCTCTTTATACGTCACTTTAAACTTTTTCGAGAGTTGGAAATGGAGCTCGGTCGCTTTCAGCTGAAACTGTCCTTGCCGGAAGTTTTCGAGCAGCTGTCCAAGCTCTGCGATCGCTTCTTCCGTACGTAAATTTTTATGTTTCATGACGCGCTCAAATTGGTATTCAAACTGTATGTGGTACTCATCTTTCAACAATACCGGCTTCAGTTTCACCCGGCGTAAATCGTTCGATTTTTGACGTGGTTGACTGATTGTCGCCGTCACGAGCTCCCCATCTTCGATCAGACCGTTGAGCCGTTCCATCAAATCTGTATATTCCACTTGATTCATCCTTTTTTTAAGTAGTTTCGAAACTTTTTAAACGTGCATCCGTACATACTATTACACGAACACGTGCAAACGTCAAAGGAGGATCACCATATGTTTAAAAAGTTACTTTCATCGATTGGAATCGGGGCCGCGACCGTCGATACGCGCCTAGCGGAGAACAGTTGTGTTCCCGGCGGTACGCTCGACGGGGTCGTCCACATCAAAGGCGGCAACGTCGAACAATCGGTCGACCGTATCTACATTTTCTTCAATACGCTCTACAAGCACGAGGTCAATGACAAGACGACCTATTCGACGTTCACAATCGAAAAAATCCTGTTGAACGAGGCACCGTTCATGATCGGACCGGACGAAGTGAAAGAGATCCCGTTCACGATCGAAGTACCGTTCAACACACCGATCTCCGTCAGCCAGTCGAAGACATGGATCGAGACCGGCCTCGATATCGCCCAAGCGGTCGACCCGAAAGATGAGGATTCGATTCTCGTCAAACCGAACCACGAGCAGCAAGTCATCCTCGACGTGCTCGACGATATCGGTTTCCGGCTAAAAAAAGCCGACACCGAGATGCTGCCGGCTAGACATCGCTCGGGACGACTCCCGATCGCTCAAGAGCTCGAGTATTCGCCTAACGGCACAAGCTTCGGGCGCCGGCTCGATGAACTCGAGGTCATCTTGCTCCAAGACGAGACGAACCTTGACTTGTTGATCCAAGTCGACAAGAGCGTCCATAGTTTAGGCAGTCTATTCGCCGACTTGACCGGGACCGACGAATCGACACATCGGCTCAGCTACTCGCAGGCCGACTTGTCTTCGCCCGAACGCATTCGCCGCGACATCGAGTCATTGATTGAACGGTCAATTTAACGAAAGGAGCCACGGACATGCGTCCGCGGCTCCTTTTTAGATCAATAAAGTGTGTACGTGTTCGGGTCGATTGATTCGAGCGACTGTTTGATCGCCTGTAAAAACTGTCCGGCTACGAGACCGTCGAGGACGCGGTGATCGACCGACATGCACAAGTTGACCATGTCGCGTGCTGCGAACATACCGTTCACCCAGACTGGACGCTTCACGATCGACTCGACCGAGAGAATCGCCGCTTGCGGGTAGTTCAAGATCGGGGCCGATTGGATCGATCCGAAAGCGCCCGTATTGTTGATCGTGAACGTGCCGCCACGCATCTCGTCGGCTTTCAAGCGGTTCGCACGGGCACGGCCGGCGACGTCTTGAAGCGCGACGGCGAGCCCTTTGATGTTCTTCTCGTCCGCATGCTTGATGACCGGGACGTAGAGCGCATCGTTCGCCGCGACGGCGACCGATAGATGGATATCTTTGTGGACTTTGATATGGTCCCCAGCCCACTCAGAATTCATCATCGGATGTTTCTTCAGACCTTCGACCGCAGCCTTCATGAAGAACGGCATGAACGTCAACTTGACGCCTTCCCGTTCGAAGAACTCATCTTTCAATTTGGCGCGCGCCTCGACGAGGTTCGTCACGTCGACTTCGATCATGAGCCACGCGTGCGGTGCCTCGTGCTTCGAGCGGACCATGTTGCTCGCGATCGCTTGACGGACACCCGCCGTCGGGATCATCTCGATACGGTCTGACGATTCACTCGGTGTCGAAGCGGTCATTGGCGCGACGACAGGCTTCGTGACGGTTTCTGGCACATCGAGCTTCACTTGCGTCATCGTCTCTTGAACCGGTACTTGCGTCGCCGGTTCCGGTTGGCGCGGACGACCTTCCGATAAGTAACGAAGGACGTCTTTGCGCGTGATCCGGCCACCGAGTCCTGAGCCGTCGAGTTGATCTAAATCGATATCGTTCTCACTCGCGAGACGGATGACGGCCGGTGAGAAACGCCCGTTCGCGCTTCTATTACGCGGCGGCGCGGAAACAGGAACGGTCGCGACGACCGCAGCCTGTTCCGGCTGCTTCGTGTCTTCAGTTGTCACTTCGGCGGGCTCATCGGTAGCGCTTGTGACTTCCATCGTCAAGACTGGCGTGCCGACGCTGACCGTATCCCCTTCACCAATCAACAGCTCTTTAATGATCCCAGCACTCGTCGCCGGGATCTCGGCCGTCACTTTATCGGTCATGACTTCAGCGAGTGGTTCATACTCTTCGACCCGGTCGCCCGGCTTGACGAGGAATGTCGTGATCGTCCCTTCGGTCACACTTTCCCCGAGTTGTGGCATTTTGATTATCTGTTCCATGAGACCCCTCCTTAAAACGCAGCGAGCTGACGGGCCCGCTCCGCAATTTTTTCAGGGGATACGATGAAGTATTTCTCCATCGGTGGAGCGTATGGCATCGACGGCACGTCCGGTCCTGCCAAGCGCTCGATTGGCGCATCGAGTTCAAACAGCGCCTTTTCGGCGATGATAGCTGCAACTTCCCCGATGATGCTGCCTTCTTTGTTGTCTTCGGTCACGAGCAGGACTTTCCCCGTCTTCTTGACGGCTTCGACGATCGCGTCTTGATCGAGCGGATAGACCGTGCGTAAATCTAAAATATGCGTGCTGATCCCTTCTGCCTCGAGCGTCTTCGCGGCTTCTTGGGCCATGTGGACACAGAGGCCGTACGTGATGATCGTCACGTCGTCGCCTTCACGTTTGACGGCGGCCTTGCCGATCTCGACCGTATAGTCGTCAGTCGGTAAGTCCGCCTTTAACAAGCGGTACGCTCGTTTGTGCTCAAAGAACAGGACAGGATCGTTCGAACGGATCGCCGCCTTGAGCAGTCCTTTGGCGTCGACCGGGTCGGACGGGATGACGACTTTCAAACCAGGCGTCGAGTTGAACATGCCCTCGACCGACTGTGAATGATAGAGCGCGCCATGGATCCCGCCCCCGAACGGCGCCCGGATGACCATCGGACACGTCCAGTCATTGTTCGAACGATAACGGATCTTCGCCGCCTCGGACACGATTTGGTTGACGGCCGGCATGATGAAGTCGGCGAACTGCATCTCGGCGATCGGCCGCATCCCATACATGGCCGCACCGATCCCGACGCCTGCGATCGCACTTTCAGCGAGCGGAGCATCGATGACACGGTCCTCACCATACTTTTCAATCAAGCCTTGCGTCGCCCGGAAGACACCACCGCGGACGCCGACGTCCTCACCGAGCACGAACACGTTCTCATCGCGCTCCATCTCTTCATGGATTGCTTCGTTGATCGCTTCAATAAACGTTTTCATCAGTTATCCCCCTCGTACACGTGGTCCATCGTCGATTCCGGTGACGCGTAAGGCGCCTTGTCGGCGTATGTCGTCGCTTCGTTCACTTCGACGTCGACTTTCGTCTCGATGTCTGTGAGTTCGGCCTCGGTTGCGACGCCATCTTCGAGCAATCGCTTCCGGAACAACTGAATCCCGTCGCGGTTTTTCAGTTCGGCGAGTTCTTCTGACGAGCGGTATGCCTTGTCATCGTCATCCGACGAGTGCGGCACGAGCCGTTCGACTTCCGCCTCGATCAACGTCGGCCCTTCTCCGCGGATTGCGCGGGCGCGCGCCTCTTTCACGGCGACGTAGACGGCGATCGGGTCTGTCCCGTCGACCGTCACTCCTGGCATTCCGTATCCTTTCGCCCGGTCCGAGACGCGCTCACATGCGAGTTGCTTCGACAGCGGTACCGAGATCGCGTACTTGTTGTTCTCACAGAACAAAATGACCGGAAGTTTATGCACGCCGGCAAAGTTCGCCCCTTCGTGGAAGTCCCCTTGGTTCGACGAGCCTTCACCGAACGATACGAACGTGACGAGCTCTTCTTTTTTCAGTTTGGCCGCAAGTGCGACACCGACCGCGTGCGGTACTTGTGTCGTCACCGGAGACGACCCCGTCACGATTCGAAGTTGTTTCGAGCCGAAGTGACCTGGCATTTGCCGGCCGCCCGAGTTCGGGTCTTCCGCTTTGGCGAACGCCGACAACATCAAGTCACGCGCCGTCTGACCGAAATGCAAGACGACGGCGACGTCCCGGTAGTATGGGAGGATGTAGTCGGTCCCTTTCTCGAGGGCGAACGCCGCCCCGACTTGGGCCGCTTCTTGTCCTTGACACGAGACGACGAACGGGATTTTTCCGGCCCGGTTCAATTTCCACATCCGTTCATCGATTTTACGGGCCCGGACCATCGTCTCAAACATCGCGGTGAGGTCTTGTTTCGACAATCCGAGCTCTTCATATGAATTCACAGTCATTTGTTCCATTTCCTGTTTCCTCCTTAGGCGTGAATCGGTAACCCGTCCACGGCGAGCGCCGCTTCTTGGAATGCTTCGCTCAGTGCCGGGTGCGGGTGGACGAGCTGACCCATCTCCCAAGCCGTCGCGTTCAAGACGAGGGCGAGCCCGCCTTCCGTGATCAGTTCTGTCGCTTTCGGTCCGACGATGTGCACTCCGAGCAGGTCGTCAGTGTCCGAATCTGAGATCAGCTTGACGAATCCGTCGGCTTGTCCTTCGATCCGGGCTTTCCCGAGACCGTTGAAACGGTATGTCCCCGTCTTGACAACGTGTCCCGCTGCTTTTGCCGCCTCTTCGGTCAATCCGACCGATGCGACTTCGGGTACACCGTACACACAGCGCGGGATGACGTTGTAGTCGAGCGGTGTCGGTTCTTGACCGAGAATCGCTTCGACCGCTTTGACACCTTCAGCTGACGCGACGTGGGCGAGCTGGAGTTTTCCGATGCAGTCGCCGATCGCAAAAATGTGACGCTCTTTCGTCCGATATTGCGAGTCGACTTGGATGACGCCGTTCTCGACGATGATCGACGTGTTCTGTAGCCCGAGGTCTTCCGTATTCGCGATCCGACCGATCGAGACGAGCACACAGTCGACCGTAAGTTGTTCGTCACCGACCGCGAGCGCGACATCGTCCGCTGACACGGTCGTGCGTTCCGGGTCGACCGTCACATTTTTCTTCACACGCACGCCGCGCTTCTTGAGCAGTCGCTCGACTTCTCGCGAGACGGCCTTGTCTTCGAGCGGTAACAGACGTTCGCCGACCTCGATCAGCGTCACGTCGACATCGAGGTCGATCAGCATCGATGCCCATTCGACGCCGATGACGCCGCCTCCGATGATGGCGATGGACGTCGGTAACTGCTCGAACCGGAGCAAGTCGTCTGAATTGAGGATGCGCTCATGATCGAACGGCAACCCTGGGAGCTCCCGGGGGATCGATCCCGTCGCGATGATCAACTGGTTCGGCAACAACAGCTCCGACTCGCCGGTTTCATCCTCGACCGCGACCGTTCCCGGTTGGGGCGAGAAGATGCTCGGTCCGAGGATCGAGGCTTTGCCACGGAACACTTCGATTTTTCCTTGCTTCATCAAGTGCTCGATGCCTTTCTCAAGGCCGGAGACGAGCTCTCGTTTGAACGTTTGTGCCCGTGCCATGTTGAACGTGACCGCCCCGACTTCTACGCCATACGTTTCGCCATGTTTCGCCGTTTGATAGACGTGTGCTGCCTTCAAGAGCGCTTTTGTCGGGATGCAGCCTTTATGTAGACATGTCCCGCCTAGTTTTTCCGCCTCGACGATCGCGACGCGCTTACCGGCCTGCGCCGCTTTGATCGCAGCGACGTAACCACCAGGTCCGCCGCCGATGACGATGACATCAAATTCTCGTGCCATGTGTATCCCCCTCATATGCTTTTACAGCTTCTTCTTGCCGGATGATCCGGAGGGCCCCTTCCGTGAGCGCCTTCAATTCATCCTCACCCGGATAGACGTGGACGGGTGCCAAATAGCCGACCCGGTCTTTGATCTTCCCGGTCAGCCAATCCGAGTAGGCGATCCCGCCCGTCAAGATGATGGCATCGACGTTCCCTGACAGCGTGGCCCCGTGCTTGGAGATCTCTTGGGCGACTCGGTACGCCATCGTCTCATAGAGAAGTGCGGCCTTATCGTCACCTGCTGCCATCCGGTCTTCGATCTCGATGGCGTCGACCGTACCGAGATGCGCATATAACCCACCGCGACCGACGATTTTCTGTTTCATGTCGCCTTTATTATACCTGGTACTATAACATAGTTCTACTACCTGTCCAACAGGAATCGAGCCGGCTCGTTCCGGTGCGAGCGGACCGTCCCCGTCGAGTCCATTGTTCACATCGATGACGTTCCCGGACGCGTGCGCCCCGACCGTGATGCCGCCCCCGAGATGCGCGATAATCAAGTTGAGCTCGTTGTAATCGCTTCCATTTTCTGCTGCGAAGCGCTTGCCCACGGCTTTTTGATTCAAGGCGTGGAAGATGCTCCGTCGATTGATTTCTGGCATGCCCGTCGCTCGAGCGAGGTCATGCATCTCGTCGACGACTACCGGGTCGACGATAAAATTCGGTACTTGAAATAATTCTCCGAGCTTATGGGCGATCAAGCCGCCCAAGTTGGATGCGTGCACGCCGTAGCGCCCGCTCGTGAGATCTTCGCGCATGAGTTCATTGACAACATATGTCCCCGAAGTCATTGGGGCGAGCAGTCCGCCGCGACCGACAATCGCCGACAACGATTCGCCGGCGATGCCTGATTCAATTAACAAGTCCCGTACTTCTCGCTCCCGGTGAGGCAATTGTTCCGGGAGTGACAATCCTGTGACATCTTCTCCGTGGCGGACCGTTTTCGACAAAATTTCGTCTGAGCCCTCAAATAAACCGACTTTCGTTGACGTCGATCCCGGGTTGATCGCTAGAACGAGTTGTCTCGTCATGTTAGCGCCCACCTAACAGGCTCTTTTCGACTTTCAAGAACTGGCTGCGCGAACGCGACATCATCTGGATACGCTCTTCGGCCATCTTCTCTGCCGCGACGTGAGTCGGTACCCCGTCCCGTTCAGCGATTTCGAACACACGTTGCATGTTGTCATAAATCAAGTCGACTTTCTTCATGGCCCGCTCGCGGTTGTACCCTTCGAGCTCATCGGCCACGTTGATGACACCGCCTGCATTGATGACGAAGTCAGGTGCGTACAGAATACCTCGCTCCTCTAACACATCGCCGTGACGGTCTTCAGCGAGTTGGTTGTTGGCCGCACCGGCCACGATTTGAGCTTTCAGTTGCGGGATCGTCGCATCGTTGATGACCGCACCGAGCGCACATGGCGCGAAGATGTCACACTCAACCGCATAAATCTCATCCGGTTTGACGACTGTCGCCCCAAAGTCCGTCTCGGCCCGTTTGAGCGCGTCTTCGTTAATGTCCGTGACGATCAGATGCGCGCCTTCCTCATGCAAGTGGCGGCACAAGTTATAGGCGACGTTCCCGACACCTTGGACGGCGACCGTCTTGCCGGCGAGCGAGTCGGAACCGAACTTCCACTTCGCGGCCGCCTTCATGCCGCGATAGACACCGTACGCAGTAACAGGAGACGGGTTGCCGCTCGAGCCGAACGCCGGGCTGACGCCCGTCACGTAGTCGGTCTCCATATGGATGAAGTCCATATCGGCGACGGTCGTGTTGACGTCTTCAGCCGTGATGTAGCGACCGCTGAGCGACTGGACGTAGCGGCCAAAGGCACGGAACAATGCTTCCGATTTGTCCGTCTTCGCGTTCCCGATGATGACGGCTTTTCCGCCGCCGAGGTTGAGTCCCGCCGCCGCATTCTTGTACGTCATCCCTTTGGCGAGACGTAGCACGTCTGTGAGCGCCTCTTCTTCTGATGTATAATTCCACATCCGCAGTCCGCCGAGGGCTGGTCCGAGCGTCGTATCATGAATCGCGATGATCGCTTTCAAGCCTGATGCTTGATCTTGGCAAAATACGATCTGCTCATAGTCTTCAGCCTGCAATACGTCAAAAATTCGAAAGCGTGGTTCCATGTTTGTTTCCATCATTTTTTATTCCTCCTGAGTCATCAGTTATTTTTTAGCGTGCAATAGGGCGAACGCGAGCGAATAAAGTTTCGCCTCGGCCGTGTCGGCCCGGCTTGTCAAGACGACGGGGGCACTGGCCCCGACGACGATCGCCGCGACGCTGGCCCCGGCGAAGTACATGATCGATTTATAAAGGACGTTGCCGACCTCTATGTATGGAACGAGCAATAAGTCGGCTTGTCCGGCCACTTCACTAGCGATCCCTTTTTGTTTGGCGGCAATCATGTCGACTGCGTTGTCGAGTGCGAGCGGTCCGTCGACGACGCAACCCTTGATTTGACCGCGCCGGTTCATCTGGGCAAGGAGTGCGGCGTCCATCGTCGCGGTCATTTGCGGATTGACCACTTCAACTGCCGCGATGGCAGCGACACGCGGCAACTCGTAACCGATGTCTCGCATCGCGCCGACCGCGTTATGAATGATATCGACTTTTTCTTCGAGCGTCGGAGCGATATGGATTGCCGCGTCGGTCACACCGATCAACCGCTCCCGATTTGGAATTTGGAACAAGGCGACGTGGCTTAGCGTCCGGCTCGTCCTGAGTCCCGACTCCCGGCTGAGCACCGCCTTCATAAAGACCGAGGTCGACACCATTCCTTTCATGAGAACATCAGCCTCGCCGTTTCGAACCGCAAGTGTCGCTCGTTTGGCGATATCGGCTTCTCCCTTGACGTGCAAAATATCGATTGTCGACTCGGCAATGTCATGTTCATCACACAAGCGTTTAATTTCCCGGGCGTCACCGAATAGGATAAATCGTGACAATCCATGGTCGGTCGCAAGCTTGACGGCGCGGATCACTTCCACGTCGGCCGCCCCGGCAATCGACACGGTACATCCATCTAACCGTTTTGCCCGTTCGAGCATCCTGTCAAAGTTCATCGTTGTCCCCCCTAACCTGTCTACACTTTATATTATGCAAGTTTGTTTCCATTTTTGAAAGCGCTTTAAACAAGAGGTCACCCTGCAATATATTACACAGTAAGCAAAATTATGCATGCATATTACTGCAGACGTTCAAGTTTATTATACAGCGTCCGGATCGAGATGTGTAACCGCCGCGCTGCTTCTGATTTGTTCCCGTCCGCTTCAGCGATCGCCCGGTCGATCAAATCTCGTTCATAGCGAGCGACGGCGTCTTGAAGCGATACGGCTTCGACTGATCGCGCCGTGACGGTCCGTGTCGATAGTTGAAGGTGATGGGGAGCGATCCATTGCTCAGAACTCGCCATATAAATCATCGCCCGGCCGATCACATTCTCAAGCTCACGGACGTTCCCTTTCCAGTATTGACTCTTTAATAGTTCAATCGCAGCTTGATCGACCCCGTGGACGAGTCGACCGTACTCTTGATTCAGTTTACGGATGATCCGCTCGCAAAGCGGCTCGATCTCTTCAAGTCGGTCACGGAGCGGTGGGATGTGGATCGGCATCCGGTTGATCCGATAATATAAATCCTCACGAAACGTCCCGTCCGCCACTTTCTGTTCTAAGTTCGCGTTCGTCGCCGCGATGATCCGGACATCGACCGGGATCGCGTTCGTGCCCCCGACTCGAACGATTTCATGTTCTTGGAGGACACGGAGCAGCTTGACTTGAACGTCGACCGGGAGTTCGCCAATCTCGTCTAAAAACAAAGATCCGCCGTCCGCCTCCTCGAAATAGCCGACTTTCCCGCCGCGCCTTGCCCCGCTGAACGCACCGTCCTCATACCCGAACAGTTCGCTCTCTAACAGCGTCGGCGAGATGGCTGCACAGTTGACCCGGACAAACTTTTTAAACTTCCGCGGCGATTCGCCGTGAATGGCGTGGGCGAACAGTTCTTTTCCGGTGCCGGACTCGCCGCGTATGAGCACGGTGACCGGCGTGAGCGCCGCTAGGCGGGCTTGTTCGATGACAAAGCGCATCGCTTCGCTCGTCGCAATGATATCTGTAAATTGATATTTCGCCTCCAAGTTGCGAATCCGCGTCTTCGCTTCCTTCAACTCATCACGCAACGCCCGAATTTGTGACACGTCGCGAATGACGCCGACGGAACCGCGCAGTTTCCCTTCGACCACAATCGGTTCGGCGTTGACGAGGATGTCTCGGCGCGTCGCCCCGATCTGCATCCGAATATCACGTACGCCTTGACCGGTCGATAACACTTTCAAGTGCACGCTCTCCTGCATTCCAATGTCGGCCGTCGCCGGTTTATCAACGACATCTTCTTTTTTAAATCCGGTCAAGCGGGTATAGGACGGATTGATTAAAATCGTATTCCCGTTATGGTCGGCGACCGAGATCGCCTCGCTCGTACAGTCGATGATCGCTTCGAGCATCTGTTGGTTCTGCTTCAGCCGCTCGACGACGATCCGAATAAACTCGCCTGGCAGCACGACCGCCTCCGAAAAATGGTCCTTCAGTTCAACGAACGTCTCGCTCTGTCCGGTCGTCTCGATCACAAAGTCGACTTTTTTGTCGGCACACGCGCGCCAATCGCTCGAAGTCTGGATCCCCCAACTCCGTGCAAGCTTCAATCCCTCTGCCTCTATGTCCGAGTCGATGACGGCAGCGACGGTGACAAGTGGGGAATCAAGGAGCATCTTGAGCACCTCGGTCCCGCCTTTCCCCGCTCCGACAATCAACAATCGTTTATTCATTTTTAAAATCCCCCATTTTCCTAATCTATATTCATGCTACTCAACCGCCTTCCTTTTCGCAACTCTTCGAAAAAGGCAGTGTCTCCGCTCTCGTTTTCTGTTAAAATAATGAATGGAAAAGGAGGAGATACTATGCGTGTGATCGCGCTTCTGATCCTAATCATCCCAGGCCTATTCGGTGTTTACGGCATCAAACTTTTACGTGACAGCTTCTTTTTAAAAACGAGTGCCCCATTCACATGGATCGAGTCGGTTGCTGCAGCATCGATGTTGCAAGGAACGTTCGGTCTGTTACTGGCAATGGGCGGTATCGGTTTCGTTGCAGGATATATCTTTAATCGCGACAAGAAGACAGGAAAAGTCCCACGAATAGATTCTTGAACACAAAAAAAAGGTTCCCTAACTTGACTTCATTTCAAGTGCGGAACCTTTTTATTCATATTGAATTGTGATCACTACGGATGATCTCCTTTCATACTTGCTATACTGCTTTGACATGAGATCCAATGGTCTTCTTAATGAAGAAGTTTGAAAGAAATTAGTAACTGCCGTCTTGCGTGAACGGAAACGTACTCATTCGAGTTACTAACAAATGTTCATCGGGTCATGTCCAACCATCCATTGTGAAGTCGAACGCTTGCCATTGAGATGTTCAACGATTGACAACACTCCTTTTGGTCAACTGAACGATTCGTTTTACCCTGACATGGGTCCCTAGCTTCGAACCGATGTCGGAATCGTCTCGCAAATGAGCGAATGTCGCGACCTCTCGTCGGAACAATAACGATTTGAGATGTCGTTCGCACCTCTGAGCTATTAACGGATAGCGAGCCGAGATGATTTCTTGCTCTAACCTGTTCCGGAACATGTTAGAAAGCGTTCATCTGACGCTCGTCCAAGTAACTTGGTACACCTTTATTATAACAAGAGTCATCAAAAATGCAAGCGCTTTCTTTATAAAACAGAAAAGAAATCAGGGGGATTCCCCTGACTCCTTCACTGTTGTTTGAACGATTGGTACGTTACGAAATACGAAATAAATTCTGAGTTTTTCGGGCTGCGCTCCCGCTCTGGACGACCGTCAAACATCTCGTGATCCCGCATCCCGTTTTCCCAAGCCGTCTTAATCGCGTGACGCATCGCCCGCTCGACCCGAGACGACGTCGTCTCATGTTCTTTGGCAATCATCGGATACAATTCCTTTGTGATCAACCCTAAAAGTTCTTGCCGCTCCCTCACATAGACGACCGCTTGGCGGATATACTTAAATCCTTTGATCCGCGGCGAGATGCCGAGCTGTTGCAACAAGAGCGAGATGTCGAGTTCTTCTGGCGACATCGGCTCGAATTCGCGGCTTGAACCCGCAGCCAGCTCGCGGATTTTAGAGATCAGTTGTTGAATGTTGAACGGTTTGACCAAGAAATAAGAAGCACCCAGTTGAACGGCTTGTTTCGTGACTTCATCTTTTCCGAAAGCGCTGAGCATGATCACTTCCGGCTTCGTGTGCGGCAAGTCTACTTGAAGCCGTTCTAGCACACCGATCCCGTCAAGATGCGGCATGATGATATCTAGCAGTAGCACGTCCGGCTGGTGTGTCTTGACGACGTCTAGGCATGCTTCGCCGTCGAAAGCGGTCCCTACGACTTTCAAGTCGGACTCGGACTCAAGTTGTCGAGTCAACAAGTCGACGATTTCACGATTGTCGTCCGCAATGCATAATGTAATCAATTAAGACACTCCTTCGATAAACTTCCGTTTTAATTGGAGGGACATATCAAGCAGCTCCTCCACATGCTGTTTCGTCAAATCGGTCATTTGCGCACCGGCAATCATTCTTCCGAGTTCATCGATGCGGTCCTCATGGCTAAGCGCGGCGACGTTTGTCTTCGTCCGTTCGTCCGTCTCGGTCTTCGTAATATACAAGTGATGATCCGCCATGGCGGCCACTTGGGCCAAATGCGTGATACAAAGCACTTGTGAACCGACCGACAAGCGGAAGATCTTCTCTCCCATCGCTTGGGCAACCCGTCCCGAGACACCCGTATCGACTTCGTCAAAAATAATTGACGCGACACCGACCGTCCTTGAGAAAATCGATTTTAACGCGAGCATGACCCGTGACAGCTCTCCGCCTGAGGCGACTTTCGCTAGCGGCTTGAACGGCTCTCCGACGTTCGTCATCATATAGAATTCGACTTGATCGAGCCCGTCCGCCTTGCACGACACTTCTTTGAATCGGACCTCAAATTTCGTCTTCTCCATATAGAGCTCTTTCAACTCACGCTGAATTGCCTTCTCAAGCTCGCCGGCTGCTCGTTTCCTTGCTGCCGACAACTCGAGGCCGGCCGAACGCATCAAATGTTCGAGCCTGTCGAGACGATCTGTTATTTCTTGAAGATGTTCTTCCCGATTTGTCATCGTTTTTAACTCTTCTGTGATTTTTTCTCCGTACGTGATGACGTCGTCAATCGTCGCCCCGTATTTCCGTTTCAATTGTTGGAACAACGCGAGGCGCGTTTCAATCTCATCGAGCCGGATCGGATCAAATTCAAGCGAATCGAGTTGGTCGCGCAATTGGAACTTGGCGTCTTCAAGCAGGAAGTATGCGTTCGAGATCATCTCGGCCATCGGCGCAAGTGATGCCGTGAGCGCCGAACCTTCTTCCATCTCCCGCATCGCGATGCCGATTTGATCAATCCCTTTCCCCTCGTCCGCAACGGCGTCGTAAGACAAGCGGACGTGCTGATGAATCCGTTCAAAGTTTGCAAGTTCGTTCCGTTCTTCAGTCAACGCCTGCTCTTCCCCGACTTTGAGCTCGGCCGCGTCGATTTCATTCGTTTGAAACGATAATAAGTCCATTCGTTGGGCCAATTCCTGCTCGCTCTGACTGAGTCGTTTCAGTTCATCAGCGACACGTTTCCAATCGGTGTACGTCTCGTGATAACGCGCTAACAACGGGGCCAAATCCGTTTCGCCGAAACTGTCCAATATGCCGAGATGATGCTCGGCATCCATCAAATGTTGATGCTCGTGTTGTCCATGAATATCGACCAAGAGACGTCCCAACTCACGCAACGTCGACAGCGGCATCATTTTGCCGTTGACACGACACACACT
Organism: Exiguobacterium sp. SH0S7; assembly: GCF_004337195.1. Classification (NCBI taxonomy): domain Bacteria; kingdom Bacillati; phylum Bacillota; class Bacilli; order Caryophanales; genus Exiguobacterium; species Exiguobacterium sp. SH0S7. The sequence goes on from NZ_SJVA01000001.1 coordinate 253,978, forward strand.
CTTGCCGCTACTATGTAAATCACGGCGCAAAATGACGGTCCCTTCCTCGATCTCGATTCCGTACTGCGTCGCCGCCTCGATGATCAAATGATCGGGTTCGACGACGAACAGCCCTTCGATTTCCGCTTTATCTTGACCGTAACGCACGAATTCACTCGAACCCCGTCCACCGACGAGCAGTCCGATCGCATCCAAGAGAATTGATTTTCCCGCCCCGGTCTCCCCGGTCAATACGGTCATCCCGCGCTTGAACGTGACGTTCAATTCATCGATGATCGCAAATTGTTTGATCGATAGTTCTGCTAACATCCGATAATTCACCTCATAACATTCCGAGTAGTCGTTCGATGATTTGTTTCGCTTGGTCCTCATCCCGCGCAATCATCAAGATCGTATCATCCCCGCACACTGTCCCGATCAATTCATCCCATGACAGGTGGTCAATCAAGACGCCGATCGCGTCCGCATTACCAGGCAACACCTTCATGACGACCAAGTTTTGGGCCGAGTCGACTGAGACGAAGCTGTCGCCGAGTATCCGTTTCATCTTGCCATACGGGTTGAAGCGCTGGTCGGCCGGCAGACTATACTTATAGCGGCCGTCGTTGAGCGGCACCTTGACGAGATGAAGTTCTTTAATGTCACGCGACACCGTCGCTTGCGTCACTGGGTAACCAGACCGATGGAGTTCGTCCACGAGTTCATCTTGGGTCTCAATTTCACGATTCGTAACGATTTCTCGAATTTTAATCAATCGCTGTCCTTTGTTCATACGCCCTGACACCTCATTTTTCGTTTCACATATACAGTATCATTCTAAAGTATTGACGAAAAAAGGTCTACCATTCCAAGGTTGAAAAGGAAAGATATGGTGAGCAACCACCTTTAAAAACAGCTGCAGACAAATCGTCTGCAGCTGTTCATACGGTTTTCTTCAGTTGAGTATGTGCCTTGTCGATGACCGCTGACACGTCGAGAGCTGGTTCGACCCCACCGATCCCCGTGTAACGGGCGAACAGCAAGAATTCGATATTGCCGTCACCGCCAGTGATCGGCGAGAAGTCGAGCCCTTCGACCCAGAACCCTTCAGATGCGAAGTAGCGGACCATCTCATTGACGACGCGTTCATGAATCGACCGGTCCCGAACGATGCCTTTTTTACCGACATCCGCTTTACCGGCCTCAAATTGAGGCTTGATGAGCGCCATGACGACACCGTCCGGTTTTAAAATTTGTTTTAACGGCGGAATCATCAGCCGAAGCGAGATGAACGAGACGTCAATCGTCGCAAAGTCGGGTTGAATCGGGAACTGCTCGTTCGTTGCGTGCCGAAAGTTCATCCGTTCCATGACGACGACACGTTCGTCGCTCCGAAGCTTCCAAGCCAACTGATTGTAACCGACGTCGACCGCATACATTTGCGTCGCCCCGTTTTGAAGGGCACAGTCGGTGAAACCACCCGTCGACGAGCCGATATCAATCCCGATACGTCCGGAGACGTCGAGCGGGAACACTTGGAGTGCTTTTTCAAGCTTTAATCCGCCACGGCCGACGTAAGGCATCGTCTGCCCTTTGACTTCGAGCGGGATGTCGTCAAACACTTTATCGCCGGCTTTATCGAGCCGCTCCGTCCCGCTGTATACGATTCCGGCCATGACGGCCCGTTTCGCTTTCTCTCTCGTCTCCGCTAACCCGCGATCGACGAGCAATACATCTAATCTTGTTTTATTTCGTTTTTCCATAATTCCTCACACATTCTGTCGATTTGTCATTTGAATGAACTGCTCTACCGATTCCGCGATTTGAGACGGTCTGAGTCCGATCTCTTCTAGCAGTTGATTGACCGCGCCATGTTCAATATAACGGTCCGGAATCCCTAGACGAAGGACGCGCGGGAACTGTCTCGCATCACTCGCATGCTCGAGCACGCTGCTTCCGAATCCTCCGGCAAGAACGGCCTCTTCGAGCGTGACGAGCGGGATGCCTTCCTCATAGAGTGCGGTAAGCATCGCATCGTCGAGCGGTTTGATCGTACGGCAGTTGATGACCCGTACGCTCCGTTGTCCTTCGAGGAGCGTTCTCACTTCTAGCGCATCTTGCACTTGCGGCCCGAACGTCAAGATGGCCACGTCCGTCCCGTCAGCCACGACTTCCCACTCATCGAGCGGAAGTTCACGCAACGTCTCACTCATCGGGGTACCGATGCCTTCTCCGCGCGGGAACCGCACAGCGATCGGTCCATCATCATATTTTAACGCCGTGTAGACGAGATGTTGCAATTCTTCCTCATCTTTCGCCATCAAAATCCGAATGTTTGGCACATGGCGCATGAAGGCGATATCGAACACGCCTTGGTGCGTCTCCCCGTCGGCGCCGACAAGGCCCGACCGGTCAATCGTGAAGACGACGTTCAAGTTTTGGCGGCAAATATCGTGTACGAGCTGATCATAGGCGCGCTGGAAGAACGTCGAATAGATTGAAACGACCGGTTTGAGACCTTGTGTCGCTTGACCTCCGGCGAGCGTGACCGCATGTTGCTCGGCGATGCCGACGTCAAACATGCGTTCCGGGAATTGCTTGTTGAAACAGTCCAGTTTCGAACCGACGCTCATCGCTGGCGTGATCAACGTCACACGCTCATCCGTCTCCGCGACTTTCGTGATCGTTTCGGCAACGACTTTTGAATAGCTCGGTCCTTTGACTTTCCCTTTAATGACTTCACCAGATTCAATCTTGTACGGTCCGAGACCGTGCCACGTCCCGATGCCATCTAGTTCGGCCGGACGATAGCCTTTGCCTTTTTTCGTGATGACATGGACGAGTACCGGTCCATCAATTTTTTTCGCATACTCGAGTGTCTCGAGCAAATCTTTCAAATCGTGACCGTCCGTCGGTCCGAAGTAAGTGAAGCCAAGTTCTTCGAAGAACGTACCCGGTATGAGTGCCGACTTCAACATGTCCTTGACTCGTTCGCCACTGCGTTCGAGCGAACTTCCGACAATCGGGATGTGCTTGATGAGCGCTTCGACTTCCTCGCGGGCATGCTTCAGTTTACGTGACGCCCGCATCCGGCCGAGCATATTATGCATCGCCCCGACGTTTGGCGCGATCGACATTTCATTGTCATTTAAAATGACGATGACGTTTTGTTTCTCGGCCCCGATGTGATTGAGTGCTTCGAGCGCCATTCCGCCCGTGAGAGCACCGTCTCCGATGATGGCGATGGCGCGATCATCCGCTCGCCCTTTTAGCTCGTTGGCGATGGCAATCCCCATTGCCGCCGACAACGAGGTCGAACTGTGCCCCGTCTCCCATACATCGTGCTCGCTCTCACAGCGCTTCGGGAACCCACATAAGCCATTATACTGGCGAAGCGTGTCGAACTGGTTCGTCCGTCCCGTTAAAATTTTGTGGACATAGGCTTGATGCCCCACGTCCCATACGAGTTGATCTTTCGGACTGTCAAATACACGGTGTAAGGCAAGCGTCAACTCGACAACGCCGAGGTTCGGTCCGAGATGCCCTCCCGTTTCTGCCAATTTTTCAATCAAGAACCGTCTGATGTCTGCGCCAAGCGCTTCGATCTCGGTCACCGACATTTTCTTTAAAAATGACGGGTCTTGAATGGATGTCAGGTCCATGATGACCATCCTTTCTCCTGTCGTATTACTGATTCGTACCTTACATTTTACAAGAATGTGTCCATATATGCTATACATACAGAAAAACAAAGGTGACACGATGTGCTCATCGTGTCACCTAAAGTCAATGATTGCGTTTGACGACAAAATAAAGTAGCTCATGCAAACGAGGTGAAGCGACCGACAGTTCGGCGAGCGCAGCTTCAGCTTGCGCGACTTCTTGAGCGAGCGCTTGTTTCGCACCGTCAAGACCGAGCAGCTTCGGATACGTCGATTTATCGTTCCCTTCGTCCGAACCGACGCGTTTCCCGATCAACGCCTCATCGCCTTCGACGTCTAAAATGTCATCTTGGATTTGGAACGCAACACCGAGATGCGCTCCGAAACGCTTCAATGCCGCTTGGTCGCTTGCGGACGCATCGGCCAAAATCGCTCCTGCTTCGAGCGCATAGACGAGCAGCGCCCCGGTCTTGCGGGCATGAATCGACTGAAGCGTCTCTAGCGATACGTGTAGTCGTTTCTCGGCTAGCATGTCGTCTAGCTGTCCACCGACCATCCCGGCGCTACCGGCCGCCTCGCTGAACCGTGAAATCAAACTCACTAGTTTTTCAGGCGCGGCGTGCGTGCGGGTGATCACTTGAAATGCGTCCGTCAAGAGCGCATCGCCCGCAAGGATCGCGGTCGCTTCATCAAACTGGCGATGGTTCGTCGGACGGCCTCTGCGGACATCGTCGTCGTCCATCGCCGGCAAATCGTCATGAATGAGTGAATACGTATGTACCATCTCGAGTGCGACGGCGGCTTCGTGACCAATTTCAATCGGTCGGCCGTATGTATCGAGGACGGCGTACAGGAGGGCCGGACGAATCCGTTTCCCACCCGCCTCTAATGAATAGGTCATCGCTTCGAACAGTCGCTCCGGCATGGAAGCGTCGTCAACGAGACGACTCATCGCCTGTTCGACCGCACGTTTCCACTCATCGAGCATCAACTGACTCATACGGCGCCTCCTTTGTCACGGAGCGTACCGTCAAGTTCTAAAATTTCGTCCATTTTCTTTTCGGCAGCCGTCAATTTTGACTGACAAAGCGCCGACAGACGAACACCTTCCTCGTAGAGCGTCATCGCTTCTTCAAGCGCGACTTCTCCAGTCTCAAGTTTCGCCACGATGTCTTCGAGTCGGGCTAGCGCCGTCTCAAACGTCTGTTCTTCTTGTTTCTTCGCCATAATGTCTCTCCTTCACTTCCGCGACGGCGTGACCGTCTCGGAAACGGATCGTCACGACTCCGTCATGTAGTTGTTTGACATCTTTCACGTACGTCCCGTCTTGCTCGGTAAGCGTATAGCCTCGGGATAGGACCGCGAGCGGGCTGACCGCATGCAACCTGCCGACCTGCGCGGCAAAGCGTTCGGTCGGCCGTTCGAGCGGCCGAATCCGGTTCAGTCGTCCTTCAAATTGACGGTACCGTTCATCGTTCGTCCGCAGTGCCCGAGCCAAATTCCGGACATCGAGCCGCTGCTGCGATTGAGCGAGACGATGGCGGGCGAACGTCAGTTGTTTGGTGACACCTTGCTCGAGCCGGATCTCAGCCTGAGCGAACCGGTCCCGCTTTTGTGAGAGCGTGAACCGCGGCGACTTCAACCCGTAGCTGTTCGCCGCCCGTTCGAGCCGGTCGCGCACAGCTGTCATTTGATTCGTGACGGAACGCTGCAACTGCATCGTCAAACGCTCGACGTCTTTTCGCTGCGCATCGATCGTCGCCGTCGCAAGTTCCGCCGCAGCCGTCGGTGTGGCCGCACGTAAATCGGCGACAAAATCGGCAAGCGTGAAGTCGGTTTCGTGACCGACGGCCGAGATGACCGGAATCGTCGAGTTGTAAATCGCTTCAACGACGATATCTTCGTTGAACGCCCACAGTTCCTCGATCGAGCCGCCGCCCCGGCCGACGATCAAGACGTCACAGTCCGTCCGTTCGTTCATCCAGCGAATCGCACTCGCCACTTGCGGGGCCGCCAAGTCACCTTGGACGGCAACCGGGGCGAACGTGATGGCTACGTGTGGCGCCCGGCGCCGCAGTGTCGTCGCGATGTCGTGCAAGGCAGCACCTTTGGGGGACGTGATGATCCCGATTCGTTCAGGGAAGGCCGGGAGCGAACGCTTCCGGCCCGCGTCGAACCACCCCTTCGCTTCGAGTTCGCGTTTTCTCGCCTCGTAACGTTCAAACAATAGACCGACACCGTCTTGACGCATCAGTTCAACGTACAGCTGAACGTCACCCGTCGCCTCGTACATCGTCACGCGCGCGACGACGACGACGTTCATCCCGTCTGTCGGTTCGAACGTGAGCGTTCTGGCGTCACGTGAAAACATGACGGCTTTCATACGAGACGCCTCATCTTTCAACGTGAAATAGCAATGACCCGAAGCGTAACGTTTAAAGTTCGAGATCTCACCGACGACCGCGATTTGTTGTAAAATCGGATCGTCGTCAAGCTGTCGTTTGACGTAACGGACGACTTCGGACACTTGAATCGCATTAGCCACGCGAAGCGACCTCGACCGTGTTATGCATGAGCATCGTGATCGTCATCGGTCCGACGCCGCCAGGTACAGGCGTGATGGCGCTCGCCACGTCTTTGACACCTTCATAGTCGACGTCCCCGACGAGACGATTGTCGACACGGTTGACACCGACGTCGATGACGATCGCACCTGGTTTGACCATGTCGGCCGTGACGAGTCCGGCCCGTCCGACCGCGACGATCAAAATATCGGCCTGTCTCGTCATCGCTCCGAGGTCAGCCGTCTTCGAATGGCAATACGTGACAGTCGACGACTCGTTCAAAAACAGCATGCCGACCGGTTTGCCGACGATCTGACTTCTCCCGACGACGACGACATGCTTCCCGACGAGGTCGGTCTGCGTTTTGACGAGGTGTAAAATGCCATGCGGCGTGCACGGCAACAGCGTGTCAAGACCGAGCATCATCTTCCCGACGTTCTCTGGATGGAAGCCATCGACGTCTTTGTCTGGTGAAATTCGCATGATGACGCGCGATTCATCGATATGGTTCGGTAACGGGAGTTGGACGAGAATCCCATGTACCGCTTGATCTTCATTCAATAAATCAATCAGCTTCAGTAAATCCGCTTCGGTCATGTCATCATCAAATCGAAGTATTTGCGAGTCGATGCCAATCTCTTTGGCCGCTCGCTCTTTCCCGCGAACGTAACTGTGGCTCGCTGGGTCGTCCCCGATTAAAATGACTTTTAATTTCGGGGTGATACTGCGCGCCCGAAGAGCTGTCACCTGATCTTTCAACGTTTCCCGATACGATGCTGCGATTTGTTTCCCGTCGATCACTACTGCCATCTCTCTCATCCCCCGTTATGTTAGGTTTCTCTGTAGTTGGTGTGGTGTCTTCTCTGTTTATACTTACGCTTTAATGATGTTTCCGAGTACGCCGTTCACGAGTTTGGCCGCTTCTTCGTCAGCGAATGACTTAGCGAGTTCGACCGCTTCATTGATCGTGACTTTATCTGGAATCGTTTCGACATACAGCAATTCATATGTCGCCATCCGAAGAATCGTCCGCTCGACGTTGCCGAGTCGGTCAAGCCGCCAGTTCTTTAAGTTCTCGATGAGCAACGCGTCGATCTCGTCTTTCTTCTCCAACGTTTCAACGACGAGTTGCTCGTAGAATGGATCTGTTTCCATGCCGTCGAGGGCAAATTCGATAGCCTCGTCTACCTCAAGTTTTGATACTTCGATTTGAAAAAGCGTTTGAATCGCTTTTTCCCGTGCTTCATGACGTTTCATTCAGATACTCTCCTTTTGCTTGCTTTCATCTTTAATCGGCAAGGATACCCCTACTTCAATCGTGCTCCGGGCACAGCCCGACGATAAGTGGGGGAGAAATTGCCGCCGGGACTGAATCACGCATGTCCGTTTTGGCAGACAACGTCGCTATCGATACCGGCCTCATCTCTTGCCCATCCTCTCCGGTTGTTCGTTTGTAAACTGTTCTCTACGGGAAAAAAATATTATCTCTAGTGAAAGGCGGTGAACCCAATGTCCACCATCACTGCGAAGGTCCAACTCTTCGTCCCGCCCCCTCAAGCGGCTATCCTGAGGGCAACGATGGACGCATACCGGTCGGCTTGTGACTGGCTGTCGGGACACGTCTTCGAGACGAGGGACCTGAACCAGGCGAGCCTCAACGACTCGCACTATGCCGAGCTCCGGCAACGGTTCGGCCTGAAGAGCCAGATGGCCCAGTCGGTCATGAAGACGGTGATCGCTCGGTACAAGTCGGCGAAGTCGAACGGGCACGCGTGGTCCCGTGTGGAGTTCAAGCGTCCCGAATACGACCTCGTCTGGAACCGCGACTACTCGCTCACCCAGGACCGGTTCAGCGTGAACACGCTGGACGGACGGATCAAGCTGGACTATGCGCGTAAGGGCATGAGGCAGTACTTCAACGGAACGTGGCGGTTCGGCACAGCCAAACTGGTGCACAAACACGAGAAATGGTTCCTACACATCCCCGTGACGAAGACGTTCCCCGAACTCGACGACGCTTGCGTCACAAACATCGTCGGTGTGGACCTCGGCATCAACTTCCTGGCGGTCACGTACGACAGCCAGGGCGAGACCACCTTCTACGACGGAAGAATGGTGAAGCACAAGCGAGGCACGTTTAAAGCCACCCGCGAACCGGGACAAGAAGCTGCACACGTTCCAATGCAAGAACTGCCGGTACCGATCGAATGATGACCGCGTCGGCGCGATGAACCTGCATCGGAAAGGCATCGAACACATCGGTACAGGTGCCACGGGAGCATGACCCCCATGGAAGGGGCGAGGTCAACCGTCCCGATGTTCCGCCACGCGAAGGTAGGAGGCGCATGAGCGCCGTCCGCACTACCGGGCAGGAACGAGCGTAACCGTACTCTACGAGGGTAGAGGCGCCGTCGAGTCCTCGATGGACGCAAGCCCCCACCTCAAACGGACCGTCAAGGCGTTAAGTGGCGGGTTGTTGACTGTGATAGTTTAGCATAAAGCACTCACAAATTCAGTACAAAAAACAAGGAAGCCCGAAATAATGTTCGGGCTTCCTCGTTCGACTCATTTCGTCAGTATCATTTCTTTTTCGACAAATTTCGTGTCGAACGCACCGTTACGGAAATGTTCGTGCGCCATGACTTGTTGATGGAACGGAATCGTCGTATGAATACCCGACACCGTGAACTCGTCAAGGGCACGGAGCATCTTCGCAATCGCTTCCTCGCGCGTAGGGGCGTGGACGATCAACTTCGCCACCATCGAGTCATAGAACGGCGGGATGACGGCACCTGCGTATAAGCCGCTGTCGACCCGTACCCCCATTCCTCCTGGAACGATATATTGATCGATCTTGCCGGCCATCGGACGGAAGTCGGTGAACGGGTCTTCGGCGTTAATGCGGCATTCGATCGAATGACCGCTAAAGACGATATCGGCCTGTGAGATGGCGAGCGGATGCCCGAGCGCGACTTCAAGTTGCGCTTGGACGAGATCAAAGCCGGTGATCATCTCCGTGACCGGATGCTCGACTTGGATTCGCGTGTTCATTTCCATAAAGTAAAACTCGTTCGATTCAGGGACATAAATAAACTCGATCGTCCCGGCGCCCGAATATTGGATCGCTTTCGCCGCTTTGACGGCCGCTTCTCCCATCGCTTGACGCGTCGCCTCGTCGATCGCAGGCGACGGGGCCTCCTCGATCAGTTTCTGCATCCGGCGTTGGATCGTGCAGTCCCGTTCTCCTAAATGAATGACGTTCCCGTACTGGTCAGCGAGCACTTGCACCTCGACGTGACGGAACGATTCGATATATTTCTCTAAATAGACGTCACCGTTCCCAAAGGCTTGCTTCGCTTCTTTACGGGTCGCGACGAGTCCTTTGATGAGCTCTTCTTCGTCGAAAGCGACACGAATCCCGCGTCCGCCGCCTCCTGCCGTCGCCTTGATGATGACCGGATAACCGATTTCTCGGGCGAGTTCAATCGCCTCATCGTCCGTCACGACACCGCTCGATCCCGGGACGACAGGCACACCTGACTCGATCATCGTCCGTTTCGCTTCATCTTTAATGCCCATCTTCCGAATCGCATAGCTGCTCGGACCGACGAACTGGATCCCGCACGCTTCGCTCATCTCGGCGAACTCGGCATTTTCTGCCAAAAATCCATACCCAGGATGGATCATCGTCGCATCGACCGCACAAGCGACCGACAAGATGTTCGGGATATTCAAATAAGAGTCTTTCGACGGGTTCGGTCCGATACAATACGCCTCGTCCGCGAGACGAACGTGCAACGCCTCACGATCTGCCTCCGAAAAGACGGCGACTGTCGGGATATTCATTTCTTTGGCTGCCCGAATGATTCGTACCGCGATCTCGCCGCGGTTTGCAATGAGTAATTTCATAGCACCCTCACTTCACGCTAAAGAGCGCTTGGCCATATTCGACTAGATCGCCGTCGGCGACGAGGATTTCAACGACTTCCCCGCTGATTTCGGCCTCGACATCGTTGAACAGTTTCATCGCTTCTAATATACAGACGACCTGACCCATCTCGACACGGTCGCCTACTTTGACGTATGTGTCTTTATCCGGGGCCGGGCGTGAATAAAACGTTCCGACCATCGGAGATGTGATGGTACGTAAGTTGCTCACTTCCGCTTGAGGCGCTTCGCTCTCTTCTACGGCTGGTCCAGATAACGGAGCAGTACTCGGTTGAGCAAGCGGTGTGCTCGCGACGATTTGCTGCGCCGTTTCTTTTTTTAATGACAGTTTGAACTCGGACGTCTCGAGCTCCATCTCATGGATAGACGTCTGGTCGAGCAGTTCAATCAGCTCTTTAATATGATCGATTTGCATGAAATAAACCCCCTATTTATACCTGGTACTAATCTCTACTCTACTATAACTGGTCAGACCAGTGAATGCAACGACAAAAAAAGTGCCCATTCGTTTGAATGGACACTGCTCGTATTACCCGTTATAACGTCCCATGAAGTCGCCGGTACGTGTGTCGACCGTTACTTTTTCACCTGGCTCGATGAAGAGCGGGACTTGAATGATATGGCCTGTCTCGACCGTAGCGTTCTTTTTGACGTTCGACGCCGTATCCCCTTTAACACCTGGGTCAGCTTCTGTGATCGTCAAGACGACCGTCGTCGGAAGCTCGATCCCGAGGATCTCACCGTTATAATCAGCGATGCTCACTTCCATGTTCTCGAGCATGAACGGAAGCGCCGCTTTCACTTGCTCGCCCGTCAATTCGAGCTGCTCATATGACTCCGTATCCATGAAGACGTACGTGTCGCCCATCGGATACAAATACTGCATTTTTTTACGTTCGATGTGAGCGCGTTCGACCCGCTCGCCGCCCCGGAACGTCGTCTCTTGAATCGCACCAGAACGTAAGTTGCGCATTTTTGTACGAACGAACGCTGCGCCTTTACCTGGTTTGACGTGTTGGAACTCGATGACTTGCCAAATCGAACCATCTGATGTTTTGACTGTTAATCCTGTCTTTAAATCGTTTACTGATACCATATTGATTTCCTCCTAAAAATGAGCTGAGACTTAAGCCTCGATCGTGATTAACTCTTTTGGCGACTGCGTGAGACGGACATTTCCATCCTTCGTGATGACGATATCATCTTCGATGCGGCAGCCACCGATGCCGGCGATGTAGATCCCTGGCTCGATTGTGACGACCATCCCAGGTTCGAGCACCGTGTCAGACCGGAATGACAACCCTGGCGCCTCATGTACTTCCATTCCGAGTCCGTGACCGGTTGAGTGGCCGAAGTACTCGCCGTACCCAGCTTCTTTGATGACGTCACGCGTCAACGCGTCAGCCTCGATGCCAGTGATGCCGGCCCGAGTCCCTTCCACGCCTGCCAGTTGGGCACGTAACACCGTGTCATAAATCTCGCGCAATTTGTCTGAGATCTCGCCGACTGCGAGCGTGCGCGTAATATCCGAACAGTACCCTTTGTAGTACGCTCCGAAATCGAGCGTCACGAGTTCACCGGCTTCGATGACTTTGTCACTGGCCACACCGTGCGGCAATGCCGAACGATGACCAGAAGCGACGATCATATCGAATGAAGACGAATCCGCACCTTGGCCGCGCATGAACATCTCCAACTCATTGGCGACTTCTTTCTCAGTGCGTCCTGGGCGAATGAACGTCTGGATGTGGGCAAACGCCGCATCAGCAATCGCCGCAGCTTCCTTCATTATCTTAATCTCTGCCTCGTCCTTAATCAAGCGCAGCTTTTCCACGATTCCTGACGTCTCGACCAGTTCAGCCGCTACTTCTTTTTCATAAGCCCGATACGTCCCGACCGTCATGTCATCTTGTTCGATCCCGAGACGCTTCACCCCTTCTCGGCTCGCGATGTCAGACACCGACTTGATGAGCGATGTTTCGAGCTCGATGATGTCATAACCGGTTACTTGGCTAGCTGCCTGCTCGGTATAGCGGAAGTCCGTGATGAAACTCGCCGCCTTCGCTGTGATCAAAATGACCCCACTCGACCCGGTAAACCCAGACAAGTAACGAATGTTCTCTCGTTTCGTCACGAGCAATCCATCGATCCCGTTCATTTCTAACTGAGCTTGTAGCTTGTTGACGCGTTCAATCATGTCGATTCCTCCAATGTTCGATGAGTGCATGCAACGCGAGCGTATAGCTCGTCAATCCGAAGCCGCTGATGACGCCGAGGCAGACACCGGCAAGTTTCGATTCGTGACGAAACGACTCACGGGCATGCACGTTCGAGATATGTACTTCGACGACCGGGGCTGAAATAGCGGCAATCGCGTCCCGCAATGCAATCGACGTATGCGTATACGCCCCGGCGTTCAAGATGACGCCCGCGTAATCATACGCCTCATGCAACGCATCGATCAGCTCACCTTCATGATTGGACTGGATGAACGTGAGACGAACATCTCCCGGTGCTTCGAGCAACAGTTCTGCCGTCAAGCCTTTCAGCGAGACATCCCCGTACACATCCGGTTCCCGTCTACCTAGCAAGTTCAAATTCGGTCCGTTCAAGACAAGTATATGCACAAGCCTTCCCCCTCATTCGTCAAGTCTTTCTTATTGTAACAAATTTATGCGACGAGCGATAATCGCGTCACCTGAGGTTTCGTTTTTCGATCGAATCACGTTATAATTCAACTATATACTTGTCAGAATCGAGGAGAACCTATGAAAAATAAAAAGTTGATCCCCGTCGGCGGTCAAGCACTCGTCGAAGGCGTCATGTTCCAAGGACGCACCGAGAGCGCCTCGGCCATCCGGCGTAAAGACGGATCGATCGAGACGTTCAAACAGCCTCGACTCCTCGTCCCGTGGGTCCAATCGTTGAAAAAAGTCCCGTTCCTTCGCGGCATCGTCGCTTTATACGAGTCGTTAAAGAACGGATCGGCCCACATGAACTTCGCGAGCGATCGCTATGACGTCGACCCGAGCGAAGACGTCACGGAGAAACCAGAGCAGAAGCAAAACATCCTCATGGTCATCATGATCGCCATCGTCGGTGTCATTTCTTACATCTTCGGAAAATTGATCTTCAACGTCACCCCGGCGCTCCTTGCCGCTATGTTCCAAAACGTGCCCGCACTGTCCGGTCACGTGATTCAAAACCTGCTCGAAGGGGGAATTAAACTAGTATTACTGCTCAGCTACCTATACTTGATTTCATTGACCCCGCTCATCAGACGCGTCTTCCAATATCATGGCGCCGAGCATAAAGTTATCAACTGCTACGAATCCGGACGACCGATCACCGTTGATAACGTCCGTTCAAGCTCACGCCTCCACTATCGGTGTGGTTCAAGCTTCATCCTGTTCACCGTTTTTGTCGGCATCGGCGTCTATATGGTCGTCCCGATCGACCCACTTTGGGTCCGGCTCGTCAGCCGGATCGCGCTGTTGCCGGTCGTCATCGGCATCTCGTTCGAGGTGCTTCAATTCACCAATCGCTTCCGGGAGCATCGGTTTTTATCCGTGCTCGGTAAACCAGGACTTTCATTGCAACTATTAACGACGCGAGAACCGAACGACGAACAGATTCGCGTCGCCATCGAAGCGTTCGAGACGTGGGAACGTTCCGAACTCGGTCAACTGGACGTCCAAAGAGAGGGATAAAGAGGAGGAAAACACCATGATCAGACAAAGAATCGGCTCGACCGCGGCGACCATCGTGTTCATCTTAGGCTTCATCGGAGTCGGACATATGTTAGCGACCGATCCTGGTCGATTGTTCAGACAGCTACTCTTCATCGGTATTTTCGGGTTAATCTTTTACGTGATTTACCGGGTCTTCATGGCTCCTAAAATTTCGGCCGAGGACGTGCGTTACCGGAAGACCGCACAAGCGTCGAAAAAACGGATGGCGCGACCGGGCAATAGCCAAAAAGTCAAACCTTCCGCAGCGGCCGCTAAGAAAAAGAACACCAAATCAGGCTCGAACGTGACCAAACTGTCGAAGCGCACGAGCGTCCATCGCAGCGACGCCCCTCACCTGACCGTCATCGAAGGGAAAAAGGGCAAGAAGAAAAAGAAAGCGAACATGTAAAAGGAGCGCCTCGAGAGGCGCTCCTTTTAGTCTGTCTCGACAAATCCGATATACGGTAAGTTGCGGTATTGTTCCGCGTAGTCGATGCCGTACCCGATGACGAACTCATCTGGAATCTCGAATCCGACATAATCCGCGTCAAGTTGGACGAGGCGACGAGCCGGTTTATCGAGCAACGTGCAAATTTTCAATTCTCCCGGTTGATGCAGCTTCATATGCTGACACAAAAATTTGAGTGTCTGACCGGTATCGATGATGTCCTCGATAATGACGACATATTTCCCTTCGACGTCGAGGTCGAGATCTTTCCGAAGTTGGACGTTACCGCTCGAGACCGACTTTTTCCCGTAAGACGAAGTCGCGACCGTGTCCAGTTGGACGCTCCCTTTCATCTGTCGCATCAAATCAGCAGCGAACACGAGTGAACCTTTTAACACGGGTACGAGGACGATTGGTGTCCCGGCCGCATCACGTTCGATCTGTTCCGCGAGTTCAGCGACGCGCTGTTTGATCTGCGCTTCATCAAATAACTTCCCTTTGATTTGAATATTCATTTGTCGGCGATTGTTCGCCGTCACCCCCTCGTTTATCTATCCAGCAATCATTTTATCATACAACCAATCAAAAAAAAGGATTTAATTCAATAAAACGATGTTAATGTTCGGATTTTGGTTAAGGCGCATAAAAAAAAGACCACTATCCGCTTCAACAGTCGGCTAGTGGTCGATTTCACTCATCGCGTGTCATATTCAGTTCTTGAAACTGTCGAAACTGCTCCATCAGCTCGGGTTTGTCTTCAAAGAATTCGACGAATTGGGTCATGCAGTCAAGCGTGTTCGAACTCAAATGATGTTCGATGCCTTCAACATCCTCATAGACGTGCGCTTCATCGACTCCGATCAGCCGCAAGAACGACTCGAGCATCGTATGCCGCTCGACGAGCCGCTTGCCGATCTTCTGCCCTTTATTCGTCAACATTAGGCCTCTGTATTTTTCATACACCAAATAACCTTCCCGGTCTAACTTTTGCACCATTTTCGTGACTGAGGAGGGATGCACCCCTAAATGTTCGGCGATATCAGATACACGGGCGTATCCTTTCTCGACCATCAGTAAGTAGATTCGTTCTAAGTAGTCTTCCATACTCGGTGTCGGCATGGGCGTAGCCTCCCCTTATGTTCCGTTCTCCAATCTCCATTTTAGCGTAACCCGTGTAAAACAGAAAGCAGAACGGGCAAATCGTCTAGTCAATCATTGTCTCATGACCTTAAATTCTTTATAATGAATGTTGGTGAAACTTAATAGAGAAAGGGAGAACATCAATGGGAATCGAAACAATCCTCGTCATCATCCTCTGGGCTGCGCTCATCGCATACATCGTCTGGCGCTTCATGCCGGCTCGTGGTTTGAAAAAAATGAAACAAGAAGAATTTCGCGCTTCGCTCCGCAAAGGACAATTGATCGACGTCCGTGAACCGAACGAGTACAAAGGAGGCCACATCATCGGGGCCCGTAATATCCCGGTCGGCCAGATGAAACTTCGGATGAAAGAGCTACGGAAAGATCAACCGATCCTCATGTACTGTCAAGGCAAGTCGCGTACGAACCAAGCGGCCAAACTGCTCATGAAAAATGGCTACACCGATATCTATATGCTTGAAGGCGGATTTAAAAACTGGAAAGGGAAAGTCAAAAAAGACTGACCCTCACAAACAAGCGTTGCTCCAACATTCGTTGGGGCAACGCTTGTTTGATTGAACGTTCAAAAGAATTTAGCGATCGATTTTGGTGTTAAAACTTTCCCTACCGATTTGATTTCCTCATTGACGACGAGGCCAGGCGTGCTCATAATTCCATACGACATAATTTTCTCGATGTCCGTCACTTTTTCAACCGTCGCTGTCTTCCCAGTTAGTCGTAACGCTTCTACGACGTTTTGCTCCAGCGTTTTGCAATTGCGACACCCGGTCCCTAAAATTTTTATGTTCATGTTTGACTCCTCCTCATAGTATAAAATTGAATAAGTAACCAATTATCGTGATCCCTAACGTCACAATGACGAAGAAAATGATGACGAGCTCTTTCTTCAACACTCGGCTCAACAATAGACCTTCAGGTACAGACAAAGCGACGGTCGACATCATGAATGCAAGAGCCGTTCCGATCGCCATCCCTTTCCCTACGAGCACTTCGATGACTGGCAACGTCCCGATCGCATTGGAATAGAGCGGGACCCCGATCAACGTTCCAACGATTGGGCCATACCAGTTATCTCCCCCTGCGACACGCATAATGAACTCGGCCGGGATGAACCCGTGAAACCCTGCCGCGATCGCAATCCCAATCAGTAAATAAGGTCCCACTTTTTTTACGGTCTCATAGACGCTATTGAGCGCTGTCACTAAACGATCTGCTTGTGATAATTCAATTGTGACCGCGACTTGTTGACTTTTGATTTGATATACGTAGTCTTGCACATACTTTTCAAGATGTAACTTTTCAATTAGCAGGCCAGCGAACAATGCGACCATCACCCCTGCAAATACATATAAGAACGCGATCTTCCAACCGAACATCGAGATGAGAAGGACGATGGAAACTTCATTCACAATCGGTGACGTGATGAGAAACGTGAACGTCATCCCGAGCGGAATACCCGCTTCCACGAACCCGATGAAAAAGGGGATCGTCGAGCAGGAACAGTACGGCGACAAGACGCCTAGACCAGCGGCACCAATATATCCGCCGATTTTCCGCTTGCCACTCAAATAGTCGCGAACTTTTTCTACAGGGAAATAACTGCGAATATATCCGATCACAAAAATCATAATGCTCATCAGGACGGTTATTTTTACGACGTCCATCACGAAAAATTGTACAGCTTCACCGAAACGGCCACTTAGATCAAGGACGTCGTATGCGATAAAGTCTCCAATCCGATCAAACATGTTCACCCACTTCTTTCTCTGTCAATTGGAAAACGGTGTTCCGTCCCAAGCGTGTAGAGCGAATGACTTCACCACGCTCTAGCAAACGGAGGTGATGTGTCAACGTAGAGTTCGGCATCTCGAGCGCGCTCGACAGTTCACATAAGCACATCGGGGCTATGCCTAACAGGCGGACGATCTTTAACCGAGTTGGATCTGCCAGCCCTTTATGGAAGGCGGCTTGTCGCTCGAGCTCTCCCTCATCAAATTGACAGATACGCAAAGATTCGCGAAGTTCTTCGTCCGTTTTCAAAGTCCATTCCATCTTCATCACCTCCTCTTATATAACTAGTTTGCTAGTTATATAGTTTCAAGTCCACACACTTGTTCAACTATTCACATTTAAGACATTTTTTAGTTCATACAATCGTCACAACCACTCATCTTGGCACAAATCAAAAACCCGCTCGCGAATTGCGAGCAGGTTGTGGCTTAGTTGATTGAGGATGGTTGGCGTCGCTCATACTTCAATACCGGCTTACGGGCAGCGAGCGTCTCGTCGAGTCGTTTGACGACCGTCGTGTGCGGCGCCGTCTGAACGATCTCCGGATTCTCTTCTGCCTCTTTGACGATCTGAAGCATCGCGTCACAGAACGCGTCGAGCGTCTCTTTCGATTCCGTCTCGGTCGGCTCGATCATGATGCACTCCTCGACGTTGAGCGGGAAGTAGATCGTCGGCGGATGGTATCCGAAGTCGAGCAATCGTTTGGCGATGTCGAGCGTACGGACACCGAGTGCTTTTTGACGTTTACCCGACAAGACGAATTCGTGCTTGCAGTACGTGTCGTACGGCACATCGAACGCGTCCTTCAAACGGGCGAACATGTAGTTGGCGTTCAACACTGCTTCGCGCGAGACACGCGTCAGCCCTTCGGCGCCCATCGTCTTAATGTAGCTGTAGGCGCGTACGTTGATGCCGAAGTTTCCATAGAACGGTTTGATGCGTCCGATCGACTGTGGGCGATCGTAATCGAGCGCAAAGCCTGAGTCCGCTCTTTTTACGATCGGTGTCGGCAAGTACGGGATCAAGTCGCGCTTGACGCCGACTGGTCCCGAGCCCGGGCCGCCGCCGCCGTGCGGTCCTGTGAACGTCTTGTGCAAGTTCAAGTGGACGACGTCAAAGCCCATATCACCAGGACGAGCGATCCCTAGAATCGCGTTCGAGTTGGCACCGTCGTAGTACAGTTTACCGCCTGCCTCATGGACGACTTTGGCAATTTCAAGAATGTCTGCCTCGAACAAACCGAGCGTGTTCGGGTTCGTGAGCATGAGCGCTGCCGTGTCGTCCCCGACTTTCGCTTTTAAGTCAGCGAGGTCGACGAGTCCCCGCTCATCCGATTTGACCGTGACCGTCTCGAATCCGGCGACGACGGCCGAGGCCGGGTTTGTCCCGTGCGCCGAGTCCGGGACGAGTACTTTCGTCCGATTCATATCGCCGTTATGCTGGTGGAATGCTTTGATCAACATGAGTCCGGTCCATTCCCCGTGGGCCCCGGCTGCCGGTTGGAGCGTCACTTCGTCCATCCCCGTGATTTCAGCGAGCTGGTCTTGAAGGTCGACCATCATCTCGAGCGCCCCTTGCACCGATTCGATCGGTTGGAGCGGGTGGATGTGGGCGAACCCAGGCAGACGTGCCATATCTTCGTTCACTTTCGGGTTGTATTTCATCGTACATGATCCGAGCGGATAGAAGCCGGAATCGACACCGTGGTTCCGCGTCGACAGCGACGTATAGTGACGAACGACATCTAGTTCCGACACTTCCGGCAGTTCGGCCGCCTCTTGACGAATCATCGACGCCGGTAACAGCGCCTCGATATCAACTTCGGGCACGGTCGGTGTCGGCAAGTTGTAACCGGTACGTCCGGCACGTGACACTTCAAAAATGAGCGTTTGTTCGTGTTGCATCAGTTCGTCCCCCCAACCACTTCAATAAATCCGTCAATCTCTTCTTTCGTGCGCAGTTCGGTCGCACATAGCAACATCTGTGTTTGACGATCAGCATCATACGTTCCGAGCGGCAATCCACCGATGATCCCATTGTCAAGCAAGCGGCGTGACACGGTTTCCGCATCGGTACCGAAATCGACGACGAACTCGTTGAACATCGGTCCTTCATCGATGATTGGGTGACCGGCCGACTTCAGCGCCTCTTTCATATAGTGGGCCGTTTGAATGTTGCGGACGGCCATGTCACGAATCCCATATTTCCCGAGCGCGGACATCGTGATCGAGGCGGCGAGCGCATTGAGCGCCTGGTTCGAGCAGATGTTCGATGTCGCTTTATCGCGGCGGATATGCTGTTCCCGTGCCTGTAGCGTCAAGACGAAGCCGCGTTTCCCGTCCTCGTCGACCGTCTGACCGACGAGACGACCCGGCAGTTTACGCATGAGCGCCTTTTTGACGGCGAAGTAGCCACACGATGGACCACCGAAACTTTGCGGGATCCCGAACGGTTGGGCATCGCCGACCGTGATATCGGCCCCGAGCGCACCAGGAGACTCTAAAATACCGAGTGCGAGCGGGTTGCTCGATACGACAAAGAGCGCACCGGCATCATGGGCCGCTTTCGCGAGCGTCGCCAAGTCCTCGACGCGCCCGTAGAAGTTCGGGTACTGAACGACGAGACACGAGGCGTCCGTCAAATCGATGTCCGTCAAATTCGTCACGCCGGCCGCAACATGTGTATATTCAACGGAAAGTCCCGGTCCATCCGCGTATGTGCGGATGACGTCTTTCGCTTCCGGGTGAACAGCACCAGAGACGATGACACGTTTCTTCTTCGTATGAGCGCTCGCGAGGTACGTCGCTTCCGCGAGTGCGGTAATGCCGTCGTACATCGACGAGTTGGCGACGTCCATCCCCGTCAGTTCACAAATCATCGTCTGGAACTCGAACATCGCTTGCAGTTCACCTTGTGAAATTTCAGGTTGATACGGCGTATATGCCGTGTAAAACTCAGAACGGAGCAACATATGGTTCATGACGCTTGGCGACAAGTGGTCGTACATGCCGGCTCCTAGAAAACTCGGATGTGATTTCGTGTGAAGGTTCTTCTCGGCAAGCTTCGTCATGTGGCGGACGAGATCGACTTCTGGGAGCGGAGCGCCGATGGCAGACAACGATGCCGTCTCCCGGAGCGTGGCCGGGATATCTTCAAGCAAATCTTCGATCGATTCGACACCGATCGTCTGGAGCATATCGCGTTCGTCTTGCTCGGTCATCGGTAAATAACGAAATTCCATTCTGTTCATTCTGAATCCCCCTGTTTCATTTACGTTTATAAAACGGTGTCGGCACACGTTCGGCTTCTATTTGCTTGCCCCGAACTTCGACGATGAAGTTTGATTGTTCGATGAATCGGCGATCGATCCGGGCCCAAGCGATCGATTCGTTAACGGTCGGCGGCATCGTTCCCGTCGTGACGACGCCGATCGTCTCGCCGTCAAACAAGACGGGCGCACCTTGGCGGGCAATCCCGCGGCCGAGCAGCTTCAAGCCGATCAAACGGCGCGGAATATCTTCTTTTTGTTTGACGAGGGCATCTTTCCCGACGAAGTCGGTATCGAGCTTGACCGCAAAGTTCAAGTTGGCCTCGAACGGCGTCACCGTCTCGTCTAACTCATGCCCGTACAACGGTAGACAAGCTTCAAAACGGAGCGTGTCACGTGAACCGAGCCCGCACGGCGTCACTTGTTCTGCTTCAAGCGCAGTCCAAATCTTCGAGACATCTTCGGCCCGGGCGTATACTTCGAACCCATCCTCACCTGTATAGCCGCTCCGCGAGACGATTGCCGGCACACCGGCAACGTCGCCGCTCAAAAACCGGAAGAACTTGATCTCATGCAGCGGTAAGTCCGTGATGCGTCCGAGTACTGTTTCTGCAATCGGACCTTGGATCGCGATTTGACCGTACGCATCCGATTCATCGGTCACAGTGACGTCCCCTGATACGTATCGACGGACGTGGGCCACGTCTTTTTCAATATTCGAGGCGTTGACGACGAGCCAATACGCGTCTTCATCGAGCCGATAGACGAGCAGGTCATCGACGACCCCACCGTCAGGTAAACAGAACAAGTTGTATTGCGCTTGCCCGATATTCAGCTTCGAGACGTCATTCGTCACAAGACGTTGGACGTTTTCGAACGCGTCCGGACCTTCAATCCGAATTTCCCCCATGTGCGATACATCGAACATGCCAACCCGCTCCCGAACCGCTTGATGCTCTTCTTTGATTGACGAGAACATGATGGGCATCTCAAACCCCGCAAAATCCACCATCTTCGCCTTCGTAGAAATCAGGTCATACAAAGGCGTACGTTTCAACGTTAACTTCTCCATAATATCCCCCAATCCCGAACGTAATTAATCCATTTGATGAAATATTTCGTTTTCTATTCCACTCTATCAAGTTTTTGACGCGCTGCCTAGCAAAAATGGGCAAAAATAAAGAGGATTGAAAACGAAAACGTTTTCGTCCTCATTATTTCATATTTCAGTCTCAGTGGAAACGCCTGAACGATCGATTCCAGCGGTCCGCTTAATTTCTTTCGTAAGGCCGACCGTTGCCTGTTTCAGTTCGAGCGACTCGTCTTTCACTTTAACCGAGTAAGCCTTCATCTGCTTTACCGATGCGTTGACCGTGTCGACGTGCTGTTTGATCTCACCGACCAAGCTTTGAATCACGTTCATTCGAATCGTAAACCGTTCCGTCAACCGTTTCACACGGCGCAGATCGGTCTTCATTTTGTTCCGATACAATAAAAATCCGTATCCGCCTAGCCCGATGAGTGCGAGCACGATAATACCAAGATTAATCCAAATCATTTGTCTTCCTCCTTCAACCGATCTAGTTCACAAGCAATCGCTTCCGAGCTCAATGAGGCGTCGATTGTCACATCGGCGCAAGCGTAAAGCGGACGCCTGCGCTCGTACAAGGCCTCGACGCTTCTTTTTCCAAGTTGCACGAGCGGACGGTCCGAGTCTTTAATCCGTTCCCAACAAAGCTCGAACGGCAACTCAAGAGCGATGATGCGCCCATGCCGCCGCATCCATTCGATGTTTTCTGAGCGCTCGACGATTCCGCCGCCTGTCACGATATAGTCCGCATGAACGTTTCGAAGCATCGCCGTCTCTTCGGCCCGAAACGCGCTCTCACCGTGTCGGGCGAAATAAGCAGATAAACCCATTCCAAGATGCCGTTCGAGCGCTTCATCCAAATCGATGACATGATTCGATTTTTCAAGATATCGTTTTAAGCTTGATTTACCTGTACCCATAAACCCGATGATGTAAAACGGTCTAGTCATCGAAATAAATCACCTCTTTATGCTTTTCACCCGTCTTCAATCGGATCTCGACCTCTGTCGTACCTGGCCCGAGCGGTCGGCAGAAAATCGTACCGGTCGGTTTGACGATGACCTCTGCTTCTGTCTGGCACGAATGTTTGGCGACCATGAGATGGGATTCGAAGCGAATCGCCAAAATTTCGAGCGTCAGACGTTCCGTGCTCCGTTCGATATCAGTATACCAAAACAAAGCTGCAGCTAATAGCCACGTCAAGAGGACTAACGTAGAGATGACGAAGAACCCGCGCGCATGCACATCACGGACTTCTCCCGAGGGCCGATCGAGTCGGTCCACTGAATCCGGTAGCCGTTTCCTAACGGTTCGACGCGATAACCATCGATTCCTCTTATAAATAACAAGTTCCCTCCCTCTTCGCCCACCATGACTAAGTTCCGATTGATCTGCTTGAGCGTCCACGCCCACGTCGTCTCATCGGGTCGAACGTACGTGCCGACGAGTCTACCTTCTCGCACCTGACAGTCACGACTGTCGAACAGTTTGCGGACGATGAGTTGTGGTGTCGTGTTGACTTGACCGCGCGGTTGTTCGTAAAACGCCTCCCCGAGCGCTAAAAAGTGGACGAGCAGCCCGATGAACAAGGGGAGCAACAATAATGTGAACGTCATCTCGAGCAACGTGAAGCCATCCTCAGAGTGTCGGCAGACATATGTCTCGTTCACAAATTTCGACTTCACCGCTTGGATCGGCCGCATCGAGCAACACCTCCCCTTGAAGCCGTTCATAAGTCCGAACCGTCGCCTCGAGACGCTCCACCCGCTCCGTACCCGCCGTAACGAACGGCGCAATCACACCGACCCATCCGAGCAGGAGGGCTAGACTTAAACAAACTTCCCAAAACGTGACGCCTTGCTCATCCTCCCCCACTACGGATCACCTCCGGCTCATACGTGCCCATCCTGAACTTCAACGTGACCGCGACTTGACCCGTGTAAAATTTCCACTGTCCGGCATACGTCGCCGCCGACTTTGAAAAGACGATTTCGTTCGTTGTCGGCAAGCTCATCTCGACACCGTCGGGAACGACGCCTGAAGTGATCGACGTCGTCCCGCACGTGATGTGATACTGCCGTTCTTTCATGTACCATCTCAAGCGCGGGACACATCTTTCATCGGCGGCCACATACGGGTACTGACCGACCTCGGCGATGTCTTGGACGAGCGCCTCCGTGAAGTCGATGAGTGCGAGCCGATCCATCGAACGGACGGTAGGCGTCGCCACTAAAAGGAGTAACGACAGGACGACGAGCACCCAAGCCATCTCGACGAGCGTATAGCCGCCTTGTCTCATTTCAGCGCCAACGCACCCGTGCTCGGTGTGTACGTGTACGTCACCGACTGACAGCTATATTCGAGCGGGTTCTCGGTCGAAGCACGTTTGATGACGGCGAGCGATTCTGGATACGCCTTATGTTCCGCATAGTATAAATTGATTTCAGATTCGACAATCCGTACGCTCCCTTCACAGCTGACGCTATCCGCCCGTGACTTCCCGTCCGACATAGACGGGACGAGTAGCAGCAACAAGACCGAGATGATCAGTAACACTGCCGCCATTTCAACGAGTGTGAATCCTTGCTCTGCCTGACGGTCTGATTTGAGTTTTGCCACGATAATTCTCCTCCTCATAGTTGGGCCATAATTAGTTTGACCGGCAAATAAATCGTATAGAACATCATCGTCACCATGACGGTCAAGAAGCCGTACAAAAGCGGCTCCGTCTTGGCGATCAGTTGCTTCCAATACAGTTCCATCTCTTCAAAGATCAAGTCTCGATGTAACGCCATAATCAATCCGAGGTCTCCGCTCACCGTCCCGACCCCGAACAAGCTGACGACTTCATGATCGAGCAGACGCTCCTCTCGGGCCGCCGCCTCCAACTCGATCCCACCAGACATCCGATCATGGATGCGCCGGGCGATTTGCGCCACTTCCCCGTCCCCGTGAGCAAGACGCTCGATGACGTGACGAACCGAAATTTGACCTTCACTCAGTAAGGACAGTTCACTGACAAACAAATACGTGATATACAGTCGTCTTCCCCGCTCGACGAATCGGATCGGGGCGGACCGGCCTCGCTTCACGACCCAATAGTCCCAGCCGCCCGTCAAGACGAGCGCGACGAACAAGCCCGGGAAAAAACCTCGTGACAAGAGGATGGCGCTGATTCCGTCTAAATCGTCGACCTGCACCATCGAGAGCAATTTCGGAAAGATGTACAGCGCATAAATGGCACCAAGACCTAAAAGCATCGTCAAGATGACGAGCGGATACCTCGCCAGTTGTTTTAACTCTTGCTGCAAGCCTCGACGCATCATCGATAAGGCAAGCACTTGTTCTAGACCTTCAATGAAATGATGTCCCCGTTCCGCCGTGACGAGCATGTCTCGCATGCGGGCATCCGTGACGAGTTCAGAGAAAACGTCGGCGAGTGCCTGACCACTCTCGAGCTTTTGCCGCATCACACGAATCAGTTGTTTTTGCTTCCCCCGCTCATGCAACTCGAGCGTCTCGAACGTCTTTTTCAACCCGACCCCTCGTGCTTGCAGTCGCAGGAAGCGCCGGATCGTGTTCAGCTCCCTACTGGAACGGACATCGACCATGAGCAAGTCACCTCCTCTCTCCGCTGCAACACACACCAATGGCGCGGCACCTCTACTTTACCGACCAACTGTTCGAGACGGCGTTCACCGTCTTCGATACTCGCCGTATGAAACGTCGCGATCGTCAAATGTCCGCTCAGTGCCGCATCATGCGCGACACGCAGTTCTTCACTCGTCCGCACCTCCCCGACAACGATGATATCCGGGTCGGCGCGCAACGTTTCTTTCAACAAACGCCTATGATCCAGTCCTGCCAATACATTCACTTCGAGCTGGATCACACCCGTCAATTGCTGTTCGGGAGGGTTTTCGATCGTCACGATCCGGTGGTTCTTCAAACTTTCAAGAAAAGCATAGAGGACTGTCGTTTTCCCGGCCCCCGTCGCGCCACCGATTAAAAACAAGCCGTGCCGTAGTTCAGCCATGCCTTTAAAACGCAACACATCCACTTCAGATAACAACTCTTGAAGTTGGAACGAGACGTTCGGCAGACGCCATGACATGAGCACATCAGTAAATGACGGCAAAAACGTGACCCGGATCATTTCTTTGTTTCGATCATATATCCCGGATTGTGGAACCCGATGATCCGTTTCAGCGAGCGAACACCAATATTTCATATGTAATGTGAGCCGTTCGTAGTCTGGACGTGGTATCGTCTCAAGCTTTGTGATCGACGTCCCGTGACGCGCCTGTACGATAACGGCGTCTTTGCCTGGCATGAAATGGACATCGCTCGCCTCGAGCCGTCGCGCCGCTTTAATCAATCGATCAATCACTTGTTTCATTGTCCCCACCTCATAAATGAGCATAAAAAAAAGCCCACTCTTAAGAAAGTGGACTTGTCTTATGAAACGTTTACCGAAGTCAAATCATGGCGGCGGGCATACGTCTCGATTGACGCCTTGTCATAGCCGACAATGACTTCTTTACCGTCTGTCAAAATCGGGCGTTTCAACAGCTTCGGATTTTCGCTCATCAACTTCAGCAACTCGCTCAGTTTCAGTTCATCGACGTCAACGTTGAGCTGTTTGAACGCTTGACTTCTCGTTGCCAGGAGTGAATCGACTCCGTCTTCGCTAAGTGCAAGCAGCGTCAAGAGTTCGTCTACCGTCGGAGCGTCTCGGAAAATATGGCGTTCGTTCACATCAAGTTGTTGCTCTTGTAAAAACGCTTTCGTTTTTCGACACGACGTGCAGCTTGGATACGTATAAAACATAAGTTCACTTGCCACTTTCAGCGCCTCCTTTTATTTGACAACCTGTTCCGTTCAATGTTTGTAAGTTGATTATACAACCTATTCCACTTTTTGTACATAGTTTGTACAACCTTTTTTGAATTTTTGTACAACTTTATATAACATATCGATTTCACATATTTTTCACGATTATTTTGCTCAATTCACACGTTTTCATAGCATTTTTCTGAATGTGTTGGTAAAATAGTGAATGAGAATGGAATAATGTACGTATGGGGGGATTAACATGGCGAGAATGTTCCGTGTCCTAGGCTTTTGGACTGGGTTGATCGCGGCGCTGGCTTTCGTGGGCGCACTCGGTGGAGATCAAAGCAGTAGCGAACATACTGGTGACTTCGTCGTAATGGGTCTTGTCTTTTTAGCTCAAACAATTTTCTTTGTCGCACTAGGCTACTTGAAACTGACTGAAAAAACGTATGTATACGTGTTCGGCGCTTATTTGACTGTTTTCTTCGTCGTCTTCACGTATTGGAGTAACTTCCAAATGTAAAAAAAGATTGTCTCTCGTTGAGACAATCTTTTTTTATGTTTACCGCTCAAAAAATGGATTTGAACGAATTTCAGCTTCGAGTGTCGTCTTCGGTCCGTGACCTGAATAGAGCACCGTCTCGGCCGGCAATAATTGACGCATCCGATCGATCGATCCGAGGAGCGCCGACTGGTCGCCACCGAATAGATCGGTCCGGCCGACCGATTGTTTGAAGATCAAGTCCCCGCAAAAGGCAACACGTTCGCTCGGGATGTGCAATGTGACACTCCCCGGAGAATGGCCCGGCGTGTGATGCAACTCGATTGTAAACGCACCAATCTCTAGCTTCTTACCTTGATAAGTTCGTTCGGCCGGTCGCATCGATGAGTGCGGCAGATGGAACTTTGCCGCCCCGTTCTTTTCGCCGTCGGCGAGCCATGACCGCTCGGCTTCATGAACATAGACCGGCACCGGATAGCGATCGCGCAGTGCATCGATGCCGCCGATATGGTCAAAGTGGGCATGCGTCAATAAAATGGCGTTCAATCCGCCGAAACGTTCCACCGCCTCAAAGAATTTCGGGTCGTCCGTGCCCGGGTCGACGATAACGACCGTTCCATCTTGTTCGAGCACGTATCCGTTCTCTTGGGCAAGGCCCGATGTGATTTTTACAATATTCATCCAGAACACCTCCACAACCATTCTAAACGATATTGTGGCAAAATTGTAGCGGTGGCAACCTTTGCTCGACAGCGTGTGTTATTTCGGATAAAATAATAGTGATATTTCAGTGAAATTTTTATGAATTTCATGACGTATAATAAAGGGGGAACTCGTCATGCATTTGTATGAGCCATTTGGATGGATTTCACTCATCGTAGCACTCGTTGCACTTTGGGGGATGGCCCGTTCATTCAAAAAACGCCAATTCTTTCCACTTGCGTTTGCCGGAATCACCGTGCTCGTCTTTGGATTCTTTGGCGTCGCAACATTGATTTTCGGTGGAATCCCAGGTTAATGTTGACTTACCATGAAGACGACTGCGGTCGTCTTTTTTTATTTCACAAAAAAAGCGCTGACGTTTAACGGTCAGCGCTAGCTCTTGATTATTAGTCGGTTTGTTCTTTAAAGCGAAGCAAATCCGAATAGATCAAGTCATCGTTCATTTGCAGGATTTTTTCGGCTTCTTCCGTGACCGGTCCGCAAAGTGTCGTATCTTCAACCGCTTCTCCAGTCGTCGCATCGTAACACATCGATTGCGTCCACACGTAATCTTCCGTGACGACCGTGCCGTCTCGGAAGATGGCGCGACTATTGCGGTTTTCCGCGAACAAGTCATTCCCGAACCCGACCAAGTCCGACGTATCGATGCCGAGCAAGTGCAGGAGCGTCGGCTTCATGTCGATATGACTTCCGATCGTCTCATGGACTTCACCTGCTTTTTGGCCCGGCAAATGGATGGCGAACGGCACTTGTTGAAGTTTCGCCACATCGTACGGCGTCAGTTCTTCTTTGCCGAGTAGTTCAGCTAACGCGTTGTTATGGTTTGTCGAAATGCCGTAATGATCACCGTACACGACGAAAATCGTATCTTCCCACATCCCGTTCTGTTTCAGTTGGTCGATGAATAGGCCAAGCGCATAGTCTTGGTAAGCGAGCGCTTGCGGGAAGTTGTTAAGCGTCGTCGAGCTCGTCTCGAATTTCGGTACGAGCTCGTAATCCTCGCTCGGCATCGTATACGGGAAATGGTTCGTGAGCGTGATGAACTTCGCATAAAACGGCTGCGGAAGTTCCTCGAGCATCGGGATCGATTGTTCAAAGAAGCTATCGTCCAACAAGCCCCACTCTGTCATATCCTCAGGATTCCCAAGGTCGTAGCTCTTCTCATCAAAGAACATGTCGACACCGGTATTCTTATACATCAAGTCACGGTTCCAAAACGATTTGTTGTTCGCGTGGAACACGGCCGAATAATAGTTGTCTTCTTTGATCAGTTCAGGAAGAGCTTGGTACTCATTATCGGCGTTCGTAAAGTAAACGGCACCACGCGGCAAGCCATACAGTGAATTATCGAGGGCGAATTCGGCGTCTGACGTTTTCCCTTGCCCGACCGTATGGTAATAGTTTGGCCAGTAATGGGACTCTTCAATCAACTTGTTCAAGTTCGGCGTGATATATTCGCCGTTCGCGGCTTTCATATTGTGTGTGAAGTTTTGTGTCGACTCGAGCGAGATGACGATCACATTTTTGCCTTTATATTTTCCGAACAAGTCCGGATTCGGCGCCGCATAGTTTTGGCGCGTATACTTTTCAATCTTGGCTAGCTCCGACCCATCGGCCATTGCTTTCTGCGCGGACGTCTTCGTTTGAAGCATCGCGTCATAGACGTGGAAGTTGAACGTCCCGATGTTTTTGACGAGCAGCTCACGGTCGAACGAACGCGTCAATAGTTCAGGACGTTCCGTCTCAGCAAGCGACAAGTTGAACAAGAACACGGCGACAGCTGCCACGAACGTGATGAGCGCCCGTCGGTGAGACGCGGCGGTTTGCAACATATTGATCTTCCATAGTACGAACGGCAAGACGATCACGTCCCCAAGAATGATCAAGTCTTTCCATTCAAGCAGTGACGTGAAAGAAGTAGACAACGTCTCCATGTTCGACGGTTGCAAAATGACAGGCATCGTCAAGTAGTCCGTAAACTCGCGGTAATAGACAGCGTCCGCGAACAATAGGAACGAGGCGACCGCATAAAGGGTGTACAGCACCCACTTTTGCTTATTTCCTTTAAAGAAGAAACTAAAAGCAAACAAGAACAAAGTTGAGCTGATCGGACTGATCAACAAGATGAACGCTTGAGCTGTGTTTTCAATCGGGATGTTAAAGAAAAATTGGTAAACTACGTACGTCTTCGTCCAAAGTAATAAACTAAATATCCAAAATAACCGATACTCTTGAAACGAAGCGCGGACCGTTTCATTCAGTCGCATAGTCAGCTTCGATAAGCTTTGAGATGACTTCATCTGACGGCCTCCTCCTCTTTTCAGTTTTAAGACGTCCTCAAGCAGGATGCGCCATGAATAAGTTCAATTACATATAGCTGGCTTGTTATCTATTTCACTAACGGTAACAGTCCAGTATCAAGTCCAAATCTTACCCCTTTTTTAACAAAAAATCAACTATACCTTTACAATTCCCTTTGTACGTCAAAAGCACACATGCGAGATCGCATGTGTGCTTTATAGGTTAGACTCTAGTCGGCAAAAAATGTTTTCGTGCCAGCCAAGCGCAGCCGATGACCCCGGCGTCATTCTCAAGTTCGGCAATTTTGAACGTCGTCGACGTATATACCCGTTCAAGGGCAAACCGCTTAAATTGTTCATCGAGCGGCTCGAGCAAAGCTTGTCTCGCTTTTGAGACGCCGCCGCCGATCACGATCATTTTAGGGTTCAACGTGTTGGCGATGTTTGAAATCGTCAACCCGAGATATTCCGTCATCTCTTCGACGACTTCTGTCGCGACCTCATCTTTCGCTTTATAGGCCTCAAACACATCGCGAGCCGTCACTTCACCTAACTCGTTCAATGACGTCGTTCTCCCTTTACGCTTTTGTAAGGCGAGACGGGCGATACCGGTTGCTGAGGCGATCGTCTCGATGCAGCCGGTGCGCCCACATCCACACATGACCGCTTTCGCCTCGTCGCGCTCGACCGTGATATGCCCGATCTCACCAGCCATGCCGGACGCCCCATGGACGATGTTACCGTTTGTGATGACACCGCCGCCGACACCCGTACCGAGTGTGATCGCGAGTAGTTCAGACGCACCTTCACCGGCGCCTTTCCACATCTCACCGAGCGCGGCCGCGTTTGCGTCATTCTCGAGCACGGCCGGCAATCCGACTGCTTTCTCGAATTCGCCGACGAGCTCAAAGTTCTTCCACCCGATGTTCGGCGAGTATTCGACGACACCTTCTGAGAAGTTGATGAAGCCTGGAGCTCCGATTCCCGCACCCGCAAAATCTTGCTTCGCTTTTCCAGATTGCTGAAGGTACGCTTCAAACGAGGCGGCGATATCAGTCGGGATATGTACCCCATTATCACGGATGTCCGTCTTGATCTCCCACTTGTCTGAAATGATCCCGTTCATGTCCAGGACGGCCATTTTCACCGTCGTCCCACCGATGTCGATTCCTAATAACCACTTCATGCATTCCACTCCTCGTCTCAAATAAATCGCTTTCATCCAATAGTCTACACTATAAAACCTCTTGTGCAAACATTTGCACAAGAGGTTTTTCTGTCAATCTATTGAATTTTTTAGTTCATGCGTCAAAATAATTTTCGCCGTGTCATACTCGCGCTGTTCGATCATCCCACCAGCGTTCAATTCGTCTAACTCCATCATCATGAGACCGATCTCGGCGTCACGCTCTCCGATGTAAATAATCGTGCCAAACGATTTTAAAAACTGTTGCACGTCATAAAAGTTTCTCATTATTATTCCCCCATCGCGGTCAATACGTAGCGATACAGCAACGCTCGTGTCGCCTCGAGCGATGTTCGGTGCGTCCGCTCATAGCTGTGGCTCGACTCGATCCCAGGACCAATGAGCGCATGTCGTACGTCGTAACCAGCCGAGATTGCAGCCGATGCGTCCGAACCGTAGAACGGATAAATATCGACTTTGAACGGAATGTCGTGGTCGCGGCAAAGCTTCGTGAACTGACG
Organism: Exiguobacterium sp. SH0S7; assembly: GCF_004337195.1. Classification (NCBI taxonomy): domain Bacteria; kingdom Bacillati; phylum Bacillota; class Bacilli; order Caryophanales; genus Exiguobacterium; species Exiguobacterium sp. SH0S7. The sequence continues at coordinate 285,688 of NZ_SJVA01000001.1, forward strand.
ACGCAACTCGAGATCGTACGGCCCTGAAGAATCTTTGGCACAGATCGATACCGTGTACTCGTCCGAGTGTTGCCCGTCCCCGAGCGCGCCCATATCGACTGCGATGTACTCGTCGACTTCGTCCGGGATCCCGGCGTTCCCGCCAAAGCCGACCTCTTCATAGTTGGAAATCAAATAGTAGACCGTATGCGGCAAGTCCGCTTTGACCAAGTCACGCGCCAAATCGAGCAGGATGGCGACCGACGCCTTGTCGTCAAGATGACGCGATTTAATATAACCCGTCTCCGTCTGTTTGAAACGGGGATCGAACGAGACGAAGTCCCCGACTTCGATTCCTAACGCTCGGACGTCGTCCGCCGTATGAACGTCGGCATCGAGACGTACTTCAATGTTCGCCGCCGTCCGCTCGGCACTGTTCGTGTCTTTATAGACGTGCACACTCGATTGATGGACGAGGATCGTCCCGTCCACCGCCTCGCCCGTTTCGCGATGGACGAGACAGTTCTCACCTTCAATCGCGGTCCAAGCGTAACCGCCGACTTGTGTCAGCCGCAAGCGTCCGCTCGGCAACACTTCCTTCACCATCGCACCGAGCGTATCGACGTGGGCGGTCAAAAGACGGGCCGGCCCGCTTTGTCCAGGAAACTTGGCCAGCAATGCACCTTTTCTCAACCGGCTCGTCTCAACCCCGAGGTCCGTGAGCTCACGTTCGACGTAACTGACTGCTTCGTGCGTCATTCCAGAAGGACTCGGGATCTCCACTAATCGTTTTAACGTATCAATCATGTTGTTACTCCTTTGTCATCGATGATATCCGAGCCAGTATAGTGTCCCGGTCAATAAAACTGCCAGCGCCGTGAACAACAGGCGCCATTTTTTTGTCGTCTCGTCAGGTAATCCGACCACGCCCGCCATCAAAAATCCACCGATGAGGCCCCCGGCATGGGCCGAGTGGTCCAAGCTGGCACCGAGGACGAAGGCGAGCCCTACGTTTAATCCTAACATAATAAACAGCGGTGGGCCGAGCGTCTTCATGAACAGCGAGCGGTCACGCAGTCCGAAATAGAGCAGTGCGCCGACGAGACCGAACAATGCGCCGGACGCCCCGGCCGAGATCGCCTCACTGAACGCGTAGGAAGCGGTCGACGCGATGACGCCCGCCAACAGATAGATCGTCAAGAATCTCGGTGACCCATACATGCGTTCGACGAGCGGGCCGAGCGACCAGAGCGCGAACATGTTGATCGCAAAATGAAACCAGCCGATATGAAGGAACATCGGTGTGACGAGGCGCCACCATTCGCCTTCGTCGATGAGCGGATTGACTTTGGCGCCGAATCGGATGAGCGTGTTCGGATCGAGCGTCGAGCCGAGTGATTCGGCGAGCCACATGACGACAAACGTCAACATCATGAGCGCATAGACGAATTTAGGTTCACCGAATGAAAATCGCTTCTTCAGCTCGGCTTTCCGCTGTTTATCGAGTGCGAGCGCGAGCGGCCGAAACCGGGCCTCATCTTGGTCATCGCCACACGCATGCCTATCGAGTCTCACCTTGGCCGCGATTTGAAACGACAACGTCTCAAGTCGCTCCTCATCGACGAGCGCGTCGCCATATATATGGACATGAAGCTTCGCACGCCCGAGTCGTGCGAGTCGGAACGAGCTCATGACCGCCTCGATCTCGATCGCGACATGGTTCGCCCACGCCTTATCTGTCTTTATGTACAGGTGATAGAGGTCTCCAGCTTTCGTGTCGAACAATAGCAGCGCGCGTGAAGGCTCGAGTATCCCTTCGACCCGACCGCCTGCCTCGACCGCATGGTAAATGTCTTCCCAAAAACATCCCGGTTGCGTCAACTGAATCCCCTCCTTTCCTTCTGTCTTAATTGTAATCCAATTCGATCGTGACGACAAAAGTTGGCGCTTTCTGAATCTGTCCGGTGCCCGTGGCAACGCATCAAAAAACGTAGCCGGCATACACCGACTACGTCTATATCGCGAATATATTATAAGACAGGTTGCATCGTTTTCAACAACACGTCTGCCGAATGGAGCATCTTCTGTTTCTCTTCGTCTGACAACTCGATTTCGACGACTTGACGCACGCCTTGGCGGTTGATGATTGCCGGCACACCGATATGAATATCGTTCAAGCCGTACTCTCCATCCAAGTAGGCACCGACCGTGAGCAATGTGTTCTCGTTACGTAGCACTGCTTTGACGAGACGAAGCAAGCCGAGACCGATCGCATAGTACGTCGCGCCTTTACGTTCGATGATGTGATACGCAGCGTCACGAACGTTGACGTAGATGTCTTCAAGGTCTTCCCATGTATACTCGTCGTTCTCTTCGAGTAGCTGTTCGACCGATTTGCCGTAAATCCGGGCGTTACTCCATGCCGCGAACTCGGTGTCGCCATGCTCACCCATGATGTAAGCGTGGCAGTTGCGCGGATCGACGTTGAAGTAATCACCTAGCATGTAGCGGAGGCGTGACGTATCGAGTACAGTCCCTGATCCGAAGACGCGATGTTTCGGAAGACCCGAGTATTTCCAAGCCAAGTGTGTCATGATATCGACCGGGTTTGACGCGACGATGATAATACCGTCGAAGCCAGAGGCCATGATGTCAGTGATCATCGCTTTCATGATTTTCGCGTTTTTCTCAACGAGGTCGAGACGTGTCTCACCTGGTTTTTGAGGAGCGCCGGCCGTGATGACGACGATATCTGCAGCACCGCAGTCCGTGTAATCTCCAGCCCAGACGCGCATCGGTGACGAGGCGAACGAGACGCCGTGGTTCAAGTCCATCGCTTCGCCTTCTGCTTTCGCCTTGTTGATGTCGATGATGACGAGTTCTTCACATAGGCTCGCTGTCGTCAATTGATACGCGAAGCTTGCACCGACCGCTCCGGCCCCGACGAGAGCGACTCGTGTTACTTTTGCATGATTTAATGTTTCCATGTTGTTTTTCCACCCTTCAAACAATCTGTTTCATGTTTTTGTTTTGTCTGTTACACCTAGATTGTAACATCATTCACAAACAGTCAATACAAGAGAAACCGTTTTCAGTTTGGCAATATTGTGACAAAATTCACAATCGTTTGAAACATCCTCATTTTCTGTACTACCCTTATGCGAATGCAAGAAAACCAATAGCTGCCGCGGAGGCGATCGCCAAGAAATTGACGGCGTCGTTGCCGAGAAAGCGCCATCCAGATACATAGTCGGTCGCTTCGCCGTGATGCAGCTTTTTCTCCGTCAGTTTTTGGCACGTCCGACAGCGATACTTCCGTTGTACGGTCGCACCGAGCAACGTATCGACGACGCTGCCGCTCAGACCGAGCGCAATCAATAGAAATAGCGTGCCCATCGTTATATTTAAGAACGGGAGCGATGCCAAGACGATGGTCGTCGCACCGGCGACAGACATGAGCGTACCGAACGGTGACACCCCACCGCTCGTCCCCGGTTCAACTTCACGCAATGTCAAAATAGAGCGCGGTCGGCGCGATGCGAGAACGCCGAACTCGGACCCCCACGTGTCACTCGTCGCCGCCGCGATTGAAACGACGTAAGCGAATAGCCACGCCTCGTTCGAAGTCATCGCCATTCCGACGGCGGTGAGCATGGCGATCCCTCCGTTCGCAAGCACTTGCACGAAGTCACGCGGTCCGGATTTTTCGACGATGTCATCGACTGACGTTTTGTCGCGGGCGCGATATTTTGAAGCGAGCGAGGACGTCGAAAAGAACACACCGAGCAAGTACAGCCCGAACCAGCCAAAACCAAACCCGATGACCGTCCCTGTCACGATCGTCAAGATCGCCCCAGAGAACGTCAACGACCGGAGACGATATCCGGCCAGTGCAACTAGACAAGTTACGAGGACGATTGAGAGCATCGAATCATTTCCCTTTCTGTCACGATCAGTTCGACAGGTATGTCGTGTGGTTCGATCGGTATTTCGTCGAGCACTTGTACGTCGTAGGCGAGCGCGATCGTCGCACCGCGATATGTCGCTAAGAAACGGTCGTAATAACCCCCGCCCCAACCGATCCGATATCCAGAACGGTCAAAGACACGGCCCGGGACGATGCAGGTATCGATATCGAGGTCGGTTTCCGCAGTCGTCGGCTCGAGAATACCCATTACTCCCGGCTCGAGGTCGCTGAACGTCCTGATTTCGTGGAACGTGAGCCCCTGTTTCGTTACTTTCGGCACCAACACCGATTTTCCTGCTTTTAAAGCTGTATCGATGAGCGGACGCGTATTCACTTCAAGGTCGAGTGACAGTGTGAGTGCGACCGTATGCGCTTGTTGCCACTCAGGGAGCGACGCCACGGTATGTAGGATCATTTCATCACGCCCGTCACGTTCTGTGAGCACGCGAATATTCGCATGAACCGCTTTTCGAAGTTCTTGTTTAGCTGTCATTTGTTATTCCTCCTATCGAAAAAAAAGGCCGCCACATGAGTGACGGCCGGTCTCAATTATTTCACTTCGCGGTAAAGCGTGTGACGACGGAGACGTGGGTTGTATTTGCGCAATTCGAGGCGCTCTGGGTTGTTACGTTTGTTTTTCTTCGTGATGTACGTGCGATCGCCTGTTTCTGTGCAAGCTAGTGTGATTTTAACGCGCATATCTTTCACTCCCATCTTACTAATGTTGTATCAAGTGCTTTTGCTTTACAGTCTAAGCATACTCAATTATCCTACCAAGTTTTTTTTGAAAAAGCAAGGTTATTTCACGTTCTTTTTCAAACGTTTCTGCCCGTACGGTGACGCGTCGAGCGGTAGGCACGTTTTTACGTTATCGCCGATCCCATACCGCGTCGCGAGCTCCTCGATCGAGAGCTGTTCACCGACATAAACCGTATCAGCTTCCGAGAGGACGCCGTTCTCAATACGATGGATCGCATCGAACAGGCCACCGTGCCCGTGCGGGTTGCGGGTCGTTTCAAATGACAACATAGTTGAGTATAACGGAACATATAGTGACTTCGCAAGTGAACGTGCCGCTGGAATCGTCATCCAATCAAAATGATGGACCGCTTTGAAGTTGACCATCGTCTGTAACTGTTGGACGAGTTTCACGTAGGCGACGTTCTGAGCAGCGATTTGGTTCATGACATGCTCTAGAAACGGACTCGTGAGTGGGACCCGGTACACGTGCACGCGATTGTGACGCTCGTATTCAGGCAATCCTTCACTGTGCGGTGTGAGGACGTAAACGGTCTCCCCGTCAGCTGCCCGTGCCTCGACTTCAGCGACGACGCGGTGACCGAGGTCACCCACGATATTGCCTGTATATTCTGGCGTGAGGACGAGAATGACCTCACCTTCTTCGCCACGCTCCTGCGTCACATAATAGTCGTGTGGAGATAGGAACGTATCGATATCAATGTCCACGTCGTCTAAGAACGGATAGACCGTGTAGTGCTCGTCTAGCAAGCGATCCGATAGCTTTCCTTCGTAGAGCGCCGTCTCGAGTTCAGCAAACAGACGGGTATGTTCCCGGAAACGTTCGGCGGCGTATTGCGCCGTCGTCTGGCCGTCCAAGATAAACGCCCAATCGCTCGAGACTGAGAGCACATAATGACGAATGAGCTGTCTCAAAGCCCGGTCGGCGAGTAGCGAGGTGTTCCGATAGTCAGCCACGTCTTTGACGAGTTGCGTCTCCATCGTGTGCAAATGTCTGAGCATCCATTCGTTGCGCTCGTTGATCCACACATCGCCGTAACCTTTCCGGCCCCACGTGTTCATCGAAACTTGTACTGTTTGCAGGTCTTGGAAATGACGCTCGAGGAAGAGTGCCGGCGTGATCGTCTCAATCCCGAATGCCTCTAGTCGCTCTGCGACTTGCCCTAAAAATTCAGGGCCCTCAAACCACCAATGGCCGAACAGTTCGGCGTCAAACGGTGCCGTGACGAGGAAAGGCGGGAACGTTTGTCCACCGTGCGCTTCTAAATGCGCCGCGAGCGTCTCGGCGAAATCGGTCGCGTGATTATCGATTTGATGTTCGGCCCATCCGCGGACGTAAAAGTCTTTTTCGTCGCTGTCGCCCGTGATGCGATGCATCTTCAGACCTGTGTCGAAGCGGATGCCCTCTGGATGCATGAACGCTTGAATGTATTCCCAGTCCCGGTCGTAGGCGAGATCGCGATAAAACTCGCGATAGTCCGGATGCCCCGGATAACCGATCATCGAACTCCAAATCTTCCCGGAGATGATTTGATCACGTGGGAACAAAGCGACTCCGTGCGGCGAATAGACAGGCGCACCGATGCCTTTGTCCGGCGTCGGATCGGCTTCGAGCAACGCGTGCTCATCGACGAACGTGTAGCGAATCCCTTCCTCATAGAGGATGCGGTCGACTCCTGGCGTATACGCACATTCCGGTAACCAAATGCCGGTCGGACGGAAGCCGTAATGCCGCTCGAAGCAGTTCAACCCGGTCCGAATCTCGGCCCGTGCCGCCTGATCGGTGAACAGATGCGGGTTGAAACCGTGTGTCGCCGTACATGTGACCATATCGATGAAGCCTTGCTCACGATATGTACGGAACGCATGGTTCAAATTTTTCTCCCAATGGAGGAACGTATTCTTCAAGTCTTGATAACGGCGTTCGTAAAAATGAAGCGTCTCGACTTCTTGTTCGCTCCGACCCTCAGCCAGTTCGATTGAGATCAGTTCAAGCATCTCATCTAAATGCCCAAGATAGCGATCTTGGACGAGTGGGTCGGCGAGCATTTCGACGACGGGCGGAGAGATACTGACCGTCCAATGCAGGGGCCGTTGAAGTCGATCGACTTGCCACAGAATCGGGATGTATGTCTCGGAGATGGCTTCATATACCCAGCGCTCTTCTAGCCGGTGTTTCTCTTCATGCCTCACGTACGGAAGATGGGCATGTAGGACGAGTGAAAAATAACCTGGTTTCATAGTGTGTCCTCCTCAGCGTACGCAGCGGTATGCAGAATATTTTGGTAACGTATCGAGTAGTTCTGGTGACTCGACTTCACCGAATTGCCAACGTCTGACCGGCTCGGCAAAACGTCCGACTCCTGCCGGTTCGTTCCGCGGCGTATCAATCGGCATCGAGGCGACGAGCGGAAGAAATTCGCCTTCCATCGTCCGAATCCCGAATTCGAAGACATACGTCGTGTTCGGGTCGAGCGGACGGACGAACCAGCTGTTCGTCATTTCCGGCAACTCGAACGTATAAGACCGGTTCGCATGACCAGATGTGTAATCGAGCAGGGTGATGTCTAAGATGCGGAACGCCTTCGGCAAATCTTCCCACGGCCGCATGAACTGCATCGTCAGCGTCTCTTTCACAGCGTCTGACACTTCCCAAAAAACATAGACCGCGTTCGGGGATTGGACGACCGCGTGCATGAGATCGGCATCGTAGCGGTCTGGAAGTTTCCAAAAACCGTCTGGACCTATTTCAAGGAGCGGTGACTGCTTCGGCTCTTCGTGATGGAGTGTCGAGGCGACCTGCCCCACTGTTGGAGCTTCTTTCTCGTTTCGTTTCATTCTATCCTTCCCTTCATTAGAAGATTTTTCAGGAGTGGTTGTCGTCTTGGTGACCTCACCGTTCTGGGAACGCCATTTACGCCATGCGTACTGGACTTTTCCGATTGGCATGTCTAATTGTTCTGCAATCTGTTTTAACGTAAGCCCTTGTTGTTTCAAGGATACGATTTTTTCTTCCATTTGTGTCTGGCTCCCTTCCAAAAAAAAAATCCATATGCTCTACGTATTCGTTCTTTTTCCGTGAATTCCTGCACAAAAAAAGTAAAGAACAACAGACCTGTTGTTCTTTACCACTTTTATCACTGATTTAAATCATAATGCTTCCCTTTTTCGAGAAAAATCAAATGTTCCCCGAAATTGGTCACATGGTCGCCCATCCGCTCGAGATAGCGGGCGATGTTTGCAAACTCATAAACATCGTTCGTTCCGACCGTCATCGTCGGTAGACTTCCGATATATTGCTTGATCACCTGTAAGTTGAGATCATCGATGACTTTGTCCATCTCATTCAACTCACGGACCCGGCTGGCTTCACCTTTACGATAGGCACGGGTGGCGAGTTCAAGCATATCGATCAACTGTTCGGCCATCTGCTTAAGCGGCTTAATGTCAAGCAAGTACGGGACGTGCTCGATTCGCGTCACGGCTTTGGCGATGTTCGTCGCGTAATCCGCGATCCTTTCAAGATCGGTCGCGGACTTCATCGTCACGATCAAGCGACGAAGATCGGTCGCGACCGGTTGTTGTTTGGCAATCAAGAGGATCGCCTGGTCGTTGATTTCAAGTTCGAGGTCGTCTAGTTCATTATCGTTGTCGATGACCGTCTGGGCGAGCGTGAGGTCTCGTTTCTCAAGTACCTCGATTGCCGTCGCCGTCTGGCGCATCGTCAAGTTCGCCAAGCGAACGACTTTCTCTTCTAGTTCGTGTAATTTAACATCAAAAAATGCGCGATTTTGTGCCATAGTAATCTCCCCCTCTTAACCGAACCGGCCAGAAATGTAATCTTCAGTCCGCTTGTCCGTTGGATTCGAGAAGATTTTATCGGTTGCGTCGAACTCGACGACTTCCCCGTTCAAGAAGAACGCCGTCTTGTCAGACACACGTGCTGCCTGTTGCATGTTGTGCGTGACGATGATGATCGAATATTGTTCTTTCAACTCTTGAACGAGCTCTTCGACTTTAAGTGTCGAGATCGGGTCAAGCGCTGACGTCGGCTCGTCCATAAGAATGACGTCTGGTTCAATCGCAAGTGTCCGGGCGATGCAAAGGCGCTGTTGCTGACCACCTGAGAGACCGTAGGCGTTCTCGTTCAAGCGATCTTTCACTTCCTCCCAGATCGCGGCGCCGCGCAGTGAGCGTTCGACAATCTCGTCGAGCACTTTTTTGTTTTTGATCCCGTGCGTACGCGGTCCGTACGCGACGTTGTCGTACACGGATTTCGGGAACGGGTTTGGCTGCTGGAACACCATCCCGACCGACGTGCGGAGGTCTTCGACTCTATAGTCACGATCAAAGATGTTACGGCCGTGGTAAAGAATCTCCCCGTTCGTGCGCACCGTCGGGACGAGTTCGACCATCCGGTTCAACGTCTTGATGAACGTCGACTTCCCACAACCAGACGGACCGATGATGGCCGTCACTTCGTTTTTCTTAATGTCGAGATTGACGTCGATCAACGCTTGATCGTCGCCGTACCACAAGTTCAAGTTGTTCACGACATAGGCGCTGTCTTTTTGCATCACGGTCTCGTTCGGTTGGGTCGTCGTTGTATTCACGTTGTGATCTCCTTTAAGCTCTGTTTGTTTCATCATCTCGAGAGTCCTCCTCGTTTACTGCTGCGACTTAATGTCGATTTGTATATTTGTTGCGGATATAGATTGCGGCCGAGTTCATCGTGATGAGCAGTGTCATCAAGACGATGATGCCGGCAGCGGCAATGTTTTGGAATTCAGCTTGTGGACGGCTCGTCCAGCTGTAAATTTGAATCGGGAGTGCTGTGAAGTCTGAAAACACATTGCTCGGTGTCGTCGAGATGAACGTCGCCGCCCCGATCATGATGAGCGGTGCCGTCTCGCCGATGGCCCGGGATACAGCCAAGATGATCCCGGTGATGATCCCTGGAATGGCTGACGGTAACACGACGTTGAACGTCGTCTGCCATTTCGAGGCACCCATTGCGAGCGACGCGTGACGCAACTCCATCTTAACGGACCGTAACGCTTCTTGTGACGCGACGATGACGATCGGCAAACTCATCAGACCGAGCGTCAGCGCACCCGTCATGACCGAGCTGCCAAATCCGGCCGTCCGGACGAAGAACGTCAATCCGAGCAAACCGAACACGATCGACGGGACACCCGCCAAGTTCGAGATGTTCACTTCGATAAACGACGTGAGCCGGTTTTTCGGTGCGTACTCTTCCAAATAAATCGCGGCACCGACACCGATGATAAACACCATCGGCACGATTAGCATCATGAGCCAAAGCGTCCCGATCAAAGCCGGATAAAGACCGGCCTGTTCGGCGCGGCGTGACGGGAAGTTGCGGAGGAAGTCGAGATTGACCCATCCGCCACCTTTTGAGATCACGTCATAAATAAGTGTCGATAAGACGAGCAAGGCGAAAACGAGCCCCGCTAAAAAGATGTATTTAAATACTTCGTTCAATCGTAGACGACTTTTAATCCGTCGCGATACGGTCTCATGGTCAATATAGTTCTTCGTATTCTTGAACTCACTGTTCGGCAAAGCCATATTAGTACTCCTCTCTGAAGCGGCGCGTCACCCAGTTCGCGAACAAGTTCATCACGAGCGTAAAGATGAATAGAAGCGCACCGACCGCATAGATACTATAGTATTCGATTGTCCCGTAACCGGCGTCACCTTTGGCGATTTGGACGATATACGCCGTCATCGTTTGGATCGCGTTGAGCGGGTTGAACTCGAAGTTCGGTTGCGACCCACCCGCGATCGTGACGATCATCGTCTCACCGATCGCTCGACTCATCCCGAGGACGATCGAAGCGATGATCCCTGAGAGCGCGGCCGGCATGACGACTTTGAGGGCGACCTCTAGACGTGTCGCTCCAAGGCCGAGTGCCCCGTCCCGAATCTTTTTCGGAACGGCACTCATCGCGTCTTCCGAAATCGACGCGATCATCGGGATGATCATGATGCCGACGACAATCCCCGGACTGAGGGCGTTATAGATCTTCAACCCTGGAATGAGCGACTGCAAGATCGGTGTGACGAATGACAAGGCGAAGAACCCGAAGACGATCGTCGGAACACCGGCGAGGACTTCAAGGATCGGCTTGAGAATCGTCCGGGCCCGTTCAGACGCGTACTCGCTCAAATAAATGGCCGACGCGAGTCCGAGCGGCACCGCCACGATCATCGCGATGAGCGTGATTTGGAGTGTGCCCATGACGAGCGCCCAAACACCGAAACTCGGGTCCGCACTGAGCGGGTACCATTCGGTCGAGCCGAGGAAGTCGCGTACCGGGACTTTTTCAAAGAACTTGAACAGTTCGAAGCCGAGCGTCAAAGCAATCCCGATCGTCGTGACGACCGAGACAAATGCGCTCAAGAATAATAAGAACGGCATGATTTTGTCAAACACGTTCGTCGTACTATATTTTTTTTGCTTATTCGCGTTAATCATCTCTCGAATCGAGAACTCATTTTTTGATTCGTTCATCTCGTTTATCGCTCCCTACCTCTTCATACTAGAAAGCATGGCGAGAAGGCGAGAGAATCTCTCACCTTCTGCCATTTGCTCTATTTATTCACCAGCGAGTTCATCAATCAGTTTAGCGTTCTCATCGTAACTTGCCTGCTCCATCGCGACATAGCCGACTTCTTCAGCAAGTGCTCCGGCATTTTCGTTCATAAAGCGTGCGAAGTTTACAACTTGTGGCTTTTCTTGCATCGATGCGTTGTTCACGTACGTGTAGATTGGACGTGAGAGTGGGTATTCGAACGACGTCACGTTCTCAGCTGTCGGCTCGATGCCGTCTACTTTCAACGATTTCAACGTGCCTTCGTTTTCAATGTAGTACGCGTATCCGAAGAAACCGATCGCATTTTTTGTTCCGGCAACTCCTGTTACGAGGACGTTGTCGTCTTCTGACAACTGTGCATCTTGGCGAACGTCTGTATCATCTAGAACTGCTTCGTTGAAGTAATCGAACGTACCTGAGTCTTTACCAGGTGAGAAGAATGAGATCTCTTCATCTGGCCAGTCCGAGCGGACGTCTTTCCATGTCTTCACGTTTGTGTCTGTCCACATCTTGTTAAGCTCATCCATTGTGATATCATCGGCCCAATCGTTCTCAGGGTTGACGACAATTGCCAATCCGTCAAGCGCGACCGCGATTTCTGTGTACTCGACACCGTTCGCTTCAGCTTCAGCCGCTTCTTCTTCTTTGATTTCACGTGATGCGTTCGAGAAGTCTGTCTCACCGGTCACGAAACGTTTGAAGCCGCCGCCCGTTCCAGATACACCGACCGTTACTTCAACGTCTGGCTGTTCAGCTGAATACTCTTCAGCGACCGCTTCCATGATCGGGAATACGGTAGACGAACCGTCCATGACGACTTTACCTGAAAGTGCGTCCCCTTCGGCTCCGCCGTTTCCTTCTTCATTGTTTCCACACGCGGCACCGACGATGGCCACCGAAGTGATTGAAGCGAGTAAAGCTGATTTTTTCATCCAAGACATTTCTGACGTCCTCCTTGAGTTTGCTTTGATTTGTGTTGCGGGTCTGTTGTTTCGTCCTACAATTAACATCCTAATAAACTACTATTAACGATAAATAAACGGAACGTAAAAGAATTGTAAAGATAAAAAAAGAAGCCACCGAAGTGACTTCTTTACTGGAGCTGTGCTTGGACGTCTTCTAAATCAAAATATACTTTCATGATGTCATGGGCGACGCGCGTGTTGACGCCTTCCGCCTCAAGACCTGGCATGATGATCGCCCACGCGATCTCTGGGTCGTCGTATGGAGCCCAGCCGACGTGGTTCGAGTTGAGCGTCTTGATCGGCTCACCGTTCGCGTTTCGTTTCGCTTGGCCGTCCGGCCCTTCCGCGATCGCTTGCGCGGTCCCGGTCTTACCGGCCGCCGTCATCCCCGTCTGTTGGAGAATCCGTGACGTCCCGGTCTCGACCCCTTGACGGAAGCCTTGACGCGAACGCTGGATGAACTCGTCGCGGATGTCGACTTTGTTCAGCGCTTTCGGCTGGAACGTGCTGACGACTTGTTTGTTCATCTCATCGAGCGAGCCCGGTTCAATGATCTCTTTTAACAGATGCGGCTGCACGCGATATCCGCCGTTGGCAAGCGTCGACGTATATTGCGCGAGTTGGATCGGCGTATACGAGATGAACTGACCGATCGACATATCCATCAACAGTGTGACGCGGTCGGGCACGCTCCGGAAACCGATCGACTCGTAAGGAAGATCGATGCCCGTCTCGATCCCGAGTCCGAACTGTTTATAGTAGTGCTCCATCGTATTGAACGCCTCGGTGACGTTGTCACCGACGATTTGGCCGGTCGAGTAATAATCGGCGAGCCTGAGCGCGATCTGGAACATGTAGATGTTCGACGACATGGCAAGCGCATCGAGGTCGTTGATGTTCCCCATGTTCCGGTAAGACGATTTGAGCGAAGACCCGATGCGGATCGGCGCGTCGTAAATGTATTCGCCCGGCTTGATGACTTCTTCTTCAAGTCCGAACGCGACGGTCGCCCCTTTGATCGTCGAGCCGATTTGGCTCGCCCGGAGAACGGTTCCTGTCGAGACGTCTTTAAACTCGTTCGTCTCAAGATCTAACTCTTGCCCAGACAAAGCGAGCAGCTCGCCCGTCTTCGGATTCATGACGACGACGAAAGCCCGGTCGAAGTGCGGACTCCCCGAACGCCCGGCACGGATCGCCTTCTTCAAGATCTCATCGACTTCTTTTTGGAATTCGATGTCCGTCGACAAGATGATATCTTTTCCGGGATTACCGCTCACGCGCGTAGGCTCACCGACCGGTTGGCCTTTATACGTCGTGAACACGTCATAAGCCGGGGTCCCGCGTAAAATATCTTCATATTGCTGCTCGAGATAAGACGTCCCGACCCGATCGTTCAACCCGTAGCCTTTCGCCTGATACGAGGCCCGTTGCTCGGCCGGGATTTGACGATAGCTTCCGAGGAAGCTTTGGAACGTTTCACCGAACGGATAGGCCCGCTGGTAATACGGTTCGACGCTGACGCCTGGCAACAGCTCCAAGTTTTCTTCGATCAAAGCCATCTCTTTCGGCGACGCGCCGATCTTGATGACTTGCGGGTCTAACGCGTACCCGCTCTCCATATTATGTTTGATAGCGATGATCTCTTCGGTCGCATCATCGAACGTGATCTCTGCTTGCGTGATTGAATCAAGCAGCAACTGATCGACTGCTTGGTTCGACAAGGCGGCCCGCTCTTCTTCCGGCAGCTCGGCGAGAAGCGATTGGACTCGTTCTTGCGAGCGCTCAGGATCGATGGCGATCCAATAGTCCTTGCGGTCCCGTTCGGTCACTTTGCGATCTTTCTCCGGAATGTCGACGATCTTAGCAAGTTTGACCGCAACATCGAGACGCTCCTCCGTTTTCGTCACTTGGGAGCGACGGTACATGACCGAATAGTTCGAGATCGTGTCGGCCAACACTTGACCGTTCCGATCGTAGATTTTGCCGCGAGGCACCTCGTACTTGATCTTGCTCGACTCGGTCTTTTGAACCTCTCGGGCGATCAACTCTCCGTTGACGATTTGGACGACGCCTAACCGAAAGATCAACGTCGCAAACAAAATGAAGACGATAAAAAACAATAAATTTAATCGTAACGGAAGGTGGTTACGCCGTTTTTTCGGCACTTTCACACGGTGTCTAGCCAATTCAGTTATCTCCTTCCACTTTCAGTTGCTTCTATATTACACTTTTCTGTATTTCTATTTTCAGACCCGATTTTTACTATATCATAATTTGTTTACAAATTAATGAAATGTAGAAAAAATCCCGAGATTCAACCGAATCTCGGGATCGTGTCATTATTTGGCGTCAGCGTAAAGCTTCGCGACGTAATCCCAGTCGATGACGTGGAAGAACGCTTGGATGTAGTCCGGGCGACGGTTTTGATAGTTCAAGTAGTACGCATGCTCCCAAACATCGAGTCCAAGGATCGGCGTGATGCCTTCCATGATCGGTGAATCTTGGTTCGGTGTCGACGTGACTTCGAGCTTGCCGCCTTTGACGACGAGCCAAGCCCAACCTGAACCGAAACGAGTTGTAGCGGCTTTCGTGAACTCATCTTTGAACGCGTCGAAGCTGCCGAACGCTTCATCGATCGCCGTTGCGAGTTCGCCCGTTGGCGTCCCGTTCTCGTTTTTCTTCAACAACTTCCAGAAGAACGAGTGGTTCCAATGCCCGCCGCCGTTGTTACGAACAGCTGTCTGAATGTCAGCAGGAAGCGAATCGAGTTTTTGGAGCAAGTCTTCAAGTGAAGAGTACTCTACGTCTTTTCCTTCGAGTGCATTGTTCACGTTCGTGACGTAAGCGTTGTGGTGTTTCGAATGGTGGATTTCCATCGTGCGAGCGTCAATGTGTGGTTCGAGTGCATCGTATGCGTAATCAAGTTGTGGTAATTCAAATTTAGCCATAACTAAAATCCCCCTTTAAATTGGTTTGAACAACGTTCGTTTTAAATGTAACAGATTTGTGACGGCTTACTCAATTGTAAAGGCTTATTCTACATCTTCGTCCGGCAACGCCCAGACCGAGATTGATCCTGCCGCTACTTTAAATACCCCTTTTCCATCTTCGTCAATCTCGATGATTTCATCGATCGTCTGCGTCAAGTCGACCCATTTCTCACCGGCACGATGCTCCCCGACGTACATCTGTTTCTCCGCCTCTTCGTTATTCGAGATGATGACGGCACAACCTGAACGCTCGATGTCCTCACTGCCGTGTCGGACCCAACCGATCACGTGCTCGTTATCGAAGTAGTCGTCTTGTTGCCCATACGCTTTTTCACGACGGGCGTACAGAAGCGGATCGATGGCCAGCTTCTTCCCTTCGACCGGGTGGGGCCCGTTAATGCCGTAGTAATCCCCGTAGAAAACACACGGATAACCGTCTTGGCGGAGTAAAATCAAACCGTAAGCACTCTGTTTGAACCAATCTTCGACCCATGACTCGAGCGCCTCGGCCGGCTGTGAGTCATGGTTGTCGACGAACGTGACCGAGTGAAGCGGATGGGACTGGACGAGTGTGTCGTCAAAGATGGTCCGCAAATCAAATGATGCGCCTTCGATCGAGGCACGCTGCAAATTGTAATGGAGCGGCACGTCGAACAGATCGACGTGGTAGTCGATGTTGTCTAAAAAGGCGCGGCAATCTTCGAGCTCCGACTTCCAAAACTCACCGACCAAGTAAAAGTTCTCGCCTTTTTCATCTTTCATCGCTTGGCTGAACTCTTTGACGAAATCATAGTTGATATGTTTGATCGCATCGAGACGGAAGCCATCACATTTCGTCTCTTCGATGAACCACTTGCCCCAACTTAACACTTCTTCCCGGACTTCCGGATGATGATAGTCGATGTTCGCGAACATCAAATAATCGTATACGCCGAACTCACTATCGACGTTGTCATTCCATTTTTTGTTATCGCCTAAAATGAAGAAGATACCGCTATGCTCGCTCGCCGCGTCATAGTCCGTGCCGTTGAAATGATGGAAGTTCCATTTGAACGACGAGTACTTACCGTTTCGTTCTTTATAATCAAACTTCGTCCAACCTTCGATCTCAAACGGTTCTTCCGACAATACTTTCGTCCGGTCTTCCGGGTCGACTTCTAACACGTCGAACTTCTCGGTCGCGTCGGCTCCGGCTTTATGGTTCAACACGACGTCCATATATACTTGCATCCCGAGCTCTTGGGCGTGTTTCGTCGCCTCAAGCAACTCTTGCTTCGTCCCGTATTTTGTGGCGATTGTTCCTTTTTGATCAAACTCGCCTAAATCATACAAGTCATAGACACCATATCCCGTATCCTCATCACTTTGACCTTTTGTGACCGGTGGCAACCAAAGTGCGGTGATTCCTGCTTTTTTTAATTTAGAAGCCCGTTCTTTCAATCGCTTCCAATGCTTTTGGTCAGCCGGGACGTGCCATTCAAAAAATTGCATCATCGTATGATTTCGTTCCATCTCGCTTCGCCTCGTTTCATATTTTTCAAAAACAAAATGCTAACGGATATTTACCCGCGTCTTCACTTTTAGAAACAAAAATGTAAACAAAAAAGCAGCTTTCATTAGAAAGCTGCCCTCGATGGACCCTGTAGGACTTGAACCTACGACCGGACGGTTATGAGCCGTCTGCTCTAACCAGCTGAGCTAAGGGTCCTTATTGGTAGCGGCGGAGGGAGTCGAACCCACGACCTCACGGGTATGAACCGTACGCTCTAGCCAGCTGAGCTACACCGCCACGTTGTTATACAGTAATAATATACTGAAGGAAGCCTCTACTGTCAATGAAAAGTCACACGTACGCAAAAAAGTCTTTCTACCTATAACTTAAGTAGAAAGACTTTTTTGAAACGTTAGACCGATATTTCGTTCGTTGCATCTTCAAGTGTGATTTCTGTGATGTTCATCGCATGGTCACCGATCCGCTCAAGGTTCGAGAGCATATCGACGAAGAACATACCAGCTTGGCCGTTACATTCACCTGTGTTCAAACGAACGACATGATTTTTGCGGAACTGGCGCTCGAGCATGTCGAGTTTCGCTTCCATTTCGATAACTTGACGTGCTTCGACCATATCACCGCTCGCGAGTGTTTGAAGTGACTTCTCGAGTGTGGACCGTGTCAAATCATACATTTCCGTCAACTCTTTTTGAGCATCCGGCGAGAGCGTGATGCGCGTCGCCGTCTTATAGTCGATCAACTCGATGATGTTCTCGACGTGGTCACCGATTCGCTCGATGTCGTTGATCGCATGCATGAGCGTCTTATGCTGTTGAGATTCGTGCTCTGTCAAATCAACAGCCGCCAATTTGACGAGATAATCCGTGATTTTAGAGTTCAATGAGTTAAGAGCTTCTTCGATATGTGCCGACTTCTCAGCGTGTTTCTTGTCTCCTGACGCCAAATAGCTGCGTGCTTCGTCAAGACCGAGCTTCGCGAAATCACCCATGCGGATGACTTCATATTTGGCCTGCTCGACCGCGATTGAAGGCGACTGTTGAATGAAGATCGGGTCCAAGTGTTGCGCTTTCGTATCAACGATTGAATCTTCGCCTGGTACGAGCTTCGTCACGACCCAAGCAATCGTCCCGATGAACCAGAACTGGACGAACGTATTGACGACGTTGAACGTTCCATGGGCGAAAGCGATTTGCATTTTGTCCTCAATCGCCAATACATTTGTGATCCATAAAATATATTGTGTGAACGGCAATAATAAAATCATAAAGATTGCTGTCCCAATTAAGTTAAAGATGACGTGGGCTGCCGCCGCACGACGGGCCGCGACCGAGGCACCGATCGAAGCGAGAATCGCCGTGATCGTCGTCCCGATGTTATCCCCGAACAAGACAGGCAGTGCCGCATCGAGTTGGATCGAGCCCCCAGCGTATAGTTCTTGCAAGATCCCGATCGTCGCAGAAGACGATTGCACGATGACCGTGAACACCGTACCGACGATGACGCCGAGGAACGGGTTGTCACTCATCGATTGCGTCAAATCAATGAAATATTCACTCGAACGAAGCGGGCGCATCCCGTCTCCCATGAGTTCAAGACCGTAGAACAGCATCCCGAATCCGAAGAAGATTTGTCCGAGGTGTTGGAATTTCTCTCGTTTAAAGAAGAACAACAGAATCGCACCGACTGCGATAATCGGAAGTGCATAAGCACCAATGTCAATCCCGATGATGAACGCCGTTACCGTCGTCCCGATGTTCGCACCCATGATGACCCCGATCGCTTGACGGAGCGTCATGAAACCGGCGCTAACAAGGCCGACCGTAATGACGGTTGTTCCACTTGATGTTTGAAGTAAGACCGTGACAATGATCCCGGCTAGTACTCCGAGGAACGGATTCGATGTATACTTATCAAGGATGTCGCGGAGTCGATCTCCTGCAGACTTTTGAAGGCCGTCTCCCATCGATTTGATACCGAACAGGAAGATTCCTAATCCTCCAAAAAACATGAATAACATTTCTTGCAAATTGTATTCCACGATTTTTGTACCCCTTTTGATTGTGAATTGGTTGTGTTTAATTGGTTCTTATTGCCTTACTCATTATGCCTTCTTCCCTGAGTCGATGTAAATACGTTTAATGTTAAGGTTTTATTAACTGACTGTCTTATCTTTGTGTGATTTTAGTTTTTTGTACTATAACAGAATGGGGTTTTGTATGTATGCTTAAAACGACATCAATGTTTATCCGCCATAGCCTGCTACCTACGAAGCAAACGCTACGGCTCCGTCTGGCTCCGCTGCACGCTTATATGTTGGCGAGCCTCGTCTTTACAATCGTCGCGACTGTCTTAGATTACCTCGTCTTGCGACCCGATTTTTTCGCACCGATGTGGTTGTTTTTACACGGGTTCGCCATCTTCTTCTTCTATATGATGTGGGTCGCCGTCGCCGCCTTGTTCGTCCAACTCGTGACGAGACTTCGAATGAAGAAACCGTGGCCGTATCGGCAAGCTTGGCCTTACGCGGTCGCGATGACACTCGTCCCGACGCTCGTGCTCGTCGCCTTGTATCACGCCGTGCCCGCACTTCTATGGCTCGGCTTTGTCATCACGATCGTCTTCTTGACCGTCCCGCTACTCCAAATTCCGCTTAAACAAAAAAACTCGGGACGGCGCTAACACGCGCTGTCCCGAGTTTTATCACGTCTTCGGTGCAAGTTCAGTAAGTACTTCCTGCAGGCGTCGACTTTGATGACCGAGGTCTGTCCCGGCTGCTTGTAACGTTGCTTGAACGTCCGTCCATACTTCGACCCCTTCGTACAATTCGTTCAACTTCCGCTCGAGCGCCAAGCCGATTTCTTTCAGTTGTTCGTTCGCTTCCGCCATGTGGAGCAACTGGCTTCCCGTTGCGGCCGTCTGATCCGTGATCGATTGGAACTCAAGCATCTGGTCGCGCACTTCGTGATTGATTTTCGCAATCCCTGCTTCAACTCGGTCCAACGTCTCACCTAGATGAAGGATATCGTCGCCGAAGCGAATCATATCGCTAAAAATTTCTTCCCGCTCGGATTTGATTTGTCCGATCGCCGCAACGGCAAGTATCGAAGATTCATTCGTCACTTTCGCTAGTTGACCGACTTCATGAGCGACGACAGCAAACCCTTTTCCGTGTTCCCCGGCACGAGCCGCTTCGATCGAGGCGTTCAGTGCCAACATCTTCGTGGCTGCCGCGACCGACAAAATCGTCTGTAGCGCTTCGTCGGCTCGTTCTGACGTTTCCGCGCTGTCGCGTAAACGTTCTTGAATACCGCCCGCCTTCTCTTTGAACTGCTCGCTCACGCCTCTGACCGAAGCAAACGAGGCAATTTCGCTCGAAATCGTTTGTTGCAGCGCTACCGCTCTCAAGTCGACAGCCGAAATATCTTGTTTGAGTGCCGTGACATGGGCCGCAATGTCCGTAAAGCGATGCGTCGATTCGCTCGTGAACGCCTGATACGATCGACTCGTCTGTTCGACCGTACTTGCGACTTCTTTAAAGGCGACAACTTGTTGTTCATTTGATGCAAGTTGCCGCATGAACGTCGGCAAGCTCGTCTCGAACGCCAAAGACGTCTCGTCCATCGTCAGCAACGATTTTTTCCACAGCCCGATGAACGTATTGTATTCACGCTCTAAACTACGAATCTCGAACGACTTGGCTCCTAAGTCTACTTCTTTGAAAGCACGTGTCTCTACCGCCTCACGCAGTCGCGTCGCAAACTGCGATAACGGTCTGACTTCGCGACGGATCATCCGAGAAAATAAATAAATAATAATTCCCATCGCTATGACAATCACAGCGAAAAGCGCCTGTCGAAGTTCCCACATCGACCCAAGTACCGATTGTCTCGTGACAGCCAATACGTAATGAGCTTGTAGTTCTGGGATTGGAACCGTTGCTAAGAAGAAGTCGCCTCGTTCGATGACTGCGAGTTCGTTCACTGTCACTTCATTAAATTTGTCTTCAAGCTGCTTGCTCGCTTTTTTTCCTGTCAATTGCTCGACTTGCTCGTCTCGTATCAAATACTGACCGGCCTCGAGTCCGTCCGCTGATAAAATTGACGCCTGTTGCATATACGTCGACTTCAACGAGCGTACCAACCCTTTTTCATTTGATAGGTATGCCCCATACGTCGTTTTGACCGTCTCGCGCATGACTGTCGCTTCTCGGAGTAAGCGCTTCTCGACTTCAGCTGTCAACAGGTGTTCCGCTTTCAGCGCGAACCAACCGAACGTCGTCAAAAACAGGATGACGACAAGCGGCATCAGCGTCCATTGGAGACGCCGTTCAATTTTGACTCCTTCGGGACGCCGCTGCTTCCACAGCTGTTGCAATCGCTTTAACACATCTAATCCTCACCTTTCCCAAGTTACTATTCGTCTGATATATCGGTCTTGAGACGGTGGAAAATTATGAAGGCTCTGTTAAGATAACGTTAGACTTTGTAAAGAGCACATCTCAGGAGCGCTTGCCGGGTGCTTTTTCACAAGCATTTCGTTATGATAAGAAAGAAACCAACCATCTAAATCGATTGGAACCTTTCCAAAAGAAGGAGATTACGTATATGTCAGAAATTTTACACCGTTCATTAACTCGTCCGATTCGTGTCGGCAACGTCATCATCGGAGGATCTGATGAAGTCGTCATTCAGTCGATGACGACGACGAAAACGCACGACGTCGAAGCAACTGTCGCCGAAATTTTACGTCTGGAAGAAGCAGGTTGCCAAATCGTCCGCGTCGCTTGTCCTGATGAGCGAGCGGCCGACGCGCTCGCTGAAATCAAGAGCCGCATCAACATCCCGCTCGTCGTCGATATTCATTTCGACTACAAATTGGCGTTGAAAGCTATCGAAAGCGGTGTCGACAAGATCCGGATCAACCCTGGTAACATCGGCCGCCGTGAGAAAGTCGAAGCGGTCGTTAACGCTGCTAAAGCGAAAGGGATTCCGATCCGCATCGGTGTCAACGCCGGATCGCTCGAGAAGCAGTTCCTCGAAAAATACGGATATCCGACAGCCCAAGGCATGGTCGAAAGTGCAATGCATCACGTTAAGATTTTAGAGGACCTCGGTTTTTACAACACGATCATCTCGCTCAAAGCGTCTGACGTGAACCTTGCCCTCGAGGCGTACACGCTCGCCGCGAAGACGTTTGACTACCCGCTCCACGTCGGGATCACTGAATCAGGACCGCTGTTCTCAGGATCGCTCAAATCAGCGGCCGGACTCGGCGCAATCCTCTCTCTCGGGATCGGCTCGACGGTTCGTGTGTCGCTGTCTGACGATCCTGTCGAAGAGATCAAAGTCGCCAAAGAAGTACTCAAGTCGTTCGGCCTAGCCGCTAACGCCGCGACGCTCATCTCTTGCCCGACATGCGGCCGTATCGAAATCGATTTGATCTCGATTGCGAAAGAAGTTGAAGAGTACATCCAAAACATTAACGTCAACATCAAAGTCGCCGTCCTCGGCTGCGCGGTCAACGGACCGGGTGAAGCACGTGAGGCGGACATCGGCATCGCCGGGGCCCGTAACGAAGGCCTGCTCTTCCGTCACGGGAAAATCATCCGTAAAGTACCGGAAGCAACGATGGTCGAAGAGTTGAAGAAAGAAATCGACGCCATCGTCGCCGAGAAACTTGCCGCGCGTGAGCTTGAAGAACAACAACTTGCCAACCAATCTAACTAATCTCTCGCCCGCTCGGTTGCAACCGAGCGGGCTTTTGATACAATGAGTGTTATGGCAAGGAGGAATCAAGATGCACATTGGGATAGATTTAGATGGAACCGTCACGGATCCGCAAAGTTGCTTTCACTATATGAACGACATGCTCGGCTACGCCATCGATTATCATCAGGCGACCGAATACGAGCTCCATACGTACACGAATATGACACAACATGATTTTTGGACGTTCATGATCGAGCAAGGTCATGAAGAAGCCATCTATCGGCGTTCACTCCCTCACTCTGAAGTGAATGAAGTGCTCTGGCACATTCGGAAAACGCACCAACTTCACTACGTGACGGCTCGCAGCGAGGCCGTCCGCTCCGTCACAGAGCATTGGATCAAACAGCATGAACTCCCGCTCGACTCATTGATTATGACAGGCAGTCACGACAAAGTCGGCGTCGTCAAAGATCTCGCGCTCGACTTGTTCATGGAGGATCGCTATGAGAATGCCATCTCGATCCATGAACAGACATTGATTCCGGTGCTCTTGTTCGACGCCCCATATAATCGTCGACCGTTACCGGACGGGGTGAAACGCATCACGTCTTGGAACGAGGCACTCCATCTCGTCGACCGCTTCGCCACTACAAAATCCATCATCACCCTATAAAAAAGAGGAATCCGCCGCTGGATTCCTCTTTTTTTCATACCCGTCCGATCGCCTCGATGACATCGCTCGCGAGAACGCTTGCCGGATGGATCCGTTCACTCGCCGACCTAGCGGCTAACGCATGCCATAGGACGGCTTGTTCGTTCGGGGGCTGCTTCGGCTCAATCCGCGCACTCCGGGCCCAAAGCGCGAGCAATATGCCGGTCAACACGTCACCGCTCCCGCCTTTTGAGAGGGCCGGGGCTGCGACCGTATTGACGGCACCAGTCCCATCTGGGGAAACGATCAACGTATACGTCCCTTTTAAAATGAGATGAACACCGTGTTTCCTCGCAAAGTTTGATGCGACCGTGAAGCGGTCTGCCTCGATCGCTTCGACCGTCTGTCCGGTCAAACGCGCAAGTTCACCTGGATGAGGGGTCAGCGTCAATTGGCCCGACGCCTGTAAGTGTTCCTGTGTCAGCGCACCGGCATCGACGATGATCGGCGTCGTCCGTTTCTTGATCGTTTGCCAAGCGTTCGTCAACCGTTCATCCTCGACCATGCCGGGACCGATTGCCGTCGCCGCGTACCGTGCATCCGGTATGGAATCGATCTCGTAATACATCGCCTCCGGTAACGTCGCAACCAGTGCCATCGCTTCGGCCGGCACCGCCACATCGAGTAGTCCGAGTCCGCTCCGAAGGGCGGCCTGCGCTGCTAGAAACGGTGCCCCGATCAAGTGGCGGCTCCCGCCGACGAGCTGACCGTGACCGTAAGTCGATTTATGGCCATATCGATCACGGGATAGCAGACCGCGGTCAAAATCAGTCTCCGTCAACACGCGCCAGTTCGACGTCTCAGGCAATCCGATGTCGATTCGTTCGACTTTCCCGTAAAACGGTGCGGTTTGATTCAAGAACGCACTTCGCTTGTAACCATGTAACGTCAACGTCTGATCGGCTTTGATCGCGTGATCGTCGAACCGGCTCGTCTCGTCGCTCGGCACACCGGACGGAACATCGACCGCGATCACCGTCGCCGCTTGGTCGCGTATCCATGTGATGACGTCTCTCGCCTTGCCTGTGACCGGTCCGTCAAGGCCGACTCCGAACAAGGCGTCGATGATATAGTCCGCCCGTCTCGGATCATCTACAACCGTGACCCTTTGCTTCGCGGACACGGCGTGCGTCAAGGCTTCTGGCGATTTCGGCTCGCCGAGTGGTGCCCAGACGCTGACGTCATACCCACGACGGTGCAGTTCACGGGCGATGACCCAACCGTCGCCCCCGTTATTCCCTCGTCCACAGACGACGAGGACGGACGCCTCTGCTCGAATCACCAAACGATTCGTCAAGGCCAGCGCCGCCCGCTCCATCAAGGCTTCGGGCGTCGTCCCGTGCGCAAAAGCCCGTTCATCCGCTCGCTTGATGTCGCTTGCCGTATAAATCATCGACTCACTCCCTCCCCATATGTACACAAAAAAAGAAGTTGAAGTAATCAACTTCTTTACTTACATTGTTTACAATACCCATAAATCTCAAATTTATGATCGATGACCTCAAAATCGGGGTCAAGCGTCTCTACGTAACGCATCGGGCAAAGTTCGAGCAGTTTCGTCTTGCCGCACCCGCGGCAGATCAAATGATGGTGGTGGTGCGATGAGCCACACGTGACCCGGAACGCTTTCTCACCGTTCAACTCGGTCGCTTCGAGCAACCCTTCCTCCGCAAACGACTTCAAGTTCCGGTAGACCGTATCAAAGCTCATCGTCGGATGTTTCGAACACATATAATCCAGGACATCTTTCGCACTGACGTAGCGTTCTTCGGCCGCCAAATAAGCGTACATCTCAATCCGTTTCGGCGTCACTTTCAACGATGACGATTGCAACCGTTCGATTTGTTCAGTCTGTTTCATGGAGTACCTCCTTCTTCCGTAACGAGCCGATCTTCTCAAACAACATGACGGCAGCCAAAATCAAGACGGCGAGCAAGACGATGACACCGCCCGGGGCGACGTCTAGTTCGTAGGCGAGGACAAGTCCCCCAATCGTCGCAAGCTCACCGAACACGATTGCCCAAACAATCGTCTGTTTGAAACTGTTCGTGAACCGGAGCGCGGCCGCGACCGGTAACGTGATCAAACTTGAGACGAGCAACGTGCCGACGATCCGCATACTGACGGCGATGACGAGCGCGACGACGAACATGAACAACATGTGTAACAACGTGCTCGGCAACCCGGACACTTTCGCTTGTTCTTCATCGAACGACAAGAACAAAAGCTGTTTATAAAACACGACGATGACGATGACCGTGATGAGCGCGACAGCAAGGATCAAACCGATATCAGACGGACTGACCGCTGAAATCGAACCGAACAACAGCGTCGACAAATCGACCGAGAAGCCTCGCGACAACGAAATGAAGATCGCGCTCAGCCCCATACCCGCCGACATCATGATCGGGATCGACAGCTCTTGGAAATGGACGTACTTATTGCGGAGCCAATCGAGACCGAGCGCCGCGAGCACCGAGACGAGCGTCCCGAGATAGAGCGGATTCAAGTCAGAGAAGAACAAGACATACTGTCCGAGAAACAAACTGAAGGAGATGCCGGCGAGCGTCACGTGTGACAAAGCGTCAGCAATCAGACTCATCCGTCTGACGACGACGAAAGAACCGATCAACGGGGCCGTAAACCCGATGACGACGGCCGCTATGAACGCATAACGCAAAAAACTATAGGTTAACAAGTCGGCAATCATGACATACCTTCATGAACGAGGACCTTGACGGGATACGGCTTGATGGCGGCAAGTTCTCCTAGTTTGCTATACTCTTTCAACCCACAGTTACAGGCCATACGCCCCCGGTCCAGATGGACGACTTTCGTGACGAGGTCGGTGACGACGTTTAAATCGTGCGTGACGAGGATGAACGTGCACGACGTCTGCTCGCGCAACAAGTGGAGCACTTCATAAAAGTCCCGCAGATGCTTTTGGTCGACCCCGACCGTCGGCTCATCCAAGATGAGCAAATCGGGTTGGTTGACGATGGCCCGGGCGATGAACACACGCTGCTGTTGCCCACCGGACAGGCTTCCGATTTTGCGATTCCGAAACTGCCACATGTTGACCGTCTCGAGCGCATTTTGAATGGCGGCCTTGTCTTCCATGTTCAATCTCTTGAACAGGCCTAACCGTCCGTACCGGCCCATGGCGACGACTTCTTCGACCGTCACCGGAAATCCAGAGTTAAATGACGCCGCTTTTTGGGAAACGTAACTGATACGTGACTTGTCCTTGAATTGGCCTTGCGGGCGACCGAACAGTTCGACCGTTCCCGTCTGCGGGCTCAATAACCCAAGGATCGTCCGAATCAACGTCGACTTGCCTGACCCGTTCTCACCGACGATGGCGACGAAATCACCTTGTTTGATGTCGATGGACACGTCCCGAAGTGCGGCCGTGCCATCGTAATAATACGAAACATGATCTAATTTTACGACAGATGTCGTCATGAGCTACCCTTCTCTCGTTTGATAAACCGTAATCATTTCTACTTGCTTGGCGTCTGTATTATACAGAATATTATTAAATGCTTCAAGTTTGAGAAGGTCGAGGCGCTCATCGTCACGTCTTCACACAAAATCAAGATGAGTTTGTCTAGTGTTCGTTGTACACTAGAGGTATCGCAGAGGGGGATTTACCGTGGAAAAAAAATTAGCAGTCATTGATATCGGGTCAAACTCGATTCGCAACGTCATTTTTGAAGTGAATCGACACGGCCAATATTTCGAACGGTTGAACGTGAAAGAAGTCGCTCGGCTCTCGAGTCACATCACCGATGCGAACGAACTGTCCGAAATGGGCATCCAATCGTTAATCGAGACACTCGACCATTTCATCAGTCTGAACAAGCATCATGGCGTCAAAGAGATGTTGCCGGTCGCGACCGCAGCCATCCGCAACGCCAGCAATTCTGAAGCGATTTTAAACGAGGTCCTTGACGCGACAGGGATGGAGATCCGCTTGTTGAGTGACTATGAAGAGGCGTATTACGGATACTCGGCCATCGTCAACTCGACTTATATCGAAGACGGCTATTCGGTCGACATCGGCGGCGGCTCAATGGAGGTGACTTACTTTAAAGACCGCGAGCTCGTCTTTTATCATAGTTTCCCGTTCGGTGCCGTCACGTTGACGAACGATTTTATGTCAGGCGACACGCTCTCGAAAGATGAGCGGAAACAACTGACCGCGTTCTTGAAGAAAGCGTTCAAAGACATCGATTGGCTCGTCCCTCACGGTGTTCCGCTTGTCGGCGTCGGCGGGACCGCCCGAAACCTCGTCCGCGTCGAACAGTCGTTGTCCCACTTCCCGCTTGAAGGCATCCATCAATATACGCTCGGTGCCGACCGGCTTCACGAAGTCGTCGATGAACTGATCGACATGTCGACGAAACAACTCGGACGACTCGATGGCCTGTCAAAAGATCGGATGGACATCATCGCTCCGGCCGTGACCGCAATCGATGAACTGGCCCGCCATTTAAAAGTTCCTGAGTTTACGATGAGCAATAACGGTCTGCGGGAAGGACTATTTTATGAATACTATTTAAAAGAGAACAACGAGATCCGTTTCGCTGATGTCAAAGAAGAAAGTTTCCGCCACTTCGAGAAACAATACGACGTCGATCCGGTCCGGCATCGTCATCTCGTCCATCTGGCCCGTCAAATTTATATGGGCTTGATCGAGGCGAAGACGATCAAACCAAAACCGTTCGAACCGGGACTGTTAGAAGCGGCTTGCCGTCTCGCTTACGTCGGTGAATACATCGACCATAACAACAAGAGCGACCACACGTTCCATTTGATCACGACCAATGACTTTAAAGGCATGAACAACGAAGACCGGCTCGCCCTGGCGCTCGTCACGTCTTACAAGTCCCGGCGCCTGCTCGAACAGCATATCGAGGGCTTCCCTGAATGGTTCGACTTGAAAATGTTGAAGAGTCTAGAGCTGATCGGGTCAATCGTCAAACTTGTCGACGCGCTCGATTTGACCGAGCGTCAAGTCGTCGAGAACATTGACGTCGAAACCACAGACGACGGGCTTGCCTTCACCCTTCAAACAACGACGTCCCCGCGCTTTGAACTGCAGCGCGGCATCCGTCACAAAAAGCATTTAGAACGCGCGATCGAAACGACGATCGAGCTACGCGTAGAGGAGAGGATCACTTTATGACGACTTACTTACCAGAACATTTTAACAACCGCGAATTGAGCTGGCTCAGCTTTAACGAGCGCGTGCTCCAAGAAGCGATCGATGACCGCAATCCGCTCATGGAACGCCTCAAATTCCTCGGCATCTTCAGTGCAAACCTCGATGAGTTCTACATGGTCCGTTTCGGAGGACTAAAAGACGAGGTGCTCGCCGGATTCAACCAACCCGAGGACAAGGCAGGGCTGACACCGAAACAACAAATTAAAGCGATCTCGATCAAGGCTCAAGAACTCGTCGAAGTCCAATATGCGACGTATAAAAAAATCGTCAAACAGCTCGGAAACGAAAATGTCCGCTTTTTACGTCCAAAGAACTTGAACAAAGAGCAACTTGATTTCGTCAAACTATATTTCCGGACCCACGTCTTCCCGGTCTTGACACCGATCGCGGTCGATGCATATCGTCCGTTCCCGATGCTGTTGTCAAAATCGCTCAATATCGCCGTCGAAATCTCGTCGACCTCAGAAGGCAAAAAGCGACTCGCCCTCGTTCAAGTACCGGCCGTCCTACCACGCTTTCTCGAACTGCCGACAGAAGACGAAGAACATGCCGACTTGATGTTGCTCGAAGACGTCATCATCCAATTCATCGATTCGCTCTTCAAAGGCTTTGAAGTCGAGTCGACGATGCCGTTCCGGATCACCCGCAACGCTGACATGCCGTTCCATGAAGAAGGCAGCCACGATGTGTTGAAACAGATCGAGAAAGAATTGAAGAAACGCCGTTACGGCGTCGGTATCCGCCTCGAGGTCCAACAACGTTCACTCAGTAAAGAACTGTTGTTCATGCTGCAAGACGTCCTCGATCTGCACGACCGCGACATTTTCGTCGTCGACGGACCGATCGATTTGACGTTCTTGTTTGGCATCTATAATAAGATCGGGATCGAGTATGATGAGATGATCAACGAGACGCTCATCCCGTTCGTCCCGGAAGGACTCGAGCCCGGCAAGGACTTGTTCAAGGCCGTCTTGAAAAAGGATTACTTGCTCCATCACCCATACCATTCGTTCGACCCGGTCGTCCGCTTCATCGCCCAAGCCGCGAAAGACCCGAACGTCTTGGCCATCAAGCAGACGCTTTACCGTGTGTCTGGCGATTCACCGATCATTAAAGCGCTCACCGACGCTGCCGAGAGCGGCAAACAAGTCACCGTCCTCGTCGAACTAAAGGCCCGGTTCGATGAAGAGAAGAACATTCAATGGGCGAAACAGCTCGAGAAAGCCGGGGCCCACGTCATCTACGGCTATAAAGAGTTAAAAACGCACTCGAAGATCACGCTTGTCGTACGGATTCTAGAAGGAGGTGTCCTCCAACGCTTCGTCCACCTCGGTACCGGCAACTACAACGACTCGACGGCGAAGCTTTATACGGACATCGGCTTGTTGACGACGAACGAGGACTTGGCCGAAGATGCGACCAACTTCTTCAACTGGCTCTCCGGTTACGGTGAACGACCGTCTTGGCACGAGTTCGAGACGTCGCCTGACGACATGCTCGACTTCTTCCTTCACAAGATTCAAGACGAGATCAAACTGCATGAGAAGTATGGGAACGGTCGCATCGTCGCCAAGATGAACTCGCTCACCGACAAGTCGATCATCACGAAGCTGTATGACGCGTCTCAGGCCGGGGTCAAGATCGATTTGATCATTCGCGGCATCTGTTGCCTGCGACCGGGCATTAAAGGCGTCTCGGACAATATTCGTGTCGTCTCGATCATCGACCGCTATCTAGAACATTCCCGCATCTTCTATTTCTACCAAAACGGGAAAGAAGACTTGTATTGCTCGTCTGCGGACTGGATGACCCGAAACATGAAAAAGCGCATCGAGATCTTGTTCCCGATCCTAGATGCGGGTCATAAGTCATACATTAAAGACATGCTCGCGCTACAGCTCGTCGATAACGTCAAAGCGCGGATCCAACGCGCCGATGGCAGTTACGTCTACATCAAGCAAGAGCCTGGCCAAGAGATAATTCAATCGCAGATCATCATCCATCAATATACAGGCGGCCGTTGGAACAACATCCCGAGCGTCTTCGAACGGGAGCCGTCGAACTGGGCCGAACGTGAAGTCCTTCGCCTCCGGGCCGAAAATGAGAAAATGACTGACGACTGATGTTAGACTTCTCAAACGAGAAAGAACATTGTATAATTAGTTCGTTCAGTTAGTTGAAACGCTTTCATTTTCGAATATGGAGGAATCATTTATGCAAGAAATCTTACTCTCGTTGCTCGCCGGCCTCATCTGTGGCATGATTTTCACTGCCTTGAAGTTGCCGTTGCCTGCCCCCCCGGTCTTGCCTGGCGTCATTGGAATCTTTGGCGTCTTTCTCGGGATGAAAGTTTACCAATTTGCGCTTGCGAACTGGCCATTTTAAACAAAAAGAACGATGCCCGCGGGCATCGTTCTTTTTGTTACTCTGCATGATGGATCGCCTTATGACAAGTCGGACAGACCCACATCCCGCTGTCTCCTTCAAGATGGTACTCTAGGAGACGATGGGCCATCGCCCCATATCTGTCTGTCAAGTCGGCTCCACAGCTCGTACAAGCCGTGACGGAGGCGATACGGTGCATCATCATTCGTTCCCTGGCTAGATGCGTCTCATACGTTTGCCGTGTCCAGCGTTGGGATGGGACTTGATAACCGCGGTCCCACATATCTTTTAACGTCGCATAAGATGTCGACACGTCGTACATACCGGTCTTGAGCAGCGGATGATGAAAATCAAGGCCGACTAAATCGACGAGACAATAGTCTCGAACTTCAGCGTCGGGATGCGTTCGCCAATACCGGTCGTCGGGGCGCGTCGTCGTCTCGACGAACATAATCTCGACTTCCGCGACGATCCCATACCCGACGACTTCAATCAAGGCTGGTCCAACAACGCTTCCTTCAATGTAAAAAGGGCTCTGTTCGCGAAAGTATGTCGGGAGCGCCGCAAATACGTCATACGTCTCTGGATCGATCTTTAGCACGCTCATCGCTTATTGATGCGCGAGCGCGAATCGTTCGCGCCATTCGGCGTCGAACGCGCCTAACCGGAACATGTCAATCTCTTGCTTATACGGCGCGACTTTCGTCTTCTCGCTGATTGGAATGTAAGGTGTTTCAAGAATTTTTGGCAAATGCGCGAACGCCTCATGATGGATGATTCGGTTCAACGCGTCAAAACCGATCTCCCCGTAGCCGATATTTTCGTGGCGGTCTTTTCTCGCCCCGCGCACGTTTTTCGAATCGTTGACGTGGATGACGCCGAGTCGGTCGATTCCGACGATGCGGTCAAACTCGGCAATCACGCCGTCTAAGTCCCCCACGAGGTCATACCCGGCGTCATGGACGTGGCACGTGTCGAAACAGACCGACAGCCGGTCGTTATGCGTCACTCCGTCGATGATCGTCGCGAGTTCTTCAAACGTCTTCCCGAGTTCGCTCCCTTTTCCTGCCATCGTCTCGAGGGCGATCTTCACCGTCTCGTCTCCGGTCAGCACTTCATTCAAGCCTTCGATGATGCGAGCGAGACCAACGTCTTCGCCGGCACCGACATGGGCACCTGGGTGAAGGACGACATGGCGGGCGACTTGTAGCGCTTCGGCCCGCTTGATTTCAGCCGCCAAAAACGAGACCGCGAGTTCGAACGTCTCGGGTTTCGTCGTATTGCCCAAGTTGATGATGTAGGGGGCGTGGACGACGATCTCCTCGATGTCATGCGCCGCCATATGGACGAGCGCCGCTTCGATATTTAACTCCTCGATCGGTTTACGACGCGTGTTTTGAGGCGCGCCCGTATAGACCATCATCGTCGTCGCACCGTACGAGACGGCTTCCTCACTGCCAGCGAGCAGCATCTTCTTACCTGAAACCGAAACGTGTGAACCAATTTTTAACATAGTCAACTCTCCTTCGTAATCTTCTGCCTTTAGTGTACACAAAAAGAAGAACCGACTCCATGAAGTCGATTCTTCTGTTTAGTGATTACCGTCTGTTCTTCTTACGGGTCTCACGACGTTCCGTGCGCTGTTGTTGCATATGCTCACGCGAAGCCGTCTCTTTCAATTTATACTTGAACTTCTTCTTGTAGCCGGGTTTGACTTTCTTCTTCGCCTTCTTGATCTCACCGGCCATACGGCTGTGCGCCGTGTGCGATACTTTCATCTTACGGTCGGTCACGCGACGTTTACGAGTCTTGATCTCTTGGAGCGTCCCGCCTTTAACATCGACATGTGTGAACGCGAAACCACGCTCTTCAAGTCGATTGATCGGGCCGTTCTCGTGATCTTCATACAGCGTATACGCTTCTCCAGTAGCACCGGCACGACCGGTCCGGCCGACACGGTGTGTGTAGAAGTCGAGATCTTTCGGGATACCGAAGTTGATGATGTGCGACACACCTTTGATATCAATCCCGCGGGCAGCCAAGTCGGTTGCAATCACGTATTGATATTTTGCATCGTTGATGTCTTTGATCGCTTGCTTGCGTCGACGGGCTTGCATGTCGCCATGAAGCGTCCCGACGTTGAGGCCTGCCTCACGGAACGACTTCTCGAGCTCATCCGCGTCTTGTTTCGTGTTCGTGAACACGAGACAGACGAACGGATTGATCGCTTTGGCCACTTCGACCGTCAATTCTTTGCGGTCGCGGTGACGGACCGGGATGACGTGGTGCTTGATCTTCGGTGCGACGCGGTGCTCGGCACTCGCTTCAGCGTAGCGCGGGTCGTGAAGATATTTCTTCAAGAACGGCTCGAGCTTCTCCGGGATTGTCGCTGAGAAGACCATCGTTTGCAGTCTTTCCGGAAGCGACTGCGCGATGCGGTCCACTTCTGGCAAGAAGCCCATATCAAGCATTTGATCGGCTTCATCGACGACGAAATGTTTGACTTTATGCGGGAACAACGCCTGAACTTTCATCAAGTCGAGCAGACGGCCTGGCGTCCCGATGATCAACTGTGGTGGGTTTTTCATCTTGTCGATTTGACGTTCACGGTCAGTTCCGCCGACGATCAAACTCGTCTTAATATAGTCAGGTTGCTTCACGAGGAGTGTTTTCAACTCTTCGTGGATTTGCCAGGCAAGCTCGCGTGTCGGTGCGACAACGATTGCTTGGACTTCATGTTCGCTCGGGTCGATCGATTCTAAAATAGGTAAGAGGAACGCGAGTGTTTTCCCGGTCCCGGTTTGTGATTTTCCAATAATGTCACGGCCATTCATCGCGGCTGGAATAATCCGTGCCTGAATGTCCGTTGGGTTAGTGATGCGCTTTTCTGTCAAGGCATCGACGATAAACGGTAACAATTTGAACTGTTGGAAGCTGTTCAATCGATACACCTCCTGTTTCTTTCCACTTTTCCTAGCATAGCGGAATCTAGTTATTTGTCAATTAATCTTTACCGAGTCCTTCATACAAGTAACTCGATGAATAGTAGTGCGTCGAGATTTTTTTACCGCTCAAATGCTGTTCGAGCGCTTTGAAACCGACTTCAATCATTTCGTTCGGGGATTGCACGACCGTCGCATCGACTTTCCCGCTATGGATCAACGGGTAAATCTCTGTCACACCGTCTACCGACACGATTGTCTTATCATTTAATCTCTTGCTCTCGAGCGCCCTCACGACCCCGAACGTATTGTCGTCGTTATGGGAAAACACGGCGTCGAACGGGATGTCTTCCTCGAGCCAGCGCGACATCTCAATCTCGGCTTGGAACGTATCGTAGTTACCCGTGAGCGAGGCCACGACCTCGAGGTCGTCGTGGGCTTTATCGTACTCGGTCAATCCGAGGCTACGGTCGATGGTCGAGCGGACTTTTGCCGTTCCCCGTACTTCGACGACACGGATCGGCCGATCGAGTGCGGTATGTTTGGCGGCAATATGGTTGGCCGCCATCCGCCCGATTTCAACGTTATCGGACACGACGGACGTGAGCACGCTATCGTGGTCGATCATCCGGTCAATCGCGATAATCGGGATCCCCTTGTCTCTCGCCTTTTCGAGCGAAGATTGAATGAACGTCTCGTCAAGCGTCGTCACGAAGATGGCTTTGACACCGCGTTCGATCAAAGAATCCAATTTCTCTTTTTCTAAGACACGTGAATCCTCACTTGTCGTCGGAATCGGAATGAACCCTTTTTGATTGGCCGTTCGTACAAAGGCGGCTAACAATTTATTGGCGTGTTCGTGTTTTTCACTGACAAACACGAAACCGACCTCATTGTTCGTCGTCACGCGTTCCGGCAACTGGATCGACGTGATCAATAAAATCGTCATGGCCCAGACGACGGGAAGCCAGAGCCAGTAATAGCGGAAGCCTTTCATACGTTTGTCCGCCTTGGGATTTTAATCATCATCGCCGTACCTTCTCCTTCAATGCTCTCGATCTCCATTTGACCGTTTACGGCTTTTAAAGATTCTCGAATCATGTAAAGTCCAAGTCCGTTGCCATTCTCTTTCGTCGTATAGAACGCCGACCCGACCGTGTTCACTTGATCTTTCGTCATCCCGACCCCGTTATCCTCAATCAAGAACCGATAATCCCGCTCCGTGAAGAGGACCGTGACCGTGACGCTACCGTCCGCCCCTTTTGAATCGACGGCTTCGACGGCGTTTTTAAACAAGTTGTAGATGATTTGGACGAGCATGTCGCTCGAACAGTAGAACGGCGGCATTTCGTTCGGAACAATCAGTTCCCACTTCGTCACCCGTTTATAACATTCGGCGTCGAGTAAGAACTCGAGCCGGCTCGCAAATTCGGTCATGTCAAGCCATTCTTCTTGAAGCTTGGCTTGATCCGGTTTGGCGAGCGTGAGCATCGTCGTAATCAAATGGTTAGCCCGATTGAGCTCGGACAGTGCAAGATCGAGCATTTCTTCACTACCATGACCTTCTTTTGCCATCTGCAAGGTGATTTGGACAGGTGTGAGCGGGTTGCGGATCTCGTGAGCGATACCGGCCGCGAGTTGACCGAGCGAGGCGAGCTTCTCTTGTTGGAGCAAGAGCTGTTGTTGGCTCAACTGCTCACGTCGAGCCGTCTCCATCCGATTCGAGTAGTCGTTATACGTATCGAGGAGCGTCTGCACTTCCTTTGAACCGGTGCGTTCAAGTAAAATCGGTTCGAGTGATTGTTGTTTTTTGATGTTTTGAACGAGTTCGAGCAGCGGGCTCGTCAATGTCTTCGAGAGAAGGAGACCGACTAAAATACTTAAGAAGAAAGTGACGAGCGTAATCATCAAATATTGCCAACGTGTATCATAGACCGCCTCATAAACCGAATCCGTGCTATGCTTGGCCAATACGCTCCATCCGTTCACTCGAGCGTCCGGTTCGAACATGATGACATCGTCTTCGGTACTTAAAATCGTCCGAACGTCATACTTATCCGTCGTTTCGACGATTGAGCGTGACAACCTTCGCTCCGCATCCGTGACGAGGTTAAACGATGTCGATAACACTTCTCCCCGCTCATTTAAGAGGTAGAGAATCATATCATCGTTCGTGGATTCGAGCATGCGCCGATAGAGGTCCGAGTTAAGCACACTGATGCTTCCACCAAACATGCCAATCGGTCGGTTGTCCTCGATGACGGGTACGTAAAGATACGTGCCAGCATCACCAGAAATCGATACCGGGTCACTCATGAATAAATCGTCGCCGTTCGAAGTGATGACTTCTTTAAATTTCGGATCAGCCTTTAACGTCATCGCGGGGACTTGCCGTTGCGAATACCAAGTGAATTCATCTTCTCGTAAATCATAGTAAAAGATTGAAGTGAAACTCGTTCGTTGGTTCAAGTAACCCGTCCGAATCCGCTCTTCAATCAAAGGTTCGTTTCCAACATAAGCACCAAGGTAGACCAGGTCTTCATACAATTTCCCAAGCCTTGTCTCGAGGTTCTCGATACTCCCATCAATCGCATAATCAAATTGTTCTTTCGCCAATTCTTCCGCGCGGGACACCGTCACGCGATCGGCAGAGAAAGCTAGTGATGAGATGACGAGTCCAAGAATGATAAAGATAATAAATGTGATTTGAAAGAAGTACGATTTTCGAACTTCAAGCAATGTTCTCAAGCGTTCCACGGTGTCCCTCCTTTCTAACCTTAAGATTATAGCATGAATACACGCAATTCTTTTCGTATTTTCGAAACAATGTTAGACTAATACGTAGGAAAGCATCGCGAAAGGAGCGTTCATCACGAAATGAAAGTTAAAAAAATTAGCCCACGCGGATACTGCTATGGCGTCGTCGATGCCATGAAATTAGCGAATGAAGCCGTGGCCAACCCAGATTTACCACGGCCTATCCATATACTCGGTATGATCGTCCATAACCGTCACGTCACCCAAGCGTTTGAAGACTTAGGCGTCAAGACCGTAGACGGTGAGGATCGGATGCAAGCAGTTGAAACAATCGACAGAGGGACCGTCGTGTTTACGGCCCACGGCATCTCCCCGCTCGTCCGGAAGCGTGCCATCGAAAAAGGACTGACGATTGTCGATGCGTCTTGTCCTGACGTTCTCGTCACGCACGATTTAATTCGTGAGAAGACAGCAGCCGGCTACGAAGTCATCTATATCGGCAAGCACGGTCACCCCGAACCTGAAGGCGCGATGGGCGTCGCCCCTGGAAAAGTCCATCTCGTCCAGTACGAGAGCGATTTTGAGGCGTTGCCAGATCATTTGTTAGACGCAAACATTCTCGTCACGAACCAGACGACAATGAGCCAATGGGACGTTTCGGCATTGATCGACCTCATTCAAGAACGCTATCCTCACGTCGAGGTGCATAACGAGATTTGTAACGCGACACAAGTTCGTCAGGAAGCCGTGGCCGAACAGGCCGGCGACTGCGACTTGCTCATCGTCGTCGGTGATCCGAAATCGAACAACTCGAACCGCCTCGCCCAAGTCTCTAAAGAGATTGCCGGGACGAATGCCTATCGCATCGGTGATTTGAGTGAGCTCGATCTCAATTGGCTTCAAGACGTCGAAACGGTCGCGGTCACATCGGGCGCGTCGACACCGACGCCGATCACGAAAAAAGTCATCGACTTTTTGACGCAGTACGACCGTGATGACTTGAGCTCACACGACAAGACACCTTATCTCGAACTGCGAAACATTTTGCCGAGAGTGAAGGCGCTTCGCAAATGACAAGCAACCCCCGTCCTCATAAGGGCGGGGGTTGTGTTCGGTCTTAGCGGAACTTAAAAGGATTCGTGTCCGTAGCGGAAACGAGGAGCTCGACCTCGAGTTTTGCTGCCGTGAACTTCTGTTGCAAGACGTCGACGACACCTTGCTTCATGACGCTCTCGACGTGATGACCCGGGTCGACCACGGCGAGTCCGAGCGCCATCGCGTCGTGGGCGACATGGAAATATAAGTCACCGGTCACGTAGACGTCGGCTCCCTTGAAGTGCGCGGCCGAGACGTACTTATTGCCGTCACCACCGAGCAAGGCCACTTTTTTGATCGTTCGGTCCAAGTCGCCGACGACCCGCACCGCTTCGACACCAAAGCTTGCTTTGACATGTTCCGAAAATTCAGCGAGCGTCAACGGTTTGTCGAGTCGACCGATGCGGCCGAGACCTAGGACAGGCCCTGTAATCTCATCCCGAATCAAGTCATGAGCGACCTCTTCGTAAGGGTGAGCGTCAAACATCGCTTTTAACACCCGCTTCTTCTTACTTTCGGTAACGATCGTCTCGATCTTCACTTCATCGACTTGCTCCGTTTTCCCGATTTGTCCGAGGTACGGG
The DNA here is from genome assembly GCF_004337195.1 of Exiguobacterium sp. SH0S7. NCBI lineage: Bacteria > Bacillati > Bacillota > Bacilli > Caryophanales > Exiguobacterium > Exiguobacterium sp. SH0S7. Next base: position 323,894 of record NZ_SJVA01000001.1, read on the forward strand.
TCGGCCAAGTCGAGCGGGGTGAACTGCCCTTTCCCTGTGATCGTGAATTGGCAATCGCCGTAATTCCCGATCCTTCCGGCTCCGGCCTTGCCTAACGCTTTAGACACGGCGGACTGATGTGTCTCCGGGACGAAGACCGACAATTTATACACCGGCTCTTCATACGTCGGGACGAGCACTTCGGTCTCATGCAATCCGAGTGCCTCGCTCATCCAGTCGTTGACCCCGCCCTCACAGACGTCTAGATTCGTATGGGCGACGTAAACGGCGATATCGTTTTTCAGACATTTCATAACGATTCGACCGGCGGCGTTGCGATCGGTCACTTGGGTGAGCGCGCTAAAGATCGGTGGATGATGCGCGATAATCAAGTCCACCTCTTGTTCTATGGCTTCGTCGACGACCGATTCGAGCACGTCGAGCGTGACCATGACCCGATTCACTTGTTTATTCAGCGTACCGATCTGCAGTCCGATCTTATCGCCTTCGACCGCGAGATGTTTCGGCGCGAACTCTTCAAACAGTTGGATGATATGATTTCCGTTTGCCATCACTGACTCACCTCTCTCATTTTGTCGCGTAACGTTTTGAACTCCTCCTGCTTCCGGACGAGCGCCTCGGTTTGGGCGCCTGCGGCCATTTGACCGAGCACGTAATCCAATTTGTCCGCTTCCCGGCCCCACTTTAATTTAAACGGTTCAGGACGAGTCTCCAGCAAGTCCGGCCCGAACATAAGCTGCCACGTCCGCTCCGCCTCGTCTGTACTGTAACGCGTTTCTGTGCCCCGCTCACCGACAAGAATCTCATATATTTTATCGTTTTCCTCGACAATCGTTTCCGAGACGAGCGTAAAACCTGATACAAGCAACCATTCCCGAACTTGCTGTCCATCGACGTTCGGTTGCAGTACGAGTCGTTCGACCGCTCCTAACTTATCCCGTCCGTTCTCTAAGATCGACCGGATCAAGCTTCCGCCCATCCCGCAGATCGAGATACATGTCGCCTCGTCCTCATTCAGGACCGCCAATCCGTCACCGAGCCGGACGTCAATCTTGTCCGCTGCGCCGATCAATTCGACTTGGGCTTTGGCCGCTTCCATCGGACCTTGATTCACTTCTCCGGCGATGGCCCGGTCGATGATTCCTTGCTGTACGAGATAACACGGGACGTAAGCGTGGTCGGAACCGATATCGGCTAAAATGCTTCCAGCTGGTATAAAATCGACGACTCGTTTCAGTCGCCGGTCTAACGTGACTTGTTCTTGCATGGGGACAACTCCTTTTGTCTACTTCTTCTTCTTTAGGGTAACGAAATATTCATGTCCGGACAACAAAAAACGTACCCCAGAAGGAGTACGTCTCACCCTTATTGTTCGAGCAACCATGTCGCGAGCACGTCGGCTTCTTCGGCAGACGCGAGACCGCCCGGCATTGTATTTTTACCGTTGACGATGATGTTCGCGATTTCTTCAGCAGACAAACGTTCTCCGACCCCAGTCAACGCCGGACCGACGCCGCCTTCAAGATTTCCGCCGTGGCAACCTGTGCAGCCTTTAGCAGCGTACAAGTCTTCCGGGTTCATCTCGGTGACGGCTGGACCTTCAGCGGCTTGTTGCGCTTGGTTTACGCCAAAATACGATAATGAGACCATAGCGATGATTGCGACGATCGCAATCGCTGCAAACGGTAACAATGGATTACGCATTGTATTTCCCCCTCATGTTCTTTCCAAATTTCTACCCATCACTATTTTACTCAAAAAACAATAAAGAAGGAAGGAAAATCACTCATTTTCCTTCCTTTCTTCTAAAACTTCACATTTTATTCAAAAACACGATTAATCGAGGAAGTCTTTCAAGCGTTTCGAGCGACTTGGGTGACGGAGCTTCCGTAACGCCTTCGCTTCGATTTGACGGATCCGCTCACGCGTGACCCCGAACACTTTACCGACTTCTTCGAGCGTGCGCGTCCGACCGTCATCAAGGCCGAAGCGGAGACGGAGTACGTTCTCTTCACGGTCTGTCAACGTATCGAGCACGTCTTCGAGTTGTTCTTTGAGCAGCTCGTAGGCTGCTGCGTCCTGAGGAGCCATCGCATCTTGATCTTCAATGAAGTCACCGAGGTGCGAATCGTCCTCTTCACCGATCGGTGTTTCAAGCGACACCGGTTCTTGCGCGATTTTTAAAATCTCACGAACTTTCTCAGGCGTCAATTCCATTTCCTTGGCAATCTCTTCAGGAGCAGGCTCGCGTCCGAGGTCTTGCAATAATTGGCGTTGAACACGGATCAATTTGTTGATCGTTTCGACCATATGGACCGGAATCCGGATCGTCCGGGCTTGGTCGGCGATGGCACGTGTGATTGCTTGACGAATCCACCACGTCGCGTACGTCGAGAACTTGAACCCTTTCATGTAGTCGAACTTCTCGACTGCCTTGATCAGACCCATGTTCCCTTCTTGAATCAAGTCAAGGAACAACATACCGCGACCGACATAACGTTTCGCAATCGAGACGACAAGACGAAGGTTGGCTTCAGCGAGACGTTTTTTCGCCTCGTCATCGCCTTGCTCGATTCGCTTCGCGAGTTCGGTCTCGTCTTTGGCACTCAACAGATCGACACGGCCGATCTCTTTCAAGTACATCCGGACCGGGTCGTTGATTTTAATTCCTGGCGGGACAGCCAGATCATTCAAGTCGACCTCTTCGTCTTCTTTTTTCGTAGGAGTCTCCTCGGCATCGGCCGCATCTTCTGTGACACGGATGTCTTTGCCTTCTAAATCTTCAATGAAGTTATCGATAAAATCTGAATCGACCTCAAAATGGCTGAGGCGATCCTGGATCGCTTGCATCGATACGACACCTTTCTTTTTCCCCAACTTTTCAAGTTCGTCTATGGCGTTAAATAAATCCTCTTTTTTCTTCTCTGCCATCTAGCAGTTCAACTCCTTCCAAACTTCCTTCACGTTCATCGTTCACGTAAGCGGCGACTCCGGGTAATCAATTCTTGTAGCTTCGATGCCTGGTCTACTATACTTTCGGCATCCTGCCCGATTTCCCTTTTTGCTCGCTCGATTTGACGCTGTTCCTCATAACTGTTTATCACCTTAATGTATTCATCTAAAACCTCTTCAGTCAGATCATCAGGTGCAGACATGAGGCGAATCTCTGCATAGCGGTTGGCATAGTCAGGACGTTGGTCGCAGTGACGCTCCATAAAAGGCGGCATGACCTGCTCAAACTCCTCAAGCGTCATGTCTTCTGAAACGATCTCATAAAACGCCGTCGCCAACATGCGATGAATCTCGTCTTGATATGCTAGACCGAGTCGGTCGCGGACGAAGCGAACCCGTTCCGGCCCACTGAGCATCGCCCGTAACAATAATTTTTCAGCCTTCACAAAACGTGGTTCATTCGCCTTACTCGATCGTTTACGGATTGGTTCTGGTTCACGAACCGCTGGTGATGCCTGCACTTGGCTCGACACCGGTCGCGGCATTCGATTCGCTAGCGTTTCGACAGGAATGTCAAACTCATTCGCCAATTTTTTTAAATATAGATCGCGGCGAATCGAGTTGTCCGTCTTGCTGATTTCCCCAAGCATAGCTTCAATAAACCGGATCCGTTCTCCTTCTCGATTCATATTTTTCCCGCGCCGAAGCGTCCGGTTCATGAAATCGAGGACGGATAAGCGTTCCGATTCGACAAAACGTTGCCATTGCTCCCGACCGTTCGTCCGAATATAATCATCCGGGTCCGTCTTCTCCGGCAACATGAGCACTTGGACGTCGAGCGGATACGCCTCGAGCATGCGAACGACTTTTAGCGTCGCCTCTTGTCCGGCATGGTCTCCGTCGTAACAAATCACGACTTCATCGACCATCCGTGACAACGCCCGGGCATGCTGCGATGAAAATGCCGTCCCGAGTGAAGCGACGACCTCGGCCGTCCCGGCTTGGGCGACTTGGAGGACATCGACGTTCCCTTCGACGAGGAGCACCCGTTTTTGTTTCCGCATCGATGCACGTGCTTGTGAAAATCCAAATAACAGCTCACTCTTGTTAAAGAGTGGTGTCTCCGCCGTATTTACATACTTGGGCTGTCTGTCGTCAATCGCACGGCCGCTAAATCCGACGATCGTGCCGTCTCGATCCGCAATCGGAAAGACGACTCTTCCTTCGAACCGGTCAAAATATTCACCGGATCTAGATTTAGAAATAAGTCCTGCCTCGACCATGACTTCAAGGTCGAACCCTCTGCGCTCGAGCGAATCGACGGTGAAGCGGCGTTGATCAGGGGCGTATCCGATTTTGTACTGACCGATCGTCGCCTCAGCCAAACCGCGTTCACGTAAATACGTCAAGCCGACTTCTCCGGCCTCGGTTTTCATCAATACCTCGTGATACAGGTCGGCGATGATCCGATGAGCATCACGCATTTGTTTGCGAACGACTTGATCGCGTGTCAGCTCTTCGTCACCGGCCACCCCTTCTACAGCTATGTTTGCCCGTGTCGCTAAGCGCTCAATCGTTTCCGGGAAGGACAACCCTTCCGTTTCCATGACGAACGTAAAGACGTTCCCGCCAGCACCGCAACCGAAACAATGATACATGCCTTTTTCAGGCGATACGGAAAAAGAAGGACTATTTTCCGAGTGGAACGGACAAAGTCCGACAAGACGGTGGCCTTGTTTTTTCAATTCAACGCGTTCACTGATCAAGTCCACGATATCCGTGGCTTGTTTCACTTCCGCAATGACTTCATCCGGTATACGTGGCAACTCCACCACTCCCTATCCAATCTCGCAACGAAACGGAACGCTCACCACGTTCCGTTTCACTATCGTGTCAATACTCTATTATACCGTTAACACGCGTCGATTACTAATGCGAGCGCTCAGTCATCTTTTGACAGTTCAAGCTGACGTAAGATGATTCCTGCCGTCTCTTCGACCGCCTTATTCGTCACATCGATGACCTCGCAACCGATTCGTTCGTATATCCCTCGCGCGTACTCGAGTTCCCGATTGATTCGCTCGAGTTGAGCGTAATCCGCTTCCGGTTTTAGACCGAGCGATTTCAAACGCTCCATTCGAATCGAGATCAACTTATCCGGCGAAATGATCAAGCCGACACACTTATCCGGTGACAGCTCAAACAGTTCTTCCGGCGGACGCGACTCCGGCACGAGCGGGACGTTGGCGACTTTATAACGTTTTAGCGCCAAATATTGTGACAGCGGCGTCTTCGACGTGCGAGACACACCGACGAGGACGATATCGGCCTTTTTCAAGCCACGCGGATCGCGTCCGTCGTCATACTTGACGGCAAACTCCATCGCCTCGATTTTACGGAAGTAATCCTCATCCAGACGATAAATCAGACCCGGTTTCTCACGCGGGCTCTCCCCGAGTTTTCCCGAGAGCACGTCTAGGAGGTCGCCGAGCAGGTCAATCGTTTTGACGTCATACGTTTTACCGAGCGACACGAGCAGTGAGCGATGTTCTTCATTAACGAGCGTGAAGGCGATCACCGCTCCTTGGACTCTAGCTTGCGTGACGACATCATGAATCGTCTGTTCGTCTTCGACGAAAGGAATCCGGAGTGTCTCGATCGCATTCTCATGGAACTGGATGCTTGCCGCCCGGACGACGAGCTCACACGTTTCTCCGACAGAGTCACTCACGACAAATACAAGTTGTTTGTTTGTCAAACCAATTTCCTCCTCAGAACGATTCATCGTTGGCAAGTGCAATCAACACCTTGGTCATGTTCGTCTTTGTCATTCGACCGAGCACGATGAGCGAACCATCCTTCTCTTCGACGACAGGCATGGCGTCAATCTGTTTCTCAATCAACTTCATCCCGGCCCGAATAAGCGTCTCACCTTTTTCACAAACGGTAATATTCGGCATCCGCGTCATTATGACGTTGACTGGCAATTGGTCGAGGTCCTGATTGCCGATGGCCGCCCGCAGTAAATCTTTGCGAGACAACACCCCGACAAGCTCATTGTCTTTTCCGACGACGAACAACGACCCAACATCTTCTAAGAACAACGTGACGACCGCATCATACACGGTCATTTCATTGCTGACGACTTTCGCGGACGACATGAAATCACCAACGGTCAGCGAATCGAGTTTTTCGCGGAGCAGTGATGAATTTCGTTTGCCGACGAACGTGTAGCCGACGCGTGGTCTTGCTTCTAATATTCCAGTCATCGTCAAAATAGCAAGATCAGGGCGGAGCGTGGCACGGGTGAGCGATAACTCTTGAGCAATCTGCTCTCCCGTGATCGGTCCGTTCACTCTCACAATCTCAACAATCTTCTGTTGGCGTTCATTCAGCTGCATAGCCAACCCCCTCTAGTTTGATCAGAGTACGAGCGCGCTGAAGTCAGCAACACGCTCGATCGTCGTAGCAAGTCGCTTCATCTCACTGAGACGATTATGGCGAATCGTTTCTACGTCGCTCATGACCATCGTATTTTCAAAATAAGCACTTATCGGTTGTTCAAGCGCTCGAAGTGATGTGATGGCACGCGTGTAGTCGCCCACTTCGACCGCTTCATGTGTCTCAGGCAATGTTGATTCGACCGCGGCGTGAAGGGCTTTCTCTTCAGCGTTCTCAAACAAGGCCGGATCCACTAGTCCTGGTTCGCCTTTTTTAGCGATATTGACGACGCGCGTCAACTGCTCGATCAACTGTTTCGCCTCGTCTGACAGCATATTTTGAACCGCCTCCGCGCGAGCGTCGAGCTGTTCGACAGGCAGACCAGTCGTGAGAACGGCATCAATCACATCGTATCGTACTTGTCTCTCTTGCAGACGATACTTCAAGCGGAGCATAAAGAAGTCGTTAAGTTGCGCCTTGACTTGTTCTTTATCGGCATCGTAAAGTCCTGCTTCCACCTGAGATTCGACAACTTGTGAAAGTAATTTGTCGACTGGTAGATCGACGTGCCAATCTCCAAGAATTTGAACGACTCCTTGCGCTTGGCGGCGAAGAGCGAACGGATCTTGTGAACCGCTTGGAATCATGCCGACCCCGAAGAACGCAGCAATCGAATCGAGTTTATCCGCGAGTGCGAGCGCGGCCCCCGTCGGTGTGGCCGGTGATGCGTCTCCGGCGAAGCGTGGCATATAGTGCTCACGGATCGCGGCCGCAACTTCTTTGTCCTCACCTTGTTGGAGTGCATACTTTTCTCCCATCACGCCTTGAAGCTCGGTAAATTCGTAAACCATCTGGCTAACGAGGTCGAATTTATGAATCTTTCCAGCGCGTTCGACTTTTTGAGCATCGGCACTGAACAGTGGAGCGAGCGTGAGCGCGAGTTGTTGGACGCGACGAACTTTCGCGCCTGTCGTTCCAAGCTTCTCATGGAAGACGATGCGGTCGAGACGGTCGAGCTGGTCGTCAATCTTCGTCTTTTTATCTTCCTCATAGAAGAAGACGGCATCGGCGAGTCGTGCCCGGATGACTTTCTCGTTCCCTTTGGCAACGTTTTGCAGATGGTCTGCGTTACCATTACGAACCGTCACAAAATAGTGTTGGAGCGTGTCACCGACATAGACCGGGAAATAGCGCTGATGCTCTTTCATCGTCGTGATCAACACTTCTTCTGGAAGGTCGAGGTAGCTCGCATCAAACTCACCGAACAGGGCTGTCGGCCACTCGACGAGGTTCGTCACTTCTTCAAGCAGCGATGCGTCAAGTGGCACCGTCCATCCTTGCTCGTTCGCCAATTGTTCGATTTGACGCTCGATGCGTTCGCGACGGTCGTCGTACGATGCGACGACAAACTCTTGTTCGAGCGTGGCCGCATAGCGGTCAGGTGATGAGATCGTCACGTCGCCTTTACTTAAGAAGCGATGTCCGCGTGTCACATTACCTGTTTTGACGCCCTCGATCTCGAAATCGATCTGTTCTGTCCCAAACATGGCGACTAACCAGCGGATCGGACGCATGTAACGGAGGCTGCTCGTACCCCATTTCATATTTTTCGGGAACGTCATGCCGCGGACGACGTCTTCAAGGCCGCCAAGTAATGAAGCCGTCGGCTGACCTGACTCGTGACGATCTGCGAAGACGTATTCGACCCCTTTTTCTTCCGCGAAGTAAAGGTCGTCGACTGACAGTCCGCGTCCACGCGCAAATCCTGCTGCCGCTTTCGACCAGTTTCCGTCTGCATCTTGCGCAATCTTTTTAGCCGGTCCCCGGAGCGTCTCCGTCAAATCTTGTTGACTCTCCTCGACGTCACGGACGAGTACAGCGAGACGACGTGGTGTCGAATAGACCGTGACAGCTCCGAAGTTGACGCGAGCGTCCGACAAGAACGCCGCCACGCGCTCTCCTAACTGTTTCTCCGAGCGGAGCACGTATTGGGCTGGTAGTTCTTCAAGTCCGATTTCTAGTAAAAGGTCACGCATCCAAGGCACCTGCTTTCTTTTGATTAAGGAGTGGGAAGCCGAGGCGTTCCCGTTCTTCGATAAATTTGGCCGCACATGCCCGCGACATGTTGCGGACACGTTGGATGAAACCGGTCCGTTCCGTCACCGAGATTGCGCCTTTCGCATCGAGAAGGTTGAACGTGTGCGAGCATTTTAAGATGTAATCGTACGCCGGGAAGACGAGGTTTTCCTCGAGCGCCCGCTTCGCTTCTTTCTCATACGTGTCGAACAACGTGAACAACATATCGACGTCCGACAGCTCGAACGTGTACTTCGAGTGTTCAAACTCTGGCTGATAGAAAATATCGCCATACTTGAAACCGTCTGTCCAGACAAGGTCGAACACGCTCTCGACTTCTTGAATATATGACGCGAGACGTTCGAGGCCGTACGTGATCTCGACGGCGATCGGGTCGCACTCGATCCCGCCGACTTGCTGGAAGTATGTGAACTGGGTGATTTCCATCCCGTTCAACCATACTTCCCAACCGAGTCCGGCCGCACCGAACGTCGGGTTTTCCCAGTTGTCCTCGACGAAACGAATATCGTGTTCGAGCGGGTTGATACCGATCAGTTCCAAACTCTCCAAATAGAGTTCTTGAATGTTGTTTGGGGACGGCTTCATGATGACTTGGAATTGGTGATGTTGATACAGACGGTTCGGGTTTTCCCCGTATCGACCGTCAGCCGGACGGCGTGACGGCTCCGTATAACAAACGTTCCACGGCTCTGGTCCGAGACTCCGTAAAAACGTCATCGGGTTCATCGTTCCGGCCCCTTTTTCTACGTCATACGCTTGCATCGTCAGGCAGTTTTTCGACGCCCAAAAATTTTGCAACGTGAGAATAATTTCTTGCACCGTTTTGTGCTTCATATGTGACACCTCCAAAAGTATTGAAACGACAAAAAACGCCCCTATGTGCCATGCACATAGGGACGGGATTACCCGCGGTTCCACCCTACTTGCCTCGGTATCGAGGCCACTCTTTGGATTGGGGCGCTCCGGAATCGCCATTCGCTCTCTTCATGGCGTTCGGCTCTCACCTTCCCGAACTCGCTTTACCCATGATTTAAGAACTACTCATTTTCCTTCACAGCGCACGCTATTTCATTTGTCTAATCGTAGATTATGGTATCGAACCTTGCATGAATTGTCAATCATCGTTCAAGTAAAGTCGCTGCATCTGATCGAGGACTCGTTTCGTCTTGAGGTTCAATCCGCTGTAAGAGTCCATGTAGGCGTCAAACAGTTGCCGTAACAGAAGACGTGTCTCCTTCGTCAACGGGACGTTACTAAACTCTGACAGCTCATGTCGGCTCAACAAGTAAAGTAACTTCGCCAGCCGCTCGCTCATCTGAATCGACCCCGGCTCTTGATGGCGCGAACAGAGAAACCCGCCCGACGTCACGGAAAAGAACATCGGGTCGGTCACATCGTTGCACCGGACACAACCGGTCAAGACCGGGGCGACACCGAGCAGATACATAATTCTGAGCTCGAAATGATGGGTGATGATCTCTGGGTCCATTCCGGCGTTCAGCGCTTGGAGCGCGTCATTCAAAATTCGGTATAACGGCCGGTTCGGGACTCGATCTTCGACGGTCTTATCGACGAGTTCGAGCAAGTACACGGCATACGCCATCCGCTCGACATCTTTTCGCACTTCCGGGTATGACGTGATCACGTCAGACGACTTGAGCTGACCGAGACCGCGGCTCGACGGGAAGATATAGACGGCTTCGACGAACGGTTGGCTCGACGCATGCAACCGACTCCCTGGCTTTTTCGCACCGCGGGCCATGACGGCGACTTTCCCGAGCTCTTCTGTGAAGATTGTCACGACTTTGTTGGATTCACCGTAATTGACGGTCCGAATGACGATTCCCGTGACTTTTTGTAACATGGCTCAATACTCGTCGTCGCGGAAACCGAGGTCACGGAGTTGGCCCATCTTATTGCGCCAATCTTTTTGGACTTTCACCCAAAGGTTCAAATACACTTTCGTACCGAGCAAGAGCTCGATGTCATGACGCGCTTCCGTCCCGACCTGACGGAGCATCGCACCTTTCTTGCCGATGACGATTCCTTTTTGAGAGTCACGCTCGACCATGATGACGGCTTCGACGTCGACCATGTCCGAGTTGTCTCGTTTCTTGATCGATTCGATGTTGACCGCGATCGAATGCGGGATCTCATCGCGCGTGTTATGGAGCACTTTCTCGCGAATCAGTTCTGAGATGATGAAGCGCTCCGGGTGATCCGTCACTTGATCGGCCGGATAGTACATCGGTCCTTCAGGCAGCAGCTTCTTGATCTCACCGATGAGCGGTTCGACGTTATTGCCTTGCAAGGCTGAAATCGGGACGTACGCCGCGAAATCAAGTTGATTCGTATACTGTTCGATGACAGCGGGAATCTCGTCCGGGTGAATCAAGTCGATTTTGTTCATCACAAGGATGATTGGGGTGTCGAGTCCTTTCAACTTCTCGATGATGAACTCGTCACCGGCACCGCGCGGCTCTGTGACGTTGACCATGAACAAAATCGCGTCGACTTCGCGCAACGCGTTCGTCGCCACTTTCATCATGAAGTCGCCGAGACGGTGCTTCGGTTTATGGATCCCTGGCGTGTCGATGAAGATGATTTGCGTGTCGTCTGTCGTATAGACACCTTGGACCTTGTTACGTGTCGTCTGAGGCTTGTCTGACATGATGGCGATCTTTTGACCGATGACCCGGTTCAAGAACGTCGATTTCCCGACGTTCGGACGTCCGATAATTGAAACAAAACCTGATTTAAAACCTTCTTGATACATAGTGCACCTGCTTTCTAAATTTCCAATACATTGATTATAAAGCGAATAAATACGGCCCGAAAATGATGAGCGCTGTTACGGCTGCTCCGCCCGAAGCGACGAGGACCGATCCCGCCGCGACGTCTTTCGCTTGTTTGGCGAGCGGCTCGATGTCTTTCGTCACGAGATCGACCGTCCGTTCGACGGCCGTGTTCATCAATTCGAGAGCGATGACAAGCACGACCCACCCGAACAAGATGAGGTTTTCAAGCGTTGTCGTCGGGAGCCACCAACAGAACAATCCGACGAGCAGGCTTGCAATGAGGTGAATCAGCATGTTCCGTTCGGTTCGCACTGCGTGCACGATTCCGTGCACCGCAAACCAGAACGGATTCACACCTCGCCTCGCTTCAACTCAAAATGAGCGAGCACTTGCTCCTGACGCGCCGTCATTTCGGCTTCTTCTTCTGGCGTCATATGGTCGTATCCGAGCAAATGGAGAAAGCCATGGATCGCCAAGAAACCGAGTTCGCGTTCGAACGAATGACCGTAGTCCGCCGCTTGCTCGCGGCATCGCTCCACCGAGATGACGATGTCGCCCAATAGACGGGGTTCACCCTCATCGAGCATGAAGTCCATCTCTTCTTCTCCCATCTCGTCAAAAGCAAAGCTGATGACGTCCGTCGGCGCGTCTTTACCGCGCCATTCCTGGTTGATCACTTGAATCTCATCATTCGTTAAAAATGTGACTGACAGTTCACTCGGTTCTTCGACTTGTTCAGCCAAGGCCGCGTGAACTAAAATCGATTCGACTAACTCGAGCTGAGACTCGGTCAACAACCCTTGTTCATCGTTCGAGATGATTTGCATGTAATTCGCCTTCTTTCTTTAGTTCTGGGTATTCGATCCGTTCATGGAACAAGCCGGTCAACGTCTCGCATGCACTCTCGCCGACACGCCACACTTCCTTCGTCGTCAAGTCACACTCTTCGAACTGGCCGTCTTGAAGCTTGTCGCGAATGATCGAGCTGACGAGCTGGCGTATCCGTTCTGGTGTCGGCTGTTTTTGTGACCGGACCGCTGCTTCGATCGAATCGACGATCATGACGACCGCCGCCTCACGCGACTGCGGTTTCGGTCCCGGGTAACGGAAACGTGACTCCGACACGTCTCGTGACTCTTTCGCTTTCACATAAAAGAACTTGAGCAGCGACGTCCCGTGATGTTGCTCGGCGATGTCGATAATCTCTTTCGGCAGTTTATAGCGCCGCAACAAATCAGAGCCGTCGTAAGGATGCGCCATAATGATGTCGGCCGACTCTTCCGGTGTGAGCCGGTCGTGCGGGTTCACGCCGCTTTGTTGGTTCTCGATAAAGTGGAGCGGTCGTTCCGTCTTGCCGAGGTCGTGATAATAACTCGCGACCCGGGCGAGCAGACCATCGGCCCCGATCGCCTCACACGCCGACTCGGCGAGATTGGCGACCATCATGCTATGGTGATACGTTCCCGGTGCCTCCATCAACAGTTTTCGCAGCAGCGGATGCGTTGGGCTCATCAATTCGACTAGGCGTCCGGACGACAATACGCCGAACCAAGGCTCTAGAAACGGCAAGAAGCCGAATGTGAGAACGATCGACAGCAAGGCGCTCGTGATCGCGAAACCGGATAAATAGGCGACCATTTCCCACGTCACTTGCGTGTTCCGCAAGAACAGGAGCGCGAGCACCATAATGATGTTGATGATTCCGAGCAAGACGCCTGAAAGGAACAAGCGTTTCCGTTGAATCTTCGGTTCGACCAAAAAGACAGCCAAGAAACTCCCGGTCGCAAAGTAAACGACCGTCATAAAGCTCGTATTTTGGCCAAAGCTCGCAACAATTGAACCAGCGATCATCGTGATGAGCGCCGAAGCCAACGCGACCCGTTCATCGACTAAGATACGGAGCAATAAGACGACGAACGCCGTCGGGGCGATGACGTACGCATACGTCGTGAACTCGATCCCGATATAACCGACGCCGAAGAAAATACCTAGTTGCAGCAATAGTAGGCCATAGACAGTAATCAAAATTTTAGGTCGGAGCAATAGTTCTTGAATTTTTGAACGAATCAGCATGAATAAAAATCCGACCGTCAAGAGTCCGCTGAGCAAATAGGCACCGAACAAAGGCGCGAACGAACGGTTCGGGTCAATCGCACCGGTCAATTCGAGCTTCCGATAGATTTCACGGGTCACGACTTCCCCTTGGTTGACGAGGAGCTGCCCTTCTTGAATGATGACCGGTTCAACGGCGTCGATCGCCTCTTGTTCTTTCTGACGAGTCGCTTCCGAATCGAAAACATAGTTCGGGACGATCAGTTGGTCACTTAAACTCGTCGCGACCGCTCGGAATTCTAACGACAACGGTGATTGGTCGATGACCGTCGACGCCCGGTCTCTCGCCTCGGCAATCGACTCGGAACTCGTTTCGATCCGATTGGCCATGACTTCTTGAAGCGCCGTCACGGCGACGTCTTCAACGGTACGACGCGTGTTCACGGTCGCCTCTAGGAGTGAGTTCAACTCATCGTCTTCGAGGAGGCCGTTCACTTCTGTAGAGTTCAATCGATTTTTGATGTCAGACAGTTCAGTGTCCTCATCCGTGTCTTCGAACGCCGCAAACAATTGCTCGATTTTGGCAATCTGTTGATCGGCGAATTCACGGCGTAATGAGAACTGACTCCCGACTGCGTTCGTCGCGTCTTGTCTGAGACGGTCCGACGCGACCCTGTCCTCGACCGTGATCGGGGAGCGGATATCCTGTGCGGCGATGCCAAGCGGCTCTACGCTGATGATTGATGGGCGCACCGTAAAGTAAAGGATCGCGCCAAGGATGAGAAAAAAGAGGACGGAGATTGTGGCGACCGTCCAATGACGTGCTTGCTGCATCAGTGCCCCCCCTTTCGTCATGTAATATCTGTACTGTAGGCGTTGATGATTTTTTTGACGAGTGGATGCCGCACGACGTCTGAGGCGCTAAAGTGCTCGAAGTGAATCCCGTCGACCCCTTCGAGGAGATGGAGCGCTTCTTGAAGCCCCGACGCTTTCCCTCTCGGTAAATCGACTTGCGTCAAATCACCGGTGATGACCATCTTCGACCCGAATCCGAGCCGTGTCAAAAACATTTTCATCTGTTCTTTCGTCGTATTCTGCGCCTCATCCAAAATGACGAACGCATCTTCAAGCGTCCGTCCGCGCATGTAAGCGAGCGGGGCGACTTCGATCGTACCTCGCTCGAGCAGACGGTTCGTGTGTTCGACACCATAGACGTCAAACAAGGCGTCATAGAGCGGTCGTAAGTAAGGGTCGACTTTTTCTTTTAAGTCACCAGGCAAGAAACCGAGGTTCTCACCCGCCTCGACGGCAGGACGCGTCAAAATGATCCGTTTCACTTGGCCTTCTTTCAGCGCCAGCGCAGCCAGGACGACCGCCAAATACGTCTTCCCGGTCCCGGCCGGCCCGATCCCGAATACGAGGTCGCGTTTCTCGATGGCCCGGACGTAACGGCTCTGTCCGACCGTCTTCGCCCGGATCGGTTTCCCCTTGTTCGTCGTGAAAACGACGCGGCCATAATGTTCGAGCAGTTCTTCCCCTTTGCCGATCTTAATATGTTGGATGACACTGATCGCATCGCCCTCGTTCAACCGTGCACCTTGTTTAACGAGTTGTTGCAACGTTCTGATCACACTTTTCGTCAATTCGAGCGTCTCCACGCTATCGGCTTGGATGATCAGCTCTTCGCCACGAGGCGTAAGCGCGACGGCAAGCTCGGCCTCGATCGCATGGAACACCTCGTCTTTCGGTCCGAGGAGTGCCTGCGCTTCGCTCGCATGTTCCATGACGAACGGTATCTTATCTGTCGTAATCAATGGACGTTTCTCCCCCTCATCTATAGATTGTTCCTTCTTTACTTTAGCACTATCATGCCGTTCGTGAAAGAAAGACCGTTATCTCAAGCCACAAAAAAAGCAGTGACATCGAGTCACTGCTAAAAAATTACCGACGGCGGCGTTTCGAGACCGGCGGCTGAAGAATCTCACTCCAGACGATGGCTTGACGCGCTTCCTTCATCGAAATGCGCGTTTGCGCTTTCTGTCGTGAATCGGTCGCTTCCGATATCGGAGGGATTTTGACTGCCTGTTCGAACGCAGCGCTCACTTTCGGGAGCGGCTCACGTGACTTTGGTGCGTGTCGATTTGGGTCAAACTCGTGCCGGTCTGAATTTTCGACCGGAATCGCGACACGACGACGAACTTTTTGCGGTACTTTGCTCTGCCGCTCATCTCGCGGATCGTTCAGTTGCCCATCGACTTCTTTCATCATGTCACCGACCGTATCAAGATACCGCTTCAAATCCGTGCTCGGCGGCTTTTCTCCGGTAGATGACGATTTCTCGAGTCGCTTCATGACCGCAGAAGCGATCCCGAAGGCGGCTAATAGTAAGATCCATAATCCATCCATATCGATTACTCTCTATCAGATTCGACTGGATGACCGATCGCATTACGCATTTGCGTATCCGCTTGGACGTTCAAGTAGTTGACGTAATCCATGACCCCAAGCTTGCCGTTACGGAGCGCATCTGCCATCGCGAGCGGTACTTCCGCCTCGGCCGCGACGACTTTGGCGCGCATTTCTTCGACCGACGACTTCATCTCTTGCTCGCGGGCGATCGCCATTGCGCGACGTTCCTCGGCTTTCGCCTGCGCAATTTTCTTATCTGCCTCGGCTTGGTCGGTTTGGAGCACCGCGCCGATGTTTTTACCGATATCAATGTCGGCGATGTCGATCGACAAGATTTCAAACGCCGTCCCTGAATCGAGACCTTTCGTCAATACGGTACGTGAAATCATATCCGGGTTCTCAAGCACGTGCTTATGATTATGTTGCGAACCGATCGTCGAAACGACCCCTTCACCGACACGGGCGATGATCGTTTCTTCACCGGCACCCCCGACGAGGCGGTCGATGTTGGCACGAACCGTGATCCGGGCTTTCGCTTTCACTTCAATCCCATCCATCGCCACACCCGCGATGAACGGTGTCTCGATGACTTTCGGGTTAACCGACATCTGAACGGCTTCTAACACGTTCCGGCCGGCAAGGTCGATAGCAGCGGCACGTTCGAACGATAACTCAATATCGGCACGGTGCGCCGCGATCAAAGCGTTGACGACACGATCGACGTTACCACCGGCTAAAAAGTGACTCTCGAGCTGGTTCGTGTTCAAACCGATACCCGCTTTGACGGCTTTGATGAGTGGGTTGATAATTTTAGACGGGACGACACGACGAAGTCGCATCCCGATCAATGTGAAGATGGAGACGTGGACGCCTGAAGCAAACGAGCTAATCCACAGGCCGACCGGTACAAACGTGAAGAACACGGCGAGCGCGATCAATCCCCCACCTGTGATGAGTAACGTGCTTAATAGTTCTGGTGTCATTCTGTTACATCCTCCTTCGGTTCTACAAAGCGTCGGACGACAACGCGTCCTGAGTCGACTTTATACACCTCAATTTTTGTTTGTTCATCGAGATAGCTACCTTCTGCCACGACGTCGATTCGTTCGCCTTCAATCTCAGCAGTACCTGCTGGACGAAGCGGCGTCAATGTGACACCGACTTTCCCAAGCAACCGTTTCCGGTCGTCATGAGACAAATACCCCTTATCAGTCGACGTCGAATCAGTCAAAATCAAGCCTTTATACATGAGTGAGCGATTCGACTGCAGTCGACGGTACGCCCAAAACCCGAGTCCCGCAACAAGCGCCGTCGCTAAACCAAGTGACAGCCAAAGCTGCCCGATCGTGGCACCTGCCATAATCAAACTCGCCACGACGGCGCCTATCCCGAGGACCCCGAACAATCCAAAACCGGCAACGAACACTTCAATTCCAAGAAGGACAATCCCGACGAAAAACACCGTCAGAATCACTCCGAGACCAAATGTCATCGTATTGCTACCCCCTTCCAAATCCAAAGCTACCTCTTATCTCTAGTGTATACGAAACAAGATTGAATGTGGTTTCATAATACGCAAAAAAAGGCAGAAACTTTTGGATTTCTCCAAAGTTCCCTGCCTTTTATCATTAATTCGTCAATTGTTGTTTGACAATTCGGTTCACAAGACCACCGTCAGCCTTGCCTTTAACTTGTGGCATGACGACGCCCATCACCTTACCCATATCGGACGGACCCGCAGCGTTCGTCTCGGCAATTGCCGCCTCGACGATTGCTGTGACTTCATCTTCAGAGAGTTGCTTAGGCATGTAGACCTCTAGTACGACAATTTCATCAGCTACTTTAGAAGCAAGGTCTTCACGACCAGCGCTTTCGAATTCTCGGAGGGAGTCTCTGCGCTGTTTCATCTCTCGGTTGAGCACCGTGAGCTCCTCTTCCTCAGTAAGATCTTGTCGACCAAGTTTGATGGCCTCGTTCTGGAGCGACGCTTTGACCATCCGGATCGTCGTGAGACGATCTTTCTGTTTAGCGCGCATGGCTTGCTTCATGTCGTCCGTCAAGCGTTCTTGTAGACTCATGAGCCAACACCCTCTCTACAAAAGAAACTTCAATCAGAATTTCTTGTTCTTGCGAGCAGCTTCTGATTTCAATTTACGTTTTACGCTTGGCTTTTCGTAGTGACGACGTTTGCGAACTTCGGCAAGAGTGCCATCTTTCGCAACACCGCGTTTGAAACGACGAAGAGCGTCTTCAAGCGATTCGTTTTTACGGACACGAGTTTCCACTAGTTTTCCCTCCCTCCGAATTACACGACTAAGGAAACGTGTTTCACACGTCATACCACATTATAGTGAAATTAAGTCGTGTGGTCAACTACTACTTCAATTAATAATCGCTGTCCGAACGCCCGCCTGTGACGATGGCAATTCCTGCAGAAGCGCCAATGCGCGTTGCACCCGCATCGATCATCGCTTGTGCGCCTGCGAAATCACGGACGCCGCCCGATGCTTTGACGCCAAGATCCGGTCCGACCGTCTCACGCATGAGTCGGATGTCTTCGACGGTAGCGCCGCCAGTTGAGAATCCAGTCGACGTTTTCACGAAGTCTGCACCCGCTTTGACTGACAGCTCAGCCGCTTTTTTGATTTCTTCTTTAGTAAGCAAGCACGTTTCAAAGATGACTTTGACGAGCGTCCCGTTCGCTGCTTCGACGACGGCACGGATGTCGCGTTCGACGAGATCGAAATCGCCGTCTTTCATCGCGCTGATGTTGATGACCATGTCGACTTCGTCTGCGCCGTTAGCAATCGCATCTTTCGTTTCGAACGCTTTCACTTCAGGTGTGTTCGCACCGAGCGGGAATCCGATGACCGTACAAACTTTGACGTCCTCATCTAATTTAAGTTGCTCGGCAGCGTAAGCGACCCATGTCGGGTTGACACAAACGCTCGCGAATTTGTACTCAAGTGCCTCTGCACATAGTTTTGTGACTTGATCTTTCGTTGTTTCTGCCTTCAAGGCCGTGTGGTCGATATAACGTGCTAATTCCATAATAAATTCCTCCTCTGACATATAGGTCTGACATCTAACATATTATCATGTTTTTGAGAAATGTAACAGCTTTCACTTCATGCAAGTTGACGGCGTTTTCGCGTTTGGACCCAGCTGTTCCAACTGAAGAAAAAGATGGCGATCCAGATGCACGTGAACGCGAAGATATGATACGTCGTGAACGGTTCGTCGTACAAGATGACACCGATCGCCAGACTGAGCGTCGGGGCGATGAACTGTAAAAAACCGACGAGCGTGAACGGGATATGTTGCGCCCCGTAACCGAACAACAGGAGCGGCAACGCCGTCATGACGCCCGTGCCTAAGAGCGCGGCCCAAACAATCGGTTCGCCCGTCATCGTGAGCCCGCCGCGCGACGTTTCGAAAGCGAGGAAGATGACCGCGACCGGAACGACCGCGAGCGTCTCGATGCCTAGACTGACCGTCGACGCAAGCGGCCGCCGTTTTTTGACCATCCCGTAAAACCCGAACGTACTCGCCAATATGAAAGCGATCCACGGAAACGACCCATAACCGAACGTCAAGACGAGCACCCCGATCGTCGCGACACCGACCGCGAGCCATTGGACTCGATTTAATGATTCCCGAAAAACGAGGACACCTAACACCATGCTGACGAGCGGATTGATATAATATCCGAGCGATGCCTCGATGATATAGCCGTGATTGACCGCCCATATGTAGACAAACCAGTTCGCACTGACGATAAAGCCGTTCAACATAAAGGCGTTCCGCGTCGCCCGATGTCTGAGCGCATAATTGAATTCAGTCCACTGTTTCGTCCATTTCAAGACGAGTAAAATGAATAGAAACGACCAGACGATACGGTGGGCGAGGATTTGACTGCTCGGTATTTCCTGTAGAAATTTCCAATAGATCGGCAGGATGCCCCACATGACGTACGCACCGATTGTGGGCATGACTCCTTTATTCAATCCGTTCACCCGCTCTCTTCATCAATTATCGTCAGTTTAGTCGATGCGTTTCGGACATTCAAGCGATTTTTTCTAGCACCCTACACGACAAAAGAGGCGCGCTCTGAGAGCGCACCTCGTGTCACACGTTCATTCAGCTCGTGATTGTCGTCAAGGCCGCAAGTGCTTGCTCCAAGTCTTCAATCAAATCGTTCACGTCTTCAAGTCCGACAGAGATACGGACGAGCCCGTCCGTGATGCCGAGTTCTGCCCGACGTTCGGCCGGAATCGAGGCATGTGTCATCCGTGCCGGCACGCTGATCAAGCTCTCGACCGCACCGAGACTTTCAGCGAGCGTGAAGTAGTTCGTTTTCGCAACGACTGTCTCTGCCGCTTCGGCCGATCCGACGTCAAAAGCGATCATCCCGCCAAACCCACGGGCTTGCGACAGATGGACTTGTTTCGCCGTCTCGCTGGCAATGCTCGGGTGCAACACCCGGCTGATCGCCTCGTGAGACGTCAAGAACTCGACGAGTGCGAGCGCGTTCGTCTCGATCTCTTCCATCCGAACGGCGAGTGTCTTGATGCCGCGCACGACGAGGAAGCTGTCTTGCGGCCCGAGCACGGCTCCGACCGAGTTTTGCAGGAACGCCAAGCGTTCCCCAAGTTCTTCGGTCCGGGCGACGACAAGACCGGCGACGACGTCACTGTGTCCACCTAAATATTTCGTGGCGCTATGCAAGACGTAGTCCGCACCGAACTCAATCGGATTTTGGAAATATGGTGTCATGAACGTGTTGTCAACGACGAACAAGACGTCGGCCTCGGTCGCAATGTCACGCACACTGCGCATGTCCGTGACGTTCAAGAGCGGATTCGTCGGCGTTTCGACGTAAATCATTTTCGTGTTCGGTTGAACGGCTTCGCGGACTGCCGCCGCGTCAGACGTATCGACAAAAGATGCTTCCAAGCCAAGTGATTGAAATACTCGATTGAATACACGGTACGTTCCCCCATATACGTCAGAACCGACGATGACGTGGTCCCCTGATTTCATTAACATGAGAATCGTCGAGATGGCCGCCATCCCTGAAGCGAACGCAAAACCACGCGCCCCGCCTTCGATGTCGGCGATCAGCGTCTCAAGCGCCGTCCGCGTCGGATTGGCCGTCCGCGAATACTCATACCCGTCCCGCAAATTGCCGATTCCATCTTGTTTATAAGTACTCGTTTGGTAGATGGCCGGTGTCACGGCACCGGTCAATGGATCTGTTGTCTTACCGCCGTGAATGAGTGCTGTTTTTGTACGCATGGTCTGCCTCCTTGACTATTCCTTGACTTAAATAACGTTCGACACTGTCTGGTAAAATCGTGACGATGACACCTTCGGTCATCCGATTTGCTTCTTGCACACAGGCGGCGATGGCCGCGCCTGATGAACTTCCGACGAGCAGTCCTTCTTGCTTCGCCAAATGAGCGACGTAGTAAAACGCGTCATCGTCAGAGATCGTATAGATCCCGTCGACAAGTTCGCGATCTAAAAACGGAGGCCACTTCTCGACACCGATTCCTTCTGTTTTATGGGGACCTGGTTGCCCGCCATTCAAGATGGACCCTTCAGGCTCGACAACGACGTTGCGTGTGCCGTGTTTTTTTAAAACCGCGGCGACCCCGGTGAACGTGCCACCCGAGCCCGCGCCGGCGATGAAGACATCGATGTTCGGCACGTCGCGGAGCAACTCTTGCGCGAGTGAGTCCACGTACGTACCAGGATTATCGGGGTTTGAAAACTGTTCAGGTAAGTAGGCGTTATGTTCAACCGCCAACTCTTTGGCCCGCTCGATCGCACCATGCATCCCGAGTTCCGTCGGCGTGTTGATGACAGTCGCGCCGAGCAATGACATGAGCGCTTGCTTTTCTTGACTAAACTTTTCAGGCGTGACCGTCATCAAGTTCACCCCATATCGCTGACAGGCGAGGGCGAGTCCGATACCAGTATTTCCGGCCGTCGGCTCAACGACCGTACCGCCTCGTTCAAGTTGGCCGCGTTCAAGCGCTTGTTCAATCAAATGAAGCCCGAGCCGGTCTTTCACACTCCCGCCTGGATTCATCATCTCGAGCTTGCCGTATATTTTAACGCCTTTGGGGACAGGCAACGTCCGTAACTCAAGCAGCGGCGTGTCCCCAATCAGTTCATAGACGTTATTGACGAGCATATTACGCTTCGTCCTTAAAGATGATGTGCCACTCGTCACGTTTCGCGAGCATATCAGCCGCTAGTTTTTTAGCGCCCTCGAAGTCGTGGTGGTTGGCACTTCCGCATTGGATCGGGTTTTGCGCCGGCAACTCTTCAGCAGCGACCGCATCACGCAACGTCGCTTCGACGAGGCTGAGCATCGCTTCGTAGTCTCCATCGTTCAACATCGTCCAGTAAAAACCAGTCTGGCAACCCATCGGCGAGACGTCGACGATTTGCTCCGAGTGACTGCGGCTATTTTCAGCGATCAAGTGTTCGAGCGAGTGGACGGCCCGCATCGGCATGAGTCCCTCGTTCGGTTGGATGAAGCGAATGTCGTATTTATAGATCGTATCGGCCGTCCCTTTTTTCACACCCGCTAAACGGACGTAAGGAGCTTGTACTTTTGTATGGTCCAAATTAAAACTTTCGACTTTGTAACTTTTCATGGTTGAGTTCCTCCAGATTGTTTCGTGGCCACGACGAGCCAGACGAATTTATTTTTTTGTGTCAGCGAGACCGTATAGCCGTTCGCTTCGAGCATTGCTTGGATTGTTTGCGTGTAAGGATAAAACTCACGGTTCAAGTCTTCGATTAAATCGTCGTAACCGTTCACGCTCGCCCAGTCGAGAATGTCTCGCTTCGCCTTTTGCGAGGCGAACATCGTGTCGAGTAAGACGAATCGCGGTGAATCGAGCTGCTCGACGTAACCTTGAATCGCTGTCCGTTTCTCTTCATCCGTCAGATGGTGAAACGCGTACGACGACACGATCGTATCTATCTGCTCTGTCGTCGGGTAGTTTAAAAAGTCACCGTCGATAATATCAATCTCAAGTTTCTCGGCGGCGACTGCCCTCATCTCCGGTGACGGTTCGACCGCAACCAGCTCGTGACGTTCTAAAATCTTCATACTTAAGTTCCCGGTCCCGACTCCGAACTCCATGACCTTCCCTTCGAGATGATCCACGACTTCGCTCAACATCTCCTCATAACCTGCGAACACTTCTTTATATTGCTCGTCATGTCCGGCCACGGTCGTGTCGTATTGCGTTGCCCATTCCTTAAAAATGTCCATGAACTGTAATCCCATTGCTCCACCCCATCACTTTATTCCGACTATGTCGATAAGTTTTATATGTTTTATCTATTCAGACCATATCAACTTTTAAAAAAAATCTCAAGTGAATTGTTTCGATTGCTCGACTCTATCTCATCTCATTCAATCAAATAATTAAAATCTGAGTGGAACCGATGAGAATAGGCCCAATATGGTTCACGGAATATAGGTCAAAGGTAATTGTCAGAATTTTTAAATTTGTTCAAATTTATTACCCTTATTTTTAAAAAAACTAGGGAGTTTTACGTTAGTCTTCGTTATCATTCTCTTTAATCGTTACTTTTTTACATTTTTAAACAATCGAGGAGGAAATTTTGTCATGTCACGACTGAAACTTTATACGAACGTCTCCCTTGCCGCCTGTTTGGCACTTACCCCCGGGCTCATCGGTCTCAGTGCCGCTCCGGTGTCTGCTGAATCGCCTGCTAAACCAAAGATGGTCACGGAGAAGAAACAGAAAAAAGTCCGTGTCGTCGTCGAACTCGTCGGGGAACCGGCAATTGTGAAAGCAGAACAGAAAGGAAAAAAATTTAACGAGCTGTCTAAATCTGAGCAAGACGGGGCGCAACGACTCGTCAAGTCCGAGCAAGCCAAAGCTAAATCCGCAATCAAAGACGAAGGCGTCAGCGCCACACCAATTGAAGAGTTCACAACCGTTTACAACGGCTTCAGTACATTTTTGTCTCCGGCAGACATTCGTACAGTCGAAGCCCTCCCAGAGGTCGCTAGCGTCCATATTGTCAACGAGTATGATCGACCTGAAGTAAAACCAGATATGGTCACAAGTAATGATATGGTCCAGTCCCAACAGACATGGGGCGATTATGGATATACCGGTGAAGGGACGATCGTTGCCGTCATTGATAGCGGAATCGACGCGACACATCGTGACTTCAAATTAAGTGAACAAGACAAGGCAGAGTTGTCTAAGAGCGAAGTCGACACAGTCGTTCAAACTTTCGGCCTTCCTGGTGCATACATAAATGATAAAGTCCCATACGCATATAACTACTTTGATGAAAACTCAGACATCCGAGACGACTCACCCGGGGCCTCGATGCACGGCATGCACGTATCCGGCACGGTCGCGGCCAACGGTGACGAGACGACTGGCGGTCTAAAAGGAGTCGCCCCTGAAGCGCAAGTTCTCGGTATGAAAGTATTCAGCAACGACCCGAACTATGCGTCTACTTATGGCGACATTTATATTAAAGCAATTGACGACGCCATCAAGCTCGGCGCGGATGTCATCAATATGAGTTTGGGCTCCACTGCAGGCTTTGTCGATGCAGAATCACCTGAACAACAAGCAGTCCAACGCGCGGTCGACAACGGTATTTTCATGTCAATCTCTGCAGGAAACTCGGCTTATTTCGGGAGCGGGTTTGACTTACCGCATGCTTCGAATCCTGATACAGGTGTTGTCGGTGCGCCAAGTGTCAGTCCGGCTTCGACTTCTGTCGCTTCACTTGAAAACGACCAAATCCAATTGGACGCTTTCACACTGGGCGCAGGCGATGACGCCAAAAAAATCGGCTGGAAAAAACAAGACGGTCCCGCTTTCAAGCAAGGAGAATTTGAGATTGTGTCTGTAGGAGACGGTCAACCTGCGAACTATGAGGGCAAAGATGTGAAAGGAAAACTCGTTTTCGCGGTCCGCGATGGAGGATACTTCTATTCGAACATTCAAAAGACAGCCGAAGCAAATGGTGCCGCAGGCGTCATCGTCCGTGGCGCTGTCGGTCATGGGGATTACGTCAGTATGGCGCTTGATAATCCGTCCCTCCCGATGGCTTCGCTTAGCATTAAAGATGGCAATGATTTAAAAGAGCGGTTAGACGCTGCCACTTCGCTGTCTGTCCATTTCAAAGGTGACCGGATCAGCGTCGCCAATCGTTCAGCCGGCGCCTTATCTGCTTTCACGTCTTGGGGTGTGACACCAAACTTAGACTTCAAACCTGAACTGTCGGCCCCGGGCGGACAAATCTTCTCGACGCTCAACGACGACCAGTACGGATTGATGAGCGGGACATCGATGGCCGCCCCGCACGTCGCCGGTGGCGCGGCGCTAGTTTTGCAACGTGTCGATCAAGAGTTTAATCTGAGCGGAAAACAACGGGTGACGATGGCCAAAAACCTGTTGTTGAATACGTCTAAATCGATCACCGACATCGGACCTTACAACTTACAACTCAAACAGTCGCTTCCTTACTCGCCTCGCCGCGGCGGAGCCGGGCTCATGCAACTTCATGCGGCAGTGTCCTCGCCGGCCGTCGCCTATGAGAAGGATTCAAAAGAAGCAAAAGTCGCCTTGAAAGAACTCGATCGAAGCAAGGCCACATTTAAAATCGTCGTCGAGAATCTGTCTACTAAGCCCGTATCCTACAATGTGGCCTCATCATTGCAAACAGACTTAGCGGTCGAAAACGCGGACGGAGTCGTACAAAATGCGATGGAAGCACAAGCTCTGCAAGAGGCCATATTGACGATCAATGGGAAAAAGACAAACAAAGTTAATTTGAAGGCAAAACAGAAAATTGAATTGACCATCAAACTTGACGTCTCAAAAGCAAAAGTACTCGATCCTCAAACGTTAGAGGGGCTCGTGGCAGCGAACAGCGTCTTCACAAACGGGTACTTCGTCGATGGCTTCATTCGCTTGACTGATAGCACGAGCCAAGAGGGCAACCCTGCGCTCGTCGTTCCTTTCGTAGGATTTGAAGGCGATTGGGGACAAGCACCGATTTTTGACGAAACGATTTATGTAGACGGATCTTTCTACGACGTGGCAGGACTGGTCGATCAGACCGGTAACTATCTTGGTCTGAACTTAGATGAATCGATTGATGCGGACGCTGTCGCCTTCTCACCGGATGCGGACGGCTCAAAAGATGTCGTTGCACCTGTCTTCTCGCTATTACGCAACGCCAAAGACATCAAGTTCCGAATTGTGAATGAAAACGGTGACGTCGTCCGCACACTCCGTCTTGATGAGGAACTGCGCAAGAACTTCTTTGATGGCGGGAGCGATAACCCGTACTACTACTCTGCAGATTATGCATGGGATGGAAACATTAATGGACAACCTGCCCCTGCCGGCAAATACTTCTATGAAATCGAGGCTGGTATCGACTATGCGAAAAAACAAGCGCAAGCGCTACGAATTCCGGTCAAAGTCGATTATACGGACCCGGCGTTCAACTCACGCTGGAATGAGGATCAATTAACGGTCCAGGCGACCGACGACTTCTCTGGTATTTATTCGATCGAATACTTCCTCAATGGTAACTCAATGGGTAAACAAGGCGGTCAAGCCGCAACGTTTGCATTGGAGGCGCCGCTGAGCGATACAGATGAAGTGAGTGTTCGTGTGACCGACCAAGCAGGTAACAGCCAAACCCGTATCATCCCGACTACGAATGATGCAAACAAACCAGGTGTGTTCGTTGACGCCCCGCTCGCGCTGACGCCTTACAACACGTCAGTCATTCCGATCAACGGATCGGTTGATGATCAATCGGCGATTCAATCGTTCACTGTCGACAACATCGATGTACCGCTCACATGGAACGCGGAGACGAAGCGATACGTCTTCAACACGACGCGTACGTACACGGACGGCGTCCATAAAGTTCGGTTTGTCGCCGAAGACGCTGCCGGCAATGTTACGAACTTCCAACGGGTCATCTTCGTCGATGCGACGCCTGCCACATTGAGCATCGGGAAACTGCCTAAGAAAATCACTAAAAAGCAAAAGACAGTCTCCTTCGATGTGACCGTGAAAGATAATTTTGACGACCTTAAGTTATTCTTAAATGGTGATCTCCTCCATAGCCAAGCGCTCAAAGAGCCTTATGAGATGAGAGCATCATCAAAAACTGTAAGCGTGACAGTACCTGTCTCATCCGGCCAAAACTCGTTTACGATTGAAGCGGTTGACTTAGCAGGCAACGTCACTAAAAAAATAGTCACGTTGACTAAGCCATAAAATAAGGCCGTTACCCAAACAATCGGGTAACGGCCTTATTTTATGGCGTCAGTTCTAGTGCATAAGAGATTGCCGCTAACGCATATAGCGGCGCCGTCTCGGTGCGCAAAATCCGGGGGCCGAACGCACACGGACGCGCACCTCGATTCGTCCAGGCGTCTACTTCCTGCTCGTCAAATCCGCCTTCCGGACCGACAATCAACAAAAGACGCTGCCCGCGCTCAAGTGATTGGAAGACAGCCGCGAGGCCAGCTTGTTCCCCTTGCTTCGCCGACTCTTCATAAGCGATGACGACCGCATCGTAATTAGAAAAGTCGTCTAGCAGGTCACGCGACGAGACGTACGCGCACGTCGGGACGACGGCCCGGTACGACTGTTCGGCCGCTTCTTGCATGATTTTCTGTAGCCGTTCAACTTTCTTAGGGGCTTTTTTTGCGTCCCATTTCGCGACCGATCGTTTCGACTCGAACAACTTCAAATGATGCAACCCGAGCTCGGTCGCTTTTTGAGCGACGAGCTCGACTTTATCACCTTTCGGCAGTGCGTAGGCGAGCGTCACATCAACGGGCAGTTCAGTCGTCGCCTGCCGCGCTTCGAGTACTTTTGCCGTCCCCGATTTTTTTTCGAGCGCAATCACCTCACAGACGTACTCGACACCTGTACCGTCTAACAACACCATCTGATAACCCGGTCCCGCCCGCAACACCGTCCCGATATGATGGACGACGTCTTGCGGCAATGCGACCGTGTCTGTTTTAAACGCATCACGTTGTAAGAAATAGCGTTGCATGGCTTACCCCTTCTTCGCGATGATGGCGACCCAGTCTTCCATGACTCGCGTCTCTTCGATCGAGAATCCAGCCGCCTTGAGCGCTGCCGTCACTTCATCTCGTTTTTGGCCGATGATACCCGACGTGATGAAATAGCCGCCTGGTTTGACGCGCACGTAAGCATCGTCAACGAACAGCATGATGACGTCGGCTAAAATATTGGCGACGATCAAGTCATACTCACCGCTCATCCCTTTCAACAAATCACCCGTCTTGACGTCGACGACGTCTAGAACGCCGTTCGTCTCGACGTTTTGGCGGGCCGATTCGACCGCGACCGCATCCAAATCGAGCGCCTCGACTCGTTCCGCGCCAAGCTTCGCCGCCGCGATGGCAAGTACGCCTGAGCCCGTCCCGACATCGATCAAGCGGTCACCCGGTTGAATATAGTTCTCGATTGCTTGAATGCACAGCATCGTCGTCGGGTGCGTCCCGGTCCCGAACGCCATACCCGGGTCGAGCAAGATCACGTTCTCTTCCGGTTGTGGCACGTATTCTTCCCACAGCGGCACGATCGTGAGATGTTGCGAGATCTTGACCGGTTTATAGTACTGCTTCCACGAGTGGGCCCAGTCCTCCTCATCCATCTCGAGCGCCGTCACGGTACCAGCGCCGACTTCAAAGATATTTCGCAGCCGTTCAATTTCTTTTTTCAGTGTCGAGAGCGTGTCCGGTAGGTCGCCTGAGACAGGAACGTACGCTTTCACGTGGACACCCGACGTTGGATACGTATCGCGGCCGGATTCGTCCCAAATCTCTCCGAAATGATCTTCTGCCATCATCCGGTCGTAGTCTTCGACGTCCTCGATGACGACACCTTGTGCCCCCACTTCATGTAGTAAATTTGATACGGCTTCGACTGCCTGCTGTGTCGTGTGGACACAAATTTCAGACCATTTCATCGCTTGTACACGCTCCTTTTACTGGCTAAAAAACTTTTTCATCTTTTGGAAGAGGCCGTGCTGTTCTTCCACGCCCGCTTCTCCGCTGATCTCTTCAAACTCGCGGAGCAATTCTTTTTGACGATCTGTCATGTTCGTCGGTGTCATGATGACGATATTGACGTACTGGTCGCCGTTGCCGCCGCCGCGAACGCTCGGCATCCCTTTTCCACGCAAACGGAATTTCGATCCGGTCTGTGTTCCGGCTGGCACTTTCAAGCTGACCTTGCCGTGCACGGTCGGGACTTCGAGTTCGGCGCCGAGTGCTGCTTGCGCGAACGTGACCGGCATCTCCATCGAGATGTGCTGGTCGACACGCTCGAAGATTTCGTGCGCCCGAACGCGGACGACGATGTAAAGATCGCCGGCCGGGCCACCGTTAGCGCCAGGACCACCTTTGCCGGACATGCGGATCTGTTGGCCGTTATCGATACCGGCCGGAATTTTGACTTCGACTTGCTGTGTCTTCTTGACGTGACCAGAGCCATGGCACGTTGTACATTTCTCTTTGATCGTCTTGCCTGTCCCATGACATTGGCTACACGTCCGCTGATTGACCATGCGACCGAGCACCGTGTTCTGTTCGACCGTTTCGACACCGCTACCGCCACAACGGCCGCACGTCTCTGGTTTCGTCCCCGGCTTGGCACCACTGCCCATACACGTGTCACATTCGACTTCAATCTCAAGGTCGATCGTTTCCGTTTTACCGGTCACGCTCTCCATGAAGTCGAGGTCGACGACGTATTGATAGTCTTCTCCGCGTCGCGGTGCGTTTGGGTCTTGACGACGTCCGCCGCCGCCGAAGAACATGTCGAAGATGTCGCCGAATCCGCCTTGGAAGTCACCGCCGCCTCCGAACTGGCTCGCTCCTTCAAATCCGAAGCGGTCATACTGGGCCCGTTTCTGCTCGTCTGACAGCACTTCATACGCCTCACCGAGCTCTTTAAATTTATCGGCCGCATCCGGCTCTTGGTTGATGTCTGGGTGGTACTCTCGTGCCAATTTGCGGTAGGCCCGTTTGATGTCTTGCGCCGAGGCCGATTTGTCTAGGCCAAGCACTTCATAATAATCTCGTTTCGCCACGTTACTCTCTCCTCTTTACTGTTTCAAGTTCGATTTTACCGATTCTACCTTAACATGGAAAGAGCCAAAGCAGAAACCTGCTTTGGCGCCATCCAATCTATCGGTTGCCTTATTTACGATCGTCGAGATCTTCAAACTCCGCGTCGACGACGTTATCGTCTTTCGCTTCTGTTTGTGTCTCAGCGCCTTCAGCACCTTGCTGTTCAGCCATGTTCGCATATACTTTTTGCGTCAATTCTTGTACGACTTCAGATAGCTCATCTTTCGCCGTACGGATTGCTTCGAGGTCTGTACCTTCAAGTGCTGATTTTGCTTTTTCTTTCGCTGCTTCGGCTTTGTCTTTATCCGTTGCGTCGACTTTATCTCCAAGGTCTTTGATCGCCTTGTCCGTCGCGAAGACGAGTTGGTCCGTTTCGTTACGGAGCTCTGCTTCTTCTTTACGCTGTTTGTCTGCTTCCGCGTTCGCTTCCGCTTCTTTCACCATGCGCTCGATTTCAGCCTCGTCGATACCTGAAGACGACTGGATCGTGATCGACTGCTCTTTGTTCGTACCGAGGTCTTTCGCCGATACGTGAACGATTCCGTTCGCATCGATGTCAAACTTGACTTCGACTTGCGGGACACCGCGTGGTGCCGGCGGGATGTCCGTCAACTGGAAACGACCGAGCGTCTTGTTGTCAGGCGCCATCGGGCGTTCACCTTGCAAGACGTGGATGTCAACGGCTGGCTGGTTGTCTGCCGCTGTCGAAAAGACTTGTGATTTCGATGTCGGAATCGTCGTGTTGCGATCGATCAACTTCGTCATCACGCCACCCATCGTCTCGATACCGAGCGAAAGCGGAGTCACGTCGAGAAGGACGACGTCTTTTACGTCACCGGCAAGGACACCGCCTTGGATCGCTGCGCCGAGGGCAACGACTTCGTCCGGGTTAACGCCTTTGAACGGCTCTTTCTTCGTGAAATCGTGAATCGCTTTTTGGACCGCAGGGATACGTGTCGAACCACCGACGAGGATGATCTTGTCGAGGTCAGACGGCGTGAGGCCTGAGTCTTTCAACGCGCGGCGAGTCGGTTCCATCGTGCGCTCGACGAGGTCTGCTGTCAATTCATCGAATTTCGCACGTGTGAGTGTTGTTTCAAGGTGAAGCGGGCCAGCTGCTCCTGCTGTGATGAACGGGAGGCTGATGTGCGCGCTTGTCACGCCTGAAAGGTCTTTCTTCGCTTTCTCGGCTGCATCTTTCAAACGTTGGAGCGCCATCTTGTCTTGCGCGAGGTCGATGCCGTTCTCTTTTTTGAATTCAGACACGAGATAATCGATGACTTTCTGGTCAAAGTCGTCTCCGCCGAGTCGGTTGTCTCCTGCTGTCGCGACGACTTCAAACACACCGTCTCCGAGCTCGAGAATCGAGACGTCGAACGTACCGCCACCGAGGTCATAGATCAAGATCGTGTGGTCTTCACCTTTGTCGAGGCCGTAAGCGAGCGCCGCTGCCGTAGGTTCATTGATGATTCGTTTGACATCGAGACCGGCAATTTTCCCGGCGTCTTTCGTCGCTTGACGCTCAGCGTCGTTAAAGTAGGCAGGAACTGTGATGACCGCTTCAGTTACTGACTCACCAAGATAGTCTTCTGCATCTTTTTTAAGTTTTTGCAAAATGATGGCCGAAATTTCTTGTGGCGTGAATTTCTTACCGTCGACTTCGACCGTATGTGACGTTCCCATATGACGCTTGATCGATTGGATCGTATTCGGGTTCGTGATCGCTTGACGCTTCGCGACTTCACCGACTTGACGCTCTTCCCCTTTGAATGCGACGACAGACGGTGTCGTACGGTTCCCTTCTGCGTTTGAGATGACGACAGCTTCGCCACCCTCCATAACTGCTACACAAGAGTTCGTTGTTCCTAAGTCAATTCCGATAATTTTAGCCATTGTCTATTCCTCCATCTAGTTAAGTAATTTTATTCTGAAACTTTTACCATGCTTGGACGAATGACGCGTCCGTGCAACGTGTACCCTTTTTGAAGCTCCATCGTTACAATCCCAGACTCGAACTCATCGCTCGGTTCTTGCATGACCGCTTGATGATAATTCGGGTCGAACGGCTGACCGACCGCTTCGATCACTTCAACGTTCTCGGCGTTTAACACGTCAAGCAATTGACGGTGGATCATATCGACGCCAGCTTGAATGTTCTTCGCATCGTCTGAAGACGCTTCGACTTGAAGCGCACGCTCAAAGTTATCGATGAGCGGAATCAGTTTCTCGATAACGGCTTGCGAAGCGAACTTGACGCGTTTCGCGTTCTCTTCGTTTGTTCGGCGACGGAAGTTGTCAAAATCAGCGCGAATCCGAAGCTCGCTCGCTTTGAGCGCTTCGATTTCTTGTTGCAAATCTGGTCCCTCAGAACTTTCTTCCACTATTTCAGCATTTGAAACCTCGTCAGCGTCCGCAGTCTCTGACTGCAACGCGTCGAAATCTTTCTCTTCGAGCACTTCTTCTTGGTCTGGCCCGTTTTGATTTTCAGTAGTCATATTGAGGCTCCTTTCGTTCACTCTTCTAGTTTCGTTCGCCTTAACGCTTCAATGATCTGTCCCATCATCCGTACCCCGTGCCGATAGTCCATCCGGGTCGGACCGATCATCGCGATCGTCCCGAACGTCTTGCCATCGAGCGTATAGTCCGAGGTGATGACGCTACAATTTTGAAGCGCAAGAATCCCATTCTCGCTCCCAATGCTCACATAAATCTCGCGATTTGGCAACGATTCGAGCCAGTCGGTCAACCGTTCTTGCTCGTCGATCCACTCTAGGAACGGACGTAACGTATCGAGCGTTTGAAACTCGGGTTGGTTGAAAATATTTTTCTTTCCACCAAGATACAGCGAGGTCGGATGATGCACCCCGACGGTCGCTTGAATGAGTTGCATCATTGATTCATATTGTTGTTGATGAGCGAGGCGAAGGTTTGACACTTCTTCTCCGATACGGAACTTCAGTTGACCGAGCGGAGTTCCTTTTAGACGATCGTTTAAAAATCGGATTGTTTGTTCGACCATATCCGGCGCCATCGGCGATTCGAACACGACCGTTCGATGTTCGACGTGCCCTTGATCCGTTACAATCAAGACGACACCGCGCCGTTCATCGAGCGGCATCAAATCGATCCGTGCCAGCCGGTTCATCTGACTGCTCGGGCCGAGCGCTACCGTCGTATAATTGGTCAAGTCAGAGAGTAGGTCAGCGGCTTGACGAATGAGGACTTCTGACTCTTGGGCGGACGCCCGCAAGCGCTCTCCGAGTCGATACGTTTCCCGCTCGTCGATGAGTTTCGTCTCGACAAGGTGATCGACGTAATAACGATACCCGACTTCAGACGGGATTCGTCCTGCTGAAGTGTGCGGTTTTTCAATCAAGCCCATGTCTTCTAAATCCGCCATGTCGTTTCGGATCGTCGCCGAACTGAACGACAAATCATCCCGTTTCGAAAGCGTCCGAGAACCGACGGGCTGGGCTGTCTGAATGTAATCATCAATGATCGCTCGTAAAATGAGCAATTGTCTCTCTGTCAGCACAACATCACTCCTCTCTGAAGGATTGGCCTCACTTTTACTAGCACTCATATTTGCTGAGTGCTAATCACACTTCAAATTCTATCACGTTCTCCTTATTTGTCAATTCAAATGCATCATTTTTCCGTTGATTGAAAGTCATTCGAAATGCATCTTCCGCGCACTTTCGGTATGATACGAATTGAGGTGATCATATGTTTACAACTAAACAATTTAACGTGTTTACGCAAGACGGGCTCGACGCCCGCATGTCAGGTATTCGCGCGG
Organism: Exiguobacterium sp. SH0S7; assembly: GCF_004337195.1. Lineage (NCBI taxonomy): Bacteria > Bacillati > Bacillota > Bacilli > Caryophanales > Exiguobacterium > Exiguobacterium sp. SH0S7. Next base: position 357,666 of record NZ_SJVA01000001.1, read on the forward strand.
ATATTCAACCGCTGTTCCATCGCATCTATGACGAGGTCGGTCCACAACTTGAAGCCGACGTCGGCATCCCGCTCTATCTCCACGTCGCCAAGCACGCCCGCCGGACGGTCAATCCGCCGAAAGATACGTGGATGGCAATCTGCCACGACAAGCGCGGCTATAAAAAGCATCCCCATTTCCAAGTCGGTCTGTTTGACGACCGGGTGTTCGTCTGGCTCGCGTTCATCTACGAGATGCCAAACAAAGAAGCAATCGGCAAACGACTCATGACAATCGACTTTAAACATGAATTTCCCGACTTCCATCTCGCCGGCGATCATATGAAAAAAGAGGCGTTCTTGATCGAAGAGACGTCCTCTGCGTCAATCGATGCCATCGTCGAGCGCTTCGCGACCGTCAAAAAAGCCGACTTCTTGATCGGTCGTCAACTTTCGGCCGATGCCTCGATCCTCCAAAACGAAGCGGCGTTCCTCGCCCTTGTCGAGGACACGTTCGGACGGCTCATGCCGATCTACCGCGAGCTCGTTCTCTAACTAAAACAGGCGAATCCGACATCGGATTCGCCTGTTTTTACGTTGTCACATCATTTAATCGTGCCTCACCGATGAATGCCGCGAACGCCTCGTTGGCGAGCGGGAGTCCCGACTCGGTCAACCGGACGTGCGTGTCCGTCGTTTCAATCAACTGTTTCGCTTTCAGTTCGGACAAGACGTGCCCGAACACCGACTCCATCGAGACACCGTACTTCGTTTCGAACGTCTCGAACGACACACCGCTACGCATCCGGAGTCCGAGAAACAACTCTTCTTCCATCCGCTCGAACGTCTCGAGTGTCGTCGTACTTCGAACCGGTAAACCTTCCGCCTTGATATAGTGCGGGATCGGCGCGACGTTCGCCCGGCGCTCGCCGTTCAAGTAACTGTGAGCCCCGGCTCCGAAGCCGTAATACTCCTCGTTCCGCCAATACACTTGGTTGTGACGGCTCTCCCGTCCCTCGACACTGTAGTTCGAGATCTCGTACTGCTTGAGCCCACGGCGTTCGAGCGTCTCCATGACTTTCAAGTACATGGCGACTTCGATGTCCTCACCCGGCAGACGAAGCTTGCCTTTGCGGTCTTGGATCGCGAAGACGGTGTGCGGTTCGAGGATCAAGGAATAGGACGAGACGTGTTGGATCGGCAGTTTGAACGCCAAGTCGAGGTCCCGTTCGATCTGTTCGAGCGTTTGCTCCGGTAGTCCGAACATGAGGTCGATCGAGATGTTGTCGAACCGTTTCGCCGCCTCCGTTACCGTCGCGAACACGTCATCCGCCCGATGCGTGCGCCCGATCCGTTCAAGCCCGCCGTCGTCGAACGTCTGGACGCCGAAACTGACGCGGTTGACACCGCCTCGTTTCATCGTATCGAGCTTTTCGGCGCTCACAAAGTTCGGATTCGCCTCGACCGAGTATTCTATATTCTTTGTAGCGAGCGGGAGCAAGTGCCGCTCGACCATGTCCATGAGACGTTTCATCTGCACCTCATCGAGCGCGGTCGGCGTTCCTCCGCCGATAAAGATCGTCTCGATCTCATCTGTCGGATATTGTTCAAGCGATAGGACGATCTCTCGTTCTAACGCATCTAAATAGTCATCAACCGGTTGGTTCTTTAAGAACACCTTGTTGAAATCGCAGTAATAACAAATATGTTCACAAAATGGAATGTGAAGATATACGGCTTTAGCCATGGCGGCCACCCCTTTCTTCTCCTTCCATTTATAACGCTTTTTACGTCTTCACGCCACTGTCTGCATTCAATCGAAACGATGGATGAACAATCCGCTCTTCAGTTTCGGCTCGAACCAAGTCGATTTCGGTGGCATCTGTCCGGATTCATCGGCGACCTGCATCAACTCTCCCATCGCCGTAGCATGACATGTCAACACGACGACATCCGGTCGTTCGGCCAACCGTTCTAGTTGTTCGACGGCGTCTGAGCCGCCGACGAAGTCAATCCGTTTATCGGTCCGGACATCGTCCACTCGGAAGTACGGTTCGAGAATATCCCTTTGTAGCGTGGCAACGTCGAGAGCCGTGGTCGACTGTCGTTTCGTCAACGCATACTGTTTGCCGCGGTAAGACAATCCGAACGAACCGCGCGCTTGCGGAACGATGAGGCCGTCAGTCGACAGCACTTCGTACGAGAACGAAATCCCGTCCAATAAAGCCGCGACTTCTTCAGGCGTAACATCGGTCAACAGCCGATGGTACGGCAAGATCGTCAACTCGTCGCTCGGGAAGAGCACGCCTAAAAAGTGATCGCGTTCTAGTTTCGATTCACCTTCAGGCAGTTCTCGCGCCGCGACGACAGCCGCCGCTTTGGCCCGATGATGCCCGTCGGCGATATAGATGGACGGGATCGTCGCCCCGATCATAATGACACGCGCCTGGTCTTTCGGCGGCACCGCATAGCCTTCGTGCAAGACACCTTGACTGTCCGTGAAGGAAAACAGAGGTCGTTCGTTCGTTGCGGCTTCAAGGATGCGCCGTAACGCCTCGTCCGGCTCATGGCTCAGTAAAATCGGTCCGGTGTGCGCTTTCGTCGCCGCCACATGTTCGACCCGTTCCCGCTCTTTCACTTCTCGTGTATGTTCATGGATTTTGATCCGGCCCGCCTCATAATCTGCGACCGAAAACGTCGCCACGAGACCGGTTTGACGCCGCCCTTGACTCGTCAGCCGATACACGTAAAAGCCGTTTGCCTGTTCTGTCAGTTCAGTCTCGTACAATCGTTCCAACTCGGCCCTCGCACGACGCCCCCACGCTTCGAGTGACAGGTCAGCGACAAACAGTTCCGGCTTATCGACCGAGAGAAATGAGTTCGGACGTCGCTCGACGTCTCCTCGTGCCTGTTCGACGTTCACGACGTCGTACGGGTCGGCCGCCACAGCTTCAGGATGGGCCGGCATATACGGTTTAAACGGTTTAAATATGACCATATTGATCCCTCCTTAAAATTCACGGACGCGCATGACGCCCTCGATGTCGTACAAAGCATGCACGGACAGTTCTTCTTGTTTATGGTTATCGATGTCGATCATCGTGTAGGCCACATCGTTCCGGCTGCGATTCACCATGTTATCAATGTTGATCCCGTTCTCGGCGAGCCGGCTCGCGATTTGACCGACCATGTTCGGGACGTTCAAGTGCAGCACCGCCAAGCGTCGCTTGCCGACGTAAGGAAGTTCAGTGTCCGGGAAGTTAGCGGAATTCCGGATGTTTCCGGTCTCTAAATATAGTTTCAGCGTATCGACGGCTTGAATCGCGCAATTCACTTCGGATTCTCGTGTCGAAGCCCCAAGATGCGGAAAAGCGACGACTTGCGGGTGGCCGAGTAACGCCTGTTGCGGGAAGTCTGTAATGTACGTCGCCACTTTATCTTGTAACGCCTCAATCAAGTCAGCGTCGTTCACGAGCTCGCCGCGGGCGAAGTTCAATAACGTCACCCCAGGCTTCATCCGTTTGAACCAACTGGCGTCGATCAAGTTGCGTGTGTCGTCCGTCAGCGGCATATGGATCGAGAGCAAATCGACGTCTCTAAGCAAGTCGTCTAAATGCTTGGCTCGTTTTACTTGCTTTGATACGTTCCACGCCCCATCGACCGATAAATGCGGGTCGTACCCGACGACGTCGACACCGAGCTGGAGCAGGTCGTTCGCGAGCGACGCCCCGATCGCGCCGAGACCGACGATGCCGACCTTCTTGCCTCGTAATTCAGAGCCTACGAAACGGCGCTTCTCGTCTTCCATCGCCCGCTCAAGTAACGCTTGGCTCGGGAACGTTTGCTCGTTCACCCAACGCGCGCCTTCAAGGATCGGCCGGACCGATAAAAGCATGCTCGCGAGTACGAGTTCTTTGACCGCGTTCGCGTTCGCCCCTGGTGTATGGAACACGACGACGCCTTGACGCGCCAAGCGCTCAAGCGGGATGTTGTTCACCCCAGCCCCGGCCCGGGCGATCGCGAGCAAGTACGGGGGAATCTCGGCGTCGTGAACGTCATGGCTCCGAATGACCCAGGCATCGGCCTGCTCCACTGCGTTGACGGCGTATTCTCTCGGCTCAAAACGCTCTAGCCCAGCTGATGCGATTTGATTATATGTTTTGATGTGGAACATCGTATCCCTCCTGTTCAAATGCTTGCATCACTTCAATTAAACGAATGACCCCTTCGAGCGGCATCGCGTTGTAAAGACTGGCTCGCAGCCCTCCGACCGAGCGGTGGCCACCAAGTTCGATCAATCCACGTTCCTCGGCAAACTGTTGAAACGCTTGATCCGTCTCGTCCCGTCCCGTCGTGAACGGAATATTCGTCAATGAACGGATATCTCCTGTGACGAGCGACCGGAACAACGTTGAGCCGTCTAAATAAGCATACAATCGCGCGCTCTTCTCACGGTTGCGCCGTTCCATCTCGACGACGCCACCCGTCCGTTCGACCCAGGCGAGAACCCGTTCGGCGACATACATGCTAAACGTCGCCGGTGTGTTCAAAACGGTGTCGGTGTGACGGGCGTAGTTCAAATAACTTGGCAAATCACGGTCGACAATCAAGTCGCGACGAATGATGACGACGCTTAACCCGGCCGGTCCGATGTTTTTTTGGGCGCCTGCGTATAGCAGACCGTAGCGGCTCACGTCGATCGATTCTGCCAAAATATTGGAGGACACGTCCGCGACAAGCGGGATGCCTGTATCCGGAAGCGTCGTATAACGTGTCCCTTCGATTGTATTGTTCAACGTCAAATGGAGATAATCGGCGGTCTCGCCATCCCCTTCATAGTCAGGCAGTTCCCGATAGTTCGAACTCGCCGAACTGCCGACGACGGCGACGTCCCCATAGTGACGGGCATCAGTGATTGCTTTTTTCGACCACGTGCCGCTGTCGAGATAAGCGAAACGCCCTGTCGTACGCAAGTTCATCGGAATCATCGAGAATTGGAGCGTCGCCCCGCCTTGCAGCCAAAGGACGGCGTAATCGTCTGAGATGTCCATCAACCTCCGCAGCCTCGCTTCGAGCGCCTCGGTAATCGCAATGAAGCGCTCCGAACGGTGGCTCATCTCGACGATCGAGACACCCGTTTTTTGATAAGACAGAAACTCGTCTTGCACTTCTTGTAGTACCGATTTTGGCAAAACGCTCGGCCCTGCTGAAAAATTATAGACGGTCACCGCTACTCCTCCTCTATTTTTCTGTAAGTGGGTACTATTCCGTACCGGACGTCACGAATCCTGCCAAATGAAAAAAATCGCCCTTATCCATGGATAAGGGCGACCACTCATTCTTCGTCCATCGACAAGACGGACATGAACGCTTCTTGCGGCACTTCGACGGATCCAACCATCTTCATGCGTTTTTTACCTTCTTTTTGTTTCTCGAGAAGTTTACGTTTCCGCGAGATGTCACCGCCGTAACATTTGGCAAGGACGTTTTTACGCAACGCCTTGATCGTCGACCGGGCGACAATTTTCGTGCTGACCGCTGCTTGGATCGGCACTTCGAACTGCATCCGTGGGATGAGCGCCTTTAACTTTTCAACGATGACTTTCCCACGTTCGTAGGCGAAGTCGCGGTGAACGATAAAGCTGAGCGCATCGACGAGCTCGTTGTTGAGGAGAATATCCATCTTGACGAGGCGTGACGGACGATACCCGATCAAATCATAGTCCAGTGAGGCATAGCCTTTCGTACTTGATTTCAATTGATCAAAGAAGTCGTAGACGATTTCACTGAGCGGAATATCGTACGTGATTTTAACACGGGTCGTATCGATGTACTCCATATCGATAAAACTGCCACGTTTCTTCTGACAAAGTTCCATGATCGAGCCGACGTAATCGTTCGGTGTCATGATCGCCGCTTTGACGTATGGCTCTTCGATCAATTCAACTTTTTGTTGCTCAGGCATCTTCGACGGGTTGTCGACGTGGATGACGTCTCCTGACGTCGTCGTGACGTGATAGATAACCGACGGTGCCGTCGTGATCAAGTCGATTCCAAACTCGCGCTCGATCCGCTCTTGAATGATTTCCATATGAAGCATACCGAGGAATCCGCTACGGAAACCAAATCCGAGCGCTTGTGACGTCTCGGGCTCGAACTCGAGTGCCGCATCAGACAACTGGAGCCGTTCAAGCGCTTCACGCAAATCGTTATACTTGGCCGCATCAATCGGATAAAGACCGCAGTATACCATCGGGTTCATCTTACGGTAACCAGGAAGTTGCTCGGTCGATGGGTTTTTAGCTAGCGTGATCGTATCACCGACACGAACGTCGCCAACCGTTTTAATCGATGCCGAGAGCGTACCAACGTCTCCGACATTCAACTCTTTCACAGATAACGGTTTCGGTGTCGAGACACCAAGATCCGTCACTTCGAACGATTTACCGGTCGACATCATTTGAACTTTATCCCCGACTTTGACCGAACCGTTGACGACTCGGATCGAGGCGACGACGCCACGATACGCATCGTAATACGAGTCGAAGATCAAAGCCTGAAGCGGTGCTGACGGATCTCCCGTCGGCGGCGGCACAAGCTCTACGATCTGTTCAAGAATTTCTTCAATCCCGATTCCTGCCTTGGCAGAAGCCGGCACCGCATCACTGGCGTCCAGTCCGATCACGTCCTCGATCTCTTGACGGACGCGTTCGACGTCAGCCGACGGTAAGTCGATCTTGTTGATGACCGGGATGATCTCGAGGTCGTTGTCGAGTGCGAGGTAGACGTTTGCGAGCGTCTGCGCCTCGATCCCTTGGGCGGCATCAACGACGAGGACCGCACCTTCACACGCCGCGAGTGAGCGCGAGACTTCATACGTGAAGTCGACGTGTCCAGGCGTGTCGATCAAATGAAGGATGTACTCAACTCCATCTTTTGCGGTATAGTTCAATTTAACAGCGTTCAATTTGATCGTGATGCCACGTTCCCGTTCGAGATCCATCGCGTCAAGCGTCTGTTCTTTCATTTCACGCGCCGTAAGCGCACCAGTTCTCTCGAGAATCCGGTCAGCTAGCGTCGACTTGCCATGATCGATGTGGGCGATGATGGAAAAGTTGCGAATCTTCTTCTGACGGTTCTCTAATTCTTGTTTGTTCATATATGGGTTCACCTATCCTTCTCATGCATACCGTGTCATTATATCAAAATCCTAAGTTAATGTGTACGACCTACTACAACAATACCACATATAGTTTTCAGAATAATCATCAAGTGGTTGCTTTTCGAATAACCGTTTGCTACAATTGTGCTTGTTCTGTTGAATGATTACTTGAAGTAATGAGAACATACACTTTCTTGTTTCAGGAGGTGAAATAACATGGCAAATATCAAATCAGCAATCAAACGTGCAAAAACTTCTGAAAAACGTCGCGTCGCTAACTCGCAAGAGAAAGCAGCAATGCGTACAGCAGTAAAACGTGTCGATACTCTCGTCGTCGAAGGAAACAAAGAAGCAGCTCAAGAAGCTTTCGTCCTCGCTACGAAGAAAATCGACAAAGCTGCAGCAAAAGGTCTCATCCACCAAAACAAAGCAGGTCGTGACAAATCACGTCTCGCAGCTCGTATCGCAGCTCTCTAATTAGAGAACAAACGAAACAGCCGCCTCCGTTCAGGAGCCGGCTGTTTTTTTGTATAGCATGACGTAATGTGTCCCGATGCCTTCGATTTCGAACGGATCACCGACGATGACGAGGCCGTTGCGTTCATAAAACCGGACCGCGACCTCGCGAGCGTTACACCACCAAGAAGCGTTCAACTCACGATGGACCGCCTGTAAGAAACGAGATCCGACGCCCGTCCCGGCGATGACCGGATCGGTGGCCATGCCGCGCAGTTGAAATTGAACTTGTTCGCCAGACAGCTCTCGGTCTTGTCGCATCACCGTCGCAATCGATAAGACACGCCCGTTTTCAGCCCAGGCGTAGTGACGGGTCGTCTCGGCATCATCCCCGTCAAAATAACACGTCGAAACGGCCAATCCTGGACGTAGTACTTCATGCCGGAGCGGGATCACTTCTTCAAGCAACACTTGTTGCAACATACAACCACCTCACAGTAATGTTAATTGACAGACGAGCGTGTCAAACACGATCTGCTTGTCGCCCCGTCCTGTCTTCATCGCTTCGTCCGCATCGGCGATGAGCGTGAGCGCCTTGGCGAGCTGTGCCTCTGAAAAGTTACGGCTCGCTTGCGTCGCCAGTTTCACCGTATAAGGGTGGGCGCCAATCTTTGAGGCGATTTGCTTCTCGCCGTAACCTTTCTCGGTCAACTGCTTGGCGAGGTACATATTTCGATATTGACGGGCGAGCAGCGCCAAGAGGCCGATCAGTTCTTGACCCTGCTTTTCTAAATCACGGACGAGGCGCAGCGCCAAATCGGCCCGTCGCCCCACCAAATACTCAGACAGTTGGAATACGTTGTCCTCTAGCGTCCGGGGCACGAGATCGTTGACGATTTCAAGCGGGATATTGGCTCCGTCGCCGGCATAGAGCTGAAGCTTCTCCAGTTCCCGGACGAGCTTGCCCCAGTCGTCTTGACAAAGGAAGAGCAAACGTTCGACCGTCGTACGTTCCATCGACTGCCTGCGCCGGTTCAGCTCGTCATTGACGTAGCGCATGAGCTCGCTTTGGCTCGGTTTCTTCGCCTCGAGGACGATGGCTCGCTCTTTCAAGCGCTTGACGACTTTCTTCCGTTCATCGAGTTTTTCCGCTTCAACGATGAAGACGAGCACCGAATAAGGCGCCGGCTGCAACACGTACTCGGTCAACCGCTCGAGATTTTGCTTTTGTTTTTCTTTGGCGCCGGTTAAAAACTGGGCCTGTTTGACGATGACGGTGCGGTAGTCACTAAAGAACGGTACCGTTTCAGCCTCGTCTAACGCTGTATCGAGTGACGTTTCATGTAAATCGAGCTGCATGACGTCAAATTTGTCGCCGGACGGACTTGCCGCCTTGACGATTTCTCGTTCCCACGTCTCGAGTAAGTACTTCTCTGTCCCGTACAGGACGTATACGTTCGACAACTTGCCGTTGTGCAACCACGGTTCATTCAAACCACACACCACTTTCACAATTTATTCTTATCTAAACATAGATTATCCTTCTTTGATTCGCTATACTTAGAACGGCACCATTTTAAGGAGGGACTCACTATGCATATTAACTCGGTTCGCCCGCAAAGCGAAAACCCGTTTGAGAACGACGTGCAGTGCAAACGTAACGATGCGATCGATTCAGCAATCGGCTTCATCGTCCCGTTCGGCTTTTTCTTCACGATTTTCGCAATCGGTGTTCTTATCAAATTTTTAAGTCTTTAAGTCGTAAAGCGATTGCCCCGGGGGAGCAATCGCTTTTTAGTTTATCATAGTTTTCACGGCCTGACTGCCCTTCTCACGCTCCCCTGACACCGTCCCCGCTCACAGACGACCATCCCGTCCTCATCCGTCCGCAACAACCGCCTTCCCTGAATACGGGCGAGCGTGTCTAGATGCGGATGACCGTATCGGTTGTTGGCGCCGACGCTGACGACCACAAACTCTGGATCGATGCGAGCGATCAAGTCAGCACCGGAAGACGTTTCGGCCCCGTGATGGCCTAGTTTGAACACATCGACGTCGACAGTCGGGATCAACCGCTCGTTCGCCTCCGGTAAGTCACCCGTCAATAAATAGGACAAGTCTCCGACTTTCATAAAAACCGACACTGAATTCGCGTTCTCGTCCTCGCCCGCGTTAACCGGTGTGACGACCCACATCCATGGATAAGGCCGCTCTCCTGCTTCTAACAACCGCACGTTCACGTCATACGGTTCGAGCTCGTCGACTAACGCCCGCCGCTTCGTTTCATCGGCCACTTCAGCCGCGATCCATACTTCCTCGACCGGAATCAGATCAAGCACGCCCGTCAGCCCACCGATATGGTCATGGTCGGCATGCGTCAGCAAAATGAAATCAAGTCGGGTCTCGCCTCGTTTCCATATGTAAGGGACGACGACATCGGCACCCGGGTCGAACGTCGACCGTTTCTGCTCGTCCGGATGTTGAAACACGCCGCCGACATCGATGACACCGGTGATACCGGCTTGCTCGACGACGATGGCGTCCCCTTGCCCGACGTCTAAAAACGTCACCCGCGGCTCCTCCGACCATTCTAACCAAACGTGCAGCGCAAGCAGCGAAACTGCCGCAATGATCCATCCGACCGAACGTCTCTTATCTAACAGAATCAATCCGATCCCGAGCAACACGAACAAATAGACCGCATGCCAAAATGTGATGTCGTGCAACGGGACCCACGGACGATACGTATGATGTATCTGAAACATCCCGTTCAACCCGTCGAGAATCGGATAGAGCGTCGGTTCGAACTGCGGCATCACATAAGTGACGAGCGCAAGCGGAAGGATCGCCCAGGAAATCAACAATCCGCCAATCACGTTGTACACCGGAGCAAAGATTGAGATGATCGGCTGGATTTGCCATAAAAAAATTAAACCGAACCATTGGGCATAAAGCGCTACGCTGAACAGATTTGTCCACATCGACCGTGTCAAAAGCAAAAACAAGGTCATACCGACTGTCAATTGAAACCCGAGATTCCACAGCAAGTACGGTTGAACGGCTAACAGGGCTGCCGCACACCAACTGAGCATACGAACCGGGTCGCGAATCGTCTGACCGAATATCGACAAGACGAGCACGACGTCAGCGACAAGCACGGCTCGTGCCACCGGCGGCGAAAAACCAGTCAGCCAACCGAATGCGGTCACACAGACGATCACGAGACCAAGTTTCATCTCCCGATGAAGCGGCAACGGACGAAACACCCATCTGAGCGCAAACACGAGCAAGGCGATGTGGGACCCGGAAATGACGAGCAAATGAAGCAGACCCGTCACGCGATAGGAGAACGATGTCTCCTCGTCGAGCAGACGGCTCTCGCCAAACAGTAACGCCTCCATGTAAAGCGCAACGTCCGGACGGTGCGTCGCTTCGATCCGTTCGAGCTGACGTTCTTTCCAGCGCAGCATACGCCCATTTAATCCGTCACTCGGTCGACATCGTTCGACATGGACGTCCTCCCCTTTAAAAGACAATCCAGCCCCTTGCGCCCATTTCGCCTCGTCAAAACCTCCCGTATTTCGAAGCGGTGAAAAAGGAATTGGTTCGAACGTGACGAGACACGTCTCACCCGGACGCCCGAGCTCGACGTCGCGCCCGATCAAGACCCCAGACATCCCGTTCGATTCACCATAGAGCCGAACCGATTGGCCGTTGTCACGTCGGCTCTCGATGGCGAAGACTGCATCCCCGGCTTCATGTACAGCCGGGTCAGAACTTTGTAACAGTACTAGGAAAACGAGTGAGATCGCACCGACATGTGTATAGACCGCTTGCCGACGCCACGTCAAGAGCATGGCTAGCCCGAACAAAAGCACGACACCAAAAGCCCCAGACTTCCAAGCAATGAATAGACCAATCGGGATCAATGGATAGATCGGCATGTCACGGGACCAACAAATAGCCTTCCATGCTCTCGAGCGTTTTCTCGCCGAACCCTTTGACATTCCCGAGCTCGTCGTACGATTTAAATGGGCCGTGTTCTTTCAAATAGTTCAAAATAGCGTCCGCTTTGGCCGGACCGATCCCGGGGACGGTCATCAACTCTTCTTTCGTCGCACTGTTGACGTGAATGCCGTTCGTCGTATCGGTTTCCGGCACTGCAACGGCCTCTCCTTGTTTCGGTACCATGATTTTCGTGCCGTCTACGAGCAATTGGGCTAAATTCAGCTGTTCAGGGTCAGCTTCGTTCGTCAACACGGCGAGAGACAAGACGTCCCCGACTCTAGCCCCTTGCGGCATCGTATACGTGTCGGGCGCTTCAACCGCTCCCGTGACATAGACGACAACTTCTGTCACCGGCACCGCCTCTGCTTCCTCCACCGTCGTAAACTCCTCGACCATCGTCGTTTCTGGCTCTTTCGAATAGAACATATAACCGACACCGACGAACAAGATGACGAGCAACGCGACGACATACCGTTTCCACTTCTCCATACCGTTCCCCCCACATAAACGAATGTCTCTTCATTAGTATGCGAGAAATAGCCGGCTCACGCTCAAGTCCTAGTTGTTAGATGCGGTCGCAATGCTTGATCGTTCACCCACGGATCGATGGCGTATCGGAACGCAAAAAAGAGACAAGCCGAAACTTGTCTCATTGCTCTTCAACTTGTCTCATTGCTCTTCAAAATGTTGAACTTGGCTCGCCAGTGAGGCGGCTTGTCCTTCTAGCTCTTGCATCAAGGCAAAGATTTGATCAAAGCTTGCCTGTTGCTCTTTCATCGAGGCGGCGACTTCTTCGTTACCGGCTGCTAATTCTTCGGTCACACCACTCACTTCTTCGACGCGTTTCAACACGTTCGTGACTTCACGGCTCGAAGCGACCATTTCTTGTTCGATCGTGCCCACGAACGAGGCCACGTGATCGGTCCGATCATGGATGCGTGTGAATGCTTGCTTCGTCAGTCCGAACGCTTGAAGTTGCGCCGTTTGCTCGTGGCTCGACTCTTCGACCATGTCTGTCAAATTGCCGACCTCGTCCCTAATCGTTTGGACGACCCCGAAGATTGAGCGCGTCGCCACATTACTCTCCTCAGCCAATTTCTTCACTTCACTCGCGACGACAGCAAAACCTCGCCCGGCCTCACCGGCTCGTGCGGCTTCAATCGCGGCGTTCAAGGCAAGTAAATTCGTTTGGGCGGCAACGTCTTCGACAAGTTTTGCCATCTTCTCGATTTCTTCTGTTTTTCTCGCGAACTGGTCCATCCGTTCGACGAGCGATTGATTCCGCTCGCTCGAGCGCCGTAGAATATGTTCTTGATCCGTCAACGTCTCGATTCCGGCCGCCACTTCACGCGTCATCTCGGTCGTCTCTTCGGTCGTTTGTTTCGTCTGGTTCAAGCTCGTCTCGAACGACGTCGCCATGATCCCGACCGACTCGAGCGTCTCTTGAAGTTCAGTCGCGATCGATTGGGCCCCGTTCGCCATCTCATCGACCGCGTTCGTGATGTTCGACGTCGTACTCACGACCGCTTCATTTTCAGCGGCGGCCGTCTCCGTCATCTCATTCACTTTAACAGACGTGACCCGGATCGAGCCGATCACGGTTTGAAGCGACGCCGTCATATCTCGCATGGCGCGTTCTAGTCGGCCGATCTCATCGCGTCGCGTTGAATCCGGCAACGTGATCAAGTGCCCGGCCGCGATCGCCTCGGCTGCTTTCACGTTCCGTTCGAGCGGGCGTGTGATTGAGCGGGCGAAGAAGAAGTTGTACAAGCTTAACACCGTGACGACGAACACCGTCAACAAGATTGAGACGAGGAACAGGCGTTTCGTCTCGTCGGCCGCTTCTTTTTGCAACGCCTCGTAAAACGTTCCGTTTTTTAACAACAACGTGTTCACGTCGTTCAAGACCCCTTCTAGTTTCGCCGCTTGAATCCGGGCAGCAATACCGCCTGCTTGAGCCGTTTCAATATTTGCTTCAATACGCTCATATTTGGCTGTGGCTCGATCAAGGTGAGTTGAAAACTCATCGATCAAATAGGTTTGATTCATCTCTTGAAACGTCTCCGTGTTCGTGGCACGAATCCGCTCGAGCTGCGTCAGTGTCGATTGACTCATCTGTTCACCGAGCGACGTCCAAAGGGATTGTTCTTGCAAAAGTGACGTCTCGAGTTGAGATAACTCGATCATCTGGGTGCCGTATTGCTCATTGTACGTCTGCAACCGGTTCAACGTCGTCAATACATAACTCATCATCAAGACGATGAGTAAGACCGTGAATACGGTCGAGAAGATAAAGCGTTTGCGTAAAGTCATTGTAACGTCCCCTCCAGCAACCGTTTCTGAACCGCTTCAAACTGCTCTGTCTCTTCATCGGTCCATTGCACACGGCGCAGCGCTGCTAGCCCGATACCGCCCTCTTCGATTCCGAGTTTGATATGATCGTTGATTGCTTCTGTTTGAAGACTGTCCGCGATCTTGACGATGGCCAAGTCGACTTGCTTTAACATCGACGTGATGACCGCATCGGGTGCGATCATCGATTGATCGCTGTCGACGCCGATCGCCTTGATCCCGTTTCGTTCAGCCGTCTCGAGTACACCGACACCGGTCAGACCGGCCGCAGCGTAAAGCACGTCGGCCCCTGCGGCAATCTGTTTTTCCGCCAATTTCCGTCCGATCTCAGGCGAGGCGAAATCGTTCGCGTAGTCGACGATCATTTCAACGTCCTCGTTCACGCTTTTCGCCCCTAACTCGAACCCGGTTCCAAATTTCTGGATCAACTCGTTGTCGACTCCTCCGATGAATCCGATTTTATCGGACTCGGTTTCAAGTCCCGCGACCGCACCGGCCAACGCGCTGCCTTCTGTCTCTTCGAACGTGACCGAGATGACGTTTGGTAACGTCGATACCGCGTCGACTAAGGCAAATTGTTGGTCTGGGTGCTTTGAAGCAACCGTTTCTAGATCGGTTTGACTCGCGAAACCGAGACCGACGACCACATCGTGTCCACCTTCGACCAATTGCTCAAATCCTGCTTTGTATGTTTCAGTCTCGTCCAATTCTCGATAATCGACGAACCAATCTCCCGTCTCTCGTAACTGCCCCATGCCACGCATCGCAGCGTCACTGAACGATTGGTCCCCGAGACCAACGTCAGACAGGACGACACCCATCGATTGGCGAGGTTCGACCGTCTGTTCGGGCTGATCGATGACAGACTGACACCCGGATAGCCAAACGATACAAGTCGTCAATGCGCCGATTATAATTGTTTTGTTCATAACATGTACTTCCTCTCTCTAATGGTCTGACATCTCATGTATCGTCTGATTTACACCGGGTTTGAAGTCAAACCTTTTAAAACTTAGGGCAATAATTTGAACGACGTCACGACAAACAAGGCTGCAGACGATTGCCTGCAGCCTTGTTGATTCAACTTATTCTTCTGACGCCGCGACGGTCGTTTCCGTCAACTTCCGTTCAGCAGTCGGTGAGGTCGGCACATTGCCTTTTCCGGCAAAATTATCGAGCAAGTCTTTCATATCGATCCCAGACGACGCTTTGAGCGTCTGCTGCAGTGAAGCCATCAAATCAGTCGCGTAACCCGTGACTTTCCCGGCTCCCCCGTCTTTACCGCTCCCCGTATCGACGACCGTGATTTGGTCGATGTTACCGAGCGGTGCCGCAATTTGCTTCGCGTAGTCAGGAAGCATCTTGACGACCATGTCGAGAATGGCGGCTTGACCGTACTGTTCGAACGCCTCGGCGATCTTTTGTTTCGCTTCGGCTTCGGCGAGACCAGTAAGACGAATAATATCGGCATCTGCTTCCCCTTTCGCCCGTTCAGCATCGGCTTCGGCGACACCAGCGAGACGGACGCGTTCAGCATCGGCTTTCGCCTCAGCCTCGATGCGATACTTCCCGGCATCTGCTGCGGCAATTTGACGCGCTTTATCAGCTTCCGCAGCCTGTTCGATCGCATAGCGGTCGGCGTCGGCTTTTTTCTTCACTTCTGAATCATATTGCTTTTCACGACGCATGATTTCTTTCTCTTCGAGCTCGATTTGCTTTTGACGCTCGATGATTTGAACTTGCATCTGTTGCTCTGTGACTTCTTGTTTGGCCTTGGCTTCTTCAAGCTCGTACGATTGGTCGGCCCGTGCTTTAGCGACATCTTGCTCGCGGCGGTAGTCGGCGATGCGGAGTTGGTTCTCTTTTTCCGCTTCTGCGATTTCAGAGTTTCGTTCAAGCTCCGCTTTCCTCGCGTCCTTCATCGCTTCCGCTTGTTTGATGCGCGTTTCCTTATCCGCTTCAGCCGTGGCGATGTCGGCGTCACGTTTTACTTGGGCGATCCGTGGCTTCCCGAGCGACTCGAGGTATCCGTTCTTATCCCGCACGTCTTTAATCGTGAACGAGACGATGACGAGGCCCATCTTCGCTAAATCTTGCGAGGCGACACGTTGCACTTCTTGCGAGAACTTGTCGCGGTTTTTATAAATCTCTTCGACTGTCATCGAACCGAGGATTGAACGAAGGTGACCCTCGAGCACTTCTTTCGCCTCGTTCTCACGCTCGATTTTCGGTTTGCCGAGGAATTGCTCGGCCGCTGTCGCAATCTCACTGATCGAGCCACCGATTTTAATGATGGCCGTCCCGTCAGCCATGACCGGGACTCCTTGCTCGGTATACACTTCAGGCGTCGTTACTTCGAGCTTGCTCGAGAGCAAACTGAGCGGTTCCGCTTGTTGGAATACCGGCAAGACGAACGCCCCGCCGCCGCGGATGATTTTGACGCGGTTACCGGAAGCGTCACTGTGAACATTCTTTTTACCTAAGTAGCTCCCGGTGACGATGAGCGCCTCATCCGGTCCGACTGTACGATATTTCAAGACAAACACGAAGATCAAGGCGAGCAAAATCACCCCGACGATAATACTGACTAAAATGGTTGTGTCCATACATTATTGCTCCTTTCGAATAGTGGGTTCGTCATATTCCATGACGACCGCGATATTTCGTTGTACTTCGATGATGACGACTCGACGATCACTCGGAATCGCTTTCCCGTCAATACTTTGCGCCGTCTTCAAAATCGAACCGACGACCGACTCGACGAGCACTTCCCCGTAACCGCCTTCCGGGACGGGGACGGTCAACCGCCCGACCAGTCCAACGAGCGACTCGTCAGTCATACCAATCGACTCTTCCGCGTTTGACAGCGGGAGGAGGACGAACAAGTACAGTAACGTCGTGAGCGCGAATGAGCCGGCGAGCGCCACCGCGAGACCGATCATCGGCGACACATGGGCGAGCGCGTTCAAGATTAGTCCGATCCCTGCCCCAAGTGCCAGGAAAGAGAGGATGACGGCCGGATTGAACCAGCCCTCGAAGAAATCGAACGCGTCCGAGAACAGCATGTATAAAAATGTACCGAGACCGGCAATGATGAGTACCCACCAGTACAGTTGATCTAACGATTCCATTACCATCCCTCCTCGGTGCGGCGCTGTTGTTCATATGCGAGCACACGTCGCAAATGTTCGACTTCAAGTGCGAGCGCCTGTTCAATCGTATCCCATTCCGATAACGGCCGGGTCGGATACTGTACCGCCTTCCGCACGCGGCCAAGCGTCCGTTCAAGGTTTAACCGATCATACCGGTCAACCTCTTCGAGCCGTTCCTGACGCAGTAGGTGTAAATAGTGATCGACTTCGCCCTGTAACGTAATAATCTGCTCTGTCGCCGCCTCCGACGACTCTTGCATCAGCAGGCGACGCACCCTGACTTGATGGGCAACCAGTTTGGCAATCCTGGCCTCGAGCTCGAGAATATGTTTATAGAGGAACTCTGCCTCATCTTGGTCCGTGTCATCGCGCCACCACATCTCCGTCTCACCTCACTTCTTTTCTACTCACTCATTCATACGTATCAATTGAATCATTGGTTTCAAAATGTGCGAAAAAAATGTAAGATAAATTTGCGAACGTTAAGAAAGGAAGTGCTCACTTTGGGCAATCAAGTCATCAAACTATCGACCGCGGCTCAAGAACAATTAATGCAGAGCTATCGTACTCACGCGGTCAATCCACCACCACACGCCCGCTTCAGTGCCAAGACGCCCCAGTGTGTGATCACCGTGTACAATTCGGGAAAAGTCATGTTTCAAGGTCGGGCTGCGGATGAAGAGGCGGCCAAGTGGGGAGATTCTATCAAAAAGGAAACGTCCGTTCCAAAACATACGTTACCGGCCGGTTTTTCCGATTGGTCCGTCATCGGAAGCGACGAAGTCGGGAAAGGCGATTATTTCGGTCCGCTCGTCGTCGTCGCCGCCTACGTACCGAAAGAAAAGATTGCCCTCGTCAAAGAACTCGGCGTCAAAGACTCTAAATTGCTTACCGATAAAGATATTTTACGCATCGCCAAAGATTTGCACGTCACGATTCCCTACCAGAAAGCGACGCTGCACAACCCGACGTACAACAAAATGCAACGGACGATGACGCAAGGGAAGATGACCGCAATCGCCCACAACGCGGCGTTGTCGGCCCTCTTGAAAAAATTAGACGAGACGCCAGAAGCGATTCTGATCGACCAGTTCGCTGAAAAAGCCGTCTATTACAAACATTTGAGTTCTGAGGCCGATGTCGTCAAAGACGATGTCTACTTCTCGACGAAAGCGGAAGGTCTCCACGTCGCCGTCGCCGCCGCCTCGATACTCGCTCGCGCCTTTTTCTTGAAAGAGATGGACAAATTGAGCGCGACACTCGGTGTCACGTTACCGAAAGGGGCCGGAGCGAAAGTCGATCAAGTGGCTGCGACCTTGATCCTTCGCTACGGTCAAGAACGTTTGAACGATATCGCTAAAGTTCACTTCGCGAACACGAAAAAAGCGATGCGTTTAAGCGAGCTGAAACGATAGTTCTCACTTCAAAGATATGTTATATTTATTTTATGGTTCAATGAACTTAAAAACTTTTGGGGGATAGCGTTCATGTTGCATTATAAAACGTACACATTAAGCGACGACCATCCTTGGGTCATCTTCATACATGGCGCAGGCGGGAGTCTATCTCACTGGTATCGTCAAATTCGTCCATTTCGAAAGAAATATAACGTCTTGCTGCTCGACCTCCGCGGTCATGGCGGCTCATATAACGAAGAACAATCTTTGAATCAACCACTCAACGCCTACACACTCGATGTCGTCGTCGAAGACGTCGTCGAAGTTATGAACCATTTAAATATTGAAAAAGGCCATATGGTCGGCCTATCGCTCGGAACGATCGTCATCCAAGCGATGTTCGAGCATCACCCCGACCGCATCGCTTCTGTCGTCTTAGGTGGTGCGATCGTCAAGTTCAACGTCCGCTCGACATTGCTCATCCGGCTCGGCAGCCTCATGCAAAGCTTCGTGCCTTACATGTGGTTGTACCAACTATTCGCTTGGATCTTGTTGCCGAAGAAGCGGCATAAAAAATCGCGGATGATGTTCGTGCGCGATGCGGCTAATTTGTGCCAACGCGAGTTCATCCGTTGGTTCAAGATGACCGAAAACATGAATCCGTTGCTACGTCACTTCACTTCAATTCAAACATCCGTCCCCATCCTCTACATTATGGGCGACGAGGATTACATGTTCCTTGAGGCCGTCGAACGAACGGCGAAGCATCAACCGACGGCACACGTCCAAGTCGTCCACGATTCGGGGCATGTCGTCAACGTCGATCAACCCGATACGTTCAATTCCATTTCAATGGACTTCATCGATCAACAAGTCGGTTTACTTGCAGCCAGTACATCTTAAGTCTATACCGTTAAACAGAGACTCAATTCCTTAAACGGAAGCGGGTCTCTGTTTTTGTCTGTGAAAAAATATTTTTCAGAAAGTTTTCAGAAAATATTGATTATTGAAAAATATCGTGTTACTCTTAGACAAATCTTGAACAGAGGAGCTGGCGACGATGCGTACACCATTACATAACGGCCTACTGATTATTATTCGACTGAGGGACTGAAAAATCGACTCGCTGACCGAGACGAATTTTTGGGCCCTTGTTTCGATGGTTTCGGACGAGGCGCTCAATGCATGAACCGTGCGCCTATCCAATCAGGATAGGTTTTTTTATTGGATCGATACACAGAGGAGATGATGGAAGTGAAACAGTACGCAATGGATCGGATGATCAAAATATCAGCAGGGATGGCTAGCGCCGTCCTCGTCACACTTGGGGTCGGTTTGTTGATCGAAACGATCGGCAAGATGGCCGGGCTAGACACGCTCGTCTTGATCGGACAAGTCGCGAAGTCACTGCTCGCCCCGGCGCTCGGTGCCGGAGTCGCCTATCAGCTCGGCGGCAACACCCTCATCTTGTTCAGTTCGATGATTGCGGCGACCGTCGGGGGTGCGGCCCTTCAAGCGACGGAGAGCGGGCTTGTCCTCGTCCCCGGTCAACCGATCAGCGCTTTGATTGCCGCAGCGGCGGCCGTCTGGTTAGGCAAACGTGTCCTCGGTAAAACGAAGTTCGATATGATGGTCGTCCCGGTCACGGCCGTGCTCGGCGGAGGCATCGTCGGCGTCGGCGCAGCTGCCGTCACGACACCGCTCATCAACTCGATCAGCGGGAGCATCACTTCGTCGGTCAACACATCACCGATCGCAACGTCACTCGTCATCGCCCTCGTCTTCAGCGTCATGCTCATGTCACCTGCCTCATCGGCCGCGCTGGCGATCGCACTTCAGCTCGACCCGGTCGCAAGTGCCGCCGCCTTGATCGGCTGCACCGCCCAATTCGTCGGCTTCACGCTCATGGCTTACCGCCAAACCGATCCAGGTGGCTTGGTCGCATCATTTTTCGTCACACCGAAAGTCCAGTTCCCGAACGTCGTTAAAAACCCACGGGTCGTCATGCCACCGTTCATCGCCGCCATGATCAGCGCTCCGATCGCGACTCTTTGGTTCTCACTCGAGGTGCCGTATGAGATTGCCGGGCTCGGCTTGAACTCAATGATCGCCCCGCTCAATATCCTTGCCGCACAGGGTATGGAAGCGTTTCTCGTCTTCGTCGGCACCGGCGTCATCCTACCGGCTGTCATCACGTTCCTTCTTTACAAAGTGACTTGCCTCGTCGGTTGGACGAAGTTCGGTGACTTGGCGCTTGAAGTTCAATGAATTCTAAAAACAGCGATTCCCACAATAAAGGGGATCGCTGTTGTCTGTTAAGCGCGTACTTCGGCGCCGTATTTGGTTTTGACTGCTTCGATGATTGCATCATACGACGCTGTCACTTCTTCATCAAGAAGTGTCCGCGTCGGATCTTGATATTTGAGCGAGAAGGCAATCGACTTCTCAGCTTCACCGACGTTATCGCCCGTGTAGACGTCGAACAGAGCAAGCTCGATCAAGAGCGGACCCGCCGCTTGTCTGATCGTCGTCTCGACTTGACCGGCCGGAATGTCACGCTTCAATACGAGCGCAAGATCTCGCGAAATCGATGGGTAACGTGGTACGTCTTGATAGACGAGCATCGCTTCAGACTTCAATGCGCCAAGGTCGAGCTCGAAGACGTACACTTCTTTCAAGCCGTATACGTCTTTCGATACGGCCGGATGGACTTGCCCGACGTATCCGATGACGTCCCCCGCGACGAGAACGTTCGCCGTGCGGCCAGGGTGCATGTCTGAAATGACGGCCGCTTCGTACGTCACGTCGATGCGCTGCGAACGCATCAGTGTATCGACGATGCCTTTCGCAACGAAGTAGTCGACAGGGATGCGTGTTCCTTGCGAACGGTGATCGTACCAAAGTCCTGTCACTACGCCTGCGACGCGTTCCGTTTCGCGTGGCAACGTCTCTCCGTGCTCTATATACACCCGTCCTGTCTCAAATAGACGGACGTTTGCTTGTTGACGCGCCGTGTTATAACGGGCCGCTTCAAGCAACCCAGGAACGAGTGATGTCCGTAACACCGCACGCTCTTCACTCATCGGCATGGCGAGTCGGACTGTCGTCGCTCCCTCGCCGTCGAACCGTGACGCATGAAGCTCGCTCGTGAGCGAGTACGTGATCGCTTGTGACAAGCCCGTTCCTTGAAGGACGCGGCGCACTTGACGACGGAGTACGTTGTCTTTTGGCAGGTAGCCTTTCGACTTCGATGCCGGGAGCGTCGATGGAAGGCTGTCGTACCCGTATAGTCTCGCCACTTCCTCCGTAATATCAGCCGGCACTTCTAGGTCCGGACGCCGCGATGGGACGTGAACCGTCAACGTTTCGTCTCCTGTCACGTCTAATCCAAGCCGTTTTAGAATATGTTTGATCGTCGTTTGATCGAGGTCCATCCCGAGTCGATGGTTAATATAATCGATCGACACGTCAATCGTGCGGGCGTCGGACGCTTTGCTTCCAGCGATGACCGGCTCACTGATTGTCCCGCCGCTCACGTTGACAATCAGTGCAGCGGCACGGTCAAGCGCGAGGAGTAAACGTTCCGGATCGACTCCTTTTTCGAAACGGGCGCTTGAATCAGAACGAAGACCGAGCGTGCGGCTCGTCTTCCGGACCGAGGCCGGCGTAAAGTAAGCCGACTCAAGGATGATGCTCGTCGTCGTCTCGTCGACTTCGGTATTCGCTCCGCCCATCACTCCAGCGATTGCGACCGGATGTTGTCCATCGGTAATGACCATCATCGACGAATCGAGTGTGCGCGTCGCATCGTCAAGTGTGACGATTTCTTCTCCGTCCTGTGCTTGGCGAACCAGGATAGTATGGCCGAGCTTAGACGTGTCAAACGCATGGAGCGGTTGACCGAGTTCGAGCATGACGTAGTTCGTCACATCGACCACGTTGTTGATCGGGCGCACACCTTCCGCGATCAAGACGTTTTTCAACCACTGTGGCGACTCGCCAATCGTTACCCCGTCGACACGTCGCGTCGCGTAGTATGTGCAGTTGTCTGTCTCGAGTCGAACAGACACGTCGTTCGGTGTATCCGTTTCGACATCGGCTATTGGCAACGTATACGAGCGTTCCAAAATCGCCGCGACTTCATGAATGATGCCGTATAGGCTAAGGCAGTCCGAACGGTTCGGCGTCAATCCGAGTTCAATCACTTCGTCATCGAGATCGAGCAAGCTGATGACGTCCGCTCCGACTTCAACTTCTTCCCGGAACGTATGGATGCCGTCCTGTTCGTCTTCGCGAATCTGTTTTTTCTCGAAACCGAGTTCTTCGAGCGAACAGATCATTCCTTGCGACTCGACGCCACGAAGTTTTGCTTTTTTAATTTTAAGGCCAGGCAGTCTCGCACCGACTTTTGCGACGATGACATGCTGTCCGGCCGCGACGTTCGGTGCTCCACAGACGATTTGGACAGGGCTGTCGTCACCGACGTCGACCGTTGTCACGTTCAACTTGTCCGCCTCTGGATGTTTCGCGCATGAAAGGACGTGTCCGACGACGAGACCTTTCAATCCTTCAGAGCGGTCTGTCACGCTCTCGACTTCAATCCCGTTTTTCGTGATCAAATCGCCTAACGCTTGCCCGCTCAAGTCTGAGACGTCGATATATTGGTTCAACCATTTTTTCGATAATAACATGTATGATCCTCCTTAGAATTGCTCGATGAAACGTAAGTCGTTTGTATAGAAGTGACGAATATCATCGACACCATGTTTGAGCATCGCCATCCGTTCGACACCAATCCCGAAAGCAAAGCCAGACATTTTCGTCGCGTCGTAGCCTGCCATCTCGAGGACACGCGGATGGACCATCCCGCCTCCAAGAATTTCAATCCACCCTGTCCCTTTACAAACGTTGCAGCCTTTACCGCCACACTTGAAGCATGAGATATCGACTTCAACGGACGGCTCTGTGAATGGGAAGAAGCTTGGACGAAGCCGAATTTCTCGTGTCTCGCCGAACAGTTGCTTGACGAATACTTCAAGCGTGCCTTTCAAGTCGGCCATCGAGATATGCTCATCGACGACAAGTCCTTCGATCTGCATGAACTGGTGTGAATGAGTCGCATCATCTTCATCGCGACGGTACACTTTACCCGGACAAATGATGCGAATCGGTTTTCCGTCCGCTTCGAGCATCGTCCGTGCTTGCACCGGCGACGTATGCGTCCGCAGCAGCGTCTCGTCCGTGATGTAGAATGAGTCCTGCATGTCACGTGCCGGATGATCTTTCGGCAAGTTCAACATTTCAAAGTTGTACAGATCGGTTTCGACTTCTGGGCCTTCGGCAATCGTGTACCCGAGACCTACGAACAAGTCTTCCATCTCGTCGACGATTTGTTGCAGCAAGTGGCTATGTCCCGGAAGTGCCGTTCGACCAGGGAGCGTGACATCGATCGTCTCGGCTGCGAGTTTCGCTTCGAGCTCGACCGCCTTCACGTCCTCGATCCGTGCCTCTAACACCTCTTGAATCGTCGTCCGTACCGTGTTGGCGAGTTCACCGACGACCGGGCGCTCTTCGGCAGACAACTTGCCCATCCCACGCAATACTTCGGTCATCGGGCCTTTTTTGCCTAAATATTTAATCCGGACGTCGTTCAACGTTTTTTGTGATGACGCCGTTTCAATTTCTTGAAGGGCCTCACGTTGTAATTGTTCTAACTGTTCTTTCATCAATGTTTCCTCCTCTACAAAAAAAGTCCCTTCAGTCGATGACTGAAGGGACGAATAAACGCGGTACCACCCTACTTGGCCGATCAGGCCCACTTGAGAGCATCGGTATCGGGATGCCAGTTCGGTGTTGTCTCCAACACGACTCCAGAGTGAATTCAGCGCCGACCTCGGCATCGGCTCTCAATCTAGGCCGATGCTCCCTGTGCTCGTTCGGGGGTTCGCGTACTATGCTCTTTCAACGTCTTACCTATATTGTTCGATGTTTCTAAACTATCACGATTCTCAAGCGCTGACAAGGTTATTGTAGCGCGATGCGATACATGAGAATGCCGGCGGCGACTGCCGCGTTCAATGATTCGGCTTCTCCGATTACAGGAATGTGGACACGTGTGTCACAAAGGGCAAGCACGTCGTCATGGACGCCTTGCGCTTCATTCCCGATGACAAGTGCGACTTGATCGTTGAACGCGACTTGGTCGTATGACTTCGCTTTCGAGAGTGCCGTACCATAGACGTGAAACCCTAAACTTTTCAGTTCCGGCAACGTTTCGAGCAAGTCGACCGATTGAATGTTCACATGGAACAACGATCCTTGCGTCGCCCGGACGACTTTGGCGTTGAACGGGTCGACCGTACCTTTGCCGAGAAACACGGTATCAAAGCCGGCCGCATCTGCTGTCCGAATCATCGTACCGAGGTTACCCGGATCTTGAATGCGGTCAAGGACGAGCACATGCTTCATCTTGCGTTCGACCGGCGTCATCTTGACGACAGCGAACACCCCTTGCGTCTTCTCTGTTTCTGATAACAGATCGGCGACATGGTCGGACAGTTCGAGCACAGGCATCTCATCTAGACGCCATGAACTTTTCGGACGATAGGATTCGCCCATAATCAATTGGACGAGTCGTCCGGCCCGGATTGCTTCGTCGACCAAGTGTTCACCCTCGACTAAAAACTGCCCAGACTCTTGTCTGCCTTTTTTCGTCATCAAGCGCTTCAAACGCTTAATCGTCTCGCTTTTCGTAGACGTGATTTTCGTCATATTATCCCTCTTTCAACCATTGAACCGTTTCGTTATCTAACCGTTTTGTGAGCGCCACGACCAGATCGATGGCCGCTTCATAATCGGCTTTATGAATGATTGACACGTTTGTATGCAAATAACGGACTGGAACTGTGAGCGCGACAGCCGGCATCCCGACTCCTGATAAATGGAACCGTCCGGCGTCGGTGCCGCCACCTGGTGTCAAATCTAACTGATACTTGATGTCTTCTGCTTTCGCGACTTCGACGATCAAATCGATGAGGCGTGGATTCGTGACAGTCGTCGCATCAAAGAAGATGACTTGAACGCCTTCACCAAGTTTTGACAAGCCTTCTGCCGGTGTCATACCTGGCGTATCACCTGGGACACCCGTATCCACAGCAATCGCGACGTCAGGTTTGATCAAGTTTGCCGCCGTGACGGCTCCACGCAATCCGACTTCCTCTTGAACCGTGGCCCCTGAGAAGATGGTGCCTGGCGCATCATTTTTCAGACGTTTGGCCGCTTCAATCGCGATCGCACATCCGATTCGGTTATCCCATGCCTTCGCCATCAAGAAGTCTTCATTTTTCATGACCGTGAACTCGCAATGCGGCACGACCGTGTCACCTGGACGGATTCCCCACTCGGCGACTTGTTCTTTTGACGTCGCTCCGATATCCAAGAACATGTCTTTGATCTCGACCGGTTTTTTACGAGCTTCGATTGGAAGGACGTGCGGCGGCTTCGCCCCGATCACGCCTGGGATTTTCTCTCCAGAGCGTGTGACGACGTCCATGCGTTGAGCGAGCAATACTTGGTTCCACCAGCCACCGAGTGCTTGGAAGCGCAGGAAACCACTATCTTCGATGCGTGTG
The DNA here is from genome assembly GCF_004337195.1 of Exiguobacterium sp. SH0S7. Taxonomy (NCBI): domain Bacteria; kingdom Bacillati; phylum Bacillota; class Bacilli; order Caryophanales; genus Exiguobacterium; species Exiguobacterium sp. SH0S7. The sequence goes on from NZ_SJVA01000001.1 coordinate 383,802, forward strand.
ACCATAAAGCCGACTTCGTCCATATGACCGGCAATCATGACACGCGGTCCTTCACCGTTCCCCGTCACACGGCCGAACAGACTGCCGAGACCATCTTGCTCGAACGATTCGACGTGGGGCTCGAGATACTCGCGCATGAGTGAACGGACTTCCCCTTCGTTTCCCGGGACGCCAGTCGCATCCGTCAGTCGTTTTAGCATATGTAAAGTTTCATTCATCTCGTATCGCTCCCTTTCGACTCCATTAGTAGCCTTGATTTTGTCGCTCATGGTTGACTTCATTCTTCGATAAATACGCCATCAGAATCAACTCTTCATTGAAACCTAGCGTATAGCCTAGTTCGAGATATGCCGCCATCAGCGTCTCGTACATCGCTTCTGTCTTCGACAAACCAAAATTTGTCACTTTTCGAAAGATATCTAAAAAAGCATCAGTCGCGTCAAGATACGAGCTTCCTGCCGGGAACGACTCCCGTTCGTATCCGAGGGCGAGTCCGAGCGACAGTAAGAAATGGATACCGTCAACGTACTCTTCTAAGATCACGTCTTGAGGCGACGGGCCTTTCGTTGACCAAAATTTAAAACTTCGGGTCTCATTGGCGAGTTCACCGAGTTCGACGAGTAAAGCGAGTAGCCGTTCATCGAATTGGTTGCCGGATAGTTGATGTTCTTGTTTGATCCGCTCATCTAATTCACGTTGCCGATCAAATAATGTTGTCCAGTTCACCGGTTGCTCCTCCTATTCTCCACTTAAAGCAGTACTAAAATCATTAAAGACCAGCCCACTGCTAAAATCAATACTTGTATTTGCATGCTTTTTGGGGCATGAACCGTTTTTTGGCGTGTCAAATGAAGTCCAAACAACGCTCCAATGGCTCCTCCGGCATAGGCGTACAACACGTTGAACTTCCCTTCGCCGTGCGTATACCGCTTCGCCTGGAAATACGTATAGACGTTTAAGGCGATGAGCGCCAACGCGACGATGGCCAAGATAGATTGATCCATAGCGTGTCCTCCTTATCTTTATCTTAAGAAATTTACGAGAAAAAAGAAAGCGCCGAGATAGAGTCTCGGCGCTTTCGATTGAACGATTACGCGTTCAATTTTGATTTAGCTGTGTTAGCGAGTGAAGCGAACGCTTGTGCATCCGATACTGCAAGCTCAGCAAGCATCTTACGGTTGATGTCGATCCCTGCAAGCTTGAGTCCGTGCATCATACGGCTGTATGAAAGACCGTTGATACGTGCTGCCGCGTTGATACGTGTGATCCAAATACGACGGAAATCACGTTTCTTTTGACGACGGTCACGGTATGCGTACATGAGTGACTTCATGACCTGTTGTTTTGCTACTTTAAATAGAATATGTTTCGAGCCATAATAACCTTTGGCAAGTTTGATTTGCTTTTTACGACGTTGACGAGTCGTATAACCGCCTTTTACGCGTGGCATATAGTTTCCCTCCTAAATTCCTTCTGTATTACTTCGCAATCATGTTGCGAATACGTTTGTAGTCTCCAGCTGATACGATAGCACCCTTACGGAGCTTACGTTTTGCTTTCGTCGATTTGTTACCGAACAAGTGACTTGTGAAAGCGTGTGAACGTTTGAGTTTACCTGATCCTGTACGTTTAAAACGTTTAGAAGCACCGCGGTGCGATTTCATTTTCGGCATGAGTATTTCCTCCCCACTATGACTCGATGATTAATCTTCTTTCTTCGGAGCCAGCACTAAGAACATGCTGCGTCCTTCCATCTTCGGCTTTTGTTCAACTGTTGCCAAGTCGGCACATTCCGCCGCCAATTTTTCCATAACACGTCTACCGATTTCCGAGTGTGTGATGGCACGTCCGCGGAAACGAATCGACGCCTTCACTTTGTTTCCATTTTCAAGAAACTTGCGAGCGTTACGCAATTTGGTTTGGAAATCGTTGTCCTCGATTGTAGGACTGAGACGTACTTCTTTCAATTGGATGACTTTTTGGTTTTTACGCGCTTCTTTCTCCTTTTTCTGGAGTTCGAAACGGTATTTACCGTAGTCCATAATTTTAGCGACCGGTGGGTTTGCTTTGTCAGCGACCAAGACGAGGTCAAGTTCAGCTTCTTCAGCCAAGCGTAATGCTTCACTACGCGATTGTACACCGAGTTGTGCACCGTCCGCTCCAATAAGACGAAGTTCACGGGCACGAATGTTTTCGTTGATAAATAGCTCTTTGCTAATGGTTAGCACCTCCATCGTGCGATTGCACGAGTTTTAGATTTTAAAATAAGACAACATAGTAATAGTAACAAAAAAAGCGTCGGCAGTTTCCCGCCCACACATCATTGCGTACTCAGAACGGCAAGACACCGAAACTAAATTACGTACATGATGGACCTGACCGAACCGATTCGGACGAGGTGAGAAGCGGGCGCTTCTGCTTTGTTGTATTTACTCACTAAGTCATCTTAACACTAGCAGAAAAAGATGTCAAGAATTCGCGCATGAATAATTGATAGCTCGCACTTTTATGATAATAACAGTCATTCCATCGTTTCGCAATACCTTTTCAAAGGGAATAAAATAAAAAAGGAGGCGGCGAGGATGAACTGGAGAAAAGACGTGAAACAAGATCACGATTATCATGATCAAATCAAACATATCGTTCAAGAAACGATGCGTCACCATGAAATGAACGACGCTAAACTTGAAGCTGTATTGACCGACCTGCTTGAAGAGATGAACCGCATCACGTTGAAGATCGTCGATGACCATGAATCCGCTCGGGACTATATCCATAAACGATGGTATTAAAAAACAGGGCGTAGTGCCCTGTTTTTTATAGATAGACCATTTGTCCACCCAAGTGACCTGTGTAAGCAAGTAGGATACATCCAATCAGTGCTGTGATAAAGCTGAGTATTCTCCACGCTTTTCCTTTGGCACGGAATCCTATAATGAACAAGATGATTGTCATACCAAATGCAACTAAACTAAATAGAGCAAATTGTTCATGACTTTCAATCATAGCCTCAGTAACCGAAAGGAGGTTCGTTTCAGCGTATTCTTCTGCACCCTCTCCCGAAATATAGGCCACGACACCTGACAAGAAGCCCGTAACAAGAGTGACGAGAGCGAACAATCGAAAATTCGACCATTTGAAGCTGAGCAAAATCAAAAACGTTCCGAATAACAATAAGCCAATCGGTGCATGGACGAGCAACGGATGAAGCGGTACTCCGCCAAACATGTTTTCGCCTCCTCATTTATCTTCAGTACATACGATAATATACCCGTTTTCTTGCTTATAGCATAAAACTTTAGAAGTATATTGAAGAATATTTGATGCGACTCATCGTCGTTTCTTTAGTTCGTCAACGACTTGAAGAAATTACTGAGCGACTCAAACAGCCGCGCAAAGAAACCTTGCACTTCTTTCGTCTCTAGAAACGCCTGCACGTCTTGGCCCGCTCCTTTTAATCCATCACTGATCGCTGTCCAATCCAAGTTGGCTTGCTGCATGTTCTCGAACAACGTCGTCAGCTGGTTCAATTGCGTATCGGACAATTGAACGTTGTTTTGATTCAACACTTGAATGACGATATCGCGAATTTCAATATTCGTCTCGGGCATTTGATTCGCGATTTCCGCTTTGATCTCATTCATCAGCCCGGCCACATCTTCTTGACCGACCGTCTTCCCGATCTCTGACGTGACCGCCAGTTCTTCTTGCGCAAGATTTTTTCGTTCCTCGGTCAGTTGGATCCCGGTCTCGTCAGCCGTCTGGTCGTACGCCTTCATAATACCTGTCAACGCAGACGTCCCGGTCACACGGATCGGAGACGTGATGTAAATATCGGCGTCAGTGACACCGGCCGTGACGAGCGCGTTCGCATACATATCTTCCGTCACCCACGTGACGTTCTCGGTTTGAATATCAAGACCCGTCCCGTCAGTCAGCTTGATGCGGGCCGATGAGTACATGCCGCCGCCACGTTGTGCCTGGGGTACGGCGTCACCTAGATACTTCTCTTCGTCAGCTGCAGTCGTGATAATCGGTTCGATTCCTGCCGGCGCTTCGACGCGCTCGAGCACCCAGTCTCGCTGCTCTGCTGATAATGTCTCCCCAAGGGTGACGATTGTATCGTCGACGATCGCTTCGGCGTTTACTTTAGGAATCATGCTAGTCGAGACGACCGTCCCGATCGTCAGCGCGATAATTGGTTTCATATAATTCAAACTGAATCACTCCTTTCTTCTACCATACGTGTTCTTTCATAGGTTGCGCATCCGTCTCTGGACCGAAAAGAAGACCACCCTTCCGTTGAAGGATGGCCTACCTTTACCGTGAACGATTCGCGATTTCTTCAGTGAGGGACGTCAAGAACTCATCAAGCGTTGCCGACACTTGTTCTTGTTGACCGTAGCGACGGATGTTGACCGAACGCTCATCACGTTCCTTATCACCGAGTACGAGCGTCATCGGGATCTTCTTCATCTGTGCTTCACGGATCTTATAGCCTAACTTCTCATCCCGAAGGTCTGTCTCGACACGGACACCACGTGATAACAGTTCTGCTTTCACTTCGGCCACATAAGCATCATGGACGTGAGACACCGGGATCAATTTGACTTGGACCGGCGCGAGCCATGTCGGGAAGGCACCTTTGTACTCTTCGATCAAGTAGGCGACGAACCGTTCCATCGTCGACACGACACCGCGGTGGAGGACGATTGGACGATGATCTTTACCGTCAGAACCTGTATACGTCAAATCGAAACGTTCTGGAAGCAAGAAGTCGAGTTGGACTGTCGACAACGTCTCTTCTTTCCCGAGCGCTGTCCGGACTTGGACATCGAGTTTCGGTCCGTAAAATGCCGCTTCGCCATCCGCTTCGAAGTACGGCAGGCCGAGTTCATCCATCGTTTCTTTCAATTGACGCTGTGCCGATTCCCAGATCGCATCGTTGTCGAAGTATTTCTCTTTATCGGCCGGGTCGCGATAAGACAGGCGGAACCGGTAATCTTTAATCCCGAAGTCGGCATACACTTCTTGGATTAAGTGAACGATATCTTTAAACTCTTGCTTCATCTGCTCCGGTGTCACGAACGTGTGTCCATCGTTCAATACCATATAACGGACACGTTGAAGACCTGTCAAAGCACCTGACATCTCATAGCGGTGCATGCCGCCAAGTTCGGCGATACGGAGTGGCAACTCACGGTATGAGCGTGGCTCATGCTTATAGATCGTCATATGGTGCGGACAGTTCATCGGGCGCAAGACGAGCTCTTCGTTGTCCATCTCCATTTTCGGGAACATGTCGTCTTGATAGTGATCCCAGTGACCTGACGTCTTGTACAAATCGACCGAACCGAGCACCGGCGTATAGACGTGCTGATAGCCGAGTTCGAGCTCTTTGTCGACGATGTAACGCTCGACCGTGCGACGAATCGCGGCACCTTTCGGGAGCCACATCGGCAATCCTTGGCCGACTTCTTGCGAGACGAAGAACAAATCAAGTTCTTTACCGAGTTTACGGTGGTCGCGTTCTTTCGCTTCTTCAAGCAGACGCAAGTGCTCGGCGAGCTGTTCTTTCGTCGCCCACGCCGTACCATAAATCCGTTGCAACATCTTGTTGTCAGAATCTCCGCGCCAGTAAGCACCGGCGACGCTCATCAATTTAAAGACTTTCAATTTCGACGTCGACGGGACGTGCGGTCCACGGCAAAGGTCAAAAAAGTCACCTTGATGATAAATTGTAAGTGTCTCACTTGCCGGGATATCTTCAATCAACTCGACTTTGAGCGGGTCACCAAGCTCCTTGTAACGCTCGAGCGCTTCGTCGCGCGTGACGACTTCACGTGTGATGTCGAGATTTTCGTCGACGATCCGTTTCATCATCTTCTCGATTTCCGGCAAATCTTCTTCATTGATGCGGCGGTCCATCTCGATATCGTAATAGAACCCGTTCTCAATCGTCGGTCCGATGCCGAAATGAATCGTCCCTTCTTCGCCGTACAACCGTTTGATCGCTTGAGCCATCAAGTGAGCGGATGAATGGCGCATCAAGTCGAGGCCTGCCTCCGAGTCCGGCATGACGAGCTCGATTTGACCATCGCGCTCGATCGGACGACGATAATCGATCAGTTCACCATCGATTTTTGCGGCGATGGCTTTCTTACGAAGACCCGGGCTAATCGAACCGGCTACTTCTTCTGCTGTGATACCAGCTTCAAACGCTTTGACTGCCCCATCTGGAAATGTCAATTGAATCATGTGTCAACTTCCCCTCTCTATTTGAAAAAAAATAAAAAAAGCCCATCCCTATGAAAGGGACGAGCTTTGATTCTCGTGGTACCACCCTCGTTCCCAAGCTGTAAGCTTGGCTCGAACACACGATAACGAGTGTGAATCGCCGCACGATTGACCCGTGCGGTGCTCCGAGGGAGTAAGTCGATCGGCGTGTTTAGGAAGCTCTCACCATTCTTCCTTCGCTTTGAAACCCGTGACGATGTCTCGTATCCTCTTCTATGCATCAGTTATATGGTTATTAGTATAGTCAACTCGTTCGAGAAATACAATCCTTTACCGACGACGATTTTCGCCTTTCAGCTCGATCTGTGTCGTCGTCGTCGAGATCCGTTGCATGAGCCGCTGTGCTTTCATCTTGTTTTGCGGCGAGCCGTCAATCGAGAAGTGCGTCTCGAGCTCTTCGCTGCTGAAGTTTGAGCTGTAGAGCGTCGGCAGACGATGCATCATGCGGTACTGTAAAATAATCCCGAACAGTTCGTCTCGTACCCACGGGCTGATCGCCTCGGCGCCGATATCATCAATCAACAAAATCGGCACGTGCTGGAACGAGGTCAAAAATGAATCGAACGAATCGGTACGAATTTTCCGCTTCGCTTCCGAGACGAATCCCGGAGCATGGACTAAAATCGTCTCGATATCGGCGACTTTGAGTTCGTTGGCGATCGCGGCTAGCAAGTACGTCTTCCCGACCCCGAAACTGCCGTACAAGTAAAGACCGTTCACTTTTTGACGCGTCTTCATCCCCGAGACGAATCGCATCGCCTCACGGAGTGCGATCTTTCGGGCATCATCCGAATAATCAAACGATTGAAAGCTCGCTTCCCGCACTTCTTCCGGTAAAAATAGGCTCTTGAACTTTCGATCCATCTCTTTTTGACGTCTCGCCTGGCGGTGAGCGACCGTCTCTTCATAGCGGATCGCAATTTGACCGAGATCGACATAAAGGACCGGCTGATGCCCGGGGATGACGGCTTGTTCATCGACAAGTTTCTTCCCGTCCATCTGCTCGGCATATTCGCTCAGTTTCGTAAATCCGACTTCGATCGCCGTCTCGTCGAGTTCTGGATGCGCCTTTAAAAATGTAATGACACCAGGGTGCTCGAGAGTTCGTCTGCGAATCGACTCGTACGCTTCCCGCACTTCTTTACGGTTCATCATCTGGGCGAGCGTCTGATTGATCCGTTCCATGTCGCTCATCCTTTCTCTTTCAGTTCATTCAACAATTTGACGAGTTCCGCGTCATCTGGCACCGATGATTCGAGCGCCTCTTTGCGCTTCTGATCGTAAGACCGTTGCTCTTTCGCATCGTCTTCGAGCCATTTCGGCAACTCGGTCTTGTCTTTCCTCCGTGAACCGACAGTGGTTCTCGACACGGTTTGTTCTTTTTTTTCTTCTCGAATAGTATTAAGTTCCTTACGTTTTTTTGCTGATTCTAAAGCTTCCGAAATTGTGGCGTATTCAGCCGTTTTCCAGTTAGCCGCAGCACCAAGAACGTAGTTAAGATTTATCTCTTTTTTTTCTACCTCTATAATATGATAATAGAGGGCATTAATCATTCCCGGTTTCAGCCCTACTGTATCAACCATCTCTATAATAAGTCTTTCGTCCGTCTTAGAAAGTTGTGCCGTCTTTCTTAGTTTTGACACGTACTGACTTGGATGCGTTTCTTCCATGACTTTCACGTCATGCAAGTCGCCGACTTCCGCATTCTCTGTCTCATTCGACTTCACTTTACGATGCCGTGTCTGTTTGCTCTTTAATTGCAACATCATCTGGCGGCAACCGTCGCGTTTCTCTTGTTCAGTCAGAGGCAGATATGCCTCATGAACGAAATACTCTTTCAACATCTCGGCCATCTTTTCTTCGTCAATTTGTGACACGTACGCGAGTTTTGTGATCGTTTCATCCAACTTCTTCGTGAAGAAGCCGACCGGGAAGTTCGTCAGTTTTTTGACGATATCCATATCAAACGTATAGTTGATCTCGATCTTGGCGCGGTCCGGCTTCTCATAATTTTTTTGAGTGAACGCCATCTGGTTGACCCCTTTGACGTCGAACACTTCATTAAAGTCTTTCGTCACTTCGACGATGCCTGCCGGTAACGGGTCGATGGTGAACCGTCCTTGCAACTGCTTGAATCGTACCTCTCCTACTTTATAGAAGAGAAAACTCGATAACAGCCCATCGTTTAGGAACGTGTGGGGCGCGAGCGGAACTCTCAGTTGATAGACGTATTGCGTCAGCCGTGCGTCTTTCGTCTTGTACGTCCGGACGAGGCCGATCGCTTCGAGCCGGAATAGACTGTCCGCCAGTTCGTTGATTGAATAATCGAGCATTTCACACAACGCGCTATGTGATATATAGTTCGACTTCATTTTACCCGGCTTCAATTCACTCCAAAGCGTTTGATACAACGCGAGCGCCTTCACACCGATGACGGGTTGATATAAATGATAAAGTGACTGATAAGACTCGCGATCAATGAGCCCAGTGCTCATGATCAATAGCTCATCAGTCCCGTAAAGAATCCGTTCTTTTTCCATAACGTTTCTCCCCTGAAAAAAGGCGACCAGAAGGCCGCCCCTTTAGTTGGTCGATTTTTCTTGCTTCATTAAATCCTCTAACTCTTTAAAGAACACAGAGATGTCCTTAAACTGTCGATAGACCGATGCGAAGCGGACGTACGCCACTTCATCGACGCGGGCGAGTTCGTTCATGACGAGTTCGCCGACTTGTTCACTCGGGATCTCCGACTGGCCGAGCGCCCGTAACTGTTGCTCGACTTTCGTGACCACACCCTCGAGTTGCTCGAGTGTGACCGGTCGTTTCTCACAGGCGCGAATGATCCCGCGCAGAACTTTCTCTCGACTGAACTCTTCGCGGTTCCCGTCCTTTTTGACGATGATGAGCGGCGTCTGTTCAACCGTTTCAAATGTCGTGAAGCGATAGCCGCACTTTTCACATTCGCGACGGCGTCGAATCGAATAATAATCTTGGACTGGTCGGGAGTCGAGCACCCTCGTTCCGTTATGATCACATTTAGGACAACGCATGCTCAGCCCTCCTTATCGTTCGACAGATTGATTCCCGATGGCACGGAGCGGGAACTTATTTTGTAAAGCATCATAATACGTAGCGACAACTTGTTTCAGGTCCGGACCGAGCATTTGTTCACGATTCATCGTGAAATCGACGGCGGTCCGCCCTCCGTCTACTTGAACGACTGTGGCCAACGCGTCCCAACCGTCCCCGTTAAAGGCGAGCTCGCCTCGCTCGGTGTCGATTCGGCGCACCGTCTGCCCCTCCGTTTTAATTCGTTCATCTAACCATGTCAGTACCGCGTTCGGCGACGTCGCGAAATAGCGCGTGCGCAACGCTTCATTTTTATGCTTATCATCCGTTTGGATATGTGTTTGAAACTTGTCTAGTAATCCCATTGTCCACCTCGACACCTAATTTATATACGTTAAGCATATCAAAATTAACGACTTAACAAAACAATTAAAAGGGCTGACCGAAAATCGGCCAGCCTCAAAAGGTCAATCGGATTATTTGCTGATCGCCACTTGTGCTTCTGGAACACGAATCGGTCCCATACCGCGGTCAAGTTTGACGTCTTCGCGAACTTTCGCTTCTAAGCCTTCAGCAATGTATTGTGAAGCTGTCGCTGGATCGATTCGGTCCCCACATGTGAACACATCGACTGATGCGTAACCATGCTCTGGGAAACTGTGAATCGTTAAATGTGATTCTGAAATGATAACGACTCCACTCACACCGTGCGGCGCGAATTTGTGGAAAGCGACTTCGCGGACTTCAGCGCCCGAGCGAAGTGCTGCATCGACGAACAAGCGCTCGATGTAGTCGATATCGTTCAATTTGTCGGGATTGCACTCCCAAAGTTCTGTAATAATGTGACGTCCCATAGTATCCATATTAGTGGATCCCCCTTTACATCAATGGTCTCAAAGTAGTTGATGATCACTCACTTTGTGCCTGAATCGCCCACAACCACGGGGGCAAGTTAGTCCTAAGAGGTCCTAACCCTTTAAGTTGCGTTTGTCAGACCAATTGAAGTTCACGAGATTGAGTGTATCCTGTTTGGGACGTCGATACAAGCTATTTATTTGAATTCATCAAAATATTTTTGGTGAAATATATTTTCTTAGGCGTGCGTTTCTTGCTGGCCGATTTGCAGGTAGCTCGCCACCATATCCAAAAGATCGACGACGCGGCACGAATAGCCCCATTCGTTGTCATACCAAGCGAGCACTTTGACGTGGTTGCCACCGAGCACCATCGTCGAATCCGCATCGATAATCGAGGAGCGCTCGTCTCCATTAAAGTCGATTGAGACGAGCGGTTCGTTCGAGACACCGAGAATCCCGGTCATTTCTCCGTAAGCGGCCCGTTCGAACGCTTCGTTCACTTCGGCGGCCGTGACGTCACGACGCAGCTCGACGACGAGATCGACGAGCGAGACGTTCGGCGTCGGGACGCGGAGCGCCATCCCGTTCAACTTGCCTTGCAGCTCGGGAAGCACAAGGCCGATCGCCTTGGCTGCCCCGGTCGAAGTCGGTATAATCGAACTGCCACAAGCCCGGGCCCGACGCAAATCTTTATGCGGATTGTCGATATTGTTCTGGTCGTTCGTGTAGGCGTGTACCGTCGTGACGAGTCCCGTCTCGATGCCGAACGTCGAATCGAGCACTTTGACGACAGGTGCGAGGCAGTTCGTCGTACAAGAGGCGTTTGAGATGATATGGTCTTGCTCCGGCATATACTCGCGATCATTGACCCCCATCACGATCGTCCGTAAGTCGCCTTTTCCCGGCGCCGTCAAAATGACTTTCCGCGCCCCGGCCGTCAAATGCTTGCGCGCCCCGACGTCCGAATTGAATTTCCCCGTCGCCTCGACGACGATCTCGACATCTAGTTCTTTCCATGGTAATCGTTCCGGGTCACGCTCTGCGATTAACCGAATCTGTTTCCCGTCGACAACGAGCGTATCCCCATGCGCCCGAACAGTGAGCTCAAACGGCCCATGGACCGTATCGTGTTTGATCAAGTGAGCAAGCGTCTCCGCCGGATAACTCGCATTGATCGCCACGACGTCGTGACGCCCTTCAAGCATCAATTTACGAAACACCATTCTCCCGATTCGTCCAAACCCGTTGATTGCAACTTTCGTCCCCATTCCAGTTCCCCCTTTTTTCTGCGTTACGACACCATTATAACGGAAAAATGGAAGCGTTTTCACTATATGTTGTCACATTTTTATCACTTTTTTACAGTTTCGTTTTTGAAAAAGAGGGAAATTTGGTGTAGAGCTTGGAAAGGAGCTACGTTATATGTTTGATTGGACAGACTTAGACAAATTTATCATCTCGTTTTTCATCATCTTGCCGATTGTGACAATTATCCATCAATTCGGTCATTTCTTCTTCGCAAAAATATTCGGGGGATCACTCGATATGGAGATCGGGACCGGGAAGAAGCTATTCAAGGTCGGGCGCCTGCAGTTTAACCGCGTCTACTTCTATGACGCCTGGTGCCAATTCTCGGACTTGAAATACAGTAATCGCTTGACGAGGAGTATCGTCTACGCGGGCGGGTCGATTTTCAATCTATCGAGTATCTTGATTGTGAACTGGTTTATCCTGAGACGGGAGATTGAACCGACACTCTACACGTATCAGTTCGCCTATTTCTCGTTTTATTATGTGTTCTTCTCGCTCTATCCGATTTATTACTCGAACGGACATCCAAGTGACGGACGCGCTATTTTCGACACATGGAAAAAAGGACGACCGGACGCAGATCCGCTCAACTGAACAAAAAAAAGAAGGCGTCAGTCGCCTTCTTTTTTCATGTCTTGAAACTGTTCGACGAGACGCGTCACTTGAGGCAACAAGTCCCCGAGCGCCCCGTTGTTGTTGATTAAAAAGTCAGCGTGATGCTTCTTTTCTTCGATCGGCATTTGCGAGTGGATCCTTGCGAGCGCTTCTTCTTTCGTCAAGCCGTTACGCTCCATGAGACGCATCAACTGCATCTCTTCCCGGCAATAGACGACGACCGTATAATCGACGAGGTCACGCATCGTCCCTTCGAACAAGAGCGGGATGTCAAAGATGACGACAGCTTCCCCTGCTGCCGCAAAGGAATGCATCTGCTCCTGCATTTCTTCCCGGATCGCCGGATGCATGAGCTGATTCAACAATTTCCGCTTCGTCTCATCATGGAAGATCTCACGACCGAGCGCCGGCCGGTTCAACTGCTCACCGTCAAAACAGCGCGGAAACGCTTCTCGGACAGCAGAATAAGCTTTACCTCCAGGGTCGACGACGGTACGGGCAATCTTGTCGGCATCGATAATCGGGATCCCGTGTTGTCGGAATAGGCGGGACACCGTCGACTTCCCTGTCGCGATGCCGCCTGTCAAACCAATTTTCAACATTGTGTCCACCTCTTACTGTTGGCAGTGCGGACAGTAATGCGTCCCCCGTCCGCCTAGTTTCATCTTTTCAATCGGCCGACCGCAATTGTGACACGGTTCACCCGTCTGTCCGTAGACGTAGAGCGTCTCTTGAAACGTTCCAGCCGCCCCGTCCGGATTCGTATAGCTGCGGATCGTACTTCCGCCCCGCTCGATCGCTTCTAATAACACGGCGACCGCTTCTTGACGGACGGTCTCAACTTCAGTGAGTGAAAGCGAGGCTGCTGGCCTGGTCGGATGAATCCGTGCCCGGAACAACGTCTCGTCGACATAAATATTGCCGAGACCGACAAAAATCGATTGATCGAGCAACGCCGTCTTGATCGCTCTCACGTTCATCCGTTTCAGACGGGCGTGCAACGTTTCGGCCGTCACTTCAGGGTCGAACGGCTCGAGCGCGAGCAGCGACAACGGCGGCGTCACGAACAACTCGTCGTTCGTCCGAAGTTCCATCGTGCCGAACTTCCTGACGTCGTTATAGTGCAGGCTCGTACCGTCGGTGAACGTGAAGACGACGTGCGTATGCTTGACCGGATCGACGGCTTCGCTGTGCGGAAAAAATTTCCCTTCCATCCGTAAATGAGAGACGAGGTAACCGTTCGTCAATTTAAATAAAATGAACTTGCCGCGCCGCTCGACGTCGACCATCGTCTCGCCGATCAACTGTTGGATCCATACATCGGCCTCATGTCCGCGAATGATTTTCGCGTCGCGTACATCGACGTCTTGAATCGTTTTTCCGGAGACGAACGGTCGCAGTCGGCGACAGACCGTCTCTACTTCTGGTAATTCTGGCATATCGATTTCCTTCCTTTACTTTATTTCGTGTCGAACCACGTCTCACCGAACGAGCCGTCCGCCCGAAGCGGGACATCGAGTGTGATCGTATGTTCCATCGCTTGTTTCACAAGTTTTTCAAGCGCGGACGTCTCAGCAAGCGGTCCTTCAAAGATGAGTTCATCGTGAACTTGAAGCAATAGTTTTGATTGCAGACCCGATGCCTGAAGCGCCGTATCGACGTCGATCATCGCTTTTTTAATAATATCCGCCGCTGTCCCTTGAATCGGCGTATTAATAGCCGTCCGCTCGGCAAAGCCGCGCAAGTTGAAGTTGCGTGAATGGATGTCCGGGATGTTACGACGTCGTTTGAGCATCGTCTCGACATATCCGTGTTCCCGCGCCCGCTCGATGGCGGCATCCATGAAGCGCTTCACACCAGGGAACTGCTCAAAGTACGTGTCGATGAACGTCTGCGCTTCTTTCCGGCTGATGCCGAGGTTTTGCGACAATCCATAATCACTGATGCCATAGATGATCCCGAAGTTGACCGCCTTCGCTTGACGCCGCATGAGCGACGTCACTTCTTCTTTGGCGACGCGGAACACGTTCGCCGCCGTCGACGTATGAATATCTTCGTCATTTAAAAACGCCTCGAGCATCTTCGCGTCTTGCGACATATGCGCCATGATCCGGAGCTCGATCTGCGAGTAGTCGACCGCATACAGCACCCAGCCCGGCTCACTTGCCGTAAACGCCTTACGGATCCGGCGTCCTTCCTCGAGCCGAATCGGGATGTTTTGCAAGTTCGGATTGACCGATGACAGTCGCCCTGTCTGTGTGAGCGTCTGCGTGTAGCGTGTATGAATCTTACCGTCCGCTTTGATGACTTTTTGCAACCCTTCGACGTACGTCGACTGCAGTTTTCCGAGCTCACGGTAATGCATGATATGTTCGACGATCGGATGGAGCGGCGCTAGCTTCTCTAACACGTCGGCCGCCGTCGAGTATCCAGTTTTCGTCTTCTTCACGGGTGGGAGTGCCAACTTCTCAAACAAGATGACGCCAAGCTGTTTCGGCGAATTGATATTGAACGACTCGCCGGCCAACGCGTGAATTTCTGTCTCGAGCTGATTGAGGCGGTCCCTGAGATCGGTTTCCATCGCTTGAAGCGTCGCCACGTCGACGTGAATCCCGGCCCATTCCATTTCCGCGAGCACCGAGGCGAGCGGACGTTCTAAATCTTGATAAAGTGACGTCTGCTCGTTTTCGTCGATTTCCGGAATGACTTTCGCGAACAACGTGAAGATAGCCATCGCCTTCTCGCCGAGATGTTGGTCGAGCACCGCTTGTTCCGGCACGTGGAGTTTCGCTCCTTTCCCGTAGACGGCCTCGTCTTCAGGCAACGCGTAATCGAAGTGCGCGGCGATTGAATCGAGCGTCGTTCCTCCAGACAAGTTGAGCAAATAACCGGCGACGAGCAAGTCTTCGTAGCCGCGAAGTATCAATTCGTTCCGTTTCAATTGAATGATCGTCTGTTTGGCGTCCAAACAGATCGTTTTCCGGGTCTCGTCCGCTAGCCAAGCCTTCACGTCCGGTACGTCTAACAACGACATATCACCGACGGTCACACCGACTTTCGATGCGATCGCCACACCGATGATGTCGTCTTCGAAATAGTCGTCCCGCAACTGTTCGATAAACAGGGAGGCTTCCGTCAAATCTTGCTGTTCGATGCCGACGTGCGTCACGTCTCGCGCTTCTGCCGCCTCTTCCGTCGTCGCATCAGTGTTCAGCTTACTGACCAGTGATTTGAACTGAAGGCTCATGAACAACGGTTTGACTTTCGCCGCGTCATACGGATGGAACTGTAAGTCATCCACACTGACGTCAATCGGGACGTCCATATGGATCGTCGCGAGTTGTTTTGACATTCGAGCTTCTTGCTCGTTCGCCTCGACTTTTTCTTTTTGCTTCCCTTTTAATTCATGTGTATGTTCATACAGCCCTTCGACCGATCCATAATTTGACAGCAACTTGAGTGCCGTCTTCTCGCCGACACCCGGAATTCCCGGGATGTTATCGGATTTATCGCCCATCAGCCCTTTGAGATCGATCATTTGGCGAGGTGCCAAGCCCTCGTAACGTTCGTGGAACGCCGCCTCGTCCATCGTCTCGACGTCAGTGATGCCACGTTTCGTTAAGTAGACGGTGACTCGCTGATCGATCAGTTGAAGTAAATCTTTATCACCCGTGACGACCGTGACTTGTTCGAACGCCTCGTTTTTCGAAAGTGTCCCGATTATGTCATCAGCCTCATATTGATCGAGCTCGAGCACTTTGATCCCGAACGCCTCACACAGTTCACGAACGATTGGGAACTGTTCGCGGAGCTCACCTGGTGTTTTCTGTCGCCCACCTTTATAGTCCGCATATGTATCGTGGCGGAACGTCTTCTTCGACGCATCGAATGCGACCGCGAAATGCGTCGGTTGCTCGTCTTCCATCAATTTTAAAAGCATCATCGTGAACCCATATACCGCGTTCGTGTTTCGTCCCGATGCATCCGTCATCGGAGGCAACGCGAAAAACG
Organism: Exiguobacterium sp. SH0S7; assembly: GCF_004337195.1. Taxonomy (NCBI): domain Bacteria; kingdom Bacillati; phylum Bacillota; class Bacilli; order Caryophanales; genus Exiguobacterium; species Exiguobacterium sp. SH0S7. Next base: position 399,962 of record NZ_SJVA01000001.1, read on the forward strand.
CACGATACGTCAGTGAGTTTCCATCGAGAAGCAGTAATTTATTCATCGTCCAACCTCCATTCTCTTCTGTATCCATCATATCATACGGGCACATGCGTTCGAAAAAAAAGACCCTTTTCTAAGTACTAGAAAAGGGTCAATCTTCTCGACCGAGTGGAGATGAGCACCGGCCGGGATACGAGATGATGAAGAGGTCTCATCAATAGAGTAGCATCTGTTTGTAAAGGTCGTGTGAACTCGACATAAATTCCTTGTTAATTGAGCGGGAATTCGATTGTGAACGTCGTCCCAACGCCTTCGTCGCTGTCGACATGGATCGTCGCATGATGAAGATCGACGATGTGCTTGACGATGGCGAGGCCAAGGCCGGTCCCTCCAGAATTCCGGCTCCGGGCCTTGTCGACCCGGTAAAACCGTTCGAATATACGGCTCACTTCTTTTGGAGCGATGCCGATCCCGTCGTCTTTGACGATCAAGCGTGCCGTCGTCTCCCGCTTCTCGACCGTAATCTCGACCTGGCTGCCTTCTGGCGAATAGTTGATCGCGTTCGCGACGAGGTTCAAGATGACTTGCTTGATCCGATTCAAGTCCGCTTGCAAGACGACGTCGCCTTCGTGATGTGCTTCAAGATGGATTGATTTTTGCTCCGCCTTCTGGCTTAAGACGAGACACACCTCTTCGACGAGCTGATTGAGTTGGACAGGCGTGAACTCCAAGTGGAAATTTTCCTGCTCGAGCCGCGACAGTTCGAGCAAGTCCTCGACGAGCATTTGCATGCGTGTCGCTTCTTTTTGGATGATATCCAAAAATTGATCGCGCAACTCGGGCACTTCTTTCGCCCCGTCGAGTAACGTCTCACTGAAGCCTCTGATCGAAGTGAGCGGCGTCTTCAATTCATGGCTCACGTTCGCAACGAAATCTTTCCGCATTTTCTCAAGCCGTTTCAGTTCGGAGATGTCGTTAAACAATAGAGTCGTCCCGCGCAGCATGCCGGTATCGCTAAAGATCGGGGCAGCTGACACCATATACGTTCTCTGATTGAACCCGATTCGAATCGATAGCTGGCGACGGTGCGGCTCTTCTGTCAAATAGACGTCCTCGATCAACGTCTCGACGTCCGGACTCGGTAAAATGCCATGGTAAAACTGGCCGATCATTAAATCGTCGTATTGGAACATATCCCGGTACGACCGGTTGACGAGCGTGACGATCCCGCGTTCATCGACGAGCAACAGACCGGCTCCCATATACTCGATCAGTGACTCGAGCCTTGCCCGCTGCACCGACTCCCCGAGCGAGATCGTCTCTAAGTTACGGGCGAGGACGTTGATCGACCCGGCCAGGCTTCCCGTCTCTTCATCGTTGCGCAGTTCATACACACGGGCCCGGTAATTCCCGTCTGCGAGTTCGCGTAACACGATCGTCGCCTCATCGATTGGCCGGATGAACTGGTTCGTCAGATTGTGGAGGACGAATAGAATGAGGAAGAATGAGAAGAACAATGCGAGCGCGACCGTCAGCCAAATCCGGTTGTAGACACCCTCTAAGTCAGAAATATAGCGGATGAAGCTAAGGTAGACCGTTTCACCGGTCGACAGTTCAATCGGTTTCGTGAACTGGATCAAATCGTCGCGTGTCGCGTTGCCGAACGCACCGTTAGCCGGAATCGTGTCAGCGTCAATCCGGTATTCGAACGCTCCGACGCGGAACGGTGTGCCCGCAATCACTTCCATCCGGCGGTTCAACAGCAAGATGTCGAAACTGCTCTCATCATCGATTTGTCGAACGTAGTCACGAATCTCCTCAAGCTCACCCCCGTCCAAATACAAGGCGGCGAGTTGGGCATCTTCTTTCAACCGGTCGCGCTCCGAGTCCAAATAGAAATCTTTGAACAGTTGACCGAGCACGATCCCGAGTGTCAGCAGCACGCCCGTCACGAGCAGGATGAGTGTCGTCAAAAAACGCGAGCGATACGTCTTCATTCGGGCATCGGTTCTTCCATCTTATAGCCGAGGCCTCGGATCGTCTTGATGTACGTCGGCTTCTTCGTCACCGGCTCAATTTTTTCACGCAAATGACTAATATGGACGTCGACGATGCGCGTATCACCGACAAAATCATAGTTCCAAATGGCTGACAGCAGTTGATCACGCGTCAACACACGGCCTTTGTTTTTGGCTAGATAAGCCAGCAGCTCAAACTCTTTCGGCGTCAATTCGAGACGTTCGTCTTTTTTGAAGACCTCATAGTTCGAAGCGATGATTTTGACGTCCCCGATTTCGATGACATCGGCGTCGACTGTCGGCGTTTCCTGTGGGCCTGACCGGCGCAAAATTGCTTTGACCCGGGCCACTACTTCGCGCGGGCTGAACGGTTTCGTCAAATAGTCGTCAGCACCAAGTTCGAGACCGAGCACTTTATCGAACTCGTCGTCTTTCGCCGTCAACATTAAAATCGGCGTATTCACTTTTTGTTGGCGTAGCCGTTTACATACTTCAAGCCCGTCCATCTCCGGCAACATCAAGTCGAGGATGATCAACACCGCGTCTTGTTTCTCCGCTAATTCAAGCCCCGCTTTTCCATCATGGGCCGTCTCGACCTCAAATCCGGCTTGTTCTAAATTAAATTTTAATAACGTCGCAATCGATACTTCGTCATCAACAACAATTACTTTATCGGCCACACTAGTTCCTCCTCGAATCTATCTGTTCAGTCGTTTACACTACCTATTTTACAAATCAATCCCACTCGCGACCAACTTCAAAGCAATTCTTTACAAAAACAAAACAAATCCACTGTCTATCTCCAGTTTAGCACGCTTGAAAGAAAAACGAATCCAACAAAAAAAGTCTAGCCTGCGACGCAGACTAGACTTTCTTTCAAGTTAGGACGTTCAAGACGGAACGGACCGAGTCAGCCGAGCGCTTGAGCGCGGCTTTTTCTTCGTCCGTCAGGTCAAGTTCGAGCACACGCTCGATCCCGTTCGCACCGAGAACCGTCGGCACACCAAGATAGAGATCACGGAAGCCATACTCTCCATCAAGATACGTGATGGCCGGTAAAATGCGGCGTTGATCTTTTAAAATCGCTTCCACCATCTCGACGATGGCCGCGGCCGGCGCGTAGTATGCCGAACCGTTGCCAAGGAGTTGGACGATCTCACCGCCGCCTTTACGCGTTCTCGCGACGATCGCGTCGATGCGTTCACTCGGCAACAACTTCTCGAGCGGGATGCCTCCTGCGTACGAATAGCGGATGAGCGGCACCATGTCGTCGCCGTGACCGCCGAGGACGAACCCGGACACGTCTTTCACAGAGACGTTCAACTCCGATGCGACGAACGTCCGGAACCGAGCCGTGTCGAGCACACCGGACTGGCCGATGACGCGCTCTTTCGGGAAGCCCGACTCTTTGAACACCGTATACGTCATCGCATCGACCGGGTTCGTCAAGACGATCAAGATCGCATCAGGCGAATACTTGACAATCTCTTTCGTGACCGACCGCATGACGCTAGCGTTCGTCGTGACGAGGTCGTCCCGACTCATGCCCGGCTTGCGGGCGATACCAGCCGTGATGACGACGATGTCCGAATTAGCCGTGTCGGCGTAATCCGCCGTCCCGGTGATCAACGAATCAAATCCTTGAATCGGCGCCGTTTCTTGCATATCGAGCGCTTTTCCTTTCGTCGGGTTCTCAGACTCTGGCATGTCGAGAAGGACGACGTCTCCTAACTCTTTTTGAGCCAAGTATAGTGCCGTCGTGGCCCCCGTGAATCCGCTACCGATAACAGAAATCTTGTTGCGACGAATCATTGTGCTCTCCCCCTTGGTTTAGTCCAAACTTGAGTGCTACTTACATGTTTTTGATCAGTTCATCCGCAAACTCTGAACATTTCACTTCTGTCGCGCCGTCCATGAGACGGGCAAAGTCGTATGTGACGACTTTCGATGCGATTGTATTCTCCATCGAACGAACGATGAGGTCAGCCGCTTCGTTCCAGTTCATGTGACGGAGCATCATCTCACCTGACAAGATGACAGATGACGGGTTGACTTTGTCAAGACCGGCATACTTCGGTGCCGTACCGTGTGTCGCTTCGAAGATGGCATGTCCTGTCACGTAGTTGATGTTCGCACCTGGTGCGATCCCGATTCCACCGACTTGAGCAGCGAGAGCGTCCGAGATGTAGTCACCGTTCAAGTTCATCGTCGCGACGACGTCGAACTCACGCGGACGAGTCAAGATTTGTTGGAGGAAGATATCAGCGATTGAATCTTTCACGATGATCTTGCCTTCCGCTTCCGCTTTCGATTGCGCTTCGTTCGCAGCAGCTTCGCCTGACTCTTCTTTGATGCGGTCGTACTGGGCCCATGTGAACACTTTGTCGCCGTACTCTTCTTCTGCGAGTTCATATCCCCAGTTTTTGAAGGCGCCTTCTGTGAACTTCATGATGTTTCCTTTATGGACGAGCGTGAGCGATTTACGGTTGTTCGCGATCGCATATTCGAGCGATGCCCGAACGAGACGTTTCGTTCCTTCTGACGAGATCGGCTTGATGCCGATGCCCGATGTTTCTGGGAAACGGATCTTGTTGACGTTCATCTCTTCTTTCAAGAACGTGATCAACTTCTTCACTTCGTCGCTGCCTGAAGCGTATTCGATCCCTGCATAAATATCTTCTGTGTTCTCACGGAAGATGACCATGTCTGTGTCTTCAGGACGCTTGACCGGTGACGGGACGCCAGTGAAGTAACGGACAGGACGCAAGCACGTGTACAAGTCGAGTTCTTGACGGAGCGCAACGTTGAGTGAACGGATTCCGCCGCCGACCGGTGTCGTGAGCGGTCCTTTGATGGCAATCAAATATTCACGGATCTCGTCGAGCGTCTCGTTAGGGAGCCACTCACCCGTTTTGTTGAACGCCTTCTCGCCAGCGAACACTTCTTTCCATTCGATCTTCTTCTCGCCGCCGTATGCTTTCTCGACAGCTGCATCAAAGACGCGGACTGCAGCGTTCCAGATGTCTGGGCCTGTTCCATCTCCGATGATGAATGGAATCGTTGGTACGTTTGGTACGTTGAGTGCACCGTTTTCTACTGTAATCTTTTGACCTTGTGTTGACATATGAATCCCCCTAAGTACATTTATGTAGGCCGACGCGAGCGCCGACCTACGTCATCTGTTAGTTTACCAAAGTTTATGTCTAAATTGTGACGCAATCTTCGAATGATGCGTCAATTAACGCTCGTTTACCGGTACGTATGAACGATTCGTTTCGCCTACGTACTCGGCACGCGGACGAATGAGACGGTTGTCGGCGTATTGCTCGAGGATGTGTGCGATCCAGCCTGACATCCGCGAGACCGCGAAGATCGGCGTGAACAGCTCTTCGTCAAGACCGAGCGCATAGTACGTCGAAGCCGAGTAGAAGTCGACGTTCGGTTTTAGCCCTTTTTCAGTCTCGACGAGGTGGTCGATCTTCTCAGACATCTCGTACCAGTGTGGCTCATTGATTTGAGCCGTCAGTTGGCGACTCATCTCTTTCAAGTGTTTCGCACGCGGATCACCGTCCTTATAAACACGGTGACCGAAGCCCATGATCTTCTCACGGCGTTCGAACTTGCCGCGTACGTAGTCTTCGACTTTGTCGACCGAACCGATTTCGTGAAGCATCTTCATGACCGCCTCGTTGGCGCCACCGTGAAGTGGACCTTTGAGTGCGCCCATCGCTGCTGTCACACCAGAATACATATCTGAGAGAGTCGCTACGCAGACACGGGCTGTGAACGTCGAAGCGTTCAGCTCATGGTCGGCGTGAAGAATGAGCGCCTTGTCGATCGTCGTCTCGGCGACTTCATTCGGCTCTTCCCCGTTCAACATATATAAGAAATTGGCTGCATACGACAAGCCTTGCTTCGGCGCAATCGGTTGCTTACCTTTTCGTAACCGCGCGAAAGCAGTCACGATCGTCGCGATTTGTGCTTGAAGACGAATCGCTTTACGCATGTTTGCCTCTTCGCTCATGTCTTCAGCCTCTTCATCGTACAACGCGAGTTGAGAAAGTGCCGTGCGAATCGTGGCCATCGCGTTCGCAGACTTTGGTGCCCGCTCGAGTGTCGCGATGACGTCTTCTGGCAACTTCGCTTCTTGAACGAGCGCTGCTGAGAGTTTCGTTAATTCATCTGCCTTCGGAAGGCGGTCGTTCCATAATAGAAAGACGACTTCTTCAAACGTGGCATGGTCTGCCAAATCATCGATTGTGTATCCTCCATAAGTCAATTGTCCGTCAATGATCGAACTGACTTTTGAGGCCGCTGCCACAATTCCTTCTAACCCTTTAGTTGTTGACATTAATAACTCCCCCTCAGTCTTTAAAAGTAGTCGACCGCATCATACAGTCTGTTTGTAGGGAATAAGGGTGGGGGTTCGATAAATCTCCCCAGCACGTATCGAGTTCGCGCCACCCTGTCCTTCGTCTAGTATAAACAATTTACTGAAAAAAAGAAATGTAAGCGTATCCAGGCGTAAAAAAATGTCAAACCCACTTCTCGATAAGGTTATATCCCCCTAAAATGAGTGCGGCAATCCCGGCACCAACGAGTGGACCGACCGGAACGCCTTTCATGAATCCGACCGCGAGAATGGTGCCTGCGAGCAATGCCGTCGTCACGACCGGATCGACACGCATCAGTTGCACGCCCTGGGCGGCGGCGAGGGCGACGAAGATACCGGACGAAAAGGCAACGATGCCGACCGGTCCTTTAATACTATTCCACAATTCTCTAAAACCTATGTCTCCGGTCGCGATCGGGACGAGGACGGCGATCGTGATGATCGTCACACCCCAATGGATCCCTTTTGCGGCGAGCGTCGGGAACAGCTGGTCACCGAAGCCGATTGCTTTAATGATTAAGAGTACACTGCTCGCGATTATGACCGATTGATTATGGGAAATCACGCCGATCAAGACGAGTAATAGCAGAAATAAATAAGCACCCATGATTCATCCCTCTTTCTGAATGGAAAAAGAACCGACCTCATGAGAAGGTCGGTTCGATTGTATTCGATTACGCGTTATAAATTTTTCCAGTAAGCGGGTCGATCGAGATCATCTGTCCGTCACGGAACGTAGACGTTGCAGACTCAACACCGACGATGACCGGTTTACGGAGCGATGGTCCAACGATGCCGGCATGGCTCGTCAATCCACCGTCTTCTGTGATGATGCCGGCTGCTTTTTCGATCGCTGGCATCATTTCTTTATCAGTGAACGGTGCCACGAGGATCATGCCGTCTTTTGCTTTAGCGTTCGCTTCGTCCGCGTTGTTCGCAACGACGACTTCTCCGACGAGGCCGCGCTCACCGATGCCGCGTCCGTTTGCAAGAGCGTGTCCGACGATGTGAATTTTCATCATGTTCGTCGTACCAGAAGTCGCTGCCGGAATACCTGCTGAGATGACGACGAGGTCGCCGTCTGTGACGAGTCCAGCGTGACGAGCTGCTTCAGATGCTTGAACCAACATCTCATCCGTGTTGTTCGGCATCGTGTCAGCAACGATCGGGTATACGCCCCAAACGAGGTTCAACTGACGAGCGACGCGCTCTGATTCAGTCACCGCGATAATGTTTGCTTCCGGACGATATTTCGCTGTACGGGCAGCCGTGTAACCTGATTGTGTTGGTGTCAAGATCGCTTTCGCGTTCAAGTTGATTGCCGTATGGGCAACCGCTTGTGAGATCGCATCCGTTACCGTATGCTCACTGCGTTTTTGACGATCTTTGAGCAAGTTTTTGTAGTCAAGCATACGCTCTGTACGAACAGCGATCGCTGCTTGCATTTGAACTGACTCGATTGGGTAGTCCCCTGCAGCCGTCTCACCTGAGAGCATGACCGCATCCGTACCATCGAGGATGGCGTTGGCAACGTCAGACGCTTCCGCACGTGTCGGGCGCGGGTTGCGTTGCATCGAGTCAAGCATTTGTGTCGCTGTGATGACCGGCTTACCGAGGTCGTTACACTTCTTGATCAATTCTTTTTGTACTGGTGTGACTTCTTCAGTCGGGATCTCGATACCGAGGTCACCACGCGCAACCATCAAACCGTCAGAGATAGACAAGATTTCGTCGATGTTATCGACACCTTCTTGGTTTTCAATTTTCGGGTAAATCTTGATGTGCGACGCATCGTGCTTCTCGAGAAGTTGACGAATGGCGACGACGTCAGACGCACGACGTACGAATGAAGCCGCGATCACGTCGATATCTTGCGAGATACCGAACTCGATGTCCGCGATATCTTTGTCTGTTAAGGCAGGAAGGTTAACCTTGACGTTCGGCAAGTTTACACCTTTCTTCGTCTTGATGACGCCTTCGTTTTCGATGATGCAACGAAGATCGCGGTTCGGAAGTTTTTCGACGACACGGAGACCGATGAGTCCGTCATCGAGCATGATGCTAGAACCGACTTCGACGTCATCGAACAATCCTTCGTACGTGACCGAGAAACGGTCTTTCGTTCCGACGATTTCTTCTGTTGAGACGATTGTCACTTCTTTCCCTTTTTCAAGGAGTGCCTTTCCGTCTGCGAACGTATGCGTCCGAATTTCAGGACCTTTCGTATCGAGAAGGACAGTCACGATTTTGCCTGCGACGCGTGATGCTTCACGGATGTCGCGGATACGTGCTCCGTGCTCTTCGTAGTCACCGTGTGAGAAGTTAAGACGAGCCACGTTCATTCCAGCTTCAATCATTTCTGGGAGAAGCTTCTCTGAAGCTGGTCCGATCGTACATACAATTTTCGTTCTACGCATAAATAAAAACCTCCTAGGGGATGTATTACATTTACACACAGAAAACGGGGGGTCGATTGACCTGATCCCGTCTCTGTGGAGTTCACTGTCACTCGTTAAATCGAAAGTTGGTTCGACAGGTCGATCAACTTCATGTCAAGCGTATGCTTGTTATGGTCGAGCGCCTCGTCGATATCGAGGTCCATCATTTTACCGCCACGGATTCCAACGACCCGTCCAGCTTTGCCTTCTAACAGGATTTCAACGGCGTAAGCGCCCATCCGGCTAGCAAGCACGCGGTCGGCGGCAGTTGGTGAACCACCACGTTGGATATGTCCAAGGATCGTGACACGTGTTTCCGAGTTTGTCTGCTCAGCAATGAGTTTACCAATCTCTTCGGCACTGCCAGCTCCTTCAGCAACGACGACAATCGAATGTTTCTTGCCGCGGGCAACACCATGGTTGATCCGCTCCACAATCGCACTCAAGTCTTCAGGACGTTCTGGGACGAGGATCGACTCCGCTCCACCGGCAAGACCGGCGTAAAGAGCGATGTCACCCGCGTCGCGACCCATCACTTCAATGACATACGTACGTTCATGTGAAGAAGCCGTGTCACGAATCTTGTCGATCGCATCGAGCGCTGTGTTGAGCGCTGTGTCAAATCCGATCGTCGCGTCCGTTCCCGGAATATCATTGTCGATCGTGCCAGGCAGCCCGATTGTCGGGAAACCTAGCTCCGTCAACTTCTGAGCTCCACGGTAAGAACCGTCTCCGCCTACGACGACGAGCGCATCGATGTTGAATTTCTTCAACTGTTTGACCGCTTTCGCCCGGCCTTCTTCAGTTCTAAACTCTGGGCAACGGGCAGAACGTAAGAACGTTCCTCCGCGTTGAATGATATCGCCGACTGAACCTAGGTTCAATTCAACGAGATCGCCTTCAATCAAACCTTGATAGCCGTTATACACACCGTACACTTCTAGACCTTCAAAAATTGCTTTTCGGGTCACTGCACGGACTGCAGCGTTCATTCCAGGGGCGTCTCCCCCACTTGTCAATACCGCAATTCGTCTTAAATTCACGTCACTCACCTCTTATGTGTTTTAACGAAATCTGAAATAAAAATACCATGTCTGACCTTTGTTTTACAACACAAGTATGTGAAAAAAATGCATGGGGTACCGTCGGAAGCAGTCATTTCGTGAGTGGTTTAACGTGAACCTCAAGCGGTTGTTACCGTTTTCACGAGCCAAATGTGCCAATTTGATGATATTTGGCAGCGCGCCCTTGCAGCAACTCATCGCGCGAGCGTTTCACCAACTCACTGACATGCTGTGTTAATACAGGCTTCAAGAGCGAAGACTGTAGTGACACATCGATGTGGGCTCCGCCAAACACTTCCGTCACAATCTCATCGACAATCCCTAAATCGAGCAAATCTTGTGCTGTAATCTTCATCGTTTCAGCGGCCCGTTCCGCCAGCTTAGCGTCTTTCCAAAGCAGTGCCGCAGCACCTTCTGGCGAGATGACCGAGTACGTGCTGTTCTCGAGCATGAGCAGCCGGTCGCAGACACCGATGCCGAGCGCTCCTCCAGAACCGCCCTCGCCGATGACGACAGAAACGATCGGGACTTTCAACGTCGCCATCTCAAACAAGTTGCGTGCGATTGCCTCGCTTTGTCCGCGTTCTTCGGCCGCCTTACCCGGGTAAGCACCTTTCGTGTCAATGAACGTGATGACCGGCCGGTTGAACTTCTCGGCCTGCTTCATGAACCGTAACGCTTTGCGATACCCTTCCGGATGAGGCATGCCAAAGTTTCGCAACATGTTCTCTTTCGTATTGCGGCCGCGTTGATGGCCGATGATTGTCACCGGGACACCGTCGAGCGTGGCAATCCCCGCGACGATCGCCGCATCATCATATCCATGTCGGTCGCCATGCAGTTCAATAAAATCTGGGAACAGCTGATCGATATAGTCGAGCGTCGTCGGCCGTTTCGGGTTCCGTGCCAATTGCACGCGATCCCACGGTTTCATATTCCCATAATTGTCTTTTTCTAATCGGTGGAGCTTCGTCTCGAGATGGCGGATCTCCCGGGATAGGTCGATCCCTTTCGTTTCCGCCATCTCGCGCAACTTCACGAGTTGTTCGTTCAATTCTTTCGTTGAGTCAAACATGATGTGCCCCCCCGTCATGTAAATCGATGATGTTCTTTAAGAACGAACGCATCTGTTCACGATGAACGACGGCATCGAGTTGACCAGCCTCTAGCAAGAACTCAGCAGTTTGGAAGTTGTCTGGTAATTTTTCACGAATCGTCTGTTCGATGATCCGCCGTCCGGCGAAGCCGATCAACGCACCCGGTTCGGCGACGTTCAAGTCACCGAGCATGGCAAAACTAGCCGAGACGCCACCTGTCGTCGGATGGGTCAAGTAGGCGATATACAGCAATCCGGCCTCGTCATGTTGCTTGAGCGCGATGGACGTATTCGCCATCTGCATGAGGCTGACCATCCCTTCTTGCATGCGCGCACCGCCTGAAGCGGTGAACAACACGACAGGTAATCGTTCCGCAGTCGCGGTCCGAACGGCTGAAGCGATCGCTTCCCCAACGTAAGCTCCCATTGATCCCATCCGGAAGCGCGCGTCCATGACACAGATGACGGCGTGACGGCCAGAGATCATTCCGTGGCCGCAGACAATCGCCTCTTCAATCCCAGTTCTTTCCCTGTCTTTTTTTAATTTTTCTTCATAATCTGGAAAACCGAGCGGGTTTTCTTTCACGCGCGGTCCAGCAAATTTCACGAATGAGTTCTCATCAGTGAGCAATCGAATCCGCTCATCTGCACTGAGCGGGAAATGGTAGCCACAATCGCACACTTTATGGTGTTCGTTCAATTGTTTCGTGTAATGCATATATTTACAGGATGGACATTTCGTCATCAATCCTTGGGGTGCGTCAATTTTCGGTTCTCGTTGACGCAACGGCATGTATCGTTTTGGTTTCTTGAAAAAAGCAGTCATCGCTTCCCCCTCGTTCATTCCGGCATCCTCACCTTGCGCCACATCTCCAATAATTGTGTTCGTTCCTCGATCGTATACAGTTCACCTGCGTCCGTCCCGTCATAAAATCGGTTCACTTCACTCCAAATTCGAATGAAGAGCTCGTTGTCTAGGCCTAGAATCAGCTGTTGACGGAACTCGCGATCATTCGCTAAGTTCGCTTCGAGCAGCTTGACCCGCTCCGGTGTCGGCTCGACTTCAGAGAACGCAAGGCGCTCAAGCAACCGCAACATGTCGACGATGTCGGACGCTTTCGTCTGTTTCGTGACGATAAACTCAGACAAGATCTCGATGTAGCGGTGCCGATCTTGCTCGCACAAAAACGTCCCGCCCCCGTGACGCGTCTCCACGATCCCAAGAAAGCTGAGGGCCCGAAGCGCCTCTCGGACCGAAGCGCGGCTGATTGAAAGCGTCTCGGCCAGTTCACGTTCGGATGGAAGACGGTCGCCCGGCGCGAGCGATGCCTGAACGATCAACGATCTAATTTTAGAAATGTTTTCGTGAAATGAGGATGCGTATTTTCCATGCATCTGACCGTTCAACTCCTTTTCGGATGGCATTCTCTTTAAAGTGGTCAGACCAATCAAACAGATTATACCACTTTTTATGACTTGGTACTAGTTCCCGCTCCGGACGTTTTTGAATCGACCCGCTTCAAGACGACGTCCGCTTCCCCGAACCGGCTCTTCAAAGCGGTCATGAAGGATTCCGTTGGATTGACCGAGTAAGCAGACGCCAATTGCTTCACCTCTTTTGAGTCGGAGAAGCGACAAATTACCGGGACGTCCCCACTTGCTGTATGAAGGAGTTCTTCGAGCTCGGCGAACGATTCACGGCGAAGCCGGACGAACAACGCTTGACCATTTAACGGCCGCACCCGCTCCACGACGAGTTGAATCCGCCCGTCCCGCTCGTTTGGATGAACCTCGAGCAACAGGACGTTCCCGACATAGAGCGAGCGTGCGTAGTTTGCGAACACGCGCGGGAAGATGACGACCTCATCTTGCGAGACCCCGTCATCGACCATGGCGACACCCATCTCCTCGTTTTTCTTCGTCTTGAACGTCCGGATCGCATCGACGTAGACGACGATGAACCCTCTGTCGCCGCGCAACACTTCCTCGATTGTGGACGTGTCCACTTGAAGGGGTGCCACCGTCGTCAAAGGTGAGTGGACAATCCATGTCCCGAGCGCCTCGCGTTCTTCTTCCGACCAATTCGGTTCCGGCGCCTCGGTCCGTTTCAAGCCGAGGGCCGACAGTTCATCCGGGAGCAGATGTGTCCCCGCCTCTTCCCGCAAGCGTTCCACAGCCCGGAAAGCCCTGCTCCGCTCTCCGTGGTACATGCGGTCTAACGCCCCTGAACCGAGCAGACGGCGCAATTTCAACTGATCTTTCGTTCCCCAGTCCATCAGTTTCACGAGTTGTTTCACATCGGTGAACTGATCGTGATGCTCAATCAATCGTTCCACGTCCCGCTTCGTCAATCCTTGAATCGCCTTGAGGCCGAGACGGACTCCCGGACCTTCTAGAAACGCTCCCGCTTTCCCGTGCAAGACGTCAGGAGGATAGACGGCGATTTTCCCTTTCCTTAGCATACGCACGAGTTGATTCGTCTTATCGTACGTCACGAGATAAAAAATGCGTTCAAAGTGTGCTTTCACATACGCCAATCGATAACTGATCAAACTATAGGCGACGGCGTGCGACCGGTTGAACCCGTAGCCCGCGAATTTTTCAATCCATGAGAACACTTGTCGCATCGAATCCATGTCGTACTCCGCCGTCTTCTCCAAAAAGCGAGTTTTCTCGACCTCGATGGCGGCCATATCCTTTTTAGCGATGGCTCGACGAATCAAATCGGCCTCGGCGTATGAATATCCGGCGAGTTCGCGCAATAACTTCATGACTTGTTCTTGGTAGACGAGCACGCCTTTAGTCGTCTCTATCACTTCGCCAACAATCGGATGGACCGGTTTGTAAGGCATCCCGTGCTTGCGTTTGGCATACGTCTCGATGAACTGCATCGGTCCAGGGCGATAAAGCGACATCGTGACGACGATATCTTCAAACTCGGTCGGCTTCACTTGCCGCAACGCTTGCTTCATCCCGTCCGACTCAAACTGAAAGACGCCATCTGTATCGCCTCGCGCGAGAACACGTAACGTCCGATTGTCATCGAGCGGGATCGATTTCAGCGAGAAAAGTGAATCGATGTCACGAATCAACATCTCCATCTCACGCAATCGTGTCAAGTTCCGGAGACCGAGCAAATCGATTTTCAGAAGTCCGAGCGCCTCGAGATCCTTCATATTATATTGCGTCACTCGGCCCCCGTCTGTCGGTTGTAGCGGCGTTACCGTGTCAAGCGGATCTCGGCTCAAGACGATCCCAGCCGCATGGATCGATGCTTGTCTCGGCAACCCTTCCAATTGAGACGCGATCGTCAACAGGTGCGACCGTTTTTGACTTCCGGCAAACCACTTCATTTTAGTCGGATTGTTCGTAATGCCCGCAATCCCGTCGTCCTTGACTTGTTTACTGGCAGCCTGGCCTTCTTCAAGCGTCATCCCGAGAGCGCGTGCCACATCACGTAGCGCCGCCTTCGCTCCGAACGTCGCTAACGTACCGATTTGAGCGGCGTGATGCAGCCCATACTTGTCAAGCACGTACTGGACGACCTCGTCTCTCCGTTCGTCTTCGAAGTCTAAATCAATATCTGGCATACTGATCCGTTCCGGGTTCAAGAAACGTTCGAACAGTAAATCAAAGCGAACAGGATCGACTTCAGTAATATGAAGCGCGAAACTGACGAGCGACCCGGCCGCCGAACCACGACCTGGACCGACTTCGATGCCTTTGTCCCTGGCGAAGCGAACGATGTCCTCGACAATCAAAAAGTATGAGGCGAACCCCGTACCGGCAATAACGTCAAGCTCGTACCGGGCCCGATCGATATACGTGTCGTTGAGCAAACCGAGTGCTTTCAATCGCTCCGCAACGAGACGTTTGAGTCGATCGACGGCATCAGGAAGTTCCGGGATCGCGGCAGTCGCGGCCGGAATATGCGTTACCGACGCAAGTTGTTCGAATCGCGCGAGTTCCTCGAGCTCCAAGGGTTCGAACCAGTCGTTCATCTCGCTCGGAAGCCGCACATACTTGCCTTTTTGATGAACGTCCTCTTGGGAGATGACCTCGCCTTCACCGATTGCGACGATGGCACGATACGCTTCAAAATCTTCTGGTCGCATATAGCATGTCTCTGGCGTCGGCACTAAACGAACACCGAGTTCTTCGCGCATCCCCCGAAGCTGTTTGACGATGAGCGTCTGTTCGGTCGTCTGCGGAGCAGGCAACCCGAGCCATAACCGTTCTTCTGCCACAAAGCCGAGTATACGGTTAAACAAACGACGTCGGTGGACCGGGTCACTCGTTTTCCAATTTTCAGGTAAGATGACGACCGATAAATCCGTCGGTTCGGTCAATCCGCCTGCCTCGACGATGCGATACAACTTCGGAATATCTAGGTCGGTCATCGCATACACGAGCACGGCCAACTCGAGCCCATCGACATGAAGGCTCGTCCGTAGACCGATGACCGGCTTGACCGCATAGCGTTCGCATAGTCTCACAAATTGAGGAACGCCATAAAACGCGTCATCTGCGACCGCGACCGACTTACTCCCCCGCTCCGCCATCGAGGCGACATATTGCTCTAAGCGAATCGTGCTATGCATCAAGCTAAACGCTGATCTTACATTTAAATGGAGCACAAGCGCCCCCCTCTCTTGTTTCTTAATTGTCAAACTCATCTCGATGCTTCTCTGATACAATAATTATAGACAAAACGAATGATAAAAGGGGGTAAAAGCGTATGATTATTAATCGGGGTAAAATCGCGCGCGACAAGTTAGAACTTTTACAGAACGGACAGACCGTATTTGCCGACAGTCCTGAAATTATCGACCGGCTGCGCAAATACATTACCGAGTACCAACTTGACGTCGTCGAAGACGTCACCGATCGCGGCACGTGGTTCATTCCACAAGACGACGATACAAAATGAAGAGAGCTGACCGCGGTCAGCTCTCTTCATTTTCAAATTCGAACGGTGCGGCCACTTCTTCTAGCGCGGCAATCACATCGTCCATCTCTTCCCATGTGTCAATTGTCGCACCGGCTGCCATCGGATGCCCGCCGCCACGGTAACGTTTGGCGATTTCATTGATGACCGGGCCTTTCGAGCGGATACGGACACGAATCTCATCTTTGTTCTCGACGAACATGACCCAACATTTCAACCCCTCCAGTCCAGAGAAGCTGTTGACGAGCAACGATGCCGCTTCCGGCGTCGCATGAAACGTCCGGAGTACGTCGGCGTCGATTTTGACATATCCGACGCCCGACTCTGTCACTTGGACGTTTTGCAGGACGTAACCTTGCAGTTGGAGTGTCGCCAAGTTCGTCTTATACATTTGGCGGTACAAGCGGTTCGTGTCGATGCCGTAACCGATCAAGTCAGAAGCGATCTCAAACGTGCGCGGCGTCGCGTTCCGGAATTGGAAGCGTCCCGTATCACCGACGATGCCCGCGAAAAGTAAGAACGCCGACTGCTCATCGATAGCCAAGTCCCATATCCGAGCGAGCTCGGCTACAATCTCCGACGTCGAACTGACCGTCGTATCGACGATCTGATGTGTCGCATACTCATCTTCGTCCGGATGGTGGTCGATCTTGACGACAGTCTTCCCTTTCAAGGCGCATGGTCCATCGATTCGTTCGTGGTTCGCTGTATCAAGCACGAGGACGAGCGCTTCGTCATACATCTCTGGCTCCACATGTTGCATCTTCCCTAAAAATTCGAGGTCGCGGGCAATCCCGCCGACGACATAAACGTGTTTATCCGGGTAAGCCCGCTCGATGATCCGCTTTAAGCCGAGTTGGCTTCCGAGCGCATCCGGGTCGGGACGGACGTGTCGATGGATCATAATCGTGTCCGCCGCCTCGATTAAATTCAATATCGTTGTTGCTTCAGGCCAATGTGCCATGGTCGTTCCTCGCTTTCTTGATGTCCATTCTATGGTATGATGATAACAGATTATACGTTTGAAAGGGGTTTCTCACTTGAGTCAATTAATCATGATCGGACTCATCTTGTTCTCACTCGGTGCGTATTTCGTCTATAAACGTCGGGCCTTCTTGACGAAGACGCCGTACCGGAAAGCGTTGTTCAACACGCAAGCGCTCATCTGGCTCAGCTTGTTTTTGGCGCTGTTCGCCATCAACCAGATGGTCGGCGGCCTCGGCCTCAATTCGACCATCGGCTGGATCGTCAGCATCGTCATGCTCGTCCTCGGGCTTGGCAACGCAATCGTCGGGATCATTCGCTATCGCAAAATTTTCCCGAAGGCGTCTGAAGAACCGATCAACCAATCTTAATATGTAAAACGAGCTGATGACATCATCAGCTCGTTTTTCTTTACCGGTCGATCAGTTGCGCTGTGACGAGCGCTTTGGCGACGAGTTGTGTCCCTTGTGTCATCTCGACGTCGACTTTCCCGAATTTTCGTCCGAGGTCGAACACGTTCGCCGAGACGCGGATTTGGCTCTCGATTTGAATCGGTTTCATGAAGTAGACCGTGATATTCTCGACGACAAGGTCGCCTTTTTTCATATGCCGCAAACTCCGGGTCGCCCCTTCGACAAGAAGCGTCGTCAAGACTCCGGACGACGCCGTCCCCATGTGGCTCGTCATTTGAGGTGCCACTTCGACCGTGAACGCCGTCCCGTTCGAAGTCGGATCCTCTTTCAACTGATTGGTGATCATATTATCAAACGTCTCACCGACTTGCGGTTGCCGGTTCGCGAGCTGAAGCGCCTTTAGGACGTCTTGACGGCTGATGATGCCGAGCAGGCGACCGTAGTTGTCGACGACCGGCAACATCTCGATCCCTTCCCATACCATCTGGTGGGCCGCATTCGTGACACTTGTCTGAACGCCGGCCGTGATCGGGCTTTTCGTCATCACTTTTTCGATTTCTGTATCGTGCGGCCGATCGATGAGATCTTTGGCGGTGATGACGCCGACGACTTTCATCTGGTCGTCGATGACCGGGTAGCGGTTGTGCTTCGTCCGTTCATTGAGTTCGTGCCACCGTTTGACTGTATCGTCCACTTTTAAATAAAACGTATCGTGCAACGGAATGACGATATCCGAGACGAGCAAAATTTCCTTTTTGATCAAACGGTCATAGATGGCGCGGTTGATCATCGTTGCAACGGTAAAACTGTCATAGGAAGTCGAGATGACGGGCATGTTGTACTTATCCGCCATCCGTTTCACTTCGTCGGTCGTATCGAATCCACCGGTGATCAGCACGGCCCCGCCTGACTGCAAGACGAGTTCATGCGCTTTCTCCCGGTTCCCGATGATGACGAGCGAGTCGACGTCGATATATCGCATCATCGCTTCGAGCTTCATCGCCCCGATGACGAACTTAGACAGCGTTTTATGCAGGCCGTCACGTCCGCCGAGCACTTGGCCATCAACGATGTTGACGACTTCGGCAAATGTTAGTTTTTCAATGTTCTCTTTATGTTTGCGCTTGATGCGGATCGTGCCGACCCGTTCGATCGTTGACACGAACCCCAAGTTCTCCGCTTCTTTGATGGCCCGGTAAGCCGTTCCCTCTGATACCGCCAGTTCTTTGGCGATTTGGCGAACGGAGATTTTAGACCCGACATCGAGCGACTCGATATGTGCTATGATCTGTTCATGTTTTGTTGTCATGTCACGAGTCCCTTTCCTCAATACATTTTCTGTCATCCTCAGTATACTGTATCAGTGAACCTTGTTCAAACTGTACTACTGAAAATGCAACATTTCCTTTCCATTTTGGAAAACGCTATAATGAACGAGAAAGCCACTGAACAAGAAGGAAGGGAATCGAGTTGAATCAACGAACCAACCACATTGCACAATCTTTGGCCACGAAAGGGCTAGACGCCGCGTTTGTCACGTCAAAAGCGTCCGTCTTCTATTTTTCAGGAGTATACGCCGAGGCCCATGAACGTTTAATTGCTATCCTAGTACTAAAGAACGGGACAACGGCACTCGTCTGTCCGGCCCTTGAAAAAGGAATCGTCGAAGCGAGCGACTGGAACGGTGAGATCGTGACGTACATGGACCACGAGAATCCTTGGGACAAGGTCGTCAAACTGTTTCTCGACCAACAAATCATTCCGGAACGAATCGGGATCGAAGGCGAGCATTTGCCATATAACCGCGTCGAACAACTGCGTGCCGGATTTGCCGGACTGTCGATCATTGACTTGACGGAAGAATTACAAGCGCTCCGAATGATCAAGTCGACAGATGAGATCCGGGTCATGAAACGCGCGGCCGAACTTGCCGACATGGCAATCGAAGCCGGCATCCGCGCGTTGCGTGAAGGGGTGACCGAACTTGAAGTCATCGCCGAGATCGAATACGCCATGAAACGGCAAGGTGTCCGTGAAATGTCATTTGATACACTCGTCTTGTTCGGTGAAAATAGCGCCGATCCGCACGGTGTTCCTGGCAACAACCGACTCAAAAAAGGTGACTTCGCCTTATTCGATCTCGGTGTCGTCTGGCAAGGCTACTGTTCAGACATCACCCGCACCGTCGTCTACGGTGAGGCGAGCACGAAACAGCGGGAAATCTACGAGACCGTGCTTCGGGCCGAAGAAGCCGCCATCGAGATGGCGAACGTCGGGACGACGCTTGGCTCGATCGATATCGCCGCCCGCCAAGTCATCACGACGGCCGGATACGGGGAATACTTCACCCATCGCGTCGGTCACGGTATCGGCATCGAGGTCCACGAGTTCCCATCGATGGCAGCCAACAACGATATGACGGCCCAGGTCGGCATGACGTTCACGGTCGAGCCAGGCATTTATCTCCCTGGTGTCGGCGGCGTCCGCATCGAGGATGACATCGTCATGACCGAAAGCGGACCAATCTTGTTGACGAGCTTCCCGAAGACGTTACAAGAAATTTAAAAGAGGCTGACTAACACAATCAAATTCGCTCGTCCTTCCGATGCCTACTCTTTCCGCAGGCGATCCCGGAGCCCGCAAGTACCATCGGACGAGCAAAGCAAACGGTCGCCCTCGGGCGGCCGTTTCACGTTCTACCGCGAATGAGAACGACCGTGACATAGCATTTTTTCAATCTTGTGCCGGGCGGAGCGCCTCGAGGTCATCGAACATAAAAAAAGACGAACCAATTCGCGAAAAGCGAATTGGTTCGTCAACAGCCTGAGGTTGAAGGCATATGTCTTCAACCTCTTTTTCAATAGAACAGGCGCCACATCACTTCGCGCTGTGGCACTTCGTCACGCGCCATCTTATTCATGAAAGACGGTTTATCGTACGGGATCGTCTTAGCACTGACACGCAGTCCCGCCTCATCCCACTGCAGCACCCCGTAGCGGGCCCAATCGTCTTTGGCGACGCCGAGCGCCCCTGGATTGAAATACCGTTTGCGCTCATCTTGAAACGCGTGGACCGGGTGATGGTGGCCGAAACAAACGACGTCCGCCGCGTAATCACCAAATAAGCGCTGCATGTTCGGAAGCGTCGCTTCGACGATGTCATGAAACGGCTCGTCGACGATCGATGCCTCACGCTTTTCAGCCGGGATGTGGTAATGAATGCCGTATATATGCCCCCTGCCTATCGTTTGCTCGATCGTACGAGGCAATTTCATAAGCGCATCGGCGTAGTCAGGGCGCAACGTTCGCGCGACCCATTCGTGATGAGGCCGCGTATGGGCATAACTTTCGGGATGTCCCGTTCCCGCGAGCAGTGAGAGGACGGCTTCATCGTGGTTTCCCGTGATCATCTTGACACCTCGGTCGAGGAGTCGCGCCATCACTTCGTTCGAATCTGGTCCCATCGCGATCATATCGCCGAGACTCCAGATGTCATCGATCCCTTGACCGTCCAACTCGTTCAATACCGCGTCTAACGCTTGGACGTTCCCGTGAATGTCCGTCAAAATGGCTAACTTCATATGAAGCACTCCTTACTTTCGATATTGGTGGACGACGTTGACGCCTCCGGTCACATCGATGACCGCCCCGGTGACCATGTCCGAGTCCCGCGCGAGCAAGAACATGATCATTCGCGCGATGTCTTCGCCGGTCCCATGCCGACCGACCGGTGTTTGATTATCCGGTTCAGCGGATTCGATCCGCATCTCTTTCTGCGCACCGACGATGTTACCCGGATTGATCATGTTCGCCGTGATACCGTGCACCGCTTCCTCGAGCGCGACCGTCTTCGTCAAACTGACGAGACCGGTCTTCGCGGCAGCAAAGGCGGACCGGTGCAACCAGCCCGGTGCCGTCGCACTCTCAGGGAAGCCGTACGTGATGATACGACCGAACTGTTTCGCCCGCATATCTGGAATCGCCCGACGCATCAGCCAAAACGAGGCGGACAAGTTCCCGGTGATCACTTCGTCCCACTCCTCGTCCGTCAAATCAACGAGACATTTTCGTTCGAAAATATATGGACCCGCGTTCAAAATCAAAGCGTCCGGCTTACCGAACTTGCTCACCGCCTCGTCATAACCGGCCGTCACCGCTTCTCGGTCCGTCAACGGTGTCTCGATCATATGTAGCCGTTCGTGCTCCCAATCAATCGGTTTTCGTTGAAGCACGCTGACATACCAGCCTTCCTCCAACAGTCGTTCCGTTACAACCCGGCCGATCCCTTTCGCACCAGCCGTGATGACTACGTGTTTCATCGTCATCCCTCCTCTGTATCATCTTACCCGTTCCATCTATTGATTTCCAAACTTCAACCTGTTCCGTAAGAAAGTTGTGAAAATTTCACACATTCTCAAAAGAAGCGGGCGTGAATTTCGAGTGAAGTGGTATACTATATATGTAAGCCGCACGTACATTTCAAGCGAAAGGTTGGGATTTACATGGCAATTGTCTACAAACATATCCTTTCTGCCGTCGACGGCTCGAAAGAGGCGGAACGTGCATTCGAAACAGCAATCGACGTCGCACTTCGAAACGACGGAAAACTGTATATCGGTCACGTGATCGATACACGGACGTTCGCAACGGTCGAAGCATACGATCGGACGATTACCGAACGTGCAGAAACTTATGCGAAAGAACTGCTCGACGACTATGTCAATCGGGCCAAAGAACGTGGTGTCAAAGAAGTCGAAACGGTCATCGAATACGGTTCGCCTAAAGTGACGATTGCGAAAAAAATCGCACCGAATCACGAAATTGACCTTATCATCTGTGGAGCGACCGGCTTGAATGCGGTCGAACGCTTCTTTATCGGTAGCGTATCCGAGAGCATCGTCCGGTACTCGAAGTGCGACGTCTTGATCGTTCGTCAATAATTTCATTAAAAAAAGAGTCATCGCGTTTGCGATGACTCTTTTTTTAGCTTATAAGACTTTAACCGTGACCGTCTTGCGACCGAAGTTGATGGCCGCACTTTGCGAGTACATGAGAATGTCGATCTTATGTCCTTTGATAGAGCCGCCTGTATCAGCCGCCGTGTATGTGCCCATCAACTTCCCACCGACATACACTTGTACTTTAGAACCGAGCGGGATGACGCGCGGGTCGACAGCGACGACGTTATGTCTTTGTGTACGAACGTTCCATCCGAGTGCCGTCTTACCTGAACACCCTTTGCAGTATGGTGTGTAGGCAGAAGCGTTCATCGTATACGATTTCACGCTCGCTTTCGCAACCGGTTTAACGGTGCGTAAGTATTTTGTTGCGATCCAACCGGCCTTACCTTTATAGTTGACGCGAATCCAAGCTCCTTTTGTGCCAGTGCGTTGGAGTTGTTGTCCTTTATTGATTTTTCCAAGTACCTTACCATTAATCGTAGCCGCTGAGCGAACGTTCAATCCGTCCACTTGGCTTTTTACATAAATTTTAGAAGACGCCTCTACTGGTTGTTGCGGTAAAAGCATGGCGAATGTCATGACCGTCAGTAATAAGACCGTTCCAATTTTTTTTAACATGAGGTTCGTCCTTTCCTAGTCGGTTTGTTTTGTCGTTTTTCATAGTTGTCAGTTCTTGGTGATTGTTACGTTCAAACATAAACACGATGCGTCAAGACGAGTTATGTTTCGTCCAGATAACTATATGACGAAACAACCGGACGTGCGTTTACAACTAAAATTCATTTGAATGACACTAAAATTACAGGAGTGTTACAAAAGCGGACTATTTTAACGGGAGATGACAACTTTACAGACATACCACCTTTTACGTCATATTAAATCCCAATTATTGGTTTTAATATGACTGAAACGTTACAAACGTATCGTTTTCCGACTCTTTTTATTACAGTCAGCGTCTTTCGAATAATTCTTTAGACACAATTTGCCCGAATGAACTATGACAAAAGAACTAAAAAAAGTCGCACTGTTCGAATGAACAGCGCGACTAGAGAAGTTAAATTGTGTGGATTAAGCGTGTGTTTCTAAAAGGTTTGCGATCCGAACTGTATCGCGGGCGATGACCAGTTCTTCATTCGTCGGAATGATGATGACTTTGACCGGCGAATGCGGATAGTTGATGAACAACTCTTTGCCGCGTGCTCCGTTGTTGAGTGATGGATCCCAGTAGACGCCCATGAATTCAAGACCACGCAGGATACGCTCACGAATGACGTCAGAGTTTTCACCGACACCCGCCGTGAAGATGATGGCATCGACGCCGTTCATCTCAGCAGCGTACTGACCGATGTAACCGTGAATCCGGTTCGAGAAGATTTTAAGTGACACTTCAGCCCGGTGGTTACCTTCTGCTGCAGCTTGTTCGATGTCACGTAAGTCACTTGAAATACCCGAGAGACCGTAAACGCCTGATTCTTTGTTCATGACGTTCAATACGTCTTCAGCCGACTTGCCCGTTTTTTGCATAAGGAACGGGATGAGGGCCGGATCGAGTGATCCTGAGCGCGTTCCCATCGTGATTCCTTCAAGTGGCGTGAAGCCCATCGTCGTATCGATTGAACGACCGCCGGCAACCGCCGCGATTGACGCCCCACTGCCGAGATGGCATGAGATCAAGCGCAAATCTTCGAGCGGACGACCGAGTAGCTCAGAAGCACGTTGCGTGACATATTTGTGGCTCGTCCCGTGGAAACCATATTTCCGTACACCGTGTTCCGTGTAGTACTCGTACGGGAGGCTGTACAGGAAGTTTTCTTCCGGCATCGATTGGTGGAAAGCCGTATCAAACACGGCGACTTGCGGCACGTTCGGCAAAATCGTTTGGAACGCACGAATCCCAGTCAAGTTAGGTGGGATGTGAAGCGGTCCGAGTTCGACGAACGATTCGATGTTCTTCATCACTTCCTCATCGATCACGACCGAATCCGCGTAAAGTTCTTTCCCGTGAAGAACACGATGCCCGACGCCCGAAATTTCGTCGAACGACGCCATGATTCCAAGGTCAATCAATTTTTCGAGCGCAAGCTCGACCGCTTCTTTATGCGTGTGGAGCGGTGTGACGACGTTGAACTTTTGCCCTTCGCCGTATTTAATAGTAAAGATCGCATCGTCTTTTCCAACGCGCTCAACGAGACCAAGCGCGAGCATATTCTCAGATGGCATCTCGAGAAGTTGGAACTTCAGTGACGAACTACCTGCGTTGACTGCCATAATTTTTGTCATGTCATACACCTCTTACCTTTCGATTTAAACACGTTTCTTTATCTGTTCTCTTTAAAACCGATAACTGTATCATAATGAAGATACTTGATATGGCATATGTTTTTCAAGTCTTTTGCCCAAGAAATATTATGTTGTTTTAAACCATTCATCAATCTGTTTCACAATATTGGCAACAGCTCGCACATCAGTGAACGACGGCAACTCGACGAGGAGCGCTTGTTTCGGGCGCGTGACGCCCTCTCCTTGCTTCTGTAAGATGAGGATACTCTTCGCATACCGTTCATCTTTGAACATTGTCGTCGGCAGTTGGAGGACTCCTTTCACGACCGCTTCTCGGTCCATCCACTGTTTTAATTTCCCTTCATCATCCTGTTCAAACAAATTGTTCGGGATGACGAAGACACCATGGCCTCCCGGCAACGTATGCCGCATCGCCTGCTCAATCATCAGGAAGTGAGAGTAGGAATGACCTTCTTCTCGCTTCAACTCATAACCGCTCGCCACTTCGTCGTTCGGATAATAGCCGATCGGCAAATCGACGAGTGTGAGGTCACTCGGCTCGACGAACAGCGGTGCAAGTGCGTCTTGATGGAAGTAAGAAACCGGCTTTTTGAGCAAATTGCTGATCGCATATGACAAACGAAGCATCAATTCATCGACTTCGACGGCTTGTGCGGTCGCGTCTTTCACTTGCGATAAAATGGCGTGGACGAGAGTCCCGGTGCCGCTTCCGAGTTCAAGCACGTTCGCTCCGTCTTTGACGAGCTTCGTCGCTAAATATCCGATAAATAAGCTGACCGCGTCCGGTGTCGGTTGATGGTTCGGCGGAAGCGTTGTCGTCTCTTCAAGCACAAGCAGACTCACTGCCTTGCGCACGTCATCCGGTTTCTCCGATTCAACGTCGACTCGCTCAAACACTTCGATCAAAGCTTCGAGCGGCAATAAATCGAGGTCGGCCACCAATTTTTTCGTTTCTTTCTTCCAATCTCGGTACAACTGTTCAAATCGTTCCATAGTCGTTCATCTCCTCCATACAAAACCGGCTCTCGTTTCGAGAGCCGGTTGGTTAACTACAATATAGTGTAAGCTATTCGTCCACGTTTCGCCAAGTGAATCAGTTTGCCGCGTCGAACGCTTCAAGCGCCGCGTCAAAATCGACTTCGTCTGTCATCTCATCCATATACTGAACGTATTGGATAGTTCCTTCCGAGTCGATCACGAAGACTGACCGGGCTAGCAAACGAAGCTCTTCCATGAGCACGCCGTACGAATGCGCGAACGACTGGTCGCGGTGATCTGACAACATGATGACGTTATCGAGACCTGACGCCGCACACCAGCGTCGCTGGGCGAACGGTAAATCGTTCGAGACGGTCAATACCGTTCCACCGAGCGATGCCGCGTTTTCATTGAACGCACGAGTTTGCGTGTCGCATAGTCCTGTATCGATCGACGGGACGACACTAATCAATTTTTTCCCTGGGTAAGACGCGAGCGACACTTCTTCGAGTGCAGTCGTGAGGGCGGTGAAATCGGGTGCAGCATCTCCCACTTTCACTGGATTCCCTTGCAATGTGACTGTATTCCCTTTAAATGTTGGCATCAAATCATCCCCTTGTTCTGAATTTTACTTCTTCATCATATCGATGGTGCCGTCACGAAGACAAGCATCCTGCTTCAGACGGCCTGATTGTCATTTTCCCTATATCGGACGCCTAAAACAAGTTATAATGAAAAGGACACAATTGACAAAGGGGATGATTTAGATGAGAAACAACGTGTATCTGCACCATCGTAACGTCAACGAGTTCACGAAAGAGGTAAAAAAATTAAGAGAGATCGGGGAGAAACACGGTTTCAACATCATGGACCGCCCGGAAGATGCCAACATCATCGTCGCCATCGGGGGAGATGGCGCGTTTTTACAGGCCGTCCGTTACACCGGGTTCCGTCAAGACGCTATCTATGTCGGTTTCGGCCGCGGCCTCAACGAATTTTACTGTGACTTCGATATACATAAACTTGACGAAGTCGACCGTTTATTCTCGGATAACTCTGCCCGGATCGAAGCCGGTCTCGAAGTGCGGAAGTATCCGCTCTTATCCGCTTCGATCAATGAATCGTCGCCACTCCTCTGCCTGAACGAGGCATCGATCAAATCGAGTATCATCAAATCGCTCGCGATCGAAGTCTACATCGACGACCTCCACTTCGAGACGTTCCGCGGGGATGGAATGGTCGTGTCGACACCGACCGGATCGACCGCCTACAATAAATCGTTGAATGGCGCGGTCGTCGACCCGCTCATCCCGTGCATGCAAGTGAGTGAAATCGCTTCAGTGAACAACAACCGTTACCGCACGCTCGGCTCAGCGTTCATCGTCCACGATTCACGTAAGCTGTCGCTCCGCATCGTTGAAGACGGAAACGATTATCCGATTATCGGTATGGATAACGAAGCGCTTAGTTTGAAGTATACAGACCGGATCGACATCGAATTGTCGGACAAGGTCGTCAAAACGGTCAAGTTGAAAACCAACTCGTTCTGGCACAAAGTGCAACGCTCTTTCTTCTGAACTGACAAAGGCTAGTCGTCCATCGCGGACGACTAGCCTTTTCTCATGCTTTGATGACGTCCGCCTCGTAGACGGGCGAACCTTCGACGACGGTCATGACAAGTCGGTTGCTCAAAATATCTTGTCCGTTCAAGTCGAAGAAATCCTCTTCCCATACGGTGAACGTCGCATTATAGCTTTGAATCAACAAGCCGTCACGGCCATGCGTCCCAGTCGCGACACGTGGTGAGTAGGTGAAACTCCGTAGCGCTTCGTACATCGACAGACGTTCCGTTGGATTCAGTGCACCCGACGCTTCAAACGATTGTCGTGTCACAGCGGCATAGAGCCCCTTCCTGACGTCGACAGAAGAGATCGGGGCATCACTACCCCCGAGTACGAGCGCACCTGTATCGAGCATCGATTTGAACCGATACGCGTCGTCGACCCGTTCGTTGCCTAGGCGATCGAACAACAAGTCCATATCATCCGACAAAAAGACCGGTTGCGCGTCGATGAGTACCGGCAACGCACTGATCCGCTTCAACAGCGAATCGTTCAATAGCGAAGCGTGGATGATGCGGTCGCGCGTCCCTCGTTTCGCCGGATACTTCTCGAGCAGCGTGATGAACTGCTCAGCCGCCGCATCTCCAATGACATGAGCCGCAACGTTCATCCCGTATGAGCGCGCTTTTTTGACGAGCGCCTCGAGGTGGTCCGGGCGGTGGACTTCGATCCCGCGCTGCCCGACTTCATCAGCATACGGCTCGGACAAGAGCGCCGTCCGACCGCCGAACGAACCGTCGACGAAAATCTTCATCGCCCCGAAGTCGAAGCGCAGGCGCTTCGCAAGCGCATCTTTTTGCAGCAATTGATCAACTACTTGTTCATGGACGAGCAGATGGGCATGGAACGGAAGTTCTTGAAGCACATCTTCATATGCTTGAATCGTCTCGAGCGGGTCTCCGTGGTAGAACAAGTCTTCCGTGTGGGCTCCGACGATCCCGTGGGCGAACAACGAGTCGACGGCCCGACGGATCGAGGCGACGTTCTTCTCACGATTTCCGCCGAGCTCTTTATGGAGCAGATCGAGCGCCGCATCGTACAACACGCCGTTCAATTTCCCGTCGTCATCACGTCCGAGCTTCCCGCCTTCGATGACGGTGTGATGAATGAGGCCTAAGCGCTCGAGACCTTTCGAGTTGACGACGGCGACGTGGCGACAGACGCGCTTCAAGACGACCGGGCGATCCGGAATGACGGCATCGATCATCTCACGTGTCGGCATCTGTCCAAGCAGACGATCGTTAAAGCCTTCAGCGACGATCCAGTCGTCCCCTCCCGACTTCGCTTTCATCGCTTCGAGCAAGGCGTTTAAATCCGTCGTCTCGGTCGCGTCGATGCGGTCGAGCGCCTCGCCATATCCGATCAAGTGGATGTGCGAGTCCGTGAACGCCGGATACACACTCTTCCCTTCGAGGTTCACAATCTGTTTGATCCGGCCCGCGTATGTACGGCGAAGATGACCTTCCTCCCCGAGTTTCAACACGCGTCCGTGCTCGACATACATCGCCCGTGCCATTTCATGTTCTTTGTTCAGCGTATAGATCTTTCCGTTTACCCAAAGTGTTCCCATCACAAAATTCCTCCTCGATTCAAAAAAGATTGACGTCTACGTTAATTCCCGTTTACGTCAATCTTCATGCATAGATTATTTTCGAAGCATATCTTGTTGTTCCAAACCTTTTTCAACACGTTGACGGATCTCACGAGCCGCCCCTTCGTCGAAGCGCCCGAGCACACGTTCACCGATTTCGACGGCAGTACCGTACTCGCCGTGTAAAAACTTGTTCTCAGCGAGCGTCAAGGCGACATGCACCTCGTTATCACGACGACGGTACCGATTCGCATACTGGAGCAACTGTTCCGCATACGTCACTTGCCGGAGCAGTGCTTTGACGCGGTCACGGAAGTTATCCATCGTTTCCTCGACATCGTGACTGAGGCCAACGATATACGTCATGTTGAACGGTGCCTTCTCGAACTGTTCATCTAGCGACTGCACCCCTTTTTGAAGTTGTCGCATGTCACTCGTCAAATCAGTCGGAACGACCGGCATCGCGCTCTTCGCCAAGAGGCGACGGTGAGCGGACAATTCCTTCTTCCATGACTCGAGTTTATTCCGAACTTCGAGCTCTTCTTTACGAAGCGAGTTCGTATTTTCGATAAACCGTTCATGCATCGCACCGAACTGGTCGAGTGACCGTTTCGCATCTTGCACTTTTGATTTGATCAGACTGAACGGAATCACCTGAGCGACGAGTGCTTGTTCGATATCGAGGACGTTCGCAGCGAGCACCGCACGTTCCCGGTCCAATTGTTCGAACTCCTCACCGACCCGGGCATTGATCTCATAGTTGCTGACAAGCCGCGACATCTCTTGGTGAAGGCGCGTCATCAATTCGTTCGTCTGCCGTTCGCGTTCTTTGACCCCAGCAAACTCTTTTTTTACGTACTGCCTTGCATCGACCTCGGAGCTGAACGCCTCGAACAATTGATCGATATCCGAACTGAGTTGCTGCATGTCCGTTTCAAAGTGTTCAAAATCAAGCTGTTCGATCCGAGTCATGAGCGCGAGACGGCGGTCTTCTGCCTGCTCGATCTCTTCGACTAACCCGAGCGTCTCGAGGGCGTAGCCATCCATCTGCATTTCTTTATGACCCGCACGCAGTTGATTCAGTTGGTGCTTTAAGTCAAATTGAACCGTCCGGACAAACTGGGGAATCACTTGAACGAGTTCACGGATCTTCGTCACCTTTTCAGACAGGACTTGGCCGGCCATGAACGCCTCTGAGACTTGCCCTTCTTGCTTGAGGGTCATCATCTCGGTCCGTTTCGCTTCCGCAACAGCGATTTCGGTTTCGACGAGATCGTACGTCGGGCCAAAAGCGCTATTTTGAGAAATGAGCGTCTTGCGGAACTGATACAGTTCTTTCTCGTCTTTTTTGACGATATCTAGCAGGGAGGCATGATAGTCGTTAAACTCTGCCATCTCATCGAGCATCGCGTGAACCATCGATTCGAGTTCTTCGATCAACTGTTCGGTCGCAGCCAAGTCTGATTTGACTTTAAGGAAACGATATTTGTCGAGGTCTTCCTCTGAACGATATAGCGCCTCATCGATTTGACCCGTGTGGACGCTGACGAGTTCATCCCACGACTGGTGCCAGCGTTCGAATTTTTCTTTCGTTTCGCCTTCCATCGGCCACTGTTTGAACTTTTGAAGCTCGGCCGGGACACTCGCACTCAGGATGCCTTGTTTTCGCATATCCAAATCATCAATTTTCTGATAAAAACTTCGTCTAGCTAGCATACTACCTAACATTGCTCCTAGAGCGATGACAATAATTCCAATTAAAATTCCGTATATTCCGTAATCCATCTCTGTAACAACCTCCAAGCCGCTTTCGTGGACTTATGTATCTTTAAGAAGAAAATGAAGTATTTTATAAGTATAGATATTAATAATCATATTATAGAAACAATGTTTTGCATAGGTTTTCCAACGGTTTAGGGAGAGAATGTTATTTTCCGCGAAAATCTTTTTGGGAGACAAAATAAAAAAATGCGTGTACCATGATGCTAATCTGAAATACATCTTGATATAGGAGGGAAACAAATGTTCCAAACTACTACTTACTCTGGCGACCTGGCCGCCGGCTATGACTTACTTAACAAACAACTCGCTGCCCTGCTCGAAGGAGAGACGAACCAAGTCGCTAACCTTTCGAACGCGAGCGCTCTGCTCAACCAGTTCCTTGACCGTATCAACTGGGTCGGCTTCTATTTGCTTGACGGTGACGACAGCCTCATCCTCGGACCGTTCCAAGGTCTTCCTGCTTGCGTCCATATCGCCTTCGGCAAAGGCGTCTGCGGTACGGCTGCTTCGACACAAGAGACGCAGTTGATCGCCGACGTCCACCAATTCCCGGGCCATATCGCCTGCGACGCGGCCTCGAACTCCGAAATCGTCGTCCCGCTCATCCGTGACGGCAAAACGATCGGCGTCCTCGATATCGACAGCCCCGAGTTCGATCGCTTCTCAGAAGTCGATCGCCAAGGCTTGGAGCAATTTTGCCAGACATTACTTCGCTTCATCTGATTGACAAGCTGCTCGATCCATCGTATACTGATTTTTGTGCATGAAATGACGATAGCAGTCCTAGACAGACGTATCCACCTTTCGGGCCTCGACTGAGTCGGAGGAGCATCTTGTAGCTTCGCTATCAAGTGAAGGTGCTTGAACCTAGAAAGGGGCGTCACCCGTCTTTGACACCGTTGTTCTTTTGTGCAAAATACATGAACAACAAGGAGGAGTCCAATCATGGCTCGTTACACAGGTCCAGCTTGGAAACTCTCGCGTCGCTTAGGCATCTCGCTTAGCGAAACGGGTAAAGAATTAGCAAAACGTCCTTACGCACCAGGCCAACACGGCAATGGTCGTCGTAAAATCTCTGAATACGGTCTTCAGCTTCAAGCGAAGCAAGCACTCCGTCACATGTACGGAATCAACGAGAAGCAATTCCGTCGCATCTTCAACGATGCTGGGAAAATGCAAGGTATCCACGGTGAGAACTTCATGTTCTTGCTCGAGTCACGCCTTGATAACCTCGTTTACCGTATGGGCCTCGCTCGCACACGTCGTGGAGCACGCCAACTCGTCAACCACGGTCACATCCAAGTTGACGGTTCACGTGTAGACATCGCGTCTTACCGTGTAAAACCAGGTCAAGTCATCTCGGTTCGCGAAAAATCGAAAACTTTCAAAGCGATTGCTGAAGCTCTTGAAGTAGCACCAGCTACAAAAGAATTCATCACGTTCGACGCTGAGAAACTCGAAGGTACGTACGTACGTATCCCTGAGCGCGCTGAATTGAACGACCAAATCAAAGAGCAACTCATCGTTGAGTACTACTCACGTTAATGCTTTTATCCCCTTCTCTCGAGAAGGGGATTTTTTTATATCAAGATCTGTTCGCGAATCCGGCCCATCTGCGTATCGAGCGCGTCCGCCATTCGGGCCGCCTCGATAAGCTCTTGCCGTGACGTCTCGGGGATTTGATGCTGATATTTATATTGAAGCTTATGTTCGGTCGCCGCCCAAAAGTCCATCGCGAGCGTCCGAATTTGAATCTCGGCCGGCACCCAGATGACACGTTCCGCCAAGTACACTTTCGTCCGCACAATCAGATGGAGACTGCGGTAACCGCTCGGCTTTGGATGTTCGATATAGTCTTTAATGACGTCGATCTGTAAGTCGTCCCGCTTTTTCAAGTGATCGAGAATCGCGTAGATGTCATCGCGGAAACTCGTGACGATCCGCACGCCGGCGACGTCATAAATATTGTCCCATAACGCTTCCACTTCGAGTGGGAGCTGTTTTTGATTCATCTTCCGAATGATCGACGGCAACGTCTTCATCCGCGTCTTCACGTGCTCGATCGGCGAATAGCCGAGTCGGGTCTGCCAATCGAGGTCGATGATGCCAAGGTCGCTCTCAAGCTCCGTGATCGCCATCTCGTAATAGCGGAACCGTTCCCGCCACTGATGAAACTGTTCGCCAAAAAACTCTTCGATATCCATTAGACGTCCTCCTCGTTCTCTATATTTGAAATGGTATCAGACCACACCTGATTTGACACAACAAAAAAAGTCCATGTCCGAAAAATTTGCGGACATGGACGGATCGGTTAGACGTGACGGATCACGAAGTATTTCTTTTTGCCTCGGCGGATGATTGTGAAGTCCCCGAGCGTGTCTTCACGCGTGACGAGCTTGTCGAGCGCTTGCTCGCGTTCGCCGTTCAAGTAAATCGCCCCGTTTTGAACGTCTTCGCGCGCTTGGCGTTTCGATGGAGCGATTTTCGCCTCGACGAGAAGATCGACGAGATTGCGTTCGCCGTCGAGTTCGAACTGCGGCATCCCTTTGAACGCGGCATCCATATCCTCGGGCTTGAGTGTCTTCAAATCGCCGCTGAAGAACGCTTTCGTGATGCGTTCCGCTTGGTCAAGACCCGCCTCACCGTGGACGAGCTTCGTCATCTCCTCGGCAAGACGGCGCTGTGCCGCACGTTTTTCAGGTGCTGCCGTCATTTCCGCTTCGAGCGCGTCGATCTCTTCATGCGTCATGAACGTGAAGTACTTGATGAACTTGATGACATCGGCATCGTCGACGTTGATCCAAAACTGGTAAAACTCGTACGGCGTCGTCTTGTCAGCGTCGAGCCATACCGCACCACCGGCCGTCTTCCCAAACTTCTGTCCGTCCGACTTCGTGACGAGCGGCACAGTCAGACCGAACGCCTTCTCCGAATGGCCGAAGCGACGGATCAATTCAAGCCCGGCCGTAATGTTGCCCCACTGATCGCTGCCTCCGACTTGGAGACGGCAATTCTCTGTCTCGTACAACTTCAAGAAATCAAACGATTGGAGCAACATGTATGAGAACTCCGTGTATGAAATCCCGGTTTCCATGCGCGAATCGACCGAGTCTTTCGCGAGCATGTAGCTGATCGGGAAGTGTTTGCCGATGTCACGTAAGAAATCGATGATCGACAGCTCTTCTGTCCATTCATAGTTGTTGCGGATCGTGATCGGGTTCTCCCCTTCGAGCGGGAGGAAGCGGCTCAACTGATCTTTGATCCGGTCCGAAAATTCTTTGACCGTATCGAGCGTGTTGAGCGATCGTTCGTCCGAACGTCCTGACGGGTCGCCAATCATCCCGGTCGCGCCACCGACAAGCGCGATGACATGGTGTCCCGCCTCTTGGAAACGCTTCAACGTCAAGATCGGTAGCAAGTGTCCGATATGGAGCGAGTCCGCCGTCGGGTCGAACCCGGTGTATAGTGTCGTCGGTTTGCTCAGTTGCTCTTTCAATCCTGCCTCATCCGTCATTTGGTTGACGAGCCCTCGAAATTCTAAATCTTTTAATAGTTCCATGTTTTCCACTCCTTCAATTGACATAAAAAAACGCCCCTTCTCAAATGAGAAGGGACGGAGATTCCGCGGTACCACCCTAATTGCCACAGCCGTGGCCACTTAAAACGAGAGATAACGGTCCCAACCCGGCCGAATGGCACGCTCCAAAAGTGTAATTCATCGTTGACATTGGCTAGTTCACAGCACCCACTAGCTTTCTGGACAAGCGGTCAACCGACTACTTCGTTTTTTTCATCGCGTCTATTATTATTGACTATGCTATTCATTTTATAAGTTACGTTTCCTCGTTGTCAACTGGAAGATTGAAACTTGCATTAGTCTGCTCATTCACGATAAGGTGGGCAAGGACTTGTGCTATAATCGTATATAATACTGTCTAAAATAGTTTTACACCATATTAAGGAGGCTGTCATGCTGCAGAAGATTCGAGACATATGGAACACACCAAAGTCGTTGAAAGCCCGCCGTTATGCCAATGTATTTTATGATGTGTCGTGGAACGTTTTGCTCCTCACCATCATCTCTGTCGTCCTCATCGGTTTCTTAGGTGCCGGGATCGGGGCCGGATATTTCGCATCACTCGTTAAAGATATGCCGACTCCAGCCTATAAAACGATGACGTCACAAATCAATACGTACTCATCGACGTCCGAGATTTACTTCGGAAGCGGTGAACGGATTGGGAACTATACGACCGATGAAGTTCGGGTACCGATCACGGTCGATAAAGTTTCACCTTTCGTCGTCGATGCCTTACTCGCCACCGAAGACGTCGAGTTTTACGAACACGACGGTGTAGTCCCGAAAGCGACGCTTCGGGCCATCCTGCAAGAAGCGACCGGTTCGGAAGAGCGGACAGGTGGTTCGACACTAACCCAACAGCTCATTAAAAACCAAATGCTGACGAACGAGGTCTCATTCGAACGGAAGGCAAAAGAAATCCTGCTTGCCCTCCGTTTAGAGAAAGCGATGGACAAAGATGAGATTTTAAACGCCTACTTGAACGTCGTCTCGTTCGGACGTAACTCGATGGGACGCAACATCTCAGGCATCGAGGCCGCCTCTCGCGGCGTCTTCAACACGTCGGCCGAGAAGCTGACATTGCCGCAAGCCGCATTCTTGTCCGGCATCCCGAAAAACCCGTTCCTTTATACACCTTACTATCAAGGCGGGGTCATTAAAGAAGACGTATCACCGGCGATCAACCGGATGAAGACGGTATTGAATCGGATGTACGTCGCAGGCAAGATTTCTAAAGAAGAATATGATGCCGCATATAATTACGACATCACGCAAGACTTCATGAAGACACAGTCGAAGCCGCGGGACCGTTATCCGTATGTTGTGGATGAAGCCGAGCTTCAAGCACGTGAACTCGTCACAAATTACTTGCTCGAACAAGATGGCATCGTATTATCAGATTTAAAGACCGAAGAACAAGATACGATTCGAACGACATATGCTAAACGAGCGCACAACATGTTACGTCAAGGTGGTTTCAAAATTCATTTGACGCTTGATAAAGAAATTCACGAAGCGATGCAACAACCGGCTAAAAATGCAAATAACTTCGCCCCTAATCAATATATCGCAGAAGAAGACCGCAATTTGCCAGAACAGACGGCAGCTGTCATGCTCGAAAACAAAACTGGACGAGTTCTTGGATTTGTCGGAGGCCGATACATTAACGGTAAAACTGACGAGGTGAACCGCGCCTTGCGTATGGAGCGTCAAATCGGATCGACAGCGAAACCAGTTCTTGTTTATGCAAATGCTATTGAAGCTGGAATGATTACACCTGAGACAACCATTCTGGATGAACAATACTTCTATAAATTCACCGGTCCAGGACAGCCGAAAAAAGAAGTAATGAACGAAAGTAGAACACATAACGGTGCAGTGACAGCGCGTGAAGCGTTGAAACGCTCCCTGAACGTACCAGCTGTTAAAATTTATGAAGAGCGCAACCAAAAACCAGCCGATACGCAAAAACTCGTTGATATGGGTATTCCGGTGTCTGAAGCAAACCGTACAGCTTCGGCAATGGCGCTAGGAACTGGTGAAGTTACTCCGGTCGACTTGGCATCGGCTTACGCGATGCTAGCTAACTACGGTGAACATGTTGAACCGTACTTCATCGAACGCATCGAGTACAATGGTGAAGTCATTTTTGAGAAACAAGCGAAGAAGACGCGTATCTATACAGATCGTACTTCGTACCTTGTTATTGATATGCTACGTGACGTTTACTCGTCGGGTACAGCGACATACGCTAACTCGCTCTTGAACGTCCCTGGCGACTGGATGGGTAAAACCGGTACAACCAATAATCGACGCGATTCGTACTTGGTCGGTTCAACGCCAAACGTCACGCTTGCTGTTTGGTCTGGATTCGACTCTCAGTTTGGTGAATTGGTCAACAGTGGTGAAGTAGGTCAGTATTACCAACGTACGCAACGGATCTGGTCACAGACTGCTAACCTCGTGTATGCTGATAAGCCTGAAATTTTCAACACAAACGCACGATTCAGCCAACCAGCTAGCGTCAAACCTAGCGACTTCAAAGACTCTGGAACGTTCTCTGAGAAGAAGAAACTCGAAGAGAAGAAGAAAGAAGAGGAAGCGAAGAAGCAAGCTGAAGAAGCAAAACAGCAAGCCGAAGAAGCAAAACAGCAAGCCGAAGAAGCCAAAGAAAAGGCTGAACAGGCACAGCAAGATGCCGAGGCACAACGCGACGCTGATGCAAAAGCTGAAGCGAAGAAACAAGCAGAGGCCGCACAGAAAGCCGAAGCTGAAGCCGAACAGAAAGCCGAAGCTGAAGCTGAAGCCGAGGCTAAGAAAAAAGCAGAAGACGAAGCAAAAGCAAAAGAAGACGCCGAGAACGAGGCGGACGCATCATAACGCAAAGAAAGGTCGACACATCGCGTGTCGACCTTTTCTTATGCTTAATCTTCCATCGTCGAGAGGTCACCGGCCTCGAGATTCAACTCCCACGCTTTGAGGACGCGACGCATGATCTTCCCGCTCCGCGTTTTCGGAAGCTTGTCTTTGAACTCGATCTCACGCGGTGCCGCATGGGCTGCCAAACCTTCTTTGACGAATTTTTGAATTTCCGCCTTCAATTCGTCCGATGGCTCATAGCCTTTTCGGAGCGCGATGAACGCCTTGATGATCTCACCGCGGACCGGATCCGGTTTCCCGATGACTCCGGCTTCGGCGACAGCCGGATGCTCGACGAGGCGGCTCTCGACTTCGAACGGTCCGACCCGCTCTCCTGCTGTCATGATGACGTCGTCCACTCTGCCTTGGAACCAGAAATAGCCGTCCTCGTCCATATAGGCCGAATCACCAGAAACGTACCAGTCACCCCAGAAGTAGCTCTCGTACTTCGCATCATTTTTCCAAATTTTACGCATCATCGACGGCCAAGGCGTCTTCAATGCCAAGTTGCCCATCCGATGCGGCGGCAGCGGTTGGCCACGGTCGTCTAAGATCGCCGCCTCACAGCCAGGAATCGCTTTCCCCATCGATCCCGGTTTAATGTCCATCGCCGGATAGTTACAGATCATCATCGCTCCTGTCTCCGTCATCCACCACGTGTCGTGAATGCGTAGCCCAAACGATTCGTTGCCCCAGCGAATGACTTCCGGGTTGAGCGGTTCACCGACCGATAGAATGTGGCGCAGTGACGACAAGTCGTATTTCTCGAACGCTTCTTCCCCCGCGCCCATCAACATCCGAAACGCTGTCGGCGCGCTATACCAGACAGTGACACCGAACCGCTCGATGACCGAGTACCAAAACTCAGGGTTGAACCGTCCACCGACAATCACGTTCGTCGCCCCGTTCAAGAAGGGCGCAAAAATCCCGTAACTCGTACCCGTCACCCAGCCTGGGTCGGCGGTGCACCAGTAAATATCGTTCGGTTGCAAATCGAGCACCCACTTCCCGGTCATCAAGTGCTGGATCATGGCGTTATGGACGTGCAAGACGCCTTTCGGTTTCCCGGTCGAGCCCGACGTATAATGCAAGATCATGCCGTCTTCCCTGTCGACCCACGTAATATCGAGATCGGTCGATGCATCGTTCGCTAGTTTCCGGTAATCGATGATTTTTCCTGATTCGTCGACGCCGTCGCCAACAAGCAAAATCGTCTCAAGATGTGGCAATTGATCGACGGGTATACGCGGCAACAGCGCCTCTGTCGTCACGATGACTTTCGCTTCCGCGTCGAGCAAACGGTCGTGTACCGCCTGTTCCATGAACGCCTCAAATAGCGGCCCGACAATCGCACCGAGCTTGAGCGTACCAAGTAAAATAAAATAAAGTTCTGGACTCCGCGGCATGAAGACAAAGACTCGATCGCCCTTCTCCACCCCAACCGATTTCAGAACATTTCCAGCGCGATTGCTTTCCTGTTTCATCTGCGCGTAAGTATACCGCTCTTCCCGATCCCCATCGAAATAGAGCAGTGCCAGTTTGTCCGCCAGCTCCCCTTCAGCGTGACGATCAATCGCCTCATACGCCATGTTGACATTTCCAGTCAAGTTCCAAGACAATAATGCCTCTGCTTGTGTCCACTCGAACGACTGACAAGCCTCTTCATACGACGTTAATTGATGCTCCCCTGATAACGCTTTCAATTTTTCCATCGTCAAAGATTCGCCTCCCCCTATAATGAATGGTGTATCCACTTTCAGTATAGTGTTAATATTATGACAAATCAATGAATTTCCAAAAACTCCAAAACAGTGTGAACGTTGTGCAATGAAAGCGCTATAATAGAACGTGAAGAAGGTGGTGACTCCATGGAAAAACAATATCATTCAAAAGTGTGGGAAACCTCACTCGGAGCCGTAATCATCGATGGACCAATCGAGAGCGACGTGCTCGCAACGTATCGGCTCGATGAAGGCTTGACCGCGTTTCGAGAGCCAGAAGACCAACATAAGGCGCTCGTTGAAATTGCCGGGTTGAAAGAAGGACGGATCATCGTGGCGCGCGTTGACGACCTCGTCATCGGTTACGTCACGTATTTATATCCAGACCCGTATGAACGTTGGAGTGAGGGCAATGATCCATATATTCTCGAGCTCGGCGCTATTGAGGTGAGTCCACGCTTTCGGGGACAACGGATCGGTAAACAGCTACTCGAAGTGTCGATGTTGGATCCACATATGGATGATTTCTTAATCTTGACGACGGAGTACTATTGGCACTGGGATCTAAAAGGAAGCGGTCTGTCGATTTGGGACTACCGCAAAGTGATGGAGAAAATGATGAACCACGGCGGTCTTGTCTTCTATCCGACGGACGACCCGGAAATCGCGTCCCACCCGGCCAACTGTCTGATGGCCCGCATCGGAAAAAACGTGCGGCAAGAATCGATTGATCACTTCGATTCACTCCGGCTTCGACGCCGGTTCATGTATGACTGAGGAGGGTTACGATGCTGATTGAGCAAATGATGAATCGCCACGTCGTGACGATTCAACCGACCAATACGATTGCGCATGCGGCAAAACTCATGCGCGACCATAAAGTACGCCACTTGATCGTCACCAATCCGGCCCGGCAAGTCGTCGGGATTGTCGGTCAGTTCGAGATGAGCGGCGCCACAAGTGTATTTCATCCAGAAAGTGAGCGCGCCGACTTCAAAAACCCGGTCTCGAGCATTATGCGTCAGGACGTGACGACAGCCCACCCGTACGATTTTTTTGAAGACGCGGCCGCCCTGTTCTATGAATATCGTTTGACGTGCCTGCCGATCGTCGAACAAGGAAAACTTGTCGGTGTGTTGACCGAAACCGATTTACTTCGTTATTTCGTCCAATTGACGGGCGCACTCGAACCGAGCTCGCAAATCGAGATCCTTGTCGAGAATACGACCGGGGCACTTGAAAAAGTGACGCGGCTCTTAGCAAAAACGAACGTGAATATTATCAACGTCTTCGTCCATCCGACACCCGATCCATATAAGCGAATCATCTCATTCCGTGTTCAAACGATGAACCCGCTACGCATCATCGATCGATTAAAGCGAGAAGGTTTTGACGTACTGGGTCCGGAGATGTTCCAATGAGACCCGCCTACATATTCGGGGAGAATGAGAACTCGTACCGCTTCCACGCGGATCATCCGTTCAATCCGATCCGTTTGGAGCTGACGACATCTCTTCTGGTCGATTCCGGAAAACTGTCAGCCTCTGAGTGGATCGCCTCACCGATCGCTTCAGTCGAGTCGCTCGCGCTTGTCCATGACGTCGACTACATCGAGGCCGTCCAAGCAGCTGCCGCGGGTAAACTGTCAGGGCTGAAAGCAAATAAATTCGGACTCGGGACGGAAGATACGCCCATCTTCCCAGCTATTCACGAAGGAGCTGCCCGGCTCGTCGGCGGAACGATGCATGCGCTTGAACTCGTCGCGAGCGGACAAGTCGAACGCGCTTTTCACATCGGTGGCGGGCTCCATCACGGGATGAGACGAAAAGCGTCCGGCTTTTGCGTCTATAACGACGCGGCCGTCGCCATCGCTCACGTCCGCAAGCAATACGGGACGCGGGTCCTCTACGTCGATACAGACGCTCATCACGGAGACGGTGTCCAATGGCTGTTCTATGATGACGCTGATGTGATGACGCTATCGATCCACGAGACCGGCCGCTACCTCTTCCCAGGCACAGGGGCGGTCACAGAGCGCGGCAACGGGAACGGCTACGGCTATAGTTGGAACGTCCCGATTGATGCTTTCACACAAGACGAATCGTTCCTACGCTGTTACGAGACCGTGTTCCGGGAAGCGTGTGAGTGGTTCAAACCAGATATCATCTTGACGCAGAACGGGGCTGATGCGCACGCGTTCGACCCGTTGACGCATCTCGCCTCGACAATTCATACGTTCGAACAAATCCCTCAAATCGCCTCTCGCCTCGCCGACGAGTATACGGAAGGACGACTTGTCGCCCTAGGCGGCGGCGGGTACGACTGGTTTCGAGCTGTCCCGCGCGCCTGGTCGCAAGTGTGGGCCGGATTGACACGCGAAGCTCCGTACGCAGGCGACATTCCATCCGCCTGGATTGAACGGTGGCGAAACAAATCAGACCAGCCGTTGCCGACGAGATGGGATGACAATTCGTATACGTTCGACCATATTCCGCGACGGCAACAAATCGAAGAGAAAAACTGGGAAGTGACGAAACGCGCATTTTGGCCGTTCATCTCAAACGACCGCAAGTCACTTTACTTATGAAAAAACCGATGTGAATTGGCAATTGCCAACTCACATCGGTTTTTTTGATTCAGTCTTTTCGTAACGAGTCACGACGCTCGATCCGGTGCGGCAAGACGACGTTCTTCTCTTCGATTTCTTCAGCATTCAAGATTTTCGTCAATAATCGCATAGCGACAGCTCCGATGTCATACATCGGTTGAACGACCGTCGTCAACTTCGGACGAATCATCGTAGCGAGACGCGTGTTATCGTGACCGACGACTTCAAAGTCGTTCGGCACAGAATACCCAGCGTCTTGAATCGCATGGATGACGCCGAGTGCCATTTCGTCCGTACCGGCGAAGATTGCTTTCGGGCAGTCATCGCGTCCGAGCATCTTTTGCATCGCTTCGAGGCCAGACGCATACGTATAGTTCCCAAGGATGACATCGTTCTCACGGAACGGAAGTCCTGCATCCTCAAGAGCACGGCGGTAGCCAGAGAACTTCTTCTCGCCATTGATTTGTTGCTCGAGCGGACCTGTGATGAAGCCGACTTGTTTATGGCCGTGGCCAATCAACATTTTGGTTGCGTCATAGGCAGCCTGTTCATAGTCGATATTGACCGCTGGGAGGTCGTACCCTTGGTTCAACGTCGCTGCAAGAACGATCGGGACCGGTGATTTTTTGAACTCATCGACGAGGTCTTCGTGAAGACGGCCGCCCATGAAGATGATCCCATCGACTTGTTTACCGAGCAACGTGTTCAACAAATGAATTTCCTTGTCGCGGTTCGAGTCCGAGTTGCCGAGGATGATGTTGTATTTATACATCGTCGCCACGTCCTCGATTCCACGTGCTAAATCAGCAAAGAAGATGTTTGAGATGTCTGGCACGATGACGCCGACTGTCGTCGTCTTTTTACTTGCGAGACCACGTGCGACGGCGTTCGGACGATAGCCGAGTCGATCGATTGCTTCCTGTACTTTTTTACGGGTTGTCGGTTTCACGTTCGGGTTTCCGTTGACGACACGTGAGACGGTCGCCATCGACACCCCGGCTTCGCGTGCGACGTCATAGATTGTGATATTGTTACTGTTCATTAAAACTCCTCCTACAAGCAATGATTTTCAAACGATTTTCAAAAAACGTATCAAAAAAGGAAGACAGGTATCTGTCATCATTTTACCCTGTCTTCACGCTATATAAAACGTTTCCAATTGGAAAGCTTATTTTTTCACCAAATCAAGTTGAGGGAACTGAGCTGTGAGCCCATCGATGAACTGATCGAATTGATCGAAATCAAGCTGCTGCTGGGCATCAGACAAGGCGATTGCCGGATTCGGATGCACTTCGACCATGACGCCGTCAGCCCCGACCGCGAGCGCTGCTTTCGCTGCCGGAAGCAACAAATCGCGTCGTCCCGTTGAATGGGTGACATCGACCATGACCGGTAAATGTGTCTCTTGTTTTAAAATCGGCACGGCCGTGATGTCGAGCGTGTTGCGTGTCGCCCGTTCATACGTCCGGATGCCACGTTCACACAAAATGACTTGGCTATTGCCGCTCGCCATAATGTATTCCGCAGCATAAATGAATTCTTCGATCGTCGCCGCAAGAC
This sequence comes from Exiguobacterium sp. SH0S7, assembly GCF_004337195.1. Lineage (NCBI taxonomy): Bacteria > Bacillati > Bacillota > Bacilli > Caryophanales > Exiguobacterium > Exiguobacterium sp. SH0S7. Next base: position 442,923 of record NZ_SJVA01000001.1, read on the forward strand.
CCCGCTTCAACAGAACCGGTTTTGACGTCTTGCCGACTTCTTTCAACAAATCGAAGTTTTGCATGTTGCGCGCCCCAACTTGAATGATATCGACGTAAGGCAGCGCTGACTCGACCGCACCCGGTGTCATGATCTCTGAGATGACACGCAAGTCGTGGCGATCGGCCGCTTGTTTCAACAGTTTGAGGCCTTCAAATCCGAGACCTTGGAAGTCGTACGGTGAAGTCCGCGGCTTATAGGCGCCGCCGCGCATGATTTTCACGCCAGACAACGCTAACTTCTCAGCCACTGCATTCACTTGCTCGAACGATTCGACCGCACATGGACCGGCAATCAATTGCGGCCGGCCGTTGCCGATGACTACATCTTGCAGTGTGACGATCGTATCTTCGGCTTGACGCTTGCGCGACACGAGCAACGTTTTATCTCGATCTTCTCCTTGCAACTCGGCAGACGCTTTAAACATTTCTTTGAACAAATGCTGAAGGCGTGACGTCTCGAAAGGACCGGGATTCGATGCGGCGATGAAATCTAACATTTCTCGTTCTCGAACCGGGTCATACCGCTCCACACCTTGAAGACGTTTCACTTTTCCAATTTCGACCGCGAGCGTTCCACGACGACTAATCAAGTCGAGCATCTCACGGTTCAACTCATCCATTTCACGACGTAATCGATTCAATTGATCTTGTGGACTCATAATTTCCCTCTCATTCCTAAGCCGTTCTTTCCAGAAACTTAATTATAGCGAACTTTATTCGCTTTGTCATAGAGAAATGGGCTGTGACACAAAATCCACAAAAAAAGTGTCCGGATCGTCCGGACACTTGACGCGTTATTTATTGCCGTTCTTCAAGTCGTTCTTCAATTCTTTCAACTCTTGTTTTGATTCATCGTCAAGCAAGTCTTTGACCGGTGCTTCGAAATCCGACTCATAGTTCGTCGACTCGTCGCGACTATTTTTCGGCTCTTGCTTGTTCGCATTTGACTTGTTCGCATTTGACTTGTTCGCATTCGAATTGTTCGATTTCGAGATTGATTGGCCTTTTGATTGGGCCGATTCTGGCTTAGCGTCCGTGTCAGCTTGTTCTGTTGCTTCGCTTGACGTCTCTTCTGCTGCTTGATCGAGCTGTTCTTTCACTTCGGCTTCCGCTTCCGCGACGAGCTGATCCGCTTTTTCCATCGCTTCTTCGATTGAGAGTTCATCTTCGTCAACTTGCTGTTTCAGTTCAGCAGCCTCGCGTGCCTTATCTTTGACAAGATTGAGGACCGGAGCAGCCTTGTCGCTCGCTACTTTGATCCATTCCCCGACGACCGGCTCAGCTTTTTCACGTACTTCTTTTGATTTGACGGTCAAGCGTTCACGTGAAGTCGATGTTTTCTCATCAAGATAAGTACGTACTTCGCGTCCACTTTTTGGCGAGGTGAGCAAGGCAACGGCTGCACCGATGATACCGCCGAGGACGACGCCGGCTAGGAATCCGCCGCTTGATTGCTGATCTTGATTTGTTTGGTCTTTTTTAACGTATGTCATAATATATCCTCCTTGGGCTTGTTATGATTTGATTGTATCGTCTGTCGCGATTAATCCTGGTGAGACCGACGGCGTGTCTTGCTTACGCTCCCGGCGGCCACGACGGCGTGACGGGCGCTCTTCTGAAGAAGTTTCTGTTTTGTTTTTCTTGAATAATTCTACCGCGACCGAGCCCCAACGTACGGCTTGGGCGATTTGGTCTTTATTTTCGTCTGCTGCCACGTGAACAGATGAAGAAACTGTTCGTACCGACTCGGTCACTTCATTTAGCGATGTGCCGAGCTCATCGAGGGCATGCGCCACCGGTGCGAGCAACTCTGTCTTCTCTTCCACGTTATCTACGAGACGGTTCGTCTTATGTAAGAGCGCCGTCACTTCCATTGTGATGCCGTCCAACTGACGTTCTAAATTTTCTGTCGTATTCGCGACGCTGCCGAGTGTGCGATTGACGTTCGACAAGACGCGAGCCAAGAAAAATACGAGTACGACAAATGCAAGTGCTGCGATGAGCCCTGCAATGCCTCCTAAGGTGATTTCCATTCGTCCATTCCTCCTGTTCAATTATCTGGTGATTTCATTATAGCACCATTATGACTGAAAAGATTTGTCACTACCGTTTTCGCCATCCGGTCTGATTATTCCTTTACCCGTTTTTATGTTTTCGATTACACTAAAATAGAAATAAATTAAAAAAAGTTTAAGGGGTGTTTGTATGAGAGATCCAAGAATCACGCAATTGGCAGACGGACTGATCAATTATTCAACCGAATTAAAGCCAGGCGAACGCGTTCTCATCGAGAATTTCGGCGTCGAGGAGTCACTCGTCGAGGCACTTGTCGAAAAAGCGTACGAAGCCGGGGGGCAGCCGTTCGTCTTGTTGAAAGAAAGCCGTATCTTGCGGAAGTTATACACGCAAGCAAGCAAGGAACAACTCGAGTTGATGGCCGACATCGAACGCAAGCAAATGCAAGCGATGGACGCCTATATCGGTCTCCGTGCGGGTGATAACATTAACGAGCTGTCGGACGTTCCCGCCGAGCAACAAAAGCTTGTCGGCGCCACAATCGGTAAAATGCATACGGAAGATCGCGTCAAAGGGACGAAATGGGTCGTCTTACGTTACCCATCACCGTCAATGGCCCAACTCGCCGGAAAATCGACGGAGGCGTTCGAAGACTTCTATTTCAACGTCTGCACACTCGATTACGGCAAGATGGACCGGGCTATGGACGCACTCGTCACGCTCATGGACCAAACCGACCGTGTCACGATCAAAGGACCGGGCACGGAGCTCACGTTCTCGATCAAAGACATCCCAGCCATCAAGTGCTCGGGTCAAATGAACATCCCCGACGGAGAAGTGTTCACCGCGCCGGTCAAAGATTCGATCAACGGCGTCATCACGTACAACACGCCATCGCCGTACCACGGTTTTACGTTCGAGAACGTGAAATTAACGTTCAAAGACGGAAAAATCGTCGAAGCGACAGCGAACGATACCGCACGCATCAATGAAGTGTTCGATACGGACGAAGGAGCTCGTTACGTCGGCGAATTTGCGATCGGCGTGAACCCTTACATCCAACACCCGATGAAAGATATTTTATTCGATGAGAAAATCGATGGCAGTTTCCATTTTACCCCGGGACAAGCGTATGACGATGCCTATAACGGCAACAACTCTTCCATCCATTGGGACCTCGTCAATATCCAACGTCCTGACTATGGCGGCGGTGAGATTTGGTTTGACGACGTCTTGATCCGGAAAGACGGCCGTTTCGTCGTCGACACGTTACAACCGTTGAATCCAGAAAACTTAAAATGAACGAAAAAAGGTGCGCCTACAATTGGCGCACCTTTTCATTATAGTTTCGTCTTTCTGCCGAGAGCAGCAGACATCATCCAAATTTCTTTTTCGAGACGCTCGATGTGGGAAACGAACGTATCTTCGATCGCTTCGTCCCCGTCTTCAAAGTTTTCCATCGCATCTTGCATCTCTTGACGGATTTGTTTGAAATCATTGATCACGTCTTTGATCATCTGTTCTGTATCGGCGTGACGATCACCTTCTTGTAGTGTCGAGTGCTCTAAGTACTCTTTCATCGTCGCATACGGTTCCCCGTCATTCATGAGTAAACGCTCGGCGACATCGTCATACAGCTCAGCGACCAAGTTGTAAAGCTCCTCTAATTTTTCATGGTATGTGAAGAAGTGAGGTCCGCTAATATACCAGTGGTAGTTATGAAGTTTGACGAATAATAGGCCGTAGTTGGCCACCTCTTTGTTCAACGTATTCAATGAGCCTTGGCTTGCCATCCTTAACATCTCCTTTTTTGTGTTCAGTCGATAATACTATTTCCTTCTTTATTCGAGTTTAAACACAAAAAAAAGCGAATGGCCCGGGCCATCCGCTCACAACTTACGCTTCGAGTTTGACGAAGTTCTCATACTCGCGTTGATACGTCTGAATATCTCCTGCTCCCATAAACAACAAGACCGCATCACGATGTTGACGGAGAACGCCGACATCAGGACGTTTCAGAACGTTGGCACCGTCGATCCGCGATTGAAGGTCTTCGATCGTGACCGTCCCTTCTTGTTCTCGGGCCGAGCCAAAGATGTCGCACAAATAAACGGCGTCCGCTTCGGCGAGTGATGACGCGAAGTCATCCATAAACGACTTGAGACGCGTGTACGTATGCGGTTGGAAAATCGCGACGACTTCCCGTCCGGCGTACTTTTTACGTGCCGCTTCGACGGTGGCACTGATTTCGCGCGGGTGATGTGCATAATCATCGATCAGGACTTGCCCATCGAGCGTCGATTCACTGAAACGGCGTTTAACGCCGTTGAACGTCTCGAGGCGCTCTTTCACAAGATCTTTCGATAAGTTCTCGTAGTCGCACGTCGCGATGACGGCAAGGGCGTTCAAGACGCTGTGGTTACCATATCCCGGAATGCGGAACGTCCCATAGAAATCGTCACGCAAATAGACGTCAAACGTCGTCCCGTTATCCGTCGAGTTCACGTTTTCGGCACGGAAATCGTTATGGGCACCAAACCCGTAATAGACGATCGGGACGTTCGCTTGAATCTGTTGAAGATTCTCATCGTCACCACAAGCGATAATACCTTTTTCTACTTGTTTCGCCATTTCTTGGAACGCATCAATGACATCGTCAAGCCCTGAGAAATAATCTGAATGGTCAAAATCGACATTCGTCATAATCGCATAGTCTGGGCGGTAGTATAGGAAGTGACGTTTATACTCGCACGCCTCAAACACGAAGTTTTTCGAGTCTTCCACGCCTTCGCCCGTACCGTCTCCGATCAAGAACGATGTCGGTTCAATCCCACGCATGACATGAGCGAGCAGACCCGTAGTAGACGTCTTTCCATGCGATCCTGTGATGGCGACACTTGTATAATGATCCGCTAGTTCACCGAGGAACTCGTAATATTTATAAATCGTCAAACCGAGCTCACGCGCACGTAAGATTTCAGGATGATCGTCAGTGAACGCATTTCCTTGAACGACGATTTGACCTTCAGTAATATTTTCAGGATCAAACGGAAGAATTTCGATACCTTTCCGTTTCAATGCTTCTTCTGTAAAAAATGTTTTGTCAACGTCCGAACCTCGGACTTCATTGTTCATATCATTTAAAATTTGAGCTAAAGGACTCATGCCCGTTCCTTTAATTCCGACGAAGTGATAACGGTTCATCTGTAAATAGCCCCCCTAATTCATTGCGGTTTGCAGAAAAAGCGACAAACCTTTGTCATTATAGCAAAACTCATTGAGTCGTGCTATTACAGATTATTGTTTTTTTGAGCAAGCCGTCGGCTGCGGTACATCGCCATCCGGTCTTGCGGAGTCATCATGACGTTTAATGGAGGGCTATCCGCTTTGTACGACACGTTGACAGCAGGTGTCAACTCGGCTTCGTCAAGAGCGTGAAAGGGCTCGTCGGTATCGGTCTGTAATGTTTTTGCAACATCCTCGACGACAGGAGCTACTTCTTCGACCGATGTCACTTCGATTGAAACGTCCGCTGAAGCTGCCTCTTCTTTTTCTTCACGGACGGCGATCTTTGACGTTTTCAAATGGGTAGAACCCATGAACACCGAGGCAAAGCCGTCTTCTAAAATAGATACGTCTCCGAGTAACGGTTTCAGATCACTCGACGAGTCGGATACGTTATCGGCCTCCTGTACAAAGGACTCATCATCGCTCACGCCAGACGTTTCCGGGGAAATAATCGTCTCTTCTGGCTCAGAAGGCTCGGCCACAGTCTGACGTTCTGCCGAGACCGTTTCCTCTGCCACGAATGGAGGTTCGACCGACTCGTTCACTTCCACGACAACCTCGTCTGGAACGAAAGGTTCTGTAACTTGTACAGGTTCGTCGACGACTATTTCCTCGGTAACAGGCACTACAGTCGATGGTTCTGGATCAATATCAGGCTCGCTTTGATTGATGGACAGATCGTCCCTCGTCTCAGGCGAATGCTCGGTCGGTAAGTTGATCTTTGGTTTCGGTCGCGCATATCCATAAATCGGAGATGGGACGTCAGACGGAATGAACTCGCCCGTTGGTTCAGGTTTTGGTGCAGGCGCACTTTTCTTCCCTTCTTGGGATAGTTCGCGCCGAATTCGCTCTGCTTGCTGTTTTAATGAACGTTCATATGCATCCATAGTCGATTCCTCGCTTTTTCACTCAATCCTCATTTAGCAAAAAATCGGTCGAGTTTAGCGACCGATTTCAAATGCTTTCCCTACTTCATATTCGTCATCTAACACTAAAATTCCTTTTTCTTGCGGTGCATCAGGAAGGTTCAACTCACGTGCTGAACAAATCATCCCATGCGAGCTCTCCCCACGGAGTTTAGACGGTCGGATAATGAGACCCGACGGCATGACCGCTCCTGGTTTTGCGACGACGACCTTTTGTCCGGCCGCAACGTTCGGCGCTCCACAAACGATTTGAACCGTACCTTGATCGATCTCGACTTGGCAGATCGATAATTTATCCGCATCGGGATGTTTCTCAGCCGATTCGACATAACCGACAACGAACGTCGGTGTGAAGTCAACGCCCGATAAATCCGCTTCGATATTCTGCTTGCGTAAAATGACACCGAGCGTCTCGATCAATTCTGCCGTCAAGCCGACCGGACCGTGCCAGTCACTGACATTGAAATAGTTACTCGCATTAAACACGTTGTAGCCGTTCACTGATCCGTCCGCCGCTTTAACGATGGCGATATCGTCTTTTCGTTCGACGACTTGATGATGGCGATCGCCTTCTTTTAACAACACCATGAGAACATCGCCAATTCCTTCACGGTTATAAAAAGCATTAATTTGCATACGTAAATACGCCCCTTCTTTCAAACTAGACACAAATAGTTTAGCAGATTATGCGTCCGTTGGTGGGTTCTTTTTTCCAACAATAAAAATTGGTTCGAGAACGCCGTCCTCATAATGAAACGCGAGAGCTGTCACCGGGACGCGTCCGTTCGTAAAAAAGTCGAACATGAGCTGTTGCATCGCGTCGTATCCTTGATCGTTCCGGATATCGGCGATGATCATCACATCTTGATGCGGCACCCCGACTAACATGTCTCCTTCGATTCGTCGATCCATGACCCGTAAAAATTCGTCATTGAGGATACGAGACGCCTCGTAGCCGTCACGGGCAGACAGGAAATAGAATTTGTTGCCGGCGACATCGTCTTCTTTTAAGTCGGTCGGTAACTTTTTCACGTTATCCCGCGCCACTTGATCGACTCGCTCTTTCGTCATCATCGCATTCAAATGCCGCTCTTCAATCAAACGATACCCGTTGCCAAGGTCGAGGGCATAGTAGATGGCCGTCTCCGCCGTATGCGGTGTCACGACGAGCGCTTGTCCGGTTTTTGTTTCTGTCGAGAACGAAGCGGCCCGAATGACCGGGAAAATTTGGGCTTCGTTGCCGACTAATTCAATCTCTTGGTCTGCTGTAAGGGCCGTCTTTATATAGTCGACGATTTCTTCAACCGCAATATTGCCGCGCACTTTTGCTTTGGCAACAAGTGGGGCCAGTCGAATGTTGACGCCGAACCGGTCAGCTGCCCGTTCGATTCGCAACACTTCATTTTCTCTGTCATAAGACGTCCGATACCCGTCAGTGAATTGACGTTCGATCGCTCGCCGCAGTTCATTCCGTTCCATCTAAATCACCCTAACTCGCTAAGAAATGCTTCGACTTGCTCCGGCGTTTTACGTTCGCGTCCGACGTAGCGGTCCACTTCTTGCCCACCGTTAAAGGCGACAAAACTCGGAATCCCGAAAATATCGAGTTCTTGTGCGAGTTCCATCCATTCGTCACGGTCGACGTAGTAGAACGTCCACTCGTTGAACTTTGACTCCAGTTCGGGCATGAACGGATCGAGGAAGCGGCAATCGCCACACCATGTCGCTGAAAACATGAACACACTTTTCCCTTGCTTTGCTTCTGTATATTCAACCATCGTTGTCAATCGTTTCATCTTCATCACTCCTGTTCTTTTTTCCACGTTAATGATAGCATAAGTCCGTTCTCACAATCCGCTCTCGTGTTTTGCTATAATCAAGAGCGAAGACTATTTGAAAAAGGTGACAACATGACAAAATGGACGCGTGAACAATTAAATCCGGACATGAAACACCCACTCGAACAGCTCGTCGGCGCCGTCGGAATGCTCTCCATTCTCCGCTACGGGTACTTGTTCATCGATACAGATAAGACACGAAGTCAAATTCTCGTTTGGCTCATCGTTGGATTCGCCATCATTTACATCGTAGAACGTGGATTGAAACGCCTCGTCCGCTACTTGCCGATTGTCAGGAAACGTTTTTTACTTCCCATCTACGCATTGATACTCACGCTGTTCTTCGTCAGCTTTAGAATCCCGCGCGAAACCGTCGAGACCGTCCGTAACTTCTTCGGCTGGTGATCTGCTCGGCGTCAAATGAATAAGCGTCTCGCAACTTGGCGAGACGCTTATTTTTATGTGTCGGTTCAATATTCGATTTTCATATCATTCGGCTGAATCCGGTTCATCCGGGTCAATACTTGATATACCGCATAGCTCAGTATGGCCGGACCGACGATCAAGAAACCGAAGACGACGATCAACGTATGCCAACTGAAGCCCATCGTTTCGAGCATGACGATCGGACCGACGAGGCCGCTCGTCCCCATCCCGGCTCCGGCCGCGACACTCTCTAATTCAAACAACAAGATGGCGATCGGGGCGAGTACCGCACCGGCAACCGTCGGGGGCAGTAGGATCCATGGATTTTTGACGATATTCCCGACTTGAAGCATCGACGTGCCGATCCCTTGAGCAACCGCTCCGCCGATGCCGTTGTCACGGTAACTTGTGACCGCGAACCCGACCATTTGAGCCGCACACCCGACCGTCGCCGCACCGGCGGCGATCCCGCTAAGCCCGAGCATGAGCGCGATGGCCGCGCTTGAAATCGGGGCCGTCAACGCGAGACCCATGAGCGTCGCGACGATGACGCCCATAACGAGCGGTTGTTGTTCAGTCCCCCACTCGATCCACGTGCCGAGTTGGGTCATGAACAGACCGACATATTTCCCGATGTACGTCGCACTCAAGTAGCCGATCGCGATCGTCGTGAATGGCGTCACTAAAATATCAAGCTTCGTCGACTTCGAAACGAGCTTGGCCAGTTCGACCGAAAGAAGCGTCGCGACGTAACTACCCGCCGGCCCGAACTCATAGCCGAACGTCCCGACGACGAGCGCTGAAAACAAGATGAGTGGCGGAGCCTGGAGCGCATAGGCAATCGCAATCCCGATGGCTGGTCCCGTCAAACTGATGGCGACATCTCCGATTTGTTGGAGTGTATCGCCGAGACCGCTAACGCTCGTGCCGAGCAATTGCCCCCCAATTGTCTTCATGATCAACCCGATAATGAGTGTACTGAATAATCCGAGTGCCATATAGCTGAGCGCCGTCACAAAGTAGAGTGACGGGCTGAGCGTGATCCCTTTCTTCTTGAGCATGGGATTCACCCCTCTTTCTATTGTCTTGTCAGTCGTAAAGTTTCTGTCTTCACACTTTTATCAGTATAATCTTTTCCCTGTAAATATCAACAGAAAAAAACGCCACTCGGTTAAAGTGGCGTCGTTCATTAACGGGATGCGCGGAGCGTTTCCATCGTCGAACGGTCTAACCGTTTGACGAGCGCTTTTAGAAGCGCTTTGGCCGCATCGTAGTCATCCGTATGCAAAATCGAGGCGTGCGTATGAATGTAACGAGCTGCGACGCCGATGACGGCGGTCGGCACACCTTGCCCACTCATATGGATACGACCTGCGTCTGTCCCACCTGGTGACACGAAGTATTGTGTCTTGATGTTTTCATCTGACGCTGTATCGAGCAAGAAGTCACGCATCTCAGGGGACATGACCATGACGCGGTCAAGAATCCGGATGAGCGCGCCTTCGCCGAGCTGACCGAATTCCGTCTTATTGCCGGAAGCATCATTGGCTGGCGACGCATCGAGCACGAGCGCGACGTCCGGCTGAATCATCTCGGCAGCCGTCTGGGCCCCGCGCAGGCCGACTTCTTCTTGGACAGTCGCACCCGAGAACAAAATGTTCGGGTGATCTGCTTTAGTCGTCTCTTCGAGCAACTCGATGGCGAGACCGACACCGTAGCGGTTGTCCCATGCTTTGGCCATAATTTTTTTCGGATGGTGGAGCGGAGTGAATTCACTCGTCGGCACGGCAGGAACTCCTGGCCGGACGCCCCATGACTCCGCCTCTTCTTTTGAGTCGGCCCCAATATCGATGAACATCTGCTTGATTTCCATCGGTTTGTTCTGTGCCTCAGGCCCGAGTAAATGCGGAGGCGTCGAGGCGACGACACCCGGGATTTTCCCGTTCGATGTTATGATGTCGAACCGTTGTGCCATCAGCACTTGGCTCCACCAGCCGCCGAGCGGTTGTATGTACAACATGCCGTTCTCTGTGATCCGTGTGACCATGAACGCGACTTCATCCATATGACCGGCGATCATGATGCGTGGTCCCGACTCGTCCCCGACTCGTTTCCCGAAGATTGAACCGATTCCGTCCGTCATCACGTCATCGACGTGCGGAGTGATCCGGTCGCGGACAAATTGCCGAACTTCTGATTCGAAACCAGGCGCTCCTGGCAATTCTGTCAACGTCTTAAATAATTCTCTCGTTTTTTGTTCCATTTTATTTCATCCTTTCACTCGTTCTGGTCTCATTATATACAGAATATTTCGATGGAAGCGAATGCTTTTCATTCCAATGGGGTACAGGTTTTGGTACGATGTATGTGATAGCCATAGTTCAAGGGGAGGTAGTCATATGAAGAAAAGGTATTGGTTAGTTGGAATCGGGGTTGCCGTCGTAGCCGCACTTATGACGAAAAAAGTGTTAGATGAACGAAGCTTATCGGCTGAAGATGCGCTCGAGTACACGAAACGGGCGTTCTCAGCGAAAGGTCACGTCCAAGGCGCATGGATCTCGGCATCACCGGAGATTTATACTTATGACGGTCGTGAGTACGATGTTTACAAAGGCGGGATCTCGGTCCTCGAGAGCGACGAAGAAAAAACGTACCAATTCACGGTCGATTCAGAGACTGGCGCTTTACTTGAATATGCATGAAACAAAGTCGGCGAAACAATTCGCCGACTTTTTTGTTTAAACCGTTCGAAAGAGTGGAAAATTGAGAATGGTAGTTTTCAAACTTAAAAAGGAGTGATCCCACGTGAAAAAACTGATTGGTGAAGCAAGTGAACTTGTGTCGCAAATGGTCGAAGGGATGGTACACGCCCATCCTGAACTGTACGGTCGCGTCGAAGGGGTGAACGTCATCTGCAGAGCGGATGGCGCCAAGTCCGGAAAAGTCGGACTCGTCTCAGGTGGCGGAAGCGGGCATGAACCTGCACACGCCGGTTATGTTGGCGATGGGATGCTCGACGCCGCTGTCTGTGGTGAAGTGTTCACGTCCCCGACCCCAGACATGGTACTTGAGGGCATCAAGGCTGCGGACGGTGGCAACGGTGTGTTGCTCGTTGTCAAAAACTATGCTGGTGATGTCATGAACTTTGAACTAGCCGGCGAACTCGCTGACGCCGAAGGGATTAAAGTCGATCACGTCGTCGTCGCTGATGACGTCGCGATTGCGAATAAAGAAGACCGCCGTGGCGTAGCGGGCACGGTGTTCGTGCATAAGATTGCCGGAGCCGCAGCAGCGAGCGGGAAGTCATTGGAAGAAGTGAAAGCGCTTGCCGAGAAAGTCGCATCTCACGTCCGCTCGATGGGAATGGCGGTCGAGCCGTGCTACATGCCAGTGAGCGGTAAACCTGGCTTTGACCTGAACGAGGAAGAGATGGAAATCGGAATCGGGATTCACGGCGAGCGCGGTGTCGAACGGAAACCGACGACCGACGTCGATTCGATTGTCGACGACCTACTCGAACATTTGACAAAAGAAGTCGAGCCTGGAGAAGTCGCCGTCATGGTCAACGGTATGGGTGGGACACCGCTGTCTGAGCTTTACGTGACGTATCACTTCGTTGCCAAAAAATTAGAAGCAGCTGGTTACACGTTAAAACGTAAATACGTCGGTAACTATATGACATCTCTCGAGATGCATGGTTTCTCCATCACCCTGTTACCGCTCGACGATGAATTGACAAGTTATCTTGACGCGCCATCAGCGGCGCTCGGTTTCAAAATCTAACAAACGAGGTGTTTAATCGATGTTGACGATTGAAGGGTTCAAACAAGCGCTGCGCCATGCCCAATCTGAGATTGAAGCGAATAAAGATACACTGACAGACCTAGACCGGGCGATCGGGGACGGTGACCACGGCATCAATATGTCACGCGGCTTTGATGCAGTCGTTGCAATCCTCGACGATGAGTACGCTTCTCTCGGTGAGTTGAGTAAGAAAGTCGGGATGACGCTCATGTCAAAAGTCGGTGGTGCGGCCGGTCCACTCTACGGTTCGGCATTCGTCAAAGCAGCACCGAAATTTGGTGACGCGACCGAGGCCGACTTTGCGCTCGTGAAAGAAGCGCTAGAGGAAGGGACGGCTGCGATCAAAGCTCGTGGCAAGTCCACCGCCGGGCAAAAGACAATGGTCGACGTCTGGGAGCCATTTTTAGACGGTTTGAGTGAATCAGATGATTTCACCTCAAAGTTGGATCATCTCGTCAATGAGACGGAGGGGATGCTGGCGACGAAAGGCCGCGCCTCATACTTCGGAGAGAACTCTCGCGGTACAATCGACCCTGGCGCGTTGTCCAGTTCAATCGTCTTGAAAGCGATCATGAAGGAGGTCGATTGACATCGTAGAGCTCATCATCGTTTCGCATAGCGCTAAAATTGGTGAAGGGATTCAAGATTTGATGAAAGAGATGGCTCCAGCCGTTCCGATTCATCTTGCGAGCGGACTAGAAGACGGCAGTATCGGAACCGATGTGACCCGTATCCTCGAGGCCATCGAAACCGTCGGCAAAGAGGCACTCATCCTGTCCGATATCGGATCGGCGACGATGAACGCTGAGCTTGCCATCGATATGTATGAAGGCGATAAGAAAATCAAGTTCTATGACGGTCCGATCGTCGAGAGCGCGTTCGTCGCAGCCGTCTCTTCAGGAAACGGCATGGGTCTTGATCAAATTATGGAACAGTTGAAAATGACGTAAAAAAAGAGCCAATTCGCGAAAAGCGAATTGGTTCATCTTTTTTTATGTTCGATGACCTTGAGGCGCTCTGCCCGGCACAAGATTGAAAAAATGGTATGTATACAGTCTCTCCAGGCCAGTGAACTGGCCAACTTCTTCATATTTTATGCGGTGGCTGCCATAAGGTTGGCGCGATGGACGATGGAGAAGTCGACATGGCGGTCAATCTTACGGACGAGGTGGTTTTTCGGGACCAACTGGTCTAACGAGGCGTCGGTGCGGATCGGTTCATGATGATTCCCTTCCTGTTCGGAGGCGGTGACGGTCCATACATACCGTTTTCCGTTTTCATCGGTTCTAAGAACATATCCAGGGCTTTTCTCGTCGGCCATCGAGGCCTCAGAAAAAGACAAACGGCCGCCAGATGGCGACCGTTTGCGTTGCTCGTCCGACGGCGCCCCGACTCCTGCAGGAAAGCGTGGGCGCCGGAAGGACGAGCGATTCTATTGATGTTAGTCAACAAGCTGAAGAGCCTCTCGGCTCTTTTTTTTTTTAACGTGGATTATCGTTTTTCTCATAAATCGGATTCATGTAATCTGTCGTCGAGTAGAAGCGTGGTACGACGAAGAAAAGAATGAGCGCCGGAACCGCGATTAAGAGCAACATGATCAAGACCGGCAACCAGTAGATGATCTGTTGACCGAGCATGTCGATGTTCGCGTCCGAAAACTCGGTCGCACCTTCGACTTCGACAAGGTCAGCCGTTGCAAGAATCTTGTTGTCCGTCGCATCGTAATAATGGAACTCCGTCTTACGTGTGATGAAGATGCCGTCACGTACCGTATCGAGTTCGACGACCGCTGCGATGACTTCGTTGCCGTTCGAGTGCGTGAGCGTCTCTTCTTTGACGATTTTAGCCGTTCCTTCTTTATAGTCGTAATGCGTCGCTTTCAAATCCTCTTCGAGTGCGTCTAAGAACGCCTCGTTTGCCGAGGTATTGAGTGGTGCGATTGTTAGAATGAAGATTACTGCAAGCAGGCTTGCCCATGCTTTTTTCAACATCCCCATATTCCCCCTTCTCTAATTCCAATTTAGCGTCATTCCTATTGTACCAAGAAGAAAGAAAAAAGTGTGAAGAAAATGCTATCAAAATAAGAAAAAAGCGTGTCAAATTTTCGGTCGGAACGCTGCTTCCATCCGGTAGATCGGCTGACCCATGGCGCTGAAGCGCTCTTCGTACTCGGTACGTACGTTGTCAACAGGTTCGTTTGCGTGCAAATCGAGTGAAATATCCGTGAAGTACATGCCGTATTGGCTCATACTCTCGAGCGAATATTCGAACAGACTTCGGTTGTCCGTCTTAAAGTGGATTTCGCCCCCGCGAGGCAGAATCGCTTCGTATGTGGCTAAAAACGTCTTATACGTCAAGCGGCGCTTCGCATGTCTCGTCTTCGGCCAAGGGTCCGAGAAGTTCAAGTAAACGCGGTCGACTTCTCCTGCTTCGAAATAATCGACGAGTTGCTTCGCATCGACGGTCAAGACGCGTACGTTTGGCATCGGCGTTTCGACGAGTTTTTGGACGATCGAAACGGCAACGCTCTCGAATAGCTCGATGGCGATAAAGTTGGCGTCCGGGAACTGTTGGGCCATCCCGAGAACGAATTGCCCTTTCCCAGAACCGACCTCGATAAAGAGTGGATTGTCGTTACCGAATTCGGTTTTCCAACTCCCTTTCAACTGTTCGGGATTCGTGATAAATACATGTTCTTGGGCTTGCATATAGTCTTTAGCCCAAGGTTTATGGCGTAAGCGCATTGAAATCCTACCTTTCGTTCATGAAATGTTCAAGTTTCTGCTGACTGAGCCGCTTTACGCGAGCAGTCCCCTTGCGATTATACACGAAATCATTGTTTAATGGACATGAATCATCCCTCACAAGGAGGTTAAATCAATGAGCACGTTAGATCAATTCTTAATCTTTTATGCGGCCCCGCTCACGTTTTTCGGCGCCGTCATCGCTACGTTCGTCTGGGCGTACTTTATGAAACCTGAAGATGTCTGATGTATATCGAAAGGGATGACTCACATTCGTGAGCCATCCCTTTTTTCATTGCGTCCGTTCATCCGCTTCGTCGAGTAGCTCACGAAGCACGGTCAGACCTTCAGCTCTTGCCATAGCGCTCTGTTCACCATAGATGGTCAACACGGTCTGGGCAATCGCGTACCAGTGCATCCGATAATGCAGATCGGCGGTCAGCGTGATCCCGTAATGGCTGAACCACTCTTCCCAATCGACTTCATCGACGTAGCTATAGACGACCATCGCCAAATCAAACGCGCGATCCGCGATAATGGCGTCGTCCCAATCGGTCAAATAAAGAAGTCCCGACTCATCCTCAATCCAATTATTGTGATTGAGATCAGAGTGACAAACGACCAGTTCGCGCTCGTCATCGGGCAGCCGATGGTCTGATAACCAACGGACCGCCTCATCGATCGTCTCATCTGCCTCATCTTGCTCATAGGCGGCACATTGCCGGTACAACAGTTCTGAAGTGACCGGTGTATGGTTTAACTGCTGTAACATGAATAATAGCTCTTTCGAATGATGGATCTTTCCGAGTTGCGCCGCCACTTCGGAACGCTCCATGTCGGCAGGCGATAACTCGCGACCTTCGATGAACTGTTGGGCACTGAGAACGTCTCCGTTGAACATCCGCTTCGTCCACAATAGTTTCGGGACGATGCCTTCGGCGGATAGAATCGCTAAAAATGGAGACGAATTCCGTTTAACAAAGATTTTTTGTTGGTGCGTCGTCGCTACGTACGCTTCACCCGTAATCCCGCCTGCGGAAGCCACTGTCCACTCTTCACCGAGGGCACCGATTATATCTGAATACATGTTCATCACGCTCAAATCTCATTGGAAGTTAAAAAGATACAATCACAATATTAACACGCGATAATCGTCATTGACAACGACTCGACTTGAATCTGACTCGGGTTTCGAACAATCGGCGTCAAACTTGCCTTATCCCCTTGCACGTATACGTTCCAGTCGCCTTCGGCTTGGAACGTCACTTGCTCGAACGTCCCGTTCAAATACACACGCACTCGCTGCCAAGCATCGTAAGAATGGCTTGCTGTCAGTTCGTAAGCGATCACACCAGGCGGCGACGGGAGAAACTTGAACTGCTCGACTACTTTTTGCCGGGTATCATATCGGAAACACGTGTGGCGCCGGCGTAACTTGAGCAGCGTTTTCACATACTCCACTTCTGTCGCCCGACTGTCACGAAGGTCCCAATCAAAATGATTGATCCGATCAGGGGCGTTGTAGCTGTTCTCTACGCCTTGTTTCGTCCGACCGAACTCTTGTCCGGCGTGAAGGAACGGAACGCCTTGTGACGTAATGACGATCGCCGTAGCCAGCCGTTGCATCCGTAACCTCGTCGTCTCATCCGTATCCTCACAAGCGAGCAGCAATTTATCAAACGTCGTATAGTTATCGTGCGCTTCCACATAATTGATCGTATATTGCGGACTCGGGAACCGACCGACGGTGACGTTCGGAATCTGAACGGCACCGGTGATGCATTCACGAAGTTCCCACTCCCGCCATTCGTTCCCGGATACGAAGCCGCGCTCGCGCTCGTTGAACGAGGAACCTTTCAGCGCATCTCGCATCATATCGTTAAAATGACCAATTCGTGGCATATGCGCCGCATTGTGGGAAGACGCCTTCAAGGACGGGCCGAGCGGTGTCGCCAAATCCCAACCTTCTCCATAGATCAAGATAGACCTGTCGACTTTATCAAGCGACGTCCGAACTTGGTTCATCGTTTCCACATCATGGATCCCCATCAAATCGAATCGAAAACCGTCAACTTGATACGTCGTCGCAAAATAAGTGATGCAATCGACAATCATGCGACGCATCATATACCGTTCAGACGCTGTATCATTCCCGACACCGGTACCGTTTGCGACCGTCCCGTCGTGCTCATACCGGAAATAATAATATGGCACGAGCGCTTCGAGCGACGACTGTTCACGAATGAACACATGGTTCATGACGACATCGACGACGACGCGCATCCCGGTTTTGTGTAACTCGTTCACCATTCGGGCATACTCGAGCACTCTTGTTGTCGGGGCGCTTGGGTCTGAGGCGTAGCTCCCTTCTAAAGCAAACCAATGAATCGGGTCGTACCCCCAGTTATAAGGCATGCGTGTCAACTCGTCGACGCTGCCGAAGTCATGAACCGGGAGCAATTGTAAATGTGTGACGCCTAACTCTTTCAAGTAATCGAAACCGGCACTCTTATCACCGGTCGTCCGAATCCCGGTTTCGACGATGCTGCCGTATAATCCGTTTAGACGGCTCGTCGAAGCGGGGTGGCTCGTGAAGTCGCGGATATGAAGTTCGTAGATGACGGCGTCAGTCGCTTTTCGGAGCGGCGGCCGTAACACCGGTTCAACGTGTTTCGCAATCTCGGCTTCGACATCGACCAATACGCCAAATTCGCCATTCAAGCTGACGGCTTTCGCGTAAGGGTCGACGATATCGTTCGTTTCGACCGGTGTTTTGACGTGAAGACGGTACAGTAAACCTTCGTAACCTTTTGGCACCTCGGCATGCCAGACGCCGCGGCTACCGCGCATCATCCGAAATCGCTCGATTTCCCGATGCGTGTCTTCATCATGCACCGTCACCCAAATCGAGAAAGCGACAGGTGACCAGACGAATACGTCAATCACATTTATGCCAAAGAGGAGTCCGAGCGGTCCATCGTAGGCGTATCTGCGTTCAAACTCATTCGTCTGGACAATTTCTCTCGGGACGACCACGATTGTTTTATGTCCAGGATGAAATACGGTATAAACCGATTCCAGCGTTACCGGGCGCGCGAGACGGATGTCCCGTTCAATCGTCCCGGCCTCAGTTGATCGTTCTTCGAGCACCACGTAAGTAACAGGGCGCCCATTTTGCTCGATTTGTACTGGAATGGACTCATATTCGGCGATGACTTCGAGTCGAACCGTCTCAAATGAGAGGAGCGTTGCCCGCTCGATTGTCACATGCGTTGTCGCCTGTTGATCAGGTGTGTGATACATACTCGTTCCATCCTCTCCTACTGATCCAAAAATTGTCGAAACGGCATCTGTGCTGTCGTATCTAGAAGTTTCGCCACATCTCGAATTTGTTGGGCTTTCACGATGGATGCCCTCGCATTGACTTGTTTCATCCATTGGTCGTAATCCGACCGTGAAACAAACTGGGTCGCGCGTGTCTCCGGCACATGATCGAAATAGCCGTTCGGAGCCAACGCCACTTTTTGGATGACCCCATCATAGGACGGAAGAAACTGCCTTACGATTTCTTCGGTGCGTGTCAATGCGATGAGCGGATTGACTACACGTTTATTTTCCCCTTTGAGTGGTTGATGAATCCAAGTCTTCTGTTTCGATACGTGATAGATGCTGCGGTCACCTTCAAGCCATTCAACGAGATAAATATGCGACGGCCCAACGATGATATGGCTTAGTTCAACCATGGCCCCGTTCCACTCGACGACAGGACGATACATGAAAAAGTGATGCTCGTTCCATTCTGTAAGCATATGCCGATAACTATAGTCCCGCAAAAAAGCTAATAGTGGCATATCCGCTTCTGTTGCCCCTTCGCACGCAAATTGAAGCTTTTGGATGCGGCGCCGGTTTGTGAGCAGCGTTTGAAATTGTTTTTCCGTCAACGGGTTCGCTTCGAGTTCGATGCGCTCCGTACGACGCCAAAATTTCCACCACGGGTTTTCAAACTCCATGATTTCCGGCGGAGTTAGCCGATTTGAGTCGTAGAGTCTGCGCATTCGCGCCGTATCGGATTCGATATACTCTTGAAAACGATTGAATTGATCGAGCATGTTCCGTTCATATTTAGAAATTACGTCAAAAATTTTAATCGGGATCGCCATGTGTCCTCCTCTGAATGCGCTAGCGGAAATACTTCAACTGCTTCATAGGCAGGAGTCTTTGTCGGATTGATTCGATAGAGCACTACTTCTGTGATTGCTTCTTCCACGTCAAACGCAGGTGCGATATAAGGGATCCGCTCGCCGGTATCCCATTTCTTTGCAAGGGTGACGTGTGCTGCGAACGGTTTCCGATCGATGGCTGAAATCTCTTCTGCCAATTTGCGCCGAAGTGTACTGACGAATGTCAAAAGCGCTTCAGACGGATTCGGGATGATTGTCAGCACGCGCGGACGATCCGGTCTCCCAAAATGATCAATCTGCTGAAAAAGTAACGTGAACGGCGCCGTTTCGTGCGCCACGCCTCGAGTGATCTCTTTGACTGCCTCTACTTGGTCATCGTCTAATGCCCCTAAAAATTGAAGCGTCAAATGAAATTCCTCTGGTCGATAAACGCGGCGATAGGAATAAAACGGTAAGATGTCCCGTTGGATTTGTTCAAACTGTCGCGCTTCGATCGGGAGCGCTATAAAATAATGTGTCGACATCGCTCGTCATCCTTTCTCACGGAACCGTCTCAGTCCCAAGAATAAAATCGCGCCGATGACACTGACTGCTGTGTACATCCAAAATACACCGATAATGCTGTCTACTTCAATGATAATCCCGCTCAACTGATTGAATGCGGCCGTCGCCAAGCCCGATGTGACAGCCATATAGACGCCAATCGCTGTCGAAGTGACGTTTAAGCTGACAAGACTTCGGACAAACTGAAGTGCAACCGGAATGAGCAATCCGACGACGAGTCCTTGGACGATGGCAAGCAACCAAACGACCCACAACGACGGTTCGAGTGCGAGCCAACCGTTCCGAAGCGCTGAAATCAAAGCTGCCCCAGCGAGTACGTTGACGGTACCGAGACGTGCGACAATTTGATGCGCCACTTTCATAAACGGGATCTCACAGAGCACCGCCACTAAAAACAACGTCCCGACGAGCGTCGTCGAGCCGCCGATGCTCGTCACATAAATTCCAAAATAGTAGTTGTTTGCGTAAATCGGACCAAAGACGAGCATGCCGCCGACTAAAAACGCCACGAACGGTGCATTCCAAATGGCTGACCAAGCGAACGGGGCTGCTGTCGTCGTATGGGTTACACCCGTATCCGTAATTTGCTTCAAGGCGACGGTTCCGACGACGAGCACGATCGCACTAAGCAGAAACGTACTCGATAACCCCCATGACGTATCCGCAATCCGGCCGATCATGAAGACCGCGATGGCAAACCCAGCCGAGCCGAACAAACGGATGGCTCCGTAATCGATTTTAGCGCGGGACGTGTAGTCGAGCGTCATCATATCGACGAGCGGAATGTGGGCACATTGGAATATCGACCAGGCCACCATCAACAGAATGATCCAGACGTACGATGTCGCAAATAAAAATGTGAGCGAGATTGCCGCAGCCGCAATCATTGCTAACATTAACCAGGCGCGGGTTCGGCCCGTGCGGTCGGCCAGCATGCCCCAGAGTGGTTGTACACCAATCGATAAAATCGGCAAAATGGCGACGATCGTCCCGACCTCACTCGGTGACAAATCAAAACGTGCTTGTGAGAAGAACAAGGCCATGTATGGGATGAGGGCGCCTTGTGCGAAAAAGATGGCGACATAAATCGATTGAAACGATTTTTTTTGCTGGTTCACGTTCAACTTCCTTCCTAACAGACAGAGAGCCGACCGATGCAGTCAGCTCTCAAAGGTTATTATTTGGCGAGCTCGTAAATTGCTTCCGCATAGATTGCGGCCGCACGTAATAAATCTTCAACTTCCATATACTCGTCGACCTGATGGGCGACATCTTTCGCTCCCGGGAACAATGCGCCGAACGCGACGCCGGCTTCGAGCGAGCGAGCATACGTACCGCCTCCGATTGCCATCAGGTGCGCTGATTCACCAGTTTGGCGCTCATAGACGCCTGCTAATGTTGTCACGAGCGGATGGTCTTCCGAAACGTGGTGTGGCGGCATATGGTGTTTTGTCGTCAATTCGAAACCGAATGACAACGCGATTTCTTTCAAGTTTTGCAGACGTTCCGTGAACTTTGCCGTATACGGGTAACGGATGTTGACCGTCGCCATCCGCTCCGTGTCGTTGTAGCGGAAGACGCCACCGTTGATCGTCAGATCCCCGGTCTCGTCACTCGCTTCAATACCGAGCGAGATGCCGCGTGAGTCCGCAAAGACGTGACGGACGAACTCGATGTAGCGCTCACCTTGAATATCGAGCGCGAGCGTGAGCAGGAAGCCTGCGAGCACGTAGGCCGCGTTCACCCCGTTGTCTGGTTCCATCGCGTGGGCCGCGACGCCTTTTATTGTGAACGTGTACATCCCTTCTTCAAAAACACACGTCCCGTCCGCTTCATACTTCTCGAGATACGCCTCGAATTGGTCTTCGAGCACTTCATTCGTTTTCAACACCGCTGTCGCAACGTCTGGCACCATGTTCGGGCGTTCCCCGCTGATGAACGAGACGAGGTGATGTTTCGTTCCCGTGCCGTGCTGGATCGGAAGTTGCTTGAGCACGCCATCGTATAGACCTTTCTCGGCGTTGATAATCGGGAAATCGGCGTCAGGCGCAAACCCATACGTCGGCATTTCTTCTTGTTTAAAGTACTCACGGACGCAACGCCACTCGCTCTCTTCGTCACAGCCCGCAATGAGACGGACCCGTTTCGATAGTGGCAAACCGAGCTCTTTGACGATCCGCAGTCCGTAATAGGCAGCCATCGTCGGTCCTTTATCATCATTGCTGCCGCGTGCAAAAATTTTGCCGTCGGTGATTGTCGGGTTGAACGCCCCATACGTCCACCCGCCCCCGGCTGGTACGACATCGAGATGGCACAAGATGCCGACGAGTTCTTCACCTTCGCCGTATTCTAAATGTCCCGCATATCCGTCGACATCCTTTGTGATAAAGCCATCACGTTGACCTAGATCGAGCATATAGTCGAGCGCTTGACGGACTTCTGGGCCGAACGGCTCGTTCGGTCCTGTTTTCGATTCGTTTAACACGCTCGGAATTGTAAGTAATCCTTTAAGATCGTTTAAAAACGCATCTTTTCGTAAGTCGACTTCTTGTCTCCAGTTCATGTCAATCTCCCCTTTGCGAATGTTCTCTCCCTTATTAGTATATCCAAATGTCAGAAAGACGAACATTTATTTCGAAAATAATTTTTCGTTCGTCTTTAAGCTCCATAACCGATGATTTACAGTTCGTTCATTCGATATTTACGTTCATAACATGTTCTTTACATTGAAATCGTTCGTTCTTTTCTCTTGCTTTTCTGTTTAGGAGCGTTATACTTAAGATGTAATTTTAGAAAATAACAATTTCATATTTCATTCGTCGTCCGTCGGTTTCGTCTTTCACCATTCTACGCATTGGGAGGTCATCCAATGAAAGGTTCAACAGATCGTATGCTAACCCGTATTAAGTCGATTTATTTATTTATCAACGAAAGGGATTGCGTTACCACTTCAGAACTAGTAGAAGAGTTCGGCATCACATCACGCACTGTCCAGCGTGATTTGAACGTACTTGAATACAACAATCTTGTAGAAAGTCCGAGTCGCGGCACGTGGACGTCATCGAAACGTTCACTGAAGACGGCAAATTGAATATAATTACAAGGGGTTCCGCGAGCGGGGCCTCTTTTTTTACATAAAAAATGAGACCGGATGCCTTTCTGACATCCGGTCTCACTTTTCACTCCTGATTCATGACAAAAACTGTTCGACTTCTGCTTCAGTCAGTTCACGGTATTCACCAGGCTGTAACGATTCATCGAGTTCGAGCGGTCCAATTTGGACACGTTCGAGCTGTTCGACGTGCTTACCGACCGCAGCGATCATCCGCTTGACCTGATGATACTTCCCTTCCGACAACGTCAGGCGAACGACCGATTTTTGGCCCGTCTGACTGAGCACTTCAAGACGCGCCGGTTTCGTCGTGTATCCGTCCTCGAGAGCGACTCCTTCCGCGAACGTGCGGATGTCCTCGACCGTCATCTCACCGTCGACTTCGGCGATATACACCTTGTCGACGTGTTTACGCGGTGACATGAGAGCGTGGTTGAACGCCCCATCGTTCGTGATGAGCAGCAGGCCCGTCGTATCTTTGTCGAGACGACCGACAGGAAACAGCTCGTAATGGGCGTAAGCCGGGTCGATCAATTCGATGACCGTCGACTCAACTTTGTCCTCGGTCGCACTGATGACACCAGCCGGCTTATTCATCATCAAGTAGACGAACGGACGGTACTCGACCGGCTCACCGAGCACGGTGACCGTCTCACTGTCCGTGTCGACGTGACGTTTCGCATCTTTCACAGGTTGGTCGTCGATTCGAACCGCTCCCTGTTTTAATAACAGTTTCACGTCTTTACGTGAACCATAGCCCATATTGGCTAACAACTTATCAATTCGCATTATTTTTCCTCCGATATTGGAATCGTTTTCCTAACAGTTTCCCGGCCAAGTGGCTTCTCCATCCGAGATAGCCATACACGACGAGCCCGATCCCGAAGCCGACGACGGTCGCAACGATGTCATTGCTCCAACTTGGTTGGTCATTCAGTGTGACGAACAACGACCCATACACCGCAACGAACATCGCCGCACCCATCGCAAACATAAGGATCGTGCGACGTAACAGTTGTTTGTATGGAAACTGAAGTGCCCGCTGAATCTTCCACACCATGAGGATGATCGCCACGATGTATCCGGCAATCGTCGCATACCCGGCACCGATGCCGCCGAGCGCGTATACGAATGGGACGTTCAAGACGACTTTCGTCAAGAGCCCCATCGCTGTCGCGAAAATCGTGAAGTATTGTTTATTGATTCCTTGCAAAATTGCCGCAGCGACCGAGTAATAGGCGAGGAAGAATGCACTCGGTGCGTAGTGGAGCAAGTAGACCCACCCTTCCCGATCACCCGGGAAGAGCGTCCCAAACAACGGCTCTGAGAGCGCGACGAGTCCGATGACGGCTGGAATCGTCACGAAGAACGATACTTGGAAAATATGATTGACTTGATTGCGGACTTTATCCATGTCCCCGTGTGTGAACGATCGGGTGACGAGTGGAATCGTCGCCATCGACACACTGGCCGCGATCGATACCGGGATCAAAACGATCTTGTGGGCGTTACCGGTCAAAAAACCGAACGCCGACGTCGCCTCAGCCACCGATTTCCCGGCGTTGAGCAACGTGTTGACCATCGTCAACTGATCGACGAACTGGTAGAGCGGTGTCGACAAGCCGACCATGACGATCGGAATCGAGTAGCTGAGCAATTCAAGCAAGAGCGACTTCATCGAACGGACCGGCGTCCCTTCAGGGTTGTCGGTTTGACGATGAATGTCTTTCCGTTTGCGCCAGTACATCGCGAGGACGACGATACTTCCGATCGCCCCAATGAACGCACTGAACGTCGCGATCGTCACGGCGAGCACTTTCAATCCATTCAGTTCCGTCGTCTCGACCGCCGCCGTCCCGCCGAGCGTGTCAGCGAGCGGACGGACGAACTCCGAGTCTGAGAAGACGAACAAGACGAGCATCGTTCCGCTGAGCAAGAACATGATGCGTACGATCTGTTCGATGACTTGTGAGATAGCCGTCGGGGCCATATCTTGATGTCCCTGGAAATAACCACGGACCATACTCATCGCCGGGATGAGTAAGAGCGCAAAACTGACGCTTCTTGTGACGAGCGTGAGCGAGTCGATATACTGTTGATTATTTTCCGAATTGCGGACCATGAGCTCCGACAACCACGGAGCGGCAAAAAAGAGTAAGAAAAAGGCGACGACACCGGTCAAGAGCATCAGCTTCATCCCTTGCCGGAACAGCCGTTGACTCGTCCCATACTCGCCGAGCGCGTTATACTTGGCGATGAATTTCGAGACGGCAACCGGGATCCCTGCCGTCGAGATGGCGATCATGAGCGCATAATACGTATATGCCGCTTGGTATAACGTAACACCGGCAATCCCGACCATCGCTTGGAACGGGAACGTGTACAGCAGTCCGAGCGCACGGGAAATCAAGTTCCCGGCTGATAAGAGCAGCGTTCCTTTGACGAAGGATTCTCGTCCTGAATCTTGTTTGACGCTTGATGACATGAGATACCTCCATCTATTCATACAACGTTTGAAATGTCCTAGTTTTACAAAACGACCGTTTCTCATTATACTCTTACTGTTGCGGATAATAAAGTTACGATAATTTTACGTGTCGATTTGAAACAGAAACGAGGGATACTATGATGAAAGATGTCATCGTCATCGGAGGAGGCCCAAGCGGCCTGATGGCGACCTATGCAGCCGCAAAAGCCGGAGCGAACACGCTCCTGATTGATAAAGGTTCTAAACTCGGACGCAAACTCGCCATTTCAGGCGGAGGACGTTGCAACGTTACGAACCGTAAACCGGTCGATGAGTTGATTCAATTCATTCCTGGGAACGGACGCTTTTTATACAGCGCCCTCGCCCAGTTCGATAATCAGTCCATCATCGATTTGTTCACGGGCTTCGGCATCCCGTTGAAAGAAGAAGACAATGGCCGGATGTTCCCGGTGACGGACAAGGCCCAGGACGTCGTCAACACGCTCCTTCGCGCCATCGATTCGCTCGGGGTCGAGATTCGGAAGAACGCGAAAGTGAAGACGCTCCATTTTAATGAAGCAAACGAGTTCGAAGCGGTCGAATTAGAAGACGGGGAACGGATCGAGGCCAAGGCATGCGTCATCGCCGTCGGCGGACAATCCGTCCCCCACACCGGCTCGACCGGCGACGGCTATCCGTGGGCCGAGAAAGCGGGGCACACGATCACAGAACTATTCCCGACCGAGGTACCCATCCTATTGAACGATTCGTTCATCGGGACGAAACAGTTGCAAGGACTGTCGCTTCGTGATGTCGCACTCACCGTGCACGGTAAAAAAGGGAAGCCGATCAAGACGCACCGCGGTGACATGATCTTCACCCACTTTGGCATTTCGGGTCCGATTGCACTCAGATGCAGCCAATATACGATCAAAGAACGCAAGCGCAGCAAAGAACGGGTCGTCGCCCTATCCCTTGACTTGTTCCCGGACATGGCGCGCGATGAGCTCGTTCAAGAGTTGTGGAACCAAGTCCAAGCTCAGCCGAAACGTGCTGTCAAAAACGTCTGGAAAGGGTTCATCCCGGAGCGGATGCTCGACCTCCTCTTGGCTGAACTCGCTTTCGGCGAAGAGGACGCGAGCCAGTTGAAACGACAATCGGTTATCGATTTCGCGACGCGTCTCAAGACGTTCGAACTGCACGCGACAGGTACGCTCGACTTCGATAAGGCGTTCGTCACTGGCGGTGGTGTCTCGGTCAAAGAGATCGCCCCACAGACGATGATGTCAAAAAAAGCAGACGGTTTGTTCTTCGCCGGCGAGGTGCTCGATATTCATGGATACACGGGCGGCTATAACATTACGGCCGCTTTCACGACCGGCCACTGCGCCGGGTCACATGCGGCGGAATTCTCCACACTCGAGCCTGCAACGTAAAGAGAGCGTGGACTAACAGGAGTGATATCGCTCATCCTATCGGCGCCCACGCTTTCGCAGGCAATCCCGGAGCCGCATCGCGACTAACGTCGCTGCTGGGTCTCCGTCGGATTGCTTTCCTGCAGGAGTCGGGGCGCCGTCTGACGAGCAACTTAAACGGTCGACATCGGGCTACTGCGGACTCGACTTCAATTTTATGTTAGGCAGAGCGTCTCAAGGCCCTTGAACATAAAAAAAGATGAACCAGATCGCTGTTTACGATTTGGTTCATCAACAACCTGAGAGCGTGGTCCTAGTGACCACGCTCTCTTATTTTTCTGCCATTTGGCGATGGACCTCAGCCTCGAGTTCAGGCTCGGGTGGCATCCACCCTTCAGGCTTCATGACTTTATTGTCTGACGCGCGCAGGATCGGCAATCCGTCCGGGCCGAGTTTCGCCATGTTGGCACGCTGGACGATTTCAAACAGCGGCACCGGGTCGAGCCCGAGCTCGACGAAACTCCCCATCACGAAATAGAGTGCGTCCGTGAGCGCGTCCCCTTGACCGACGAGCCGGTCGACGTCGTTCGTCGGCGGCGCTTCTTGAAGCGATTTGTGCACGGCTTTCTCAAACCCTTGCTGGAACGTCGCGACGGCTTGCAAAAACTCGTCTTCCGTCCGGGCCGACTGGTGCAAAAATTCGACGACCGCTTCTTCTGCCGTCCAGACCGACCGTTTCACGGCCCGATCAAGTTCGAGCGGGCTCGGCACGCTTGCTTCCGGGTGTCCGAAAGTTTCGTGAAACTGGCGTACTTCTTCATAAAAATAGCGTTTACTCATTTAATCCGCTCCTATCAGTCGACCGAGACGAATGCGTCAAGATCGAACACGTCTGGTCGTACGATTGCAAAAATTTCATTGTCTTGCAGGAACATGCCGGTCGAACCGTAGACGCGGGGCGTCACCATTTGACCGTTCATCGTCCCTTCCCCTGGGTTGATCGTATATAACACGAGTTCTTCCGAATCGAGGACATAAATCCGTCCTTGCCGTTCGACGAGACCGACCCCACGGAACTTCTCAAACTTCTGTTGAATCGAGGCGCTCATCCCTTCCGTCGTGAGCGGCTTGCGTGATTCAATCGTCCACTCCGTCAACGGTTCGACGTCTTCTGTTTCTTCCGTTCCTTCTGATTGAAGTGCCTCATCTTCCGGAGAGACAGCATCCGTCTCGATCGTTTCTTCAGCCGATTGGGCCGGTTCATCCGTTGCTGGTTCGGCTTCCTCATCCGGTGTCGCTTCGGGTTCCTCCGGCGTTTTCGCCTTCATAATCCGTTCTTGTACATAGATGAGTTCGACATCCTGTGTCGCTGCCGTGCGGTTCATGATGATGAGCCGTTCCGTCTCTTGGTCGTACCCGAGCCCGAACAGCCGATCGGTCGAAACAAGCCCGCCGATTGCTTTTCGTTCGCGCTCCATCCAACGTCCTTCTTCTCGCTCGATCGTCACGATGACACCGGTCGATGTGACGGCATAAATTTTATCTTCTGCAATCATACGCATCCCGATAAAGTCACCGAGCGGGAACGATTGATTCTCGGTCTCGAGCTTGAACGAAGCGTTCACTCGATTCGCGTTTCCGCTCACTTCAAAGAAGTCGTTGTCTTTCGTCAAGACCAAATAAGCCCCGATCGTGTCGCTATAGTAAACCTCGTCAATATTCTGTATTTGTTCGAGCGCATCGGTCGTATCGATGTCTTCTTCGTCTGGCGAGGCCTCGACCGGAGGCATCGACGTCGCTTGATGACTCGTTTGAATCTCAATCTTTTCAAATGTCGCAGCGATTTGGCTTTGAATGTCTTCGTCTGAAAAAACGAACACGTAACAAAGAATCACGCCGACCACGACCGCAAACAACGTCGTGTACAGTACGTAAGATCGTTTCATGGACGCTTAGTCCCCTTTATATTCAGTGTCGCCCTTTAGTGTAACAAAACCGCCTCAAAAAGAAAACGGCATCCCCAAAAAGAAAGGAACGTGTGACAATGTCACACATTCCTTAACTTATCCTACGACGATGTTGACGAGTTTACCTGGGACGACGATCACTTTACGGACCGTTTTTCCTTCAGTGAACTCTTGTACACGCTCGTTCGCGAGTGCCTCCGCCTCAAGTGCTTCTTTTGAAGCGTCGCGCGTCACGTGCATCTTCGCCCGGAGCTTGCCGTTCACTTGGATGACGACCTCGATCGTATCGCTGACGAGTTTCGACTCGTCGAACGTCGGCCACGCCGCATACGTCAACTCTTCTGCCATCCCGAGACGCTCCCACAACTCTTCAGCCAAGTGTGGTGCGACCGGAGCGAGCATCTTGATGAAGTTGACCATCTCTTGCTTCGGTAACGTGTCTTGTTTGTACGCTTCGTTGATGAAGACCATGAGTTGCGAGATCGCTGTATTGAAGCGAAGTGCCTCATAATCTTCCGTCACTTTTTTCACAGTCTGATGGTACGTGCGCTCAAAGCCGGCCGTCGCAGCGACGTCTTCGAGTTTCGCTTGTTCGAACAAACGCCAGACACGGTCGAGGAAGCGACGTGCCCCGTCAAGGCCGTTCGTCGACCACGCGATGGCCGCATCAAGCGGTCCCATGAACATCTCATAGAGACGAAGCGTGTCGGCACCGTGCGACTTGACGATATCGTCCGGATTGACGACGTTGCCTTTTGATTTCGACATCTTCTCGTTGTTCTCACCGAGAATCATGCCTTGGTTGTAGAGCTTTTGGAATGGTTCGTTCGTTGGGACGATCCCGATGTCATAGAGTACTTTGTGCCAGAAACGCGCGTAGAGCAAGTGCAGGACCGCGTGCTCCGTACCACCGACGTACAAGTCGACCGGGAGCCAGCGCTTCAACTTCTCAGGATCGGCGATCATGTCTTCGTTATGCGGATCGATGTAGCGGATGTAGTACCAGCAACTGCCGGCCCATTGCGGCATCGTGTTCGTCTCACGACGACCCTTCTCACCCGTCACCGGGTCTGTGTACGTCAACCACTCGTCTGCGTTCGCGAGTGGTGACTCGCCTGTGCCTGACGGCTTGATCTCATCGATGATCGGAAGTTCGAGCGGAAGCTCTTCGATCGATACCGTCTTGAGCGTCCCGTCTTCCATATGAACGATCGGGATCGGCTCGCCCCAATAGCGTTGACGGCTGAACAACCAGTCACGGAGACGATACGTCGTCTTCGCCCGGCCTGTGCCGGCAAGTTCGAGTTCTTCGATGATTTTGGCGATGGCATCGACTTTATTGAGACCGTCGAGCGCTCCTGAGTTCACATGTTCGCCGTCTTCCGTGTAAGCCGCTTCATCCAAGTTACCGCCTTTGACGACTTCACGGATCGGGAGGTCAAACGTCTTCGCGAACTCATAGTCTCGCTCATCGTGGCCCGGTACGGCCATGACCGCACCCGTGCCGTACGTCGACAAGACGTAGTCAGCGATCCAGATTGGAAGTTGTTCCCCGTTGACCGGGTTGACCGCGTAAGCGCCCGTGAAGACACCCGTCTTCTCTTTGGCGAGATCGGTCCGTTCGAGGTCGGTCTTCTTCGAGACTTCTTCCGCGTACGCTTCGACTGCGACGAGTTGTTCCGGCGTCGCGATTGCTTTGACGAACGGGTGCTCAGGCGCGAGTGTGACGTACGTCGCTCCGTAAAGAGTATCAGGCCGCGTCGTGAACACGGTAACGACTTTATCGTGCCCGTCGACTTTAAAGTCGACTTCGGCGCCGACCGATTTTCCAATCCAGTTGCGTTGCATCTCTTTGACGCTCTCTGGCCAGTCGAGTGTTTCTAAATCATCAAGCAACCGCTCGGCGTAATGCGTGATGCGGAGCACCCACTGTTTCATCGGGACGCGGTAGACCGGATGGTTCCCACGCTCAGACAATCCGTCGATGACTTCCTCGTTAGCGAGTACCGTACCGAGGGCCGGACACCAGTTGACCGCCACTTCGTCGACGTAGGCAAGGCCACGCTCATAGAGCTGCGTGAAGATCCATTGCGTCCACTTGTAGTATTTCGGGTCGGTCGTGCTGATCTCACGGTCCCAGTCGTACGAGAAGCCGAGGTCTTTCAACTGACGGCGGAACGTCCCGATGTTACGCTCCGTGAACTCGCGCGGGTCGTTCCCTGTGTCGAGGGCGTACTGTTCGGCCGGAAGACCGAACGCGTCCCAACCGATCGGGTGAAGGACGTTATAGCCTTGCATCCGTTTCATACGGGCGATGATATCTGTCGCCGTGTAACCTTCCGGGTGACCGACGTGAAGTCCGGCTCCTGACGGGTAAGGGAACATGTCGAGGACGTAGAAACATTCCTTGTCCGGATCTTCCGTCGCCCGGAATGAATCTTTCTCTTCCCAACGCTTTTGCCATTTCGGCTCGATGTCTTGATGTTTAAAATAGCTCAAAATTATTCCTCCTCTGCATAATAAAAAGCCCTCCGCCCCGGTAAATGGGACGAAAGGCTTGAAAGCTCTCCGCGGTACCACCCATGTTGCATGTCTGCCACTTGAGACGCCGGTAACGAGGCGTAACTTCGGTTCACCCTACTTTTCGTTCAGGCGAACAGCTCCAAGGCGAGTTCTCGGGGTCCATATACCGGTTCACACCAACCACCGGCTCTCTACAATATCGACCTTACGATACTATTCCTTATCAACGCAATTTTTATCTCACCTCTTCATTCTAGCGCAAGATAAAAATCCACGTCAATGTGAACTTACAATCACGTTTTAATTTGTTTGAGCGTCGAGATCGTTTTCACTGCGAAGAAAGCGATCAATCCGAATCCGACCTTGTTGACCAAGTCGGCGACGTTGTAGATGAGCTCACGCACTAACTGAACCTCTACCCCGGTCGCGAACAGCGTGACCGCGTAACCGATCGGGTAAATCGCCCAACCGATCAAGATGAACAGGCGCATGTTGAGCAGCGCTTTCCGAATCGGGGCCGGCGACGATTCCGCCGCTTTCGTGACGTTCGTGAACAGCAAGTAGATGATATAGATCCAGGCCAAACAACCGACTAGATAGCCCCACAATCCAAGTTGCGTGAAGCCGCCGTTCAAGTTGATCGACGATTCACCGAGATATCCCGAAACGATCATAATAATGTCGGCGACGATCAATTTCGTCAGCAGTCCCGACTTCATCTTCCCTTTCAAACTGAGGAGCAACGGGAACTTCACGAGCAAGAGCGGTGTCGTCACGAGCCAATCGATATAACGAATCTCGGTCGGGAAACCTGTGATTTCAGACAACAGTCCCGTATCCCCGACGGCGTCCTTCATGAAATAGTAATGGATGGCAGCGACAAACGTGACCAAGGCAGCGACCGTGGCGACGGAACGATATTCCGGGTCGAGGCTGTTTCGTTCCACTAGAAAATAGAGCGTCGCGGCGGCCATTCCGACAAATCCGACCCAAAACATGTATTGGGTCGCGAGCACGAGTAAATTGACTTCTTCGTTCATGGTGTACATCCCCTCATCGGCTAGAAACAGGAAACGACGGAACGATTATGTGAAAGGATCCTTTACCTAGATTTTAAATGAGATTGCAACATCGCATGCGAATTGAATACGCGGTCGATGTGCAATTCGAATCAAGTTTGACGATTCAACGAACTGATTTTCATAAAGAAGAACAGCGCTGTGACAATGAGTAGAAGCAGCAATCCAAACACAGCGTTCATCCCGAGCAAATCGAACGTGAGTCCTGAGAGCGTCGGTCCAATCATCCGTCCGACCGACGCGGCGATGTTGACGAGTCCTTGGAACTGTCCGGCTTTACCTGGAGGTGCAAGTTTTGCGGCGATCGTCGGAACGGCCGGCCAGATGAACATCTCACCGATCGTCATGACGATCATCGCGACCATGAACATCGTAAATCCTCCCGCGAACGGGACGATGATGAAAGCAGCGAGGAAAATGACAGCACCGACGACGAGTTGGCGCTTCAAATCGTCTTCAAAGTAGCGCAGCGCCCGGTTAAGGAGCGGTTGGGCGAACACGATCAACGCCCCGTTGACCGTCCACAGCAATGAATATTGGCTGATCGTCACACCGAGGTCTTTCGAATGGACGGCAATCGTTCCTTGCCACTGGACGTAGACGAACCAGAGTGCGGCATAACCGATGGCGACAAACCACATCGATTTCATCGTCGCACCAGAGAGCGTCGTCGCCGCGGCCTCGAGCTGAGACTGGACGATTGGACGACCCGGGTTTTTTAAGTAGCGCAGGCCGAACAACAGCACAACGACGAAAAGGACCGACAAGAAGAAGTTCGCATAGAAGATCCACTCGATGTTGATACGCGCGATCTGACCGCTCATCGCCGTCCCGAGGGCGACACCGACGTTTTGGGCGACGTAGATCGCGTTGAACGAGCGTCGACCGCCTTCAGGCCAGATCAAACCGGCAAACGCGTATACGGTCGGAAAGACGAGACCTCCCGAGAACCCGATCAAACCGAGCCAAGCCAAATACCCGAAGAACGTGGCATGGAACAATAAGAAGCCGAGCGAGCTCGCGAGCAACAGCCCGACCGAGATGACGAGCGTCCGCTTCCCGCCGATGCGGTCGAACAACGTCCCGCCGATATAGTTACCAGCGATCGCGAGCGCCGAGTTGACGAGCAGCGCAATACCTGCGAGCGTCATCGACTCGCCTAAATATCCATTAATATAGAGTGTGTTAAATGGCCATAAAAAAGACGCCGCCGTTGTGTTGAGCGCCATCGCAATGACTAGAATCCATACCGAAATCGGCATTTTATTGTTCATACCCGTTACTCCTTTCATTCCTTTAAACGATAAAAAATCCGGCACGACGGCCGAATCTGTGATGAGTCCTTCTCCAAGCTAACGGAACGCTACATAACTGTCAAGAAAAATTACTTATTATGAAGTAAAGCAAGCTCCACCTTGTGATAGCATGAGCAAGGAAGGAGAGGATAGCATTGAATAATCCGTTTAGCCAAGCTAGATTCCACAAATTAAATGAAGCGTATCGTCGCGAATTCGGCGAGAAAGTGTTCAAAGTCCCGCTCGATGGCGGCTTCACGTGTCCGAACCGCGACGGCCTCGTCTCAAAAGGCGGCTGCACGTTCTGTTCGGATGACGGCAGCGGCGATTTTGCCGGCAACGCCTGTGATCCGATCCCGGTCCAGTTCGCCGAGGGCACGGCCCGTCTGCATCGGAAATGGAAGCAGGCGTTGTATATCGCCTACTTCCAAGCGTTCAGCAACACGTACGCACCCGTAGAGCGCTTGCGTGAGCTGTTCGAACCGGCACTCGCAGAAGAAGGCGTCGTCGGACTCGCGATCGCGACACGACCCGACTGTCTGCCAGACGACGTCGTCGACTATCTCGCTGAGTTGAACGAGCGGACGTCGCTCACGGTCGAACTCGGCCTGCAGACGATCCATGACTCAACCGCGAAAAAGATCAACCGGGGCCACGACTATAAGACGTTCCTCGATGGTCTCGCGAAACTGCGGAGCCGGAACATTTCCGTCTGTGTCCATATCATCAACGGGCTTCCCGGTGAAACGCCAGACATGATGCTCGACACGGCCCGAGAAGTTGCTAAAATGGATATACAAGGAATCAAGATCCATTTGCTCCACGTCTTAAAACAGACGCCGCTCGCCAGACAATACGAGTTAGGGCTGCTCGAACTCATGGACGAGACGACATACGTCTCGCTCGTCTGCGATCAGCTCGAGTACTTACCGCCTGAGATCGTGATTCATCGATTGACGGGCGACGGTCCACCCGACTTATTGATCGGACCGACGTGGAGCCGGCACAAAATGGCCGTCTTGAACGCCATCAACGCCGAGTTGGAACGTCGTGATTCCTTCCAAGGAAAAAAGAAGGATGAGATCTATGGGATTAATGAGAGTTTTACCGTTCGCGAAGCATCTATTAAGTGAACACGTTACAGACGGTGCCGTCGCCATCGATATGACGGCCGGCAACGGACACGATACATTGTTTCTAGCAGAACGAGTCGGCAGCGGCCACGTCTACGCGTTTGACGTCCAAGAGGCGGCAGTCAAGGCGACGACAGACCGCATCACCGCCGCCGATCTGCTTGATCGTGTCTCGGTCGTCCACGACAGCCACGACACGGTCAAGGCGGTCGTCGCGGATGAAACCCGCCCGATCACGGCGGCCGTCTTCAATCTCGGCTACTTGCCCGGGAGCGACAAGTCGATCACAACGACCGGCAACACGACGATCGACGCCCTCGAGCAATTGCTCGACGTGATGGCCGTCGGCGGTGTCATCGTCGTCGTCATCTACCACGGCCATGAGAGCGGGAAAGTCGAGCGGGACGAAGTGCTCACGTTCGTCGAGTCACTCGACCAAAAACGAGCCGGCGTCCTCCGTTACGGTTTCGTCAACCAAATCAATCATCCGCCATTCATCGTGGCAATCGAAAAACGGGCATAATAACAGGCGACTCACGCGAGTCGCCTGTTATTTATTCCCGAATCAATTCATAAAACGTTAACAGCGTCTCCGCGAACTTCGTGTTCAACCGTTCATAGCCAAAGTGCGGGAACCCTTCGAGCCGACGGATGTAGACTTGATCGCCGCCGATTTTGCGGCAGACGTTCAACGTCAGCTTCACATCGGCGAAACGATCGTCCGGCGCGTAGAAGCAAGCGAGCGGTAAGCGAGGTAAATGTTTCTTCTCCTCTTGATGCTCGACGATCTCTTCTTCGATTTCGCGGTACTGCGCGTACGTGATCTCGCCGAAACGAGATGACTCTTCCCCGCCGCCAGTGAACGTCATCATACTGAGCGGCAAATCGGGGCGGAACCGGTCGACCGCACTGGCGACGACTTGCTTGAGCCCGCCGATTTGGCGGGATGAATGCCAATCAAAGAGCGGGGAGATGTATGTCAAACTCCCGAGCGGTACGTCGTACTCTTGCAGAAGGCGGTTCGTCAAGAGCGCCCCGAGACTGAAGGCGATGACGTGAATCGGTAGTTTGGACTGACTCGCTTCCCGTAGCGTGTTCTTGATCAGTTGTTTATGGTCTTCTGCCGTTAGTCCGACCGTCTGTCCGGTCACGACGAGCACCTCATAGTCGACACTGAGTCGCTGCAAAAATGCTTCGCTGAGCCGGGACGTGAACTGCAGCGGGTAAACGATCACGATGACCCCTTTTCGTGATTCTTCTTCATATGTCATGCTGTCACCTCATTATTAGTATGTCTCATCAATTCTAACAAAAAACATCAGCCGCTGACTGATGTTTGAAAGAAAATCCGTCTGGAGTCTTAGCGTGGGTCGTAACGCAAATGGATGAGCTCCATCGGTTGATCGTACACTTCTTCTTGAATTCGGTTCAGTTCGGTGAACGCTTGGTGGCTTAAGAACGCGATCGCCTGCTCGTTCGAACTCTCGACGTATAGCTCGATCGGCTGCGCCTTCCGCTCTTGGAGATGCGTCAGCAGTTCCGCCCCAAGTCCTTGGCGATGGTGAGCCGGATGAAGATAGAGACGAAGCACTTCCCACGTATCACCGCGGTCGATCGCATGGTAAAACCCGATGACGTCTCCTTCGGCCTCACCGACGATGAACAACTGTTCTTTCGCTTCTTCACTCGAACCGATGGCCCGGACGATCTCTTCTTGTTGATAGGCGCGCTCCATCACCTTAGACCGAACGTCATCTGTCACACTGATGGTCGCAAGTGCGATATCTCGAATCGTGGCGGCATCTTCTGGTACGGCTTCCCGCATCTTCATAACAGCTTCCCCCTTTTGGCCAATCTAGTACT
Source organism: Exiguobacterium sp. SH0S7 (assembly GCF_004337195.1). Classification (NCBI taxonomy): domain Bacteria; kingdom Bacillati; phylum Bacillota; class Bacilli; order Caryophanales; genus Exiguobacterium; species Exiguobacterium sp. SH0S7. The sequence goes on from NZ_SJVA01000001.1 coordinate 479,605, forward strand.
ATCATTCCCCATCACGTAAAAAATATCCTGCCCTTCTATTACTTTTTCGTGTCGAAATAAAGCAGAACGTTATTTTCTATTTTAACTAGGGTATATGAGTACCAATGCCAACTTACAAAGGAGTGTTTAGATATGGAACCAACATTACAAAACGATCCACATGCAGCTAACGCTAACAACCCGAATCGCCAATTCGACCAAACCAACTCGGGTGGTCCTAAAATCAATGTCGTGACCGGGATGCTTCTCGGTGCGCTCGTCGGTGGTCTGATCGCCCTACTTAGCTCGTCGAACCGTGAGACGACGAAACAGTCGCTCACGAATGCGAAGTCGTCTGTCGGCGGTCTCGTCGACACGATCAAAGAAGATCCGGCCGGTAAAGCGTCTCAAGTCATCGAGCAAGTGAAGTCGGCGTCAGGTATGATTCAAGAAGTGTCGACCGATGTGCAAAACGTCTATGAAAAAGTTGTCGGTGAAGTCGACACGGTCAAAGAAGACGTGAACAAAGTCGTCGAGACGGCCCAGGAAGCAAAATCAGATTTACAAGATATTGGTGAGAAAGTCGTCGAGGCGAAAGATACGGCACTCGGCAACGAGAACACTACGAACGAAAATAAACCACAAGCATAATAAAAAACGACCTTTCTCGCGAAAGGTCGTTTTTTTATTGCTTATGCGAAACGTTTTGCGCCTTCTTCAAGAACTGCCGCTTTGTCCGTCTGCTCCCATGGGAGTTCAACGTCTGTGCGGCCAAAGTGTCCGTAAGCTGCTGTCTGTCTGTAGATCGGGCGACGAAGGTCGAGCATCTTGATGATGCCGGCCGGACGAAGGTCGAAGTTCTCACGGATGAGTTCAACGAGTTCAGTCTCGCTCAATTTACCAGTGCCGAACGTGTCCACCGCGATTGAAACCGGGTGTGCGACACCGATCGCGTATGCAAGTTGAACTTCCGCTTTGTCAGCAAGTCCAGCTGCCACGAGGTTTTTCGCCACGTAGCGGGCCGCGTATGCTGCCGAACGGTCAACTTTGGTAGGATCTTTACCTGAGAACGCACCACCGCCGTGGCGAGCGTATCCACCGTATGTGTCGACGATGATTTTACGTCCTGTGAGACCTGCATCACCTTGTGGTCCACCGATGACGAAACGGCCAGTCGGGTTGATGAAGTATTTTGTCTCGGCGTCGATGAGTTCAGCCGGGATGACTGCTTCGATCACGTGTTCTTTAAGGTCCGCTTGGATTTGCTCGAGCGTGATGTCTTCTGCATGTTGTGTCGAGATGACGATCGTATCGATACGGACCGGGTTGTTGTCTTGGTCGTATTCGACAGTTACTTGTGTCTTACCGTCTGGACGAAGGTAAGCGAGCGTTCCGTTTTTGCGAACTTCTGCCAAGCGACGTGACAATTTGTGAGCAAGTGAGATCGGGAGCGGCATGAGTTCAGGTGTCTCGTTCGTTGCATAACCGAACATGAGGCCTTGGTCACCGGCACCGATCGCATCGATCTCTTCGTCAGTCATTTGACCTTCACGAGCTTCGAGCGCTTGGTCGACACCGAGGGCGATGTCTGCCGACTGCTCGTCGATTGCTGTGAGTACAGCACAAGTCTCAGCGTCAAAACCATATTTGGCACGCGTGTAGCCGATCTCACGAACAGTTTCACGTACAACTTTCGGGATATCCACGTAAGTCGATGTCGTGATTTCACCAGCTACGAGCACGAGACCTGTCGTGACAGACGTCTCAGCCGCAACGCGGGCGTTTGGATCTTCAGCCAAAATTGCATCCAAAATCGCATCTGAGATTTGGTCACAAATTTTATCCGGATGTCCTTCAGTGACGGACTCCGAAGTGAAAAGTCGACGGTTCAAGTTTGACATTTCGAAAAACCTCCTATTAATAAGGGTGATGTGTGGACGGTACTCGTTCCCCTTACGCGTTGCTTTGGGACGGTAATGAAAAAAACCTTTCGCCACGTTCAATGGGAAAGGTTGAATCGTTCTTCCTTACCCTCTTATCGTTCGAAGCTGTCGCTTCGCTTCAGGATAGCACCTTTTCCGAAAAAGACTACAGGATCGGACGGTTGCTGGGCTTCGTAGGGCCTTGTTCCCTCCACCGCTCAGAATAAGAGTATCCGTTACGAACACCATCATATAAATGCCATACCGTTCTGTCAAGCGTATCTGCTTAATTTGTAAATTTCTTCGTAATCACGGAAATCATTTATGTTTGTGAAATATCAAACATTTTTTTGACGGTTTCCGTTTTTTCACTCCCCGCTTATACAGAATATGTTAGAATGTCCTTGTAAGAAAGCGCTTACTTTAAAGGGTAAAGAAATGCTTGTTTTTGATTAGTGTGTCACATATAATAAAAATGTCATACTAATTAAACGCGGAAGTATGCGGATTTCATCCACATCTATTTAGGGGAAAGGTGGGATTCAGGATGGCGACTACGCTCCTGAAAATCGAAGAATTAATTAAGGGTGCCGATGTATTACGGAACTTAACCGTTCCAGAATTGGTGGAAGAAGCCATTCGTAACGGTGAAGGCGTACTGACGAAAGACGGGGCTTTATCGGTCAGTACAGGGAAATTCACAGGGCGGTCACCGAAAGACAAATTCGTCGTCCAAGATGAAGTCAGCAACTCGTTAGTAGATTGGGGTCCGGTCAATCAGCCGATCGCAGAAGAAAAATTTACCGCTCTTCTCGACAAAGTCCTCACCCATCTCGAGACGAAACAGAAGCTGTATTATCTCGAAGCTTCGGCTGGAGCAGATGAGCACTACACGTTACCGGTACGCGCCATCACCGAGTACGCATGGCACAGCTTGTTCGCGAAGCAGTTGTTCTTGCGTGAGTGGCCGACAGCCGGTGCGTTTGACCCGTTCACGGTCATTTATGCGCCGAGCTACAAAGCCGACCCAACAGTTGACGGGACGAACTCAGAGACGTTTATCCTCGTTTCGTTCGCCAAGCGTACCATTCTGATCGGGGGAACAGAATACGGCGGCGAAATCAAAAAATCAATCTTCTCGGTCATGAACTTCCTATTACCTGAACAGCACGTCTTGTCGATGCATTGCTCGGCTAACGTCTCGGACGCCGGGGAGACGGCGCTCTTTTTCGGACTATCGGGAACGGGCAAGACAACGCTTTCGGCCGATACGGAACGTCATCTCATCGGTGACGATGAACACGGTTGGTCACCAGACGGCATCTTCAACATCGAAGGCGGTTGCTACGCCAAGACAATCAACTTATCGCGTGAGAACGAGCCGCAAATTTATGACGCCATCCGTTTCGGCTCGTTGATTGAAAACGTCGTCTTGAACGAAGACCGCTCAGCAGACTACAAAAACATCTCGCTCACCGAGAACACGCGAGCAGCTTACCCGATTCAATTTATCGATAACGCGATGCTCCCTTCACGGGCCGGCCACCCGAACACGATCGTCTTCTTGACGGCCGATGCTTACGGGGTGCTCCCGCCGATCAGCAAGTTGACGAAAGAGCAAGCGATGTATCACTTCCTATCAGGCTACACGTCAAAACTAGCCGGGACGGAGCGCGGCGTGACCGAGCCACAAGCAACGTTCTCGACTTGCTTCGGCTCACCGTTCTTGCCGCTCGCCCCGGAACGATACGCCGACATGCTCGGCAAGTTGATCGAACAGCATAACGTCGACGTCTATCTCGTCAACACGGGTTGGACCGGCGGAGCTTACGGTGAAGGTTCGCGTATGAAGCTCAGCTACACACGGGCCATGGTGAACGCCGCGATCAACGGTCAATTGCGTGACGTCGACACTGTGAAGCACGACATCTTCAACGTCGACATCCCGGTCCATATCGACGGCGTCCCACAAGACGTGCTCAACCCACGTGACACTTGGAAAGATGCCGCTCATTACGATGTCGAAGCGCGAGCGCTCGCCTTGAAGTTCCAACAAAACTTTAAACGATTCACGAAAGCGAGTGAGAAAGTCATCGCGGCCGGGCCAATCGTCTTTTAACTCAAAATGACTAGTACCCCGCTCGGGTACTAGTCATTTTTTTGTCGCAAGCGCCAACATCCAATCCATCGCTCGGTCCGTCGTCTTCCACTTTTCCCAGAACGGGAGCTGATGGGCGAACGGCAAGATCCAAAGCTCTGCTTGCGAACCGATCTTGTCAGCGAGGGCGGTCGCATGACGAAGCCGGACTTGCTCGTCGTCCGTCCCATGGATGAGTAGCGTCGGCGCCTGCCAGTCTTTGAAGAGCGGAGACCGTTCGACATACGCCTCATGGACCGTCTCCGGGTCCCCCCCGGTCATCCGGCGCAACATCTTCCGCATCGAACGCTGTTCTTCATACGTCCACTCCAAATTCGTCACACCCGCCCACGATGTAACCGACGTGACGGGACGTTTTGATGCGAGCGACAACGCCATCATGCCGCCACGGGAAAAGCCGAGGGCGTGGATCGTCTGGTGCGTCCGGCTAACGCGGTCATACAGAGACACGACGTCCTCTAAATCGGCGCCTCCGAAATCCTCTTTCCCGGTCCCTCCGTGGTTCCCGCGATAGACCGGCGCCACGACATGGAACCCTTTCGCCGCGAACTGCATCAGCCGAGGCAACCGGACGTCACCGATCCTCCCAGTGCCGCCTCGTAAATAAAACAGCACCTGGCCGTTCGGACGTTTTGGCGTGATCGTGTAGGCGACGACTTCTTCCCCGTCACTCGTCTCGTACCAACCTCGATGCACGGGATATCCCGCATAAGGAGGCAGGACGTCGACGCGATCAAACCAACTTTTTGTCATGGAGTACTTTCATCGTCTCGGGCAACACTTTATCTTTCATCATGAAACTGTAGCGGCCGTTACGGAGCAGGTTCGTCGGTAACGTGTCCAACAAGACGGCCCCGTCGGTCTCATCGACGGCCGGATGATCCTCGAACCGCTCGATCTCCGCAAAATAAATATTTTTGATGACGGTGTCGCCACGCCCGAGCACCCGGTACTGCCCTAAATAATGGAGTGTCTTGACGACGCCTCCCGTCTCCTCGTACACTTCCCGAATCGCCGCGTCGTCCTCGTGTTCGCCGGGTTCGACTTTCCCTCCCGGAAATTCGAGTCCGCGCTGCTTGTGCTTCGTGAGCACCCATTTGTCCGCATAGCGGGCGACGACCCAGACGTGCAGCGGCGTATCCGAAAACGGATAGTGCTCGAAGCTCAACTCGACTTTATTGTGATAGTAGTCCGTGAATGTCAACATAGTCCATCCCTTTCTTTCCCGTGTCTACTCTCACTTTACCTTGTCTCACGCTAGTTTCAAACAAAAAAATAGGCCCGCCGAGGCGGACCTACAACAAATCATTGGTTTAAGCGCTTTTCAAGCTCAGCTTTTTGTTCTTCATAACCTGGTTTTCCAAGCAACGCGAACATGTTCGCTTTATATGCTTCAACACCTGGCTGGTTGAACGGGTTGACTCCGAGAATGTAGCCGCTCATCGCGCACGCCTTCTCGAAGAAGTAGAACAAGTATCCGAGATGATATGGCGTCATCTCTGGCAATTCGACGACGAGGTTCGGCACGTTTCCGTCCGTGTGGGCGAGGAGCGTTCCTTCTGCCGCCTTGTCGTTGACGAATTGAATCGTCTCACCGGCAAGGAAGTTCAAGCCGTCGAGGTCTTGTGCGTCTTCCGGGACGTTCAACGCGTGACGGACGTTCGTGACACGGATGACCGTCTCGAACAAGTCGCGGCGACCTTCTTGGATGTATTGTCCCATCGAGTGGAGGTCAGTCGAGAAGTCAACAGCCGCCGGGAAGATCCCTTTGTTGTCTTTGCCTTCCGACTCGCCGTAAAGCTGTTTCCACCACTCTGATACGTAGTGGAGTGCCGGCTCGTAGTTGACGAGAAGTTCGATTGATTTACCTTTCGCATACATGGCGTTACGGACGACCGCGTACTGATACGCCTCGTTCTCTGAAAGTTCAGGTGAACTGTAGGCATTTTCCGCGTCTCGCGCACCTTCCATGAGGGCATCGATATCGATGCCTGCCGCCGCGATTGGAAGCAAACCGACTGGTGTGAGGACAGAGAACCGTCCACCGACATCGTCCGGAATGACGAACGTCTCGTAACCTTCTGCATCAGCGAGCGTCTTCAAAGCGCCACGGGCACGGTCTGTCGTCGCATAAATGCGCTCGCGTGCGCCATCTTGGCCGTACTTCTCTTCCATGAACTGCTTGAGGACACGGAAAGCAATTGCCGGCTCTGTCGTCGTTCCCGATTTTGAGATGACGTTGACTGAGACTTCTTTGCCTTCGAGTACTTGAAGCAACTCCGTCATGTACGTTGACGAGATGTTGTGGCCCGCGAAGAAGACTTGCGGGGCGTTACGCTCCTCTTTTGACAATACGTTGAAGAATGAATGTTGAAGCATCTCGATGGCTGCACGAGCGCCGAGATACGACCCACCGATTCCGACGACGACGAGGACGTCCGAGTTGTCGCGGATTCGTTCAGCGGCCGCTTTGATGCGTGCGAACTCATCCGTATCAAAATTCGTTGGAAGGTCGACCCAGCCTAGAAAATCGCTGCCGGCACCGCTCCGGTCGTGGATGACCGAATGGAGTGCTTTCACCGTTTCTTGCATTTGATCGACTTCGTGTTCCCCGACGAAAGACAGGGCGTTAGAATAATCGAAACGTACTGTTGACATGGCATTTCCTCCTTTAAATCGCTCATCTAAGAGCCATACATGACTCATCATAAACGGAAACGACGGATTCGTTCAATCATTATTGCAAAATAGGCATCAAATCGCCTTATTTGCTCAATTCAAGAATCGCAGCCACGTCTTCGCGTTCGAGTGTACGGAAACGTCCGAACGCTCCACGTTTCATCGCTGAATCAAGGATCGCCTCAAACGTCGATTCGTCGATCTCATAGTCACGGAGTGAACTTGGCGCACCAAGTTGGTCGAAGAAAGCACGAACCGCTGTAATCGTACGCTTTGCCGTCTCAAGGTCTGTCGCACCCGGTTCGACGTCGAACACTTCTGTCCCGAGTCGTGCGAACCGTGCCGCGTTGTCTTCTTCAAGGACGTGCTCCATCCAGCGTGGGAAGAGGATGGCGAGGCCGCCTGCGTGCGGGATGTCATGGACAGCCGAAACGGCGTGCTCGATGTTGTGCGACGCCCAGTCGCCAGAAGCGCCCATCTGCAAGACCCCGTTCAAGGCGATCGTGCCTGCGAACAAGATGATGGCACGCAAGTCGACGTTCTCTAAGTCGTCGACGAGCTTCGGTGCCGACTCGACGACCGCTTTCAAGACGCCTTCAGTCATCCGCTCTTGAACCGGAGCGTGGTTCGGGTGGAAGTACTGCTCGAAACAATGGCTCATCATGTCGACGATGCCATAGATCGTTTGGTCTTTCGGCACCGACACAGTATAGCGCGGGTCGAGGATCGAGAACGTCGGATAGACGAGCGGGTGGCCCCAACCATATTTCTCTTGCGTCTCCCAGTTCGTGATGACCGAACCGGAGTTCATCTCAGAACCTGTCGCCGCGAGCGTGAGAACCGTTCCGAACGGTACCGCTTCAGTCGGGATATGGTCACGGAGGACGATGTCCCATGCGTCGCCGTCATACGGAATCGCTGCCGAGATCAATTTCGTGCAATCGATGACTGAACCGCCGCCGACCGCGAGCAAGGCGTCGATGCCTTCTTCGCGTGCTTTCGTGACCGCACGTCTCACCGTTTCGATCCGCGGGTTCGGTTCGACACCTGAGAAGTCGACGAACTCGATGTCCGCTTTATTTAATTCAGCAACGACTTCCTCATACGTCCCGTTCTTCTTGATGCTCCCGCCTCCATAGACGAGCATCACTTTCTTCGCGTCAAGCGCTTTGAGCTCCCCTGTGAGCTTCTCGATCTGATGCGTCCCGAAGATCAATTTCGTTGGGTTTTTGTATTCAAAGTTGTGCATAAGTCATCCTCCTTCAAAAATATGTAACACCTACACTATATACCCTGTTTTTCTGGATTGAAAAGTGATTAGCCCTGACTGTATATGCGGTCGATGATTTGATGAAGCAGGACCGCCTGTTCGGCCTGCTCGTATGACGGCTCACGCCGACACGCCTCAAGGAAGGAGCGAATCTGTGTCGCGTACGGATCGTCTAACGTCAAATGAGCCGGCGTCTTGTCAAACAGAGCGCCATGTTCTTCTGTATGGATCGTGAGCGGGAACAACGACGCCCCGCCGGCTGTCCCGCGCAATTCCACGTTCATCGTATCCTTCGGCCCGATGTTCGCCATGAAGCTCGCATCTAAAAATAGTGAGGCCCCGTTCTCGAACGTGACCATCGCTCGGGCCGTGTCTTCAACCGAGAAGTTGTCGGCGTCCCAGTCCCCCATCAGACCGACACCCGGACGCGTCCCAAGATACTGTCCGACGTGACCGACCACGTCGACCGGTTTCGGATAATCCATCAAATAGAGGGCGAGGTCGAGCATATGTACGCCGATATCAAGCAGCGCCCCGCCTCCTTGAAGTTCTTTGTCCGTAAACACGCCCCAACCCGGGATGCCACGGCGCCTTAGGGCGAGCGCGGTCGCCGCATAGATGTGACCGAGTTCATTTGAGTCAATCAAGCGTTTCAGCAGTTGCGTGTCCGTCCGATACCGGAAATGGAAGCCGTAGTGGAGCGTCCGGTTGGCCCGCTTGGCCGCTTGTAGCATCTCGTCCGCCTCACGCTCCGAGATAGCCGGCGGTTTCTCGCAAAGGACGTGACAACCGGCATCGAGCGCTTCGATGACATGGTCTTTATGCAGGGCGTTCGGTGTGCAGACGCTGACCGCATCAAGCTGCTCATTTGCGAGCATGTCCGCTACCGTGTCATAAACCCGTTCGATCCCGAACTGACGGGCAACCGCCTCCCCGCGCTCCCGTGTCCGGTTCATGACCGCGACGACGTCCGCCCCGGCCGCGATGTAATGCGGGATGTGTGCGTTTGTGGCGATACCGCCCGTCCCGATGATTCCAATTCTCATGTTAATCTACTCCTTTCTCTATCTCTTTCGGGAACGTCTCTTCAATTTCCTGTACAAAAAAAAGGCGACCTATTTGGAATAGGCCGCCTTTCATCACTTACTTCTTGAAGTTCGTGTTTTTGATCCAGTCTTCGAGCTTGTCCTTGAGGACTGTGAAGCCTGGCGCTTCTTCTTGCTTGAAGTTTGAAGCTTCGTTGCGGCGTGGTGCGCCACGACGAGCTGGCTTAGCCGACTTCTCGCGTTTTGGTGCTTCTTGTGTCGCTTTCATTGAAAGCTTGATTTTCTTAGATGCTTCATCAACATCAAGAATTTTCACTTCAACTTCTTGGCCGACTTGAACGTACTCGTTCACGTCTTTCACGTAGTCGTGTGAGATTTCAGAGATGTGGACAAGACCTTGTGTCTCGTCGTCGAGTGCGATGAACGCACCGAAAGGTTGAATTCCTGTTACTTTACCTTTTAAAACTTGATCTTTTTCGTATTTTGCCATTACAAACACTCCTATGCTAAATTCATCAACTTACTATAACATACTTTTTTCGATAAAGTGTAGAAAATAGTAAAAAAGATTATTTAGGATTATTTTGACGTTTCAAAGTCGCACCTCAGGGTAAATACAAATCAAGCAAGACTTCAAGTATTCCCCCCTGATTCCGCTAGGCTAACGCCTAGCCCTTTTTTTGTTTTAAGATGTCGCAAACGTCCATTGCTAGCCGATTTCATAGACGTCCCTACTAGCCATCTCGTCCAAACTCATCGCGAATCGACCGACCGATATCCCCAAGTTCATCGCGGTCGGATCGTACGAATGTTCAAGGTTCGGGTGCCTCACTCACTTACCTTCTATTCCGCCCTCAATCTCGACCCCATAATCTATATTCACACGCCACTTTCGTATATCTTCCCATTTTATGTTACATCGTTCAACCCATTTTAGAATAATCGGTCGATATTCGGTCGTGGGCGAGGCGCAATCACCATTCACCTTATCGCTAAAACGTCAACAGACCCTCATCGCTGAGAGTCTGTTGACGTTGCCAGTTCAAACTGTTTCATAAACCGATCGATACGGCGGATCGCTTCTTGAAGCTGCTCGATCGACGTCGCATAACTCGCACGGACAAAGCCTTCCCCGCTCGCCCCGAACGCATTGCCCGGAACGACCGCCACTCGCTCTTCAAGCAGTAACCGCTCGGCGAACTCCTCGCTCGAAAGCCCAGTATGACGGATGGACGGGAATGCATAGAACGCACCACCCGGGACGTGGGTCGGGAGACCTGCGTCATTTAACGCCTGGATAAAATAGTTACGACGCTGGCGATAACTCTTCACCATCTTCGGGACGTGTTGGTCACGGCTGCGCAGCGCCTCGAGCCCTCCGAATTGGACGAGCGTCGGCGCACACATCATGCCGTACTGATGCACTTTAAGCATCTCACGCGTCACGACTTCCGGCGCGCATGTGAACCCGAGGCGCCATCCGGTCATCGCGAACGCTTTTGAAAAACCGTTGACGACGATCGTCCGCTCACGCATGTCGTGGAGCGTCGCGAAGCTCGTGAACGGAGCATCGTAAGACAGCTCCGCGTATATCTCGTCGCTCACAACCCACAAATCGTGTTTCGTAGCGAGTTCCGCGATTTCGGCGAGTTCGTCGCCCGTCATCGTCGCGCCGGTCGGGTTCGACGGGAAGCAGAGCAAAATCGCTTTCGTCCGTTCCGTGATCGCTGCTGCGACGTCTTCCCGATTCAAGCGAAACCCAGACTCCGGACGACAAGCGACTGGGACGACGGTTCCACCGGCTAATTCAATGAGCGGCCCGTAGGAGACGAAAGCTGGCTCGACGACGAGAACCTCGTCACCTGGGTTCAATAAAGCACGGAAGGCGATATCGAGCGCCTGAGACGCCCCTGTCGTGACGATCAATTCGGTCGCCGGGTCATACGTAACGTCAAAACGGTCGGTCATGTAACGAGCAATCGCTTCACGCAGCTCGAGCAGACCCGCGTTGGCACTATAAGCCGTATAGCCTTGCTCGAGTGCCGCGTAGCTCGCTTCGCGGACGTTCCATGGCGTGATGAAGTCAGGCTCTCCCACCCCAAGAGAGACGACATTTTCCATCGTCTGTGCCAAATCGAAGAAACGGCGAATGCCAGACGGCTTCATCGAGACGACTTGATTCGATAGCGACTTCATGGCGTAATGTTCAACCGTTTGTCTTCGACTTGTGGGGTGAACAAAATACCGTCATGCTTGTACGTCTTCAACTTGAAGTGGGTCGTCGTCGACACGACCGAGTCAAGCGGTGATAGTTTGTCCGAGACGAACGACGCCACGTCTTGGAGCGAATTCGCCCGGATGACGACTTGCAGGTCGTACGCGCCCGACATCAAATAGAGAGCCGTCACTTCCGGGAAGCGGTAAATCCGCTCCGCGACCTCGTCAAACCCGCGACCTCGCTTCGGTGTGACTTTGACGTCGATGAACGCCGTGACATCGTGACGGTTAATCTTCTGCCAGTTGATCATCGCCCGGAAACCGAGCAAGATGCCGTCTGCTTTGAACTTCTCGAGCATCGTTTCGACGGTCGCCTCATCGGTCGCGAGCAAGTTCGCGAGCAACTTCGTCTCGAGGTATCCTTTTTCTTCAAGCAATTCCAAAAGTTCTAACTCTTTTGTTGTGTACATATTAGTTGTCTCCTTCCGTTCTACCGGGAAACGTCCCTGCGAACGACCTTTCTGTCTGTCTCACGTACTCCCGCCGTTCGGACTGGACGATATGAAAATTCTTCATCTCCATATCCACCAAACCGTGTTTTTGACAAAACCGCTCAAAGTAGCGTCGACGCGCCTCATCTTGTTTCGCCGATAAGTTGTCGGTTCCGTTAAAAGCGTAGAGCACGGTTGCCCGGGCTGGATGAACGACCGTCCCGTGCTCGATCACACGTAAGATAAAGTCCCAGTCCCAATAGTTATAAACCGTCTCATCGAACATGCCAATGACGTCGTGAAGCCGCTTGCGGTAAAGCGTGCCGGACGGGATGAACGTCGAGTCTTGCCGAATCCGGTCCAAGTCGAGTTCGTAGGCGAACGCCTCCCACTCCGTGACGACCCGCCGTCCGTCTTGCCATGTGAACCGAAACAGTTCCGCATCGGTGAAGACGAGGTCTGCCGTCGTCAAATCATCGAGCGCTCGTTCGATATGGGTCGGCATGAGTAAATCATCGTCATCTAATAAGAGAATATACTCGCCTCTTGCCTCCATCACACCTCGGTTTCGCGCTTTGACGTGATGATTTTCTTCAAGCTCGATCAACCGAACCGACAATCGATTCAAAAAAGGCGCCAAAAGATGTTGTTTTGGCGGCCCATCATTATTTACTACAAGCACTTCGAACTGTTGAAACGTCTGTACCGTCAAACTTTCGAGCAGTTCCGTCAGTTCCGCCTCGCGCGCGTAGGCCGGAATGACGATCGAAACGAGCGGGTTCATCCGCGGTAAGCAGTTTCGACGTGCGGTAAGATTGCTTCCCAGCTGACGCCGTTCTCTTTTGATACTGTGACAAAATCGCCGTAAGCGAAGACGCTCTCGACACCTTCGATCGTGACGAGTTTCGCGAGAAGCGGTTGATCTGTTGATTCGCCGGCTTTCACGCTTTGGCTCTTAGCTCCGAAGACGTTTTCAGGAAGTGTAATTTTCATTGCATTTGGATTAGGTGTTGGATCGATTCGTAACATGTTGGTTCCCCCTTATAATTGACAAGCCTCTGAAGATGTAAGTAATTGTCTGGCCATGGCGCGCGTATCGTCCTCAGACGGGCACTCTCCAAACGAATCCGTTAGAATACGACGAATCGTTTCATTCAACTCCGCTTCCGAGTCGATCTGCACGAGCGCCACTGTGATGTCATCGAACTCTGGCCCGTAAGACCCAAGCCCGTAACCGAGCGGGTCCCATGCTAATAATAAATCTTCTGAACGCATTTTTAAAACCCTTCTTTTTAGCCTTGATATTATATCGTACTTCCTCAATCTACCGCACTTTTGACGATGGCGCTAGCCTTACCTCGGATTTCCCGCTTTTTCAAATCGAGCCAACACTATATCTAGTATTGGTTCCTGGTCATAACCTTTTTAATAATTTATGAAATCAGTGACATTCTTCTTGATTTCCGTATTGACAAATCGGATTGAACGCTTACGAAAAAAGCGGACAGCTTTGACCTCGGGAGTCAGTAAATCTTTTTTTTCGTCTCATATCACGTCTCAAAACGGTTGAGAGCGCCGTTTTAGAGTAAAAGTAATTCATAGCGTCACAGTTTTATGAATTTCAAAGATTGCAAAACTAAATATGGGTGATTTATGATTAAAAAGAGAATAAAACGTCAATATATAGTTAACGGATATTTATCACGTTCTCTACCCAATGACGTTGTATCGGACTAGTTCCGCTATACCTTTATAATTTCTACACCTGAAGAAGGAGTGATCGTTTTGACATCCCCTATCCACCACGAGACGATGTTGCCGGCAACACCAACCCTTGCCGACGTAACAACATTGATCCAATCCTTAACACAGCGCTACCCGCAGCTCAGCGTCGCACGCTACGAGGAACGTTTGATTCGAGCGCTCGATTCAAAATCACTGACACAAGATGTAGTATATGACTTGATGACGATGCACGCCCTCGATATGTTGAAGGCTGAAGAGCCGGACTGGACGTTCGTCGCGACCGAGATGTACTTAAACCGTCTCTACCTTGAAGCAGCACGCAACCGCGGGTATGACGCTTCGATGCGTTACGGCTCACTCTATTCGATGATTGAGACGCTGACGAACAAAGGCATCTTCACGTCGGCGTTAATTGACACATACTCTAAAGAAGATATCGCTTATTTAGAGACGTTGATCGACCCGTCACGCGATCGCCTCTTCACATACATCGGCCTACGGACGTTATCGGACCGTTACCTCGGACGCGATCACGTCAAAAACTTATATGAGCTCCCACAAGAGCGGTTTATGGTCATCGCCATGACGCTCATGCAAAACGAGGCCGCGTCTAAACGGGTTCAACTTGCCAAAGAAGCCTACTGGGCGCTATCGAACTTATACATGACCGTCGCGACGCCGACGCTCTCGAATGCCGGTAAATCGTACGGGCAGCTTAGCTCTTGCTTTATCGATACGGTCGATGATTCACTTCGCGGTATTTACGACTCGAACACGGACGTCGCCACACTTTCAAAAGGCGGCGGTGGCATCGGGGTGTACCTCGGCAAAATTCGTTCACGCGGAAGTGACATTAAAGGATTCAAAGGTGTCTCGAGCGGTGCGTTGCCTTGGATGAAGCAGTTGAACAACACGGCCGTCTCGGTCGATCAACTCGGCATGCGTCAAGGCTCAATCGCCGTCTACTTGGACATCTGGCACAAGGATATCTTTGAATTCCTCGATGCCAAGTTGAACAACGGCGATGAGCGCCTCCGCACTCATGACTTGTTCACCGGCGTCTGTTTACCGGACTTGTTCATGCGTACCGTCGAATCGCGGGGCGATTGGCATTTGTTCGACCCGCATGAAATCCGCACAGTCATGGGCTTCAGTCTTGAAGACTTCTACGACGAGACGGATAACGGCGGTTCGTTCACCGAGAAATATATGGCTTGTGTCAATAATCCAGAGCTCACACGTGTAACGGTGCCGGCCATCGACCTCGTCAAACGTTATATGCGCTCACAGCTCGAAACGGGCACGCCTTACATGTTCTTCCGGGATGCGGTTAACCGCGCCAACCCGAACAAACATGCGGGTATGATTTACAGCTCGAACCTCTGTTCAGAAATCGCTCAGAACATGTCGGCGACGACAATCGATGAAGAGTACACAGCAGACGGGAAAATCGTTATCACGAAGACGCCAGGCGACTTTGTCGTCTGTAACTTGAGCTCGATCGCACTCGCACGTGCCGTCAAATCCGACGTGCTCGAGCGCCTCATCCCGATTCAAATGCGAATGCTCGATAACGTCATCGACCTCAACACGATCGAAGTGCCGCAAGCGATGATCACGAACCAGAAATATCGTTCTGTCGGTCTCGGCACGTTCGGGTGGCACCATTTGCTCGCCCTCGAAGGCATCCGCTGGGAATCGGTCGACGCCGTCCAGTACGCTGAAAAACTTTACGAAAAAATCGCCTATCTCACGATTCAAGCGTCGATGGAACTCGCGAAAGAAAAAGGCGCGTTCGGCGTGTTCGAAGGTTCGGAATGGCACACGGGCGAATACTTCAGTCGCCGCAACTACCGGTCGCATGACGAGCTCGACTGGGACGGCCTCGCGGCTGAGGTTCACCAAAACGGTGTCCGTAACGCCTATATGATGGCCGTCGCACCGAACTCGTCGACAGCGATCATTGCCGGTAGCACCGCTTCGATCGACCCGATCTATAAGAAAGTATATTCGGAAGAGAAGAAAAATTATAAGATCCCAGTGACCGTCCCTGACCTCAACCCGGAGACGAACTGGTTCTACAAATCAGCGTTTGAAGTCGACCAACTTTGGAGCATCCGTCAAAACGCGGCCCGCCAACGCCACATCGACCAAGCGATCAGTTTCAACTTATACGTCAAGAACGACGTGAAGGCGACTGAAATGCTGGCTATGCACCTCGAGGCATGGTCGCTCGGTATGAAATCAATCTATTACACGCGTTCAACGACCGTCGAAGTCGATGAATGCGAATCGTGTTCGTCGTAACATCTGTTTAACGAAAGGTGGGACCAAACCATGAACGTCGCAATCGTCTATAGTTCAATGAGCGGGAATACAGAAGAGGTCGCCGAGTTGATTCAGGCGACCCACGTCAATCGGGGCGACCGTGCCGTCTTGTACGAAGCGGACCGCATCGGCCATCGCGAGGCCCAAGCGCTCGCCACGTACGACCTCGTCTATTTCGGGTCGTACACGTGGGCCGATGGCGTCTTGCCAGACGAGATGAAAGATACGTTCCGGCTTCTCTTGAAAGAGCAGTCGGTACCGATTCGTCAAGCCGCCGTGTTCGGGACGGGTGACAAGATGTTTGTTCATTTCTGCCGCGCTGTCGACGAGATGGCGTACCACCTTTCGAAGTTTGGAATCCCCCTTGCCGGTGAACTGTTGAAAATCGAACAGTCGCCGCGCAACCAACCGTACAACGTCCGTGCTTGGACCGAGCGGTTGGCACGAAACGCCGAAGAAGGAGTACACGTCTATGACCATTCAAAAGATCAAACTACTGTCGCCCAAACATCCTAACCGGGCGACAGCCATTATCGGTGGCGAGACGAGTTCGATCGTCAACTGGAACGATATCGCCTATCCGCAATTTTATACGATTTATAAACAGTTGCTGTCTAACTTTTGGATCCCAGATGAGATCTCGATGTCAAAAGACATGCAACAATGGCCGCAACTGACCGAGCGTGAACAAGACGCGTTCAAGCGCATCATCGGCTTGTTGTCGATTCTCGACTCGGTGCAGACGCGCTACATTCTCGAGTCGGCGATGTTCTCTTCCGACTCGTCGGTCCACTCGGTGCTCGCCATCATCGCCCAGCAAGAAGTCGTCCATAATCAATCGTACAGCTACGTGTTGTCGAGTCTCGTTCCGCTCAGCGAGCAGAACCGCATCTTCGATATCGCCAAAGATGACGAGATGGTTATGAAACGCAATCAGTTCATCTTAGACTTGTATGAAGACTTCCGGGCCGTGCCGAACGCGGAGAACTTCGCGAAGTCTCTCGTCGCCTCGGTCATCCTCGAAGGCATCAACTTCTATTCCGGATTCGCCTACTTCTATAACCTCGCCCGTCATCAGAAGATGGTCGGGACGTCGACGATGATCAGCTATATCCAACGGGACGAGATGCAACATTCGCATTTCGTCAGCCAGCTGCTGCGCGCCGTCTTGACCGAGAACCCGGAAATCGACGCCGACGGAAGCTTCAGCCAGTTCGTCTACGACACGATGGGACAAGCGGTCGACCTCGAGATCGAGTGGTGCGAATACGTACTCCGTGACCTCGATGGCCTCGACGTCAGCGAGATGCGTGATTACATCAAATATCTCGCCAACAAACGCCTGCGCGTCATCGGGTTGAACGACTTGTATGAAGGCTTCAACGAGGACGTCATGCCGTGGATCCGTGCCTATTCGGACGACTCGCTCAACGCGACGAAATCCGATTTCTTCGAACAAAAATCGCGTTCATACGCGAAAGTGACCGACGCCAACGGCTTCGACGACCTATAAGCCAAGCCCTCGCCTATTCGGCCGAGGGCTTGTTTACTTTATAAAAGGGAAAGGCCCCGACTCATTTTGAGCCAGGGCCTTCTGTATACTCCTGCGCGAGCAGGTTGGAATTAATGGTACGCTCTCACGTATTGGGCAATACCTTCAGCAACACCGATTGCCATGCGCTGGCGTGATGCTTCACTGCGAAGGTGGACAATATCTTGCGGAGACGAGATGAACCCGAGTTCGACGAGTGCTGACGGCATCGTGTTATACGTGATGACGTAGTAGTTCGCTGTCTTGACACCGCGATTTCTCATCCCTGACATTTCACCCATCAAATTCGATTGGATGTTCGTTGCGAGCACCCGACTCTTGGCACTATGGGCCGACGAGGTCGAGTAGAACGTTTCGACTCCGTTCGCCGCGGATGTCGTCGCCGCGTTCGTGTGCAGGCTGACGAAGAGATTGCCACGTAAGTTTCTAGCCGCTTGGACACGTTGATCGAGCGTCAAGTAAACGTCTGTCGAACGTGTCAACCGGACTTCGTAACCATACTTCGAACGAAGATACGCTTCCGTACGTTTCGTCACGTCGAGTACGACCGTTTTCTCATAAAGCGAACTTCTTACTGCACCCGGATCGGTTCCACCATGTCCGGCATCGAGAATGATGACAGCACCACTTGACGTGCTAGGCTTCGAAGCCGATGCATACGCCGTTGAGATGTAACCATCACGGTTGTTGTATTTAATCTTGTAGAAGCCGTTCGATGAACCATAGTGGTCGACTTGCGTGCCGTGCGTAAGTTTCCCGAGTATCGTCGAGCTGGCCGAAGCCGTCGCTCTGACGTTCAAGACATCACCCGGTGTGTTGATATACACTTTCCCTTTCGGGGCAGCGACCGGTGTTGATGGTGCTTTACCAGCAGTCAACCATGAAGTCGGTGTGAAGTAGGTCTTCGTCCCGACGAAAACGTTCGACCAGCTTGAGTTGTATGTGCTGTACGTGACGGCCGTGTACTGCGGCAAGACGAGCAATACCGACGAACTCTGGTGCGTTTTACCGAACAAGTTGATGTTGCGGTTGGCGTATCCTTGAACTTTCGTCTCGACTGGTTTTGTCGTTGTCGGCGGTTGAACCGGGGCAACGCCTGGTGTGATCCATGCCGTCGGTGTGTAATACGTGTCGCTGCCGATATAGACAGTCGACCAGCTCGAGTTGTACTTACTCGATGCGACTACCGTGTTCAACGGAAGTATTTTAACGACTTTTGATGCTTGGTTGCGCGTATCGAACAATTTCAAGTCCCGGTTCGCGTAGCCAGTCTCTGTCGTCGTCGCCGGCTTCAATGTTCCGGCTGTAATTCCTCGAGTCGGTGTGTAGTAGGTCTTCGTGCCTTCATAAATAACCGACCAGCTCGAGTTGTGGACGCTGAACGTGACAGTACGCTTGGCCGGGATTGTTTTCGCGACCGGTGATGTTTGTAGCGTGCGATTGAACAGCTGAATGTCACGATTCGTGTAGCCTGATTGTTTGCTAGGCGCTGAAGCGACTAGCTTTGGCGCGATATACGCTTTCGCCGCGTAGTACGTCTTTCCATTCAAGAACACTTTGGCCCATGATGAGTTATGGACGGCATAGTTCACTTCAGTGCCTTTTTTAAGCGTCGTAACGATTTTCGCATCGCGGTGTGACGTCACTCGAACGTTCAAGTTTTCTGTTGTGACGCCTGTCGATGATGCTGCTTGCGTCGTGATCGTCGTCGGTGACGAGGCGATCCGTTTAATGTACGGGGCCGAAGCATAGTAAGTGCGACTATTTAGATACACTTTATGCCATGATTGGTTATAAGTCCCATACTTTACTTTTGTGCCTTTCGGTAACGTCGTGATGACCGCTCCCGTCGTGCTTGGTGTCGATCGAACGTTTAAATTGACAGTCGTTTCGCCATCTAATGTCGATGCCTCAACCGCAGGGATTTGAGCACCGAACAACAACAGCGATAAGATGAGAGCAACTTGCAATAGCTTCATTTTCATCCAAAATATTCCTTTCTTCTCGCGCTAATTTATACTAACAACACCTTCATAGTAGCATAACGCTTTTTAAAAAAAAGTAAGTATTTGAAAAAAAGATGAATATTTTTGATAAAAAGGGGAATACTTTTCTACCAGTTTTTACGAATGATGATAAATTTGTCTATTTCATGCCATTCTTCGTCGATTATGAACGATTCCGGCAACTTCCAGTCTTGCTCGAGAGAGGACGTTACGATGAACGGCTCGTCCGGTTGACGAATAACGAACCCATCCAGCCCTTCGACATGGGCAATCTTTAAAAAACGTTTTAAGTTATATTCTCTTTCTCTATATCGGCTCGCTTCCTCCGAAGGTTTAGCTTCAATTCCTCCCCAATATCGACCAGGTTTAAAGCGCGTGTACAATCGCACCGACGATTCGGTGATCGGGTCAGGCGTATGGTCGAACCGTCCGAAATCCCGCGCGGTTTTCTCATCGATCAGCGAACCGATTTCTGCATACAAATCAAGCTCAATCTCGCGCGCAATATCGAACACCGCTCGTTGGACGCCCTCAATTCGGTGCTGCAACGAACCCGGCGTCGATGATGCTTTCAATTTTTTATCCCCTTCGTATGCGTTCAAAGTCCGAGCAACCTCTCCCGCTTCCCGAACGAGCGAATAGTAAGCGCGATGAACGAGGCGCTCCCCTCGTCCGCTCGATTGATCGTCAAGTTCGATCGCATACTGATTGGCGAGGCAAGTTGAAATGACGAATACATCTAACAATTCTTCCACGAGCGCTGCTTCGTCCTGGTCATGCAAGGCACCGCCCACTTCCCCCACTTCTTCTAATAATCTGGCCAACCCCGATAACGGCCGCCAGTAACCTCCTAAGTGGATAATCATCCGATCGATTTTCTGTTGAATCTCCTTCATATTTAATCACCTATCCATCCTCTTAATTTACCAGTTGCGTGGTATACTATGCTCAATCCAATTGTTAGGAAAGGGGCAACGCCTCATGTCTCCTCTAAGGCTTTGGCAATTACTTCGATTTCTCCTTGTCGGCATCGGACTCGTGCTCGTTATTTGGGGACTGAGCGTCCTCTTTACGTACACGTATCCTTTCGTGTTCGCTTTCTTGTTATCCTTGTTGACAGTCCCCCTCGTCAATATGTTCGAGCGTCAGACGAAGATGCCGCGTGCCCTTGGCACCCTCGTTTCACTGCTAATCGTCATGAGTCTTGTCAGCGGCGTCATCGCCATCGTCGTCACCCAATTGATCCGTTACTTGACGATCGCGGCCGAAAAACTTCCAGACCAGATCGAGACGTTCACTGCCTACGTGCAGCGTATGTTCAATCAAAAAATCGCCCCGTTCGTCAACGACGCCTACGACAGCATCCAGCGGTTAAACCCTGGTCAAACGACATCGCTCGAAGGTGGCATCACTGAAATCGGCGTCCAACTCGGTGCCGCGATTGGCGTCCTGTCACGAGGTGTCGCCGGGCTCCTGCAAGACATTCTGAGCGCACTCCCGCTCGTCCTGCTCTTGTTCGTCGTCATCGTCCTAGCCTGGTTCTTCATCACGAAAGACTGGCCGTCTTACATGCGTTCGATCGAACGGTTGAACAAACGAAAAGGCTTTAAAGAGTTCGAACTCGTCATGCTCAATTTACGTTCGGCTTTGTTCGGCTATGTCCGGGCCCAACTGACCCTCATTTCCATCACGTTCGGAATCGTCTTGGTCGGGATGTTCATTCTACGTGTCGACAACCCGTTCTCATTCGCCTTGTTAGCCGCATTCTTTGATCTGTTGCCTTACCTCGGTGTCGGGACGCTCTTAGTGCCATGGGCAGCCTACGCCGCCATCTCAGGCGACTGGTTCAGCGCGATTGGCCTTCTCGTGCTCTACATCCTCGTCATCGTCCAACGTAACTTGGCCGAGCCGAAGATCGTCGGCTCTCATATCGGCCTCGATCCGCTCGCGGCTTTGATCTCGATTTTTGTCGGTCTGCAACTGTTCGGTGTCCTCGGTTTCATTTTAGGACCAGTCCTCGCGGTATTGCTGAAAGCACTCTACAACGCCCAAGTATTTCATTACATATGGAAGTTCGTCCTCGGACCGACCCAGACACCAAAAGAGCGATGACCGCGTCATCGCTCTTTTGGCTTCGGTACCGCTACGAACGGTAATCCCTCTGTTTGATGCGGATGCGTCTCTAAGCCTGTCGTCCCGGCCTCATAGGCGGCGACGGCAAGGATGCATGCGTCGATGATATCGTCGACTTTGACGTTCGACATCTTCCACTTCCACGGCGAACTTTTCGAATAGCGCCGCAACAGTTCGATCCGTTCGGCTTCGCCGGCCTCAGTCTTTTTGCTGAACTCGGCCTCATGTCCGGTCATGACGGCGAAACAGACTTCCGGATGCGACTCATACACGTCTTCTGCCGTGATTGTTTGAAACTCACGAATACGCGGCACGAGGTTCCATGCTTGCTTGCTGATTCCTTTTCCAATCAGTTCGCGGCTTCTCACATTGGCGGCTTCATACGTCTGTTCCATCACGACGTCTTGAATCGGCGGTGTGAAGATCGACGACTTCCGTTGCTTCAACTGGGCCCGCATCCACGCGTCACATGTCCGGTCCGGGTTTGAGATCGTCCCGAGATCGTTCGGCATGTCGACGAAGTGCATTGCCCCGTCAATCAATAAATCTTCCAACTGTTCTGAGATGGTCAAACACAGCGAGATGCTATCGTACGTGATTCGCACCCAGCCTCCGCGTGCCCCATCAATTCCTACTCCGACCACGGCGTCCCTCCTGAATCAAAAACAAAACTCCGAGCACCGCACTAAAGACGGATACCCCTAACAACAACTGGCTTGGCCAAGCCGCATAGCCCAGACCTGCGGCGATGGCCAAACCGATCAACATCAATCCGAATTTCAACGCTTCCATCCTTCGAGCATTGACGCGAGCGTCCGTACCATGACACCGGTCGGGCCTTTTGGACCGAGATCACTCGCCGAAGAGCGCTCGCTCGTTCCCGCGATATCGAGATGAAGCCACGGTGTGTCACCGACGAACTCGCCGACGAACGCCCCACCGAAAATCATATGACCGTAACGGCCCGGTGAGTTGTTCAAGTCGGCGACTTCAGATTTCCGAACTTGCTTGATGAACACGTCAAAGTAAGGCATTTGCCAAACGAGCTCATTCGTCGCTCGGCTCGCCGCCTCTAGCGCCTCATAGAGCGAGTCGTCGTTCGTCAGGCAACCAGTCACCTCAGTACCGAGCGCGACGAGCACACCGCCTGTCAGCGTCGCTACATCGATGATTGCTTGCGGGTCGTACGTCTTCGCGAACGTCACCGCGTCGGCAAGAACGAGTCGTCCTTCCGCATCGGTATTGAGCACTTCGATCGTTTTCCCGTTCATCGCCGTAATGACGTCGTCCGGTTTGAACGCGTCTCCTGAAATCATGTTGTCCGTTGACGGGATGACACCGAGCACGTTGACAGCCGGTTTCGTCGTCGCGAGCGTCTCGAACAGACCGAGCACGGTGGCTGCTCCACCCATATCGCCTTTCATCCCGACGATCCCGTCTTTTGGCTTGATCGAGTAACCGCCCGTGTCGAACGTGACACCTTTTCCGACGACGGCAATCGGTGCATCGTCACCGGCACCGTTGTACTCGAGCACGATCAACTTCGGCGGGATTGTTGAACCTTGATTGACGGCGAGCAGCGCACCCATGCCGAGCGCCTCCATCTCTTCTTTCTCGATGATTCGATGGTTGAAACCGTGACGATCGGCTAAGTCGACGGCATAGTCGGCTAATGCCACTGCGTCCAAAATGTTAGCCGGCATCATCGTCAACTTACGAGCGACGTTGACCCCACGCCCGTAAGCGGCACCCGCTTCGACGTCCGCTTCGTTCACGTCTCCTAAAAGTGTGATCGTCACGTCCGGTGTCGCCGACTTCGGCGCCGACTTATATGTAGGATGCTCATACGTCGCCATCTCATACGCTTCGGCGAACAAGCTTGCCACACCTGGTTCAAACGTATCGAGAGCGACCGCAACGTCCGTAAAACCGCGGCCTTTGATTTCTTTCGCGACTTTCCCGAACCAGTTCCGCAAGTTTTCGACGGACGAATCGTTCCGTTGTCCTAAACCTACGAACAACACGCGCTTGATGTTCCCTTCAAACGTCGGCACGATCGACACTTCCCCTGTTTTCGTCGAGATGTCAGCTGACTGGATGAGCGATTTGACGCGCCCGTTGAACAACGTGTCGAGCCCTGCTTCGACGGCGTCGGCCGCCCCGATTCCGACAACAATCGTCTCGTGTGAACCGGTCCAATCTAATTCAGCGAATGTGTACATTTTTGCCACTTCCCTTCTTTATATAAGGTAAGCATAACGAACTTCATCGAAATAATGAAATAGTATGCGCAATCGTCGCTAATTCTTCAAATTCAAAGGCCATCTCCTCGTTGTGACGATGATTTATTTTATGATAGGATAGGAAAGTACGCAATCAGGCATCCCTCGTGCTCGAGGCGAGGCCATTTTGTTCGGTCGAGGCTTCCCCTAGTAGTAGACCGTTGCTACTTTAATCTTCCGGGTTTTCGTTAGTTCCTTTTTCATTTCGGGTAAGAACTAACGAGGTAACCGTCGGAAAGAACACTATTTCTTTGAAGAGAGGGATTACGCTTATGTCACACATTAAAGGTATTGGCGCATCTGCAGGAATCGCAGTTGCGAAAGCATTCGTCATGGAGACACCTTCATTTGACATCCCGACGAACAAAATCGAGGACGTAGCAGCTGAGAAGGCACGCTTCCAAGCAGCCATCGCTCAGTCGAAAACTGAACTCGAAGAGATCCGCCAAATCACGCTCCGTGAACTCGGAGAAGACAAGGCAGAGATCTTCTCGGCTCACTTGCTCATCGTGGAAGACCCAGAGATCGTCTCGCAAGTGAACGAAAAAATTGAAAGCGAACACATGAACGCTGCGAAAGCGCTCGATGAAGTCGCTCAAACGATGATTATGATCTTTGAATCGATGGACAACGAGTACATGCGCGAGCGCGCAGCCGATGTTCGTGACGTCACGAAACGCGTCATGGCCCACATCCTCGGCGTCACGTTCATGACACCTGCTTCAATTTCTGAAGAAGTCATCATCATCGCTGAAGATTTGACACCGTCTGACACGGCTCAGCTCAACCGCAAATACGTCAAAGGGTTCGCGACAAACATCGGCGGTCGTACGTCACACTCGGCCATCATGTCGCGCTCACTTGAAATCCCGGCAGTCGTCGGAACAAAAGTCGCACTCGAAGAAATTAAGAACGGCGACCTCGTCGTCATCGACGGGACAGAAGGAGACGTTTTCGTCAATCCGTCTGAAGAACTCGTCAATGAATACGTCGCAAAACGTGCGTCATTCGAAGCCTACAAAGAAGAGTTGAAGCAACTCGTCAACGAAGAATCTGTCACGGCAGACGGTCATAAAGTGAAACTCGCGGCGAACATCGGGACACCGAACGACCTTGAAGGCGTTCTTAAAAACGGTTCTGATGCGATCGGTCTTTACCGGACAGAATTCCTTTACATGGATTCAGAAACGTTCCCGACTGAAGAAGAGCAGTACACAGCATACAAAACAGTAATCGAAGGTATGGAAGGCAAACAAGTCGTCATCCGTACGCTCGACATCGGTGGAGATAAAGAATTGTCTTACCTCGACCTACCGAAAGAAATGAACCCGTTCCTCGGCTATCGCGCCATCCGCCTTTGCCTTGAAGAAACGGACTTGTTCCGCACACAGCTTCGCGCCCTTCTCCGCGCCTCGGCTCACGGTGACCTCGCTATCATGTTCCCAATGATCGCGACACTTGAAGAGTTCCGCGCGGCGAAAGCCCTTCTTCTCGAAGAAGAAGCGAAGTTGAAAGCAGAAGGCGTCGCTGTCGGTAACTACGAAACAGGGATGATGGTCGAAATTCCTTCGACAGCCGTCATGGCGAAACAATTCGCGAAAGAAGTCGACTTCTTCTCTGTCGGCACGAACGACTTGATTCAATACACGATGGCAGCTGACCGCATGAACGAGAAAGTCTCGTACTTGTACCAGCCGTTCAACCCGGCCATCTTGAACCTTCTCCACAACGTCATCACAGAAGCACACAAAGCAGGCAAATGGGTCGGCATGTGTGGCGAGATGGCTGGAGAAGAGCTCGCGATTCCAATCCTGCTCGGACTTGGCCTCGACGAGTTCTCGATGTCGGCTTCAAGCGTCCTTCGCGCACGTAGCCTCGTGAAACGTTTGACGAAAGCTGAAACAGAAGCGATCGTCAACGACGTCCTCAACATGGATACAGCCGAAGAAGTCGTCAACTTCATCAGCCAAAAATTCGATATTAAAGCATAATCAAAAGTGGCTCTCGCAATTTGCGAGAGCCGCTTTTTTTTGCGCTTATTCCGCGCCTTTGTCATCCGTTCTAAAATCAAGTGCTTCCCCGGCGACGACTGTCTCTCCGAACGGTACGACGACGACTTTGCCGTCCCCGTTCGTCCAAATGATCGGCGTGATGAGCGACGGGACTTTGTCACGAATCAAGTTGAGGTCGACCTCGAGCAGAATATCTCCCGCTTCGACGCGGTCACCTTCTTTGACTTTGGCGACGAACCCTTCCCCTTTCAGATTGACCGTATCAAGACCGACGTGGATGAGAATCTCGCGTCCGTCGTCCGCGAGCAGCCCGATCGCGTGTTTCGTCGGGAAGAACGTCGTGATGTGACCGGTGACCGGAGCCACGACTTGGCCTGAACTCGGCTCGATCGCGAACCCTTCACCCATCATCCGGCCCGAGAAGACTTGGTCCGGTACATCGTCAAGCGACAAGATGACACCGGACATCGGTGCGAGGAAGCGGTGGTCGGCATGTTCGGCCGCTTCCGGCGTGATGACCGCTTTTTCTTTCGGTTTGTACTCGCCACCTTCGATGATGGCGGCGATTTGCGATTTGAGTGTATCGGACTTCGGTCCGAAGATAGCTTGAATATTATCCCCGACTTCAAGCACACCGGCGGCACCAAGATCTTTCAGCAAGTCTTTGTCGACTTGTTTGACATCATTCACGGTGACACGGAGTCGTGTGATACAAGCATCAAGATGCTTGATATTCTCAGGACCACCCAGACCGACGAGCACTTCGTACGGAAGGTCATCCCCAACGACAGCCCGTGCGCCTTTTCCTTCGGCGACAACGTCACGACCAGGAACTTTCAAATCGAATTTCGTGATCGCGAAACGGAATCCAAAGTAGTAGACGACCGCGAAGACGAGACCGACTGGAATGACAAGCCACCAAGCTGTCCGGTTCGGTAATACCCCGAACAACAGATAATCGATGAGTCCGCCTGAGAACGTCATCCCGATTTTGACGTTGAGTAAATGCATGGTCATAAATGATAGTCCAGCGAATACAGCGTGAATACCAAAGAGAAGAGGTGCGACGAAGACAAACGAGAACTCGATTGGTTCTGTGATCCCCGTCAAGAATGAAGTGAGGGCTGCTGAGAAGTAAAGTCCTTCCACGTCTTTACGACGCTCTTTCGGGACCGTATGGTACATGGCGAGACAAGCGGCCGGTAATCCGAACATCATGAATGGGAATTTCCCGGTCATGTACGTCCCGGCTGTGAACTCGACGCCGTCACGAAGCTGGGCGAAGAAGATCCGTTGGTCACCTTGGACGAGGTCTCCCGCCTGGTTCGTATATTCCCCGAACTGGAACCAAAACGGCGAGTACCAAATATGATGTAGCCCGAACGGAATCAATGAACGTTCGACCAACCCGAAGACGAATGCGGAAACGGCTACGTTTGCTTCAATAATCGTACTTGAGAACGTATTGATGGCCGTTCCGATCGGCGGCCAGATATAAGCCAGCGCAATCCCGATCACCAAACTGAACGCGGCGGTCGCAATCGGAACGAAACGTTTCCCGGCAAAGAATCCTAAGAAGTCCGGCAACTTGATGTTAAAGTACTTGTTATACGCGAACGCGGCAATCAAACCGGCGATGATACCACCGAATACTCCCATTTGAAGCGTCGGGATACCAAGTACCGAGGCATAGGCAGGGTCTCCTTGGGCAATTTCTGCAGTAATCCCGTTCCACGTGCTGATAACTTTGTTCATGATCAAATAACCAACGATAGCTGCTAACCCGGCAACACCGTCTCCGTTGGCCAGCCCAATGGCGACCCCGACGGCGAACAACAGACCTAAATTGGCGAACACGATATCCCCGGCATCGGTCATGACTTGCCAAATGAGGACGAGTGAATCGTTTGCCAAGAAAGGTAACAGCGAAACGAGATCAGGATTTTGGAACGCCGTACCAAATGCAAGTAATAGACCGGCTGCCGGCAAAATCGCAACCGGAAGCATGAGCGCCTTCCCGATCCGTTGCAATACGCCAAACACTTTCTTCCACATCATGGTTCCTCCTTTTGTCAGAATACTTACTTTTCCCCATCTGATACCAGGCTGAAACCGTTTCCCCATACAAAAAAAGCCAACCCTTAACGGATTGGCTTAATACTTAGTTTGCTTTCTTTTCGTTACCTGAAGCGATGACCGCTTGCATCTCTGATTTCAATGCATCCGAACGCGGTCCAAAGATCGCTTGAATGTTGTTACCGACTTCAAGGACACCAGCTGCCCCGAGACGTTTCAACTCTTCTTTGTTCACTTGGCTCTTATCTTTCACTTCGACGCGAAGACGTGTGATACATGCGTCAAGGTGTTTGATGTTTTGTGAACCACCGAAACCAACGAGGATATCTTGTGCAAGTTCCGAACCAGTAGCAGTTGATTGCTCAACGACTTCATCTTCACGGCCCGGTGTTTTAAGGTTGAACTTACGGATAACGAAACGGAATCCGAAGTAGTAGACGACTGCGAACGCGAGTCCGACTGGAATGACGAGCCACCAGTCTGTACGGTTAGGAAGTACACCGAAGAGAAGGTAGTCGATCAAACCGCCCGAGAACGTCATCCCGATTTTGACGTTCAAGATGTGCATGACCATGAATGAAAGACCAGCGAAGACTGCGTGTACTGCGAACAAGAGTGGAGCGACGAACAAGAATGAGAACTCGATCGGCTCTGTGATACCTGTCAAGAACGATGTGAGTGCTGCCGAAGCTAACAAACCACCGACGACCGCTTTACGCTCAGGACGTGCTTCATGGTACATCGCAAGTGCTGCTGCAGGAAGACCGAACATCATGAACGGGTATTTACCAGTCATGAACGTACCGGCTGTCAACTCGGCGCCATCACGGATTTGAGCGAAGAAGATCGCTTGGTCACCGCGGACGATCGTACCAGCTGCATCCGTGTATGATCCGAATTCGAACCAGAACGGTGAGTAGAAAATGTGGTGAAGGCCGAACGGGATCAATGAACGTTCGATCAAACCGAAGACGAATGCCGCTAACGTGCGGTTTTCAGTCAACATGAAGTTCGAGAACGTGTTCAATCCGTGCTGAACCGGCGGCCAGATGAGAAGCATGACGAAACCAGCGACGACAGCCAATACAGCTGTGACGATTGGGACGAAACGCTTACCAGCGAAGAAGCCAAGGAATTGTGGCAATTCGATGTTGAAGTACTTATTGTATGCCCAGGCCGCTATCAGACCGACGATGATACCACCGAAGACACCTGTTTGAAGTGTTGGGATACCAAGGACTGACGCGTAAGCCGGGTCACCTTGTGCGATGATCTCAGGTGTGAGTTCGAGCCAAACACCCATGACTTTGTTCATGATGAGGAACCCGACGATGGCTGCGAGTCCGGCAACGCCGTCCCCTGCTAAACCGATCGCGACACCGACTGCGAATAAGAGTGCTAAGTTCGAGAAGATAATTCCGCCTGCTTGCTCCATGAGCTGAGCAAACTTGACAACGCCTGCGTTCGTCAACCAACCAGCGCGTGACGTAAGGGCCGGGTTTTGCATCGCGTTACCGAATGCGAGAAGAAGACCGGCTGCCGGCAAGATGGCTACAGGAAGCATAAGCGCTTTACCGACTTTTTGAAGAACACCAAAAATCTGCTTAAACATGATAAATCCTCCTTTTGTAATTGTTTATTCTGAAACCGAACGTAGATGTCAGACAACCGACGTATCTAAACGTTTTCATAATGAACGTTTATAAAAACAGAAACAGGCATGAATAAGGTATAGAACGTAGACTTCTCCTCAATAGAGAAATCGTAGCCGTTCCACTCCTTACTCATGCCTGATCGAATCAGTAACACGTAAGATACGTGGTATCAGTTATCTACTTGTAGTCAGTCGCTGGAGATGCATCGTCAAATATGTCGCTTCACCTCGTGGGACAGGACGCTTTAATTCGCGTTCCATGATGCCCATCAGCTCCCAAGCAGTACTATAGCATAGCGGATATTCTTCACGCAACACCTTTTCTATTTTTTGTGGGGCCTCGACCGTCTCACCTGTCGCAACCCGCTCAACGGCGTACCTCAAGTGCCGAAGTAAGCGCTTATAATCGAGCGAAGTACGGTCCATTTTGACGTTCAAACGACTCTCAATCGTTTGAACGATCTGGCCGATGATTTGATTGTGACGATTGACTTCGAGGACGTTTTTAAACGTCGTCGCCGAATGGATATGAAGGGCGATAAATCCGACCTCGGCATCAGGAAGCAATACGTCGAGGCGCTCGTGGATCATGTCGACGATCCGTTCGGCGAGCGCGTACTCGTTCGGATAGAGCGATTCGGTCTCGAGTAAGAACGGGTTCGTCACTTCCATCCCTTGTTCGATCCGTTTCATCGTAAAGAACAAGTGATCGGTCAGGCCGATATGGATATGTTGGTCGACTTTTTTTCCCGTGTTGCTCTCGATGAAGCCGACGATGTCTTGCATGAAGGCGATGAAGTCTTCATCGACGTGCTTCACGAGCTCACGGTATTGAGATTGCTCTTCCTTATCCGTCAATTGATACACTTTCTCCGGGACGCTGGCCGGGTCGACGAGATCGCCCGCTTTCTTGCCGAAGCCAATCCCCTTCCCAAGCAGAATGACTTCCGGATCCGTATCATGTTGACAAATGACAACGCTATTATTCAACACTTTTTTGATCGTATACATCGGTAATGTCAAACGTATCGCATCCCTTACTAATTAAATCGTTATCTTATCTAGTATATCGGTTCAGCTTCTAAAAAAGTAGGCAGAAACCAAAAAAAGACGAACATTTCTGTCGTCTTTAAAACATCGAGTAACCGCTCTTACGCAAGTACCGGATGGTGACCCCTGCCAAGATGGCACCGAGCAATCCGAATCCGAGCATAAAAATGTCGAGGAACTGCAGACCGAGCAGACGCTCATAGACGTTCGCGAGCGCGGTCGATGTTTCCGTGACGTAGCTTGACAGCTTGACGTTGTCGATCATCATAATGACGAAAATCGGATAGATGAACACGAGCGTCCACGTCTTTTTCAGCAGCATATTCAAGATGAACCCGATGCTGAAGAAGATGACTAAATATAAAATCGCGCCAATGACGGCTTGGATGATGTGCATGTGATTGCCCCCTTTTCCCGTTGTCTATTATACCGAAAAGAAATCCGCTTGGTCAAAGAAGTTCACTGAATCGTTGACATGAAAAAGCAGCCCGTTCAAATGAACAGGCTGCTCGTTGGCTCAAACGAATCAGAATTTACCTTTTTTAAGGACGAGACCGTATTTTTTGAGCTCGATAAAGTGTTTGTTGTCGATGACTTTCTTCATGAATGAAGCGTTGCGACCGAAGATCTTTTTGCCCATGACGATCCCGATTCCATCGTTATGACCAAGTGACGCGACCGTCCCTTTGCTCTCATACGTGAACTTCGAAGTCGACTTGCCGTTGATGAGCGCAGCGATGTTTTTCGCCACGTTGTGCGCTTGTTGCGTCGCAATTTGCGCCGTCGGCGGGTACGGACGGTTCGAGACAGGATCCATGACCGCTGAGCAGTCACCGATGATGAAGACGTTATCGTGGCCAGGGGCACGGTTGTCCGCCTCGACCATGACACGGTTACGGACCGCTTCAAAGCCAGACTTCTCAACGATCGGGCTGCCGCTGACGCCGCCTGTCCAAAGGATCGTGTTCGCTGCAATCGTCTCCGTCGTCTCGCCTTGGAGTGGACCGAACGTGACGACACCTGGCTCTACACCTTTGATGCCGTTGCCGAGTTTCATCTCGACGCCGTTACGCTCGAGCCATTTTTGCGCATACGTCGTGAGTTCCGGGTCGAACCCTGGAAGAACCGTTGGCGCTGCCTCGATGTTGACGATGCGGACCGCTTCACGGGGAACATCGTACTGTTTGCAAAGTTCAGGGACACGGTTGACGAGCTCACCGAGGAACTCGATACCTGTGAATCCGGCACCACCGACAACGATCGTGACGAATGAACGGTCAGATGATCCGTTCGTCTTGTATTGCGCGAACGAATACTCGATATGTTCTTTAATTTTACGAACGCTGTTGAGCGAGTTGATCGTCATCGCATTCTCTTTAAGGCCCGGGATACCGAATGTTTCCGGTACGCCACCGAGGGCGAAGACGACGTAATCGTACTCGACAGTCGATCCGTCTTCGAGCATCACTTGTTTGGCCGTAGTATCGACGCGATCGACGATCCCTTTGACAAGTTTAACGCGTGACGCATTGACGACGTCGTTAATGTAGACACGAGCTTGCTCAGGCTTCATCGTTCCAGCCGCCGGCTCATGAAGCCAAGTCGTTTGGTAATGGTAATCGTGTTTGTTGATCAACGTGATGTTTGCATCTCCAGCTGAGAGCGTCTTTTGCAGGTTGACTGCCGTGATGAGTCCACCGAAACCTGCGCCGAGGATAACAATGTTAGGTCGTTTCATGTTCATTTCCACCTTGTTTTAAAAGTTTTGTTTTCCTGAACAACTATGTTGTGTGTTTTTTCACATAGACGTTCACAATAAAGCCTAATTCTTGTTCAACCAATGTTCACAATTGCTTCCCGTTCATTGTACGACGTTTAATCCGTTTTCTCAATGAAAAAGCTTATCTTCTTGAATTTTTTTCGAAAGTATTGCATCTTTGTACTGAATGGATTTAGTTTACGTTAGACCATATAATAGAAGTACACGCTTCACGAGGAGGAATTCGATGAAATCGACGAAAGATGTAGTCATTATCGGTGGCGGTCCAATCGGGCTGTTCACCGCATTTTATGCAGGTATGCGCCAACTCGATGCGACGTTGATCGAAAGCTTGCCGCAATTAGGCGGGCAATTGTCGACGCTCTATCCAGAGAAATATATTTATGACATCGCCGGCTTCCCAAAAGTGAAGGCACAAGATCTAGTCGACCAACTGAAAGCGCAAGCCGATCAGTTCGAACAAGATTATCGCCTTGGCGAGACGGTCGAAACGGTCGAGCGACTCGAAGACGGTACGTTCCACATCTCGACGAACAAGGACGAGTACCATACGAAAGCAATCATCATCACAGCCGGCAACGGCGCGTTCGCCGCACGTCCGCTCGGACTGGACGGTTGTGAAGATTACGCGAACCTTCATTACTTCGTCGACAGCATGGAGAAATTCCGCGACCGTCGCGTCATGATCGCCGGCGGCGGCGACTCGGCCGTCGACTGGGCACTCATGCTCGAAGGTATCGCCAAAGAAGTCCATATCGTCCACCGTCGTGACCGTTTCCGGGCTCACGAGCATACGGTCGAACAAATGAAAGCCTCGACAATCAACGTCTGGACGCCTTATAATATCGAATCACTCTCGGGCGCGACGCATATCGAGTCGGTCGAACTAACTGACAAAGACGGCGCATCGAAGTTCGTCGACATCGACGACTTGATTTGTAACTACGGGTTCGTCTCATCGCTCGGCCCAATCAAAAACTGGGGCATGGAGTTTGAGAAAAACACGATACGTGTCGACTCGCGAATGGAGACGACAGTCGCAGGCATCTTCGCTTGCGGTGACATCGCCACGTACGAAGGCAAAGTCAAATTGATAGCGACCGGCTTCGGTGAAGCACCGATCGCCGTCAACCAAGTGAAACAGCTCGTCGACCCGACAGCGCGTCACCCACAACATTCAACCTCGGTATTTGCCGGGAAATAAAGACTGGCCTCTCATCTGCGAACGATGAGAGGCCGTTTTTTTCATTTGCGGATCGTTTGAATGATGACACGGTCAATCCAATCATCGAGTTGCGTGAACACGAAGCCAGCTTTTTTCGCCTCGGCGTTCGACATGTAGTAGTCGACGTCTGTATCGTACGGGGACGACTCCCCATCCTTAATGATTTGGACCGGTTTACCGATATGCTGTCCAATTCGTTCCATGAGCGCACCTAACGAGATGAGACCGTCGCTCGCGGCGTTGAACGGCCCCCTCACGTCGGCACGGCCGACCCATTCCAAGAAAGCTGCCGCCTCGAAACTTGAGATGAATCCCATCAGCGCCTCCGGGTGATGTAATACGATCGGCTCTTCGTTCCGAACCGCGTCGACATAAAATTTTAACCGGTCGGTGTAATCATCCGGCCCTAGGACGATCGGCAACCGCACCGTCGTGACAGGGAACGAGGCCCGATGGAAGAAGTACGATTCGGCCTCTCGTTTCCCTTGTCCGTAATCGTGTTCCGCGTCGAGGTGATATTCATGATGGAGCGGATTGAAGTCGCTCTCTTTTAAAGCCGCCTCTGGCGCATAGACGGACATCGTCGACGTGAGCACATATTTCCCGACCCGGTCCATGAAGGCATCTGTCGCGATCTTCGCCTGATACGGATTGAAACAAATATTGTCGTAGACGAGGTCATACTCGTTGCGTGCGAGGTCTTTCATCGTCGCGACCGACTGACGGTCTCCTTTAATGGAGCGGATACCTTCCGCTTCCGGCACTTGCAGCTGTCCCCGAGTGACAATCGTCACGTCGTCGCCTGCTTCAGCGAGCCGCAGTGCGAGCCGTTTCCCAAAGTAACGCGAGCCACCGAAAATCAACACTTTTCTCATCACTCCTACCCCCTTATCATCCTTCTCCATCCAATATTCCCGTTCATTTCCTCTCATTAACATGCTCACCAAAAAAGGTTGCCGAGCGTGTCGGCAACCTGTCTATCGTTTAGCAATCCCCCGGCGTGCCGGCGTTCGCCGCCGTCCGGAAACTTGAGCCGCAACCGCACGTCGCGATTGCGTTCGGATTTTTGATCGTGAAGCCACCGCCGAGCATCGACTGCTTGTAATCGATTTCGAGACCGTCGACGACACCGTGGTCTGCTTCGGCGACGATGACGCGGACGCCATGATGGTCGAACTGGACATCCTTGTCCGTCTTGTCTTCATCGAACCCCATCCCGTAAGATAAGCCGGTACACCCACCGCCTTGGACTTTGATCCGTAAGAACTGGGCCTCAGGGCGTTCGGTCTGTTTCATCATATCGATGACTTGTAGTGCGGCTGGCTCTGTCAAATGAATCATCTGAACTCCTCCTCATTTATCTTCACTTCAAGTCAACTGACTTGTGATTTTGTGAAATATCTTGTATAACTAAACTGTAACAAAAAAAATTAAATCGTTCCATCTTCGGGGCAGGGTGAAATTCCCGACCGGCGGTATTGAAGACAAGTTCTTCTCAGCCCGTGAGCGAGCAAGGCGTTGCTTGCTGATTTCGTGAGATTCGAAAGCCGACAGTAAAGTCTGGATGGGAGAAGATGGCGGCATCCGACCGATATCCGGATGTTTTCTTTGGCGTGGACTCCACACCGATGAGAACATCTATTTCGTATGCGCGTAAACTCTCCCGATTGTTCACACAATCGGGTTTTTCTATGCGACGGGTGCCATTCATCAAGGAGCGACAAAAGGAGAGATTTTGATGAAAACAACGCGCAACAAACGATTGACAACACTGGTGACGCTATCGATGCTCGGGGCGATTTCATTCGTCCTCATGCTCTTTAACTTCCCGCTGCCCTTCCTGCCACCCTTCCTGAAAGTGGACTTCAGTGACATCCCAGCGCTCATCGCCGGTATCGTCTTCTCGCCACTCGCAGGTGTCGTGGTCGTCGCTCTAAAAAACGTCCTCTACTATGTCTTTAACGGTGGCGGCGTCCCGGTCGGTGAAGTCGCGAACTTCTTTGCAGGTGTCGCATTCATGTATCCGGTCGCTTGGTTCTACCATAAACGTAAAACGAATAAAGCGCTCGCTTCAGGCCTCGTGGCAGGTACGATCACGATGGCGCTCAGCTTGGCGATTTTGAACTACCTACTCATCTTACCAGCTTACGCGTTCTTCTTCGGAATGGCCGAGATGGCCGATCCAGCAGTCAAGACGAACCTCGTCCTGTACGGTATCTTACCGTTCAACTTGATTAAGGCATTATTGATCACCGCCTTGTTCGTCCCGCTCTTCCTGAAGTTGAAGCCGTGGATCGAACGTCAACAAATGCAACTGCAAGCGTAATGCCAAATCATCCAAAGGAAACATTCCTTGGGTGATTTTTTATGTTCAATATATGACGACCATGAACAAGAGCGCCCACCGGAGTGAGCGCTCTTGTTTGTGAATAACGATTAGAGAAGAAGACCAGCGAGAGTCGCTGACATCAAGTTCGCAAGCGTACCTGCGAGAATCGCGAGGACACCCATACGTGCGATGTCGTTACGACGGTTCGGTGCCATACCACCAAGACCACCGAGAAGGATGGCGAGTGATGAGATGTTGGCGAATCCACAGAGTGCGAACGCAATCATCGCTTCTGTACGAGCTGACAACTCACCTGAACCGATGATCGGTGCGAACTCAGAGAAGGCAACGAATTCGTTCAAGACGAGTTTTTGTCCAAGGAAGCTACCGAATTGTACGGCATCCGCCCATGGTACACCGATGACGAACGCGAGCGGTGCAAACACGTAACCAAGGATCAATTGAAGTGAGAGGCCTTCTAGACCGAACCAACCACCGATTCCACCGAGAAGCAAGTTGACGAGTGCGATCAATGAAACGAAGGCAAGAAGCATCGCACCGACGTTCAATGCGAGGAACAAACCGTCTGACGCACCGCGAGCGGCCGCATCGACGAAGTTTGCTGCTTTGTTCTCTTCATCTTCAGCAATTTCGATATCATCATCCGGTACATCCGTTTCTGGGACAATGATTTTTGCAAACATCAAACCAGCAGGCGCTGCCATGAAGCTCGCTGCGAGCAAGTACTCGAGCGGAACTCCGAGTGCGGCATATCCAGCAAGTACCGAACCGGCAACTGATGCGAGACCACCGACCATGACGGCAAACAATTCAGATTGTGTCATTGTTGGAAGGTAAGGCTTGATGACGAGCGGTGCTTCCGTCTGACCGACGAAGATGTTCGCCGTCGCTGAAAGCGATTCTTTACGTGACGTACCGAGTGCTTTTGCAAGTGCCGTACCGAGGATACGGATGACCCATTGCATGACGCCGATGTAGTAAAGAAAGGCAATTAAAGAAGACATAAAGATGATGATAGGTAAGACTTGGAACGCGAAGACGAAGTTGTCTCCCCCGACTGCCGTACCGAAGACGAAGCCGATTCCGGCGTTCGCCGTGTTCAAGACGTTTTGTACGCCTCCTGAGATAAATTCTAACGCCGAACGCCCTACCGATGTGAAGAGGACGAGGAACGCGAACGTAAACTGGATCGCGAAAGCGGCAAGAACTGTACGCCATTTGATGGCTTTACGGTTGGTCGAGAAGATGTAAGCGATTCCAATTAGTGCCAAAATACCAACCACGCTCATGATATTCATTGGTGTTGTGCTCCTTTCATATTGAAAACCCGATGATTGTGTTATACCCGAATCAAGATGTGCCCTACCGTTTGAAACGCTTTCTTTTTATGTTGTTAAACGTCAGACAACCTACATTCGAACCTCTTAGAATATACCAAACCGTTTTAAAAAAAGCAACGGGTCAAAAAGAAAAAAGTTTGAGAAATCTCAAACTTTTTTACCAGGCCATCTCTTCGATTTTTTCATACACGTTCGTAACGAGTTGTTCCGGTGTCTCCCCAATCACGACTTCTCCGTCGACGAGACAGAACAAGTCGAGCGAGCAGACCCCACAGTAGCCGGTACAGCCATATTCGACGACGTCTAGGTCAGGATCGGACTCTAGTTTTGCCCGGGCGATCTGTGAACCCATCGCTAAGTTCGAGGCACAAAACTCGATGATCGGATTCATCATTTTTTTCACCGTCTTTCTTCCCCTATTGCGGGAAAATGGTTCTTCTACGAGGTATTATATCATGGTACAGTTAGAGAGTAACAAAGGGGGATTTTTATGCGCAAATTAGTCGTCTTAGGAGGCGGTTACGGGGGTATGCGTGTAATCGAACGCGTCCTCGGCCATCAGCTGAAGGACGTATCGATCACATTAATCGACCGTCTACCTTATCACGGATTAAAAACAGAGTATTATGCACTAGCCGCAGGAACGGTATCCGATCGTGACATCCGTGTCGATTTCCCGGAAGAAGTCGACTACATATACGGGCAAGTCACGGACATCGATACGACCGACAAGATGGTGTTGCTCGCAAGCGGGGAAAAAGTGCCGTACGACGACCTCGTCATCGGCTTAGGCTGCGAGGACAAATACCATAACGTGCCCGGCGCCGCCGAGTTCACGTATAGTATCCAAACGTTAGAAGAGTCACGCAAGACGCAACAAGCGATCAATGGCTTGTCGCCCGGTTCGATCGTCTCGATCGTCGGGGCCGGGCTATCCGGTGTCGAGCTCGCGAGCGAACTTCGCGAGAGCCGTCCCGATCTGACCGTCCGACTGTTCGACCGTGGCCCTTCCGTCCTGTCCTTTTTATCGAGCCGTGTCTCGATGTACGTTCAATCATGGTTTGAAGAGCATGGCGTTGAAGTCATCAACAATGCCAACATCGTCCGGGTCGACCCAGACGGTCTATGGAACCACGAACAACACTTTGCCGCTGACTTGACGGTCTGGACGGCCGGGATCCAACCGGTCGCCGTCGTCCGGAACCAAGGCTGGGAACTCGATGGGGGCGGCCGTGTGAAACTGACACCGCATCACTACGTCCCCGATTCGCCTGACGTCTTCGTCGTCGGTGACAACGCCAGCCTCCCGTACGCACCTTCAGGTCAACTCGCCGAGGCACAAGCGGAACAAATCGTCCAAGTCCTGCTCTGCAAGTGGAAAGGTGTCGCTTATCCTGAGTTGCCGGATATTAAACTCCGCGGCACGCTCGGATCGCTCGGGAAGAAGGCCGGCTTCGGCGTCTTCATGGGGAAACAGTCGCTGACCGGGAAAGTGGCCCGACTTCTCAA
The DNA here is from genome assembly GCF_004337195.1 of Exiguobacterium sp. SH0S7. NCBI lineage: Bacteria > Bacillati > Bacillota > Bacilli > Caryophanales > Exiguobacterium > Exiguobacterium sp. SH0S7. The sequence goes on from NZ_SJVA01000001.1 coordinate 518,410, forward strand.
GTCCGGTATCCTGTGGAAACATAAAGTCATCAAATAAAATAATACGACCAAATCGCGAAATGGCTGCCTTGCCATCTCGCGATTTTTTTATGTGATTTGATTCGGCGGATGCGACGCTCTCAGGATACACGGCAAGTTCAGCGACGTCGTCGTTCCAACTTCGCTAAGTCGAAAACAAGGTTGAACGAATGTGTATTCGCTCAACCTTGTTTTATGATGTCGTTCAGTTCTGGTCGATCGCCGTATACACTTTACGCAACTGGACGACTCCTTCGTCGACGACTTCCCCGTTCAAGAGGACGAGCGGGTAAAACCATTCGTCTTGCTTGATCGCCTCGGCGATGTCATCGTCCGCTTGCTCGAAGTCGATGTATTCGAACTCGAACTTGCGCTCCGGATATTTCCGGGCGAGCGCACTTTGTAACCATTCATATGTCTCAATCGAGCTCGGTGCCCCGACACAGCTTGCACACTGCACTTCTGCCCCGTATACCGTGATTTTCATCGTCATTCCCCCTCTTCTAACTTATTATACAAAATTCATCAAGTCGCCTCATCTTCAAACGCTCAGCGTTAAAGATTGAGAAACAATCTCAAACTTGCTAGAATGGAATAGAACCAGAAAGGGGTAGATACCATGGAAATGTTTGATCAAGTCCAAGAAGTACTCGATAAATTACGCCCGTTCTTGCTTCGCGACGGCGGTGACGTCGAACTCGTTGATGTAGAAGAAGGCATCGTCAAACTTCGTTTGATGGGTGCATGCGGCAGCTGCCCGTCTTCAACAATCACTTTGAAAGCCGGAATTGAGCGCGCGCTCATTGAAGAAGTACCTGGCATCGTCGAAGTCGAACAAGTATTCTAAACAAAAAGGGAGACAAGCGTCATCCCTTTTTTTCATGCATGTGTCCATTCGTCCAAGCTCTCGACCATATAGGTCGGGAGCTTTTCTTGTTCTTGGATGAACGCCGGCCCGTGAACGCCTGAATTGACGTGTAGCGTCCGTAGTCCTCCGTTAATTCCGAACAAGATGTCCGTATGGTAGTTGTCCCCGACCATGACGACCTCGTCTTTCGTCAGACCGATCATCTCGAGGGCGATGTCGATCATGACCGGCTCCGGCTTGCCGATGAAGAACGGATCTTTTTCCGTCGTCACCGTGAGCACGGACGTGAGCGCCCCGTTGCCCGGTAAAAAGCCGCGCTCGGTCGGGATGGCGATATCCCCGTTCGTCGAGATGAAGCGGGCGCCTGACCGAATCGCGAGCGCACCTTTCGCTAATTTCTCATACGTGATGTGGCGGTCGAGTCCGATGACGACGTAGTCGGCTTTCGGTTCGTCCGTCACATGGAAGCCACGCTCTTCAAGCGCGATTCGGAGACCGTCTTCCCCAATCATATAAACGGTCGCCCCTGGTGTCATCTTCTCGATATAACGTGCCGTCGCCATCGCACTCGTCAAGACGTGCTCGGGCGTCACGTGGACACCCATCGACACGAGCTTGTCCGCGACTTGTTTCGGCGTCATCGAGGCGTTGTTCGTGACGAACAAGTACGGGAAGCCCGTCGCCTCGAGCCGATTCACAAAGTCGACCGCTGCTTTGATCGGCTCGGTGCCCGCATAGATCGTTCCATCTAAATCAAATAAGTATCCTTTAATTAAATTCATCTAATCACTCGCTTTCCGGTAGAAATGCTGATACTGGTCCAAGTTCCACTTCTAAATAGCGGCGGACTTGCCCGGGAAATGCTGCGAACGTCTCTTTTTGACGCTCCGTCCAGGCGTCAAAGCGGGCCGAATCCGACGTGACGAACTCCCGGACGTAATAGGCACGCATCATGACGAGCTCTTTCGCCGCTTGAGCCGTCTGTGCGTCGAGCACACGCTCGTCCAATAAAATGTCGACGATATCTTCATAACTCCCCGGATCGCGCATAATGAAGCCGTCGATCATCGAGTTGCCGACATCGATGACGCCTTCCATCAAATGCACGGCCAAACGCTCTTTCGCAAGTTCAAGTGTGAACGCGTCCCCTTCGAGCTGATCAATCCGATGCAACATCGTTTCCATATGGGCCAGCGTCTCATTGATTTTTTCTCTATTTACAAAATACATCGTCATCCCCCCTGCCCCTTATCATAATCTTTTTTCCGACTCGAGAAAAGAATCTCCCCTATTTACATCATTTATCTGATTGTGATACACTAATCCACGGATTAACACTTTAATTAGTATGTCACATTAAATAGAAATCACGTGGAGGGTTCAACACTATGGAACGAGAATTAGCGTTAGAGATCGTACGAGCAACCGAGGCAGCGGCATTGGCATCATCAAAATGGATTGGTCGCGGCCAAAAGAACGAGGCCGATGACGCGGCGACGTCAGCGATGCGCGAAGTGCTCGGTACGGTCAATATGGATGCGACTGTCGTGATTGGTGAAGGCGAATTAGATGAGGCGCCGATGCTTTATATCGGCGAACGCCTCGGTACGACGTTCGGGCCGGAAGTCGATATCGCGGTCGATCCGCTCGAAGGGACATCGATTGTCGCCAAAGGACTCGGCGACGCCATGGTCGTCATCGCAGTCGCCGATAAAGGCGCTCTCCTCCACGCACCTGATATGTATATGGATAAACTTGTCGTCGGACCGAACCTGAAAGGGAAAGTCTCGCTCGATGAACCGCTCGAGTCGATCATCGAGAAAGCCGCGCTCTATAACGGCAAACGTATCGAAGAAGTGACCGTCATCATGCAAGACCGCGATCGCCACGAACATCTCCGTCAAGCGGCGATGCGTATAGGCGCACGCGTCAAACTGTTCGATGACGGCGATGTCTCGGCCGGGATCGCCGCAGCCATCAAATCGAACCCGATCGACATCTTCATCTCGACAGGCGGCGCACCAGAAGGCGTCATCACGGCAGCAGCCGTCAAGGCGCTCGGCGGCGATATGCAAGCCCGCCTTCACCCGATGAACGAAGACGAGACGGCCCGCGTCATCTCGATGGGCATCGAGGATCCGCTCCAACTCCTCACGATCGACGATCTCGTCAAGAGTGACGACTGCATCTTTGCCGCGACCGGTGTCACGACGGGTGAACTGCTCGACGGCGTTAAGTTCTTGACGGACGATATCGTCGAGACGACGTCGCTCGTCATGCGTTCGAAGACGAAGACGATCCGCAAAGTCGTCGCTGAACACACGTTGTCGTTGAAGCCGTACCTGAACAAACAACAAGTCGAAGCATGACAAAACCTCCGCTCAAAATTTGAGCGGAGGTTTTTTTAGAATCCTTGTTCCATATCAGGCGTACCTACGTGGTTAGTGCGCGGCTGATCTGCTTCACGAAGCGAATCATAGAACGCGGCGTACGTCGTCGAGAAGTACGGATACACGTATAAGAAGCCGATTCCGAGCGTGAGTACGCCGACGAAGAACCAACCGATGAACGAAAGGACGAGCTTGAACGCGTCCATCTTGTGACCGTCCATCATCCGGCGCGACTCGGTAATTGCCTCGAGAGCCGACAGTTCCGGCTGATCACGTAAAATATAGTTCGTGAGCGAGTACGAGAAACTTTTAATGATTCCAGGAATCAAGAAAAGAAGCGACCACAGCGTGATGAACAGCCCTACAAAGAACGGCGCGAGCACGTGCTTCAAATAGCCGGTTTGGAACGGTTCAAATAATTTCGAGACGGCCGGCTTGTCGCCGCGTGACACGGAGAGGACGAGCCATGACCACCCGACTGTGAGCGGTGCAATCAACAACGTGAGCAGAAGTGATAAGAATGTCAAACCAGTTTCTGTCGATGTAGGCACTGCATCCGGGTCGATTGTTGGCATAAAGGATTGAGGAATCCCATTCAAGACAACGAACAAAATCAAAATTCCGGCAAGCAGCCAGCGATTTCCTGTCAACATCTTTTGTGCGTGTTGTTTCCATTGTGCTGTCATAATATCCACCCTTTTTTTTGTTCTCCTCTTAGTCTACGACACGAATCAACAGAAAGTTTCAAAATTCACGAAAAAAGGGAAAAGGTTTTCCCCTTTTCCCCGTTAATATAAGATATTGCCCATAAAAAACTGCGACATCGATAGAATAAATAAGAGCACACCTGTAGCGACAACAGTCAATGAGATCGCTTTAAACAACCGGCTTTTTAGAAATGTATTCCGATACTCAAACCGGCGAACGACCAAGACATGGACCAACTCAAACAAAAGGACCGCGGCTGTGAAATAGAATGTCATGATACTCCCTAATCCGAAGAACAGCATCGCCAATAAACCTAACCCTAAGTTATGGATTCGGTTATGGACATCATCGCGATCACCGACGGTCGTCGTTTGTACGTGTTGCATCCTTCCACCTCATTTCCAAAACCCGAACAGAAAAAGTTATCTTATATATAAGTTATCACAATTTTCTTATCCCTAAACCTGTCACACCGTCTTTTCACCCAAACGAAACATTCAGGAAATATCTGTAACAAAAAAAGCGCCGATGTCATCAGCGCGTCATGAACCGGTCGAAGTTTCAGCTTCTTCCGCTTTATTGAATTTTCGTTTTAGTTTGAGCGGTTGTTTCGTTCCGCCGAACACAGGACCGTCTTCGCTTTCATCAATCTCCGTCTCTTTCTTGAGGACAAAAAACGGACAACCGAAGTTACAATACTCGTACACATAGTCCATCACATGATCGATTCGATTATCGTACGTGGCAAACTTCGACTTCACTTCATAAAATCCTTTGAGACGAAGTTGACCATGTCCCCAATCGCCGACGATGTAATCATATTTATCGAGCACATCACTATAACGAGCGATGAATGCCTCTTCATCAAACCCATCGCGTTTCTCTTCAATGACGGTATATCCATGGTGATTCACTCTAATCATTTTCACACCTCCACTTTCTTATCATATCACGCCAATCAATAGTTCCCCTATCGTTTTCGGATCGCATCATGACGCGCCATGATTGTTTCACGTAACACGTCGCGCAGAAGTTCCGGCATATAGTAACGTTTTGGCTGATCCGCCAAATACGGCAAAAGCGGACCGAACGTGAACATATCGACCGTGGCGACACGATACGTCTGTTCCAGTCCAATCTCGTTGCCGTGAAGCAAGTAACGGCCTTGTTTCAATTCAAGACCGTGGACGATCGGTTGTCCGAGCACCGTCCCGCGAAACCCGAGCCCACGCACATGCATCGTCGTGAACGGCTCCTCATGAACATCGCTCAAGAACCGAAGCAACGTTGCGCCGTTGAGTGTCAACAGGCATGGGTTGATCGGGTGCGGACAGATGCGATGTAACATATTGAGCGTGACTTGTCCGGGTGCCAAGCCTTCAAGCAGGATGCCCGATGGAAGGATACTTACTTCGGCATCACACCAGTCCATTAATCCGTCCGCCAACAATTCCGCAATCGGAGATGGTCCGAACCAATCGCTCCCATAGCCCGGCGTGGCGGCAATCGTCACGTCAAGCAAGCTCTCGGCTTGTTCATATTCGACACGTAACGCCCGTAGCGTATCGTCGTCCTGATCGTGGTCCGTCAAGTCATGGAGACAAGCCTTCTTCTCTACGACTTGGTCGCCTCGAAGCGTCAACTCGACTTCTCCGACGTATTGTCCGTACTTCCCGGCCTGGGCGATCAATACCCCGTTCTTCATGACACCGTCGTTTAGCACGTGATGCGTATGTGCCCCGAGGATGACATCGATGGTCGGGAACGCTTCGGCGAGACGCTCGTCGGCATAAAAACCGAGGTGACTGAGCGCGATGATGACGTCACATTCTTTAAGTTCCTCGAGTGCCCGAGCCGTCGCCGTCAGGGGCGACTCAATTTTCCAACCGAGTTCAGGATATAGCTCTTCATACGGTGCGGTCACGCCGAACAGACCGACACGGACACCGGACCTCTCGAGGACTAGCGTTTCCATCGCCCAGTCCGGTCGCGTCCCGTCCGCGTGATAAACGTTCGCGAGCAAGACGGGGAACGTCGCATCCTCATAGAGCGAATCGAGCCATTCGTGCGGAAATGTGATGCCTTCGTTGTTGCCGATCGTCACGGCCGTCGGATTGAGCCGATTGAGCAAGCGGACGTTCACTTGCCCTTTCGTCACTTCCGTCGCCGGGTGTGTTCGATCGGCATGATCGCCGAGGTCGAAGACGAGCGTGTCCTCATGCCGGCGTTCGTTCAAAAAGGAGACAAGTTGGGGCCAATTATGAAATTTTGAATGCAAGTCATTGTAATGAAAGATTTTAATCGTACGCACGGCCATCCCCTCTTCCTAAAACAGGCTGATTTGGCTCGGGGCGAGCTCATACTCGGCACCGAGAATCTCAATCAAACGTTTCGCGTTCGGTGCCGCATCCCCGGCCGAGTTGTTGTTGAAATAGACGTAGACCGACTTGGCATCTCGTTCGAGTGCCCGGCACGCCGTCGCAAGTTCCTGCAGTTCGTCTTCGCTGTATCGATACAGGCAACGGACGTGACGCCACTCTTGGCTCGTCATCCCGGGTTTGCGGAGCCACCCTGCCGTATTGCGGCCGTGCAGACGGACGACTGCGACTTCCGGGTTCGTGACGACCGGGACGAACGGGATGCTGCTCTCTTTCGTCTGAGGTTCGTCGCACACCGTGTTGATGAAGCGTTGCTCGCTCAAGAACGCGAGCGTCCGGTCGCGAAATGCTTCCGAGAACCACGTCGGGTTCCGAAACTCGACGGCGATGTCATAGTCGATCAGCTCCGCTCGAATCGTCCTTAAATAGTCGAGATGCGGCTTCGAGACGTCGAACCACGGCGGGAGTTGGACGAGGACGGCCCGAAGTTTACCCGCCTGTTTGAGCGGCTCGACCGATGTCCGGTAGCGATCGAACAGTTCGGCGAGCGGCAGCTTCGGTTCACGGTCGTGACCGCTCATTTCCCTGGAAACTTTGACGACGAACTGAAAGCCGTCCGGCGTCTCACGATTCCATTTCTCATAGTTTTTCACCGGTTGAATCGCATAGAACGAGGAGTCGACCTCCACCGTCGGAAAGTGCCCGGCGTATGTCGACAGTTTCTGCTTCCGCTCTTCCGGCGTCGTATAGAGCAGGTCGTGGTCTCCCCAACCGGTCACACCGACATAAATCATCGTGTTTCCTCCTCACATTATTGTTCGAACGATGTCTCCGCGTTTCGCTTTGACCAATTTAGGGTCCCGCTAAACGTCACGAGCAACAAGACAAGTCCCATGATGAACGGATAGCGCATGTCGATATCGAAGGCAATCCCGGCAAGCGTCGGCCCGACGATATTACCGATACTCATATAGGCGTTGTTCATCCCCATCGCGAAGCCTTGTTCTTTATCTGCCATCTTCGACACGAGCGTATTCAACACCGGACGAAGAATCGAGGTCGACAAGAAGATGATGAGCGTGATCGCGAAGAAAATCGCATACGAGCCCGCGAACAGCGAGAACAAGAAGCCGAGTGCCGCGAGCATAATGAAGATGAGCACGACTTTGATCTCACCGAAGAGCGAGACGAGTCGGTCGACGGCAAACAGCTGAACGATGACACTGACGATCCCCGTACCTGTGATCATGACGGCAATTTCTTGCGGCGTCGCACTGAACGTCTCACTGACGAACAGTCCGAGCACCGATTCGTAGGCCATGAGGCCAAACGCCATGACCAAGTTGATGACGAGCACGAAGAAATAAGGTTTTTTAGTCGACGATAAGAGTTGACGTGGTAACGATTCGGTCTCGTTCGTCCGGACGTATGGTTCCCGGTCCGGCTCTTTCAATAGAATGATTGACGATATGACGGCGACGAATGAGACGATCGCCGACAACAAGAGCGGTGCTTTCAGCCCGAATTCGGCGAAAAAGCCACCGATCCCGGGTCCGATGACGATCCCGAGCGACATTGCCGCGGAAATATAGCTATTCCCTTTCGCCCGTTGTTTGAGCGTCGTGATGTCGGCCACGTACGCAAAGATTGCTGGAATGAGCAATGCGGCCCCGACTCCGCCGATGGCGCGCGAGATCAGTAAGACCGTCAGATTGTCCGATAAGTAAAAGACTGCCATCGAGATGGTGAACCCAATAAGCCCTGAAATAATCATCAGCCGGCGACCGTAAACGTCAGCCCATTTCCCCGCAATCGGTGACATGAGCAGCTGGGCCCCGGCAAAGACCGAAATCATCAGTCCGGCGGCGGTACCACCTTCGCCAATCATTTTTAAATAGTCCGGGATGATTGGAATGATAATCCCGAATCCTGCTACGGCGATGAACATGTTCAGCATGAGGATCGCCAATTGTTTCTTTTGTTTTGTTGTCAACGTGTGTCACTTCCTTTTCATCTATTCATTTTACTTGTTGATGAATGAAATGAGCAAACGATAAGACAGCAAAACACCCATCCTGGACCAGAGGATGGGTGACGGTAAAATTATGAGATGCGTGACTCGGCGAGTGATCGACTCGACCGCTGTTTCGGTAAGAACAGTGTGACGACATAAACAATCAACGTCGGAACTGCCCAGGCGAGCCCGATTTCAGCCATCGGCAAGTTCGTGACCCATGCAGTCACGGCTGTTGGAGCCAAGCCTTGTGCCGTCTCGAACAACGAGAACACGAGCGCCGTGTAAACGGTCGCCTTCATGGCGACTTGCGGGTTACGTTGAATCCGTTCCGTGACCGAAACGAGCACGAGTGCGATCATGACCGGGTACAAGAGCGTGAGCAACGGTATCGCGATTTCAATCAATGTGCCGAGGCCGACGAGTGAAATCAAGTAACCGAATAGCGTTGTCCCGATGACGACTTGGTAGTACTTGAGCGACTCGAACGTGTTACTCATGAACCGCGAAAACTCACTGATGAGTCCGACCGCTGTCGTCAAACAAGCAAGGAAGACCGCTGCCCCGAGTGCGAGCATGCCGACTTGACCGAACGATGTACCGGCAAACGTTTGAAGGAGGCTTGCGCCGTCAGTCGTTCCCGTAAGACCCGTCATGTTCGCCCCGATCGATGCGAGCGAGATGTAGACGAGCATCAAACACGTGACGGCGAGTAAACCGGACGTCCGGAGAAGCGATGACGCTTCTTTTTGATCCGACATCCCGTTCGCTTTAAGTGTGACGAGGACGATTGCACCAAAGACGAGTGCCCCGAATACGTCCATCGTCAAGTAACCTTGTTTAAAGCCTTCACCGAGTGCCCCGAGCCACGTCTCATACCCTGCTGCTGGCGCGACCGGTGAGCCGAGCGGGGCCACAAGGTTTGTGATCCCGATGCCAGCAAGCAAGACGAGGAGGATCGGCGTAATGATCCGTCCGATGATCTCGATCAACTTTTGAGCGCGGAGCGTCAAGAGGAACGTCAAGCCGAAAAAGACAGTTGAACTGATGGCGAGTGTGAACGTCGACGGCGCACCGAGAAACGGCACGACTCCCATCTCATACGTGACCGCTGCAGTCCGAGGAATCCCGAAGAACGGTCCGATGGCCACGTACATTAATCCCGTCAAAAGGAGTGCAAGACGCTTCGGAATATACTGGGCGATTTGATCAGATCCTCCACCGACCCGTGCGACTGCGAACAAGGCGAGTAAAGGAAGTCCGACGCCGGTAATGACGAATCCGACTAGGGCTGGGAACAGGTTCTCACCTGCTAACGCTCCTAGCATCGGTGGGAACAGCAAGTTCCCGGCTCCGAAGAATAATGCGAAAATCGTAAACGCTAACGGGAATAATGTTGATTTTTTCATACAACTACCTCCACATACATTGTAATGCCTTCCGTGTCGTGCAATGCAACTAAATAACTAAATTTTCTGACAATGAAGCGCTTGGTCTATTCCATTATACACACTATCTTTTTTTTGACCACCCTATCTTTAAAAAAGATGTTTATTTTTCCGCGAAGTAGATTTCCATAAAAAAAAGCCCCCTCTTTTTTTACAACAGGAGCCTACTTGTCAACCGAATTCATGTCATCTTTTCAAAAAAATAGTCAATAGCGGATATCGAATTCACGATACGATGCTTCCGCGATATCCGTTTCTTCGATCTGTTCGACGCCGACGAACCGATTCCCATCGTAGAGCGCGCGTTTGAACAAGGCATAGTCCGTCTCTTCCCCTTCGACGTGGAGCTCGACCGTACCATCACTCAAGTTTCGGACCCACCCTTTTAGGTTCGATTCAATCGCGGTCGCTTGACAAAAATAGCGAAAGCCGACCCCTTGGACGCGTCCTGAGACGATCAATTGTTTAGCAAGTTTCATGAGTATTCTCCTCCTTCATATGAAATAACAGGTTTAGCGAGACGCTGCTTAGGTAACACTATATAAGTAAAATACTGGATTAGGAGTGGTGATGTGGATCAGATTGTGAATATCGTGACGTCGTTTTCAGATTGGTTATGGGGAGTCCCAATCATCTCCCTACTCGTGTTATCAGGTGTATACTTGACCATCAAATTAGGATTCTTTCAATTCCGATACCCGCTTTATATAGTTCAACAAACGCTAGGAAGCGTCTTTAAAAAACCGAAAGGCGAAGGCGACATCAGTCCTCGTCAGGCGTTGACGTCGGCGTTATCGTCGACGATCGGTGCCGCCAACATCATCGGTGTCCCGGCTGCGATCATGTTCGGGGGACCGGGCGCCATCTTCTGGATGTGGGTCATCGCCGTCGTCGGGATGGCCATTAAGTTCTCGGAAAGTGTCCTCGCCGTCCGTTACCGCGAGAAAAATGAAGCCGGCGAATTTGTCGGTGGCCCGGTCTACTACATGGCCAAAGGGCTGAAGTGGAAATGGCTCGCCTCATGGTTCGCGTTCGCCCTCATGATCGAGCTCATCCCGAGCATCATGGTCCAAGGCAACGCGGTCAGCTCGGCCGTCCGTGAGACGTTCAACGGCGACACGCTCATTACCGGGATTATCGTCGCCGGACTCGTCGCACTCGTCGTCTTCGGTGGCATGAAACGAATCGCTAAAGTAACAGAAATCATTGTTCCAGCGATGGCACTCGTGTACGTCGGAGCCGGTTTCATCATCGTCTTGATGAACTTCTCGCAAATCCCTGACGTTCTCGGTCTCATCTTCTCGTACGCGTTCCAACCGATGGCCGCGCTCGGCGGATTCGCCGGGGCAGCCATTGCCGAGACAATCCGTTGGGGTTTCGCCCGCGGACTCTATTCGAACGAGGCCGGTCTCGGGACGGCGCCGATTGCGCACGCAGCCGCCCAGACCGATCACCCGGTCCGCCAAGGTTTCTGGGCCGTCATCGGGATCGTCATCGACACGCTCATCATCTGTAGCACGACCGCGTTCGTCGTCTTATCGTCTGGTGTCTGGACTCGCGAAGGCGCGATGAGCGACCCGGCCGCACTCACGACGATCGCTTTCCGTGAATATTTCGGTTATACGGGCAGCCTGCTCGTGACGATCTCGCTCATCTTCTTCGTCTTGTCGACGATCATCGTCATCATCTTTTATGGCTCACGCCAAGCCGAGTACTTATTCGGTTTAACGGCAGGTAAAGTGATGAAAGTCGTCTATATCGCATCGATCGTCATTGGTTCAATCGGTGGCGCCCAGATGATCTGGAACTTCCTTGACTTCATGCTCGCGATGATCCTCATCCCGAACATGATCGCCGTCTTGATGCTAAGCGGTGAAGTGAAGCGACTGACGACCGAATTCTTCTCGTCTGAAAAGTATTACAAGAAAGACGTCGCCGAGAAAAAGGCGTCGTAACAACGAACCCGGCTGCATTGGCAGCCGGGTTTTTGTTATGAACTTGTCTCGATTTTGTCAATCGCCTGGCGAATCCGTCCGACCGAGGCGTCGAACTGTTGTTGCTCCTCAGCCGTCAGGTCGATCTCGATGATTTGACTGATACCGCTCCGGTCGATCAAGGCAGGTACCCCGATATGGAGGTCGGAGGCGCCGTATTCACCGTCGAGATGGGCACCGATCGTCACGACCGTATTTTCGTTCCGGACGATGGCGCGGACGATGCGCAGCAGGCCAAGACCGATCGCGTAATACGCCGCGCTCTTATAGCCGATGATCTGGTTCGCCGCATCGCGTACTTCTTGATAGATGGCGTCTAGGTCCTCTTGGCGATACGACTCATTGTCTGCGAGCAGTTGTTTCATCGACTTGCCATAAATGCGGGCGTTGTCCCAAGCGACGAAACCACCGGCACCATGTTCGCCCATATAGTAGACGTGACAGTTACGCGACGACAAGTCGAAGTATTCGCCGAGCTTATAACGCAGACGTGCCGTATCAAGTACCGTCCCTGAGCCGATGACGCGGTGTTTCGGCAAGCCGGACGCTTTCCAGGCGACGTGGGCCATCACATTGACCGGGTTCGTCGCGACGACGATGATCCCGTCAAAGCCGCTCGCCATGATTTGTTCTGTGACGTCACGGACGACGATAGCGTTTTGCCCCGCCAGGTCCATCTGTGTCTGCCCGAGCTTTTGGGCGGCGCCTGCTGTGATGATGACGATGTCGGCGTCACGGCAATCCGTGTAATCCCCTGCCCAAATCCGGACCGGACTCGGTGCGAACGAGATGCCGTGGTTCAAGTCCATCGCCTCACCTTCCGCTTTCGCGTGGTTCGAGTCGATCAAGACGAGCTCTTCACAGAGTGCCGCCATCGATAATTGGTAAGCAAAACTGATGCCGACCCAGCCGGCGCCAACGACGGCGATGCGGGTAATGTCTTTTGGATCAATTGTTTCCATATACATGACTCCCTCGTTTTTATAATCGTGGATCTACAGGCTCGGCCTCCATCGCAAGCGTCGCTAGAACACATTCATGATAACGCTCAAGCGGCTCGCGATGAACAAATCGCTTTATCCCTTCCATACCGAGCGCAAACTCACGTAAAGCCAACTTTTGCTTTTTCGAAACGTTCCGTTTTTTCAAACGCTTCAAATTTTCGGGTTCCAAATAATCCATTCCATAAATGATTGATAAGTATTTGCGACCCCGCACTTTTATCGCAGGTTGAATCAGTTTTCCGTCAACTTGCGTCAAGAATCGGTCCGGCTTGATGACAATCCCCTCATGACCTTCTTCAGTCATGGCTTTCCACCATTCAATCACATCGTTTGCGGTGTCTGCATCTTCAATTAATCGATATTCGGTCGCTAGAAATAACTCGTCCATGTCAGCAAACCTCTGATTCATACCCATATGCCATTCATGCGTCTTATCGAAAAATGTTTCTTCACTATGTGCTAAAACATGAAATGGTGCGATTTTGATTGCATTGATGTCTTCAACATCCCAACAATACGTTTGGAACGCCTGCTTAAACGTCTCTGCTTGTTCAAGCTTTTGATTCACTTCAGTGTACCAATCACAAACACCTTCCACGCGGTCTACCGCTGACTCGAGTGCATGTTTCAATTGTTCTCGATCGAGCAACGCCTGTTCCGCCACATGCGCATACTGATTACGAATCAGATCTCTAGCTTTTAAATTCCAAGGCAATATTTCGGCGTCAAGCAAGACGAACTCTGTTTGATGCGTAGTAAAGTATTCATGTGATATCAACGACTGATGGAGTCGCGTGACGACTTCAAGCTCCTGCTCAGATTCAAAGAACCGTCTACCCGAACGCGTATAGATGATTCCCTTCGTCCGACGACCAATCGTTCGCTCTGCGGCATCCTCATCTTTAAATACAAGAAGAATAGCACGACTACCCATATGTTTCTTCTCAGCGATGAGCCGCGTAATGCCATGTTCTCGGTAATAGGCAATCGCTTCATCTGGGTGCTCGAGATAACCGGCCTCAGCAGCCGGCTTCGGTGTCGGACTCATCGTTGGTGGAATATAAACGAGCTCTTCGAGTGGGACCGTATGATGAGATACGAGATCAATGGACGGCTCGATTGTTTCTTTCGAGACATGAATCGCGCCGAACGCTTCCGTTTCAACAGTGTAACCATTCATAAACTTCCCGATATTAGGCGGGTCTAATCGTTTTGCTTCTAGCGTCACGAGCGGATTGTCATCCACTTGTGCATAGTCCTGATTTGCTTCCACTTGAACGAATGTTTGTTCTGGGTAACGAAACGCCGTCAAGTTTCCCCCGAAGACAACACCTTGATCGATATTTATCGTTTGATTAAGGCGAAGCGGACGTTGACGTGGATCGTGCCCCCAAATGATCAACATCTTCGAATGATGCTGCACCGTCCAATCTTTTCGAATCGGCTTACCCGAATCATCGAATCCATCGTTGTCACCGTAGCGACAAAAATCACTAATATCTCGGGATGATTTCCCAATGAACTCGTCTCGAATACCCGCATGCACACAGACCGCTGTCGGAATGTCGTGTTTGGTCAGGACATAGTGAGAGGGTGCATTTTTTAGCAACCGTTTGATCGAAGACCGAAGCGCCTCCGTTAATTCTGCACCATTCTCTTCTTCGAATACGTTGAACTCTTCAACGAACAGTTCATCCCCGTGCTTCATCGTGACATTTCGTCCTTCGAGCCAACGCAACACTTTCCAACCATGATTACTATCAATCATGTTGGCGAGGCCCGCTTCGACATGACGGACAAAGAAACGAATGGTCTCAAGTGACTTCGGCCCCCGACTCATAATATCACCGAGCGACAAAAATGTTCGTCCTTCTGGGTGCACGTACAGTCCTTCCTCATTTTCACTGTACCCTAAGCGTCCGAGCAACTCGATGAACTCATCGAAACATCCGTGAATGTCCCCGATCACATCAATCCCATGATCCGCCGATATATGGAGCGGATTATCCATTGGGCGCACAAGTTCGACTTTCTCAACGTCTGCAACGATGTGAAGTTGATCGAAACCTTCCCGTTTCATCGAGCGTTTCTCACGATTGAACACTTGGACTTGTTGCTTCACGCGTCGGCCGCCACGTGGGAAATCACGCTGTTGATCACGCTCGAGCAATGTGACTTGATCGATGTCTAATACGAGCGCATAGACTGGTTGATGCAATCGGCGTGCCAGTTCGATATATTTTTTACGATCAGACGCATAAAGGTGTGTCGCGTCGATAATCGTCAATTTATTGAGCCTTGCTCTTGCTTCGATGAGCGAAGTCATTAGGGTAAACGCCTCTGTCGAGATATCTTGATACGCTTCATAAAGCGCGTCAGCTTCGTCCGACGGATGTCCTTTCCAATCGATATGCTCGACATCTCCGACAAGCTTTCGATAATCGTCAGAACTGACGACTTCGCTCGGAAGAATCGTTTCGTTTTCAATCAATCGTTTGAGCCATGTCGACTTCCCACTATTTGACGGTCCGACCAATAATATAATTCCCGCATGTGGAAGTTGAATCTGCATTATAACACCTGCTTTCTTGTAAACTCGGCGAGTTGTGTCGGCTCTCCGAACGTCGGATGGCTGTCGCCAATTCCACTGAACGTACACGTATAACCGAACAGTTCTGCCTGCGCCTCACAAAAAGACCTAAACTCTGATCTTGTCCATTCAAAACGATGATCCGGGTGTCGATATGACGAATCGAGCCCATACACCTCGTTATACTCTCGATTCGGTGTCGTCACGAAGAGCGTCTTCGGTCGATACGTATCAAGAAGTGTCGCCATCATCTTAAGAATGCGCCCCTCGTCAATATGTTCGATTACTTCACAAAGAATTAAGACGTCCGCTCCGCGTAATCGATCATCCACGTAAAACAGCGAACCAAACATCGATATCGGTTGATTGAATGGCTTATCCTCGGCAGTTTTTTCATAACGCTTTAGTGCTTTAAGCCGCTCGCGCTCAGACGGTTCGACCGCATAAATCGTTTCAATCCCTGAAACGAACCCAAGTTTGCTCGCAAGCTTCCCTTCTCCTGCACCCATATCAATGACGACACGACGCTCTGGTAAGGCGCTCACTTTCTCGATGATTGCCTCATAGCGCAGATCGTTCAAACGCTGGCGATCGACTTTTGGCGCCTTCGTCGCCGCTTTTTCCTCAACGAGACGATATACTTCTTTAAAGCGCAATGCTTGTTTCAGAATAAACGTACGCTCTGGATGATCATCTAACCACCCTTCCCCGTAACGTTTGAGTTTTTCAATTTCTTTTTGATCGATAAAATAATGCTTATAGTTGTCCATGACAGGAATCAAGACATACAATTGTCGCAACGCCGATTGAAGTGTCGTCACGCCTGACAGTTGTAGCATGCGAGCAGATTGTTTTTTCGTTAAATCGAAATCGTAGCCTGCCTCGCTATAGGCGAACCCGACCTTGTAACCGAGCGGCTCAAACAAATCACGAATCGCGTCATCACTTAACGCACTCGCAATCGGGCCGACAGATATAGTTAACGGAAAGGAATGATTGACCCATTCCGCATATTCTGGTTTTGGTTTACCGTTTAGTGCCGTACCGAGGGCTGTTCGTAATAATGAACAAAAAATACTGCTGACGGCAAATTCCCGGTCGTTTATGTATGAAGTGATATCGTATTGTCCGGCGTTGTTGCGTGAAAGTTCAATCGGGTCAGGCGTCACAAAAAATGTGACATCCACATGTTCAGCTTCAAAGCGGTTGAAGAACATACGGACGAGATGACCGTTTTCATTGCGTTCGTATATATTATTTGGGTTTTTTGCAAGCAAGTAGGACAACACGTCTACGTGCTTGCCTGTGGCTTGGATGGAAAGTTGCATCGTTTCACCTAACTCTCTTCGAACTTATTCGTTCAATTTTATTCAAATATACCATATTTTTGAATTCTTTCGTACTCCCCATGTGCTTGAATGACTTAATTCCAATCGCAACCTTTACGATTTTCATATAGGGTTCTACTTTTCTTTTCGTTGAAAAATCCTTGTATCCCGAACATATCCAAACACTTGAATGATGTCTCCTTTTTGGATGAATGGGATTCGCTCTTTCTTTAGGATGTTTATAAGTTCATCGGTCATATCACATACGTCTGGGTCAACGATGACTCCTTTATAGAGCAACATCTTCGACCGCAATCGAATCCATTCAACGACCGTAAAGAAGACTCCACCCAAATGTCATCCCAATCTAAAATTTATGAATTGGGACAATTCTTCACTCGGAAACAACGTATCTTCTCCTAAGTATTTGATTTGATATGGCGGCAAATACGGTAACGTCGCGCTCACTGTTTGACCGAGGCGCTTCCATCTCGTCTCATTCATCACCGATGTCAATTGCCGCTCTTCTATTTCTTGTAACTCTTTTTGTCGGTCCATCGCTGTTCATCCTTTCTCACATGCGAGTTCTAAGCGCTTGATTGCCCGCAACACACCTTCACGGTTGTGCTTTTGCTTCATCCACTTGGGCAAGCGACTCTCAATACTGCGGTTCGCGCCGTCGCTTGTCCGAACACTCGCTTCCACGTACTGTCTCATATACGCGAGGTGCTCCTGATTATAAGCCCATAGGACATGACCACAACAACCAGTTTGCAGATAGAGCGGCAATCTGAAATGTACATCGAAAGCTCCGCCGATGTATTTCGTACCGCTCTGCTTCATTTGTAGATAACCGCACTGAAAACAGCTCAAGCGTGCCTCATTAGCCTTCTCCATAACGTCCGCTCGTCCCCCACAACGTGGACAAATCACGACCATCTGACCCATGAATGTCTCAAGTCCTCTGCTCTCTAGTGAAAATCGATTTGTCACGTCATCGCCTCCTCATTTCATTATACAAAAAACCAGCGAAACTAAGCTCGCTGGTCAAGGTAGTGGACTATTAAATCAATTGTTACATCTCAAACTTGACGAGACCGTTCACTCTCTTTCCCAATAATAGTGAACCGGCCGAATTTCAATCCTCCAGCCTAACGATTCCGCTTCGGGCACTTGGGTCGTCGGATGGATGGAAGCAATTCTGACCGCGTCCTCTATGTCCGCCGCTTCAATCAAAAAAGTACTTCCTACTACTTCCTTTGACCCCAAGACTGGTCCATCCGTTATCTTGATCTGATCAGCATGACGCTTGACTTCTTTCACACTCGCTTCAAGCTCAATATCTAATACAACCTGCTCACTTGCATAAAACTGATGTAAGTATGGTTCACAAGTAGCCATGATTCGGTCTATTTCATGGTCCGTCTTTTCATTCATTTTTTCAGCATTGAAATAGCCTGTTACCAAAAACATCATGTTCGCTTCTCCTCTCGGGTCGAGTATATGTTTCACTACTTTATTCCCTAGTTCAGGTCGAAATAGCTCCTATGAAACGAGAGGGGTTCAATCCAAAAAAGACGGTCGACATGATTTCATGTCAACCGTCTTCCTCAATCTATTCAGGATTATCCGATCGAACCTTCCATCTCAAACTTGATGAGACGGTTCATTTCGACCGCATATTCCATTGGCAATTCTTTCGTGAACGGCTCGATGAAGCCCATGACGATCATCTCGGTCGCTTCTTCTTCCGAGATACCACGGCTCATGAGGTAGAAGAGCTGCTCTTCTGACACTTTCGAGACTTTCGCTTCGTGCTCGAGCGAGACTTGGTCGTTCAAGATCTCGTTGTACGGGATCGTGTCCGACGTCGACTCGTTGTCCATGATGAGCGTGTCACATTCGATGTTCGAACGGGCACCTTTCGCCTTACGGCCGAAGTGGACGATTCCGCGATACGAGACTTTTCCGCCTTGTTTCGAAATCGACTTCGAGACGATCGACGACGACGTGTTCGGTGCGAGGTGAATCATCTTCGCCCCAGCGTCTTGGTGCTGCCCTTTACCGCCGAGTGCGATCGAGAGCGTCATCCCGCGTGAGCCTTCACCTTTTAAGATGACGGCCGGGTACTTCATCGTGAGTTTCGATCCGATGTTGCCATCGATCCACTCCATCGACGCGCCGGCTTCACAGACGGCACGCTTCGTGACCAAGTTATAGACGTTGTTCGCCCAGTTTTGGATCGTCGTATAGCGGCAGTATGCGTCTTTGTTGACGAAGATCTCGACGACAGCAGAGTGAAGCGAGTTCGTCGTGTAGACCGGTGCCGTACATCCTTCGACGTAATGGACCGAAGCGCCCTCGTCGACGATGATGAGCGTCCGCTCGAATTGACCCATGTTTTCCGAGTTGATGCGGAAGTAGGCTTGGAGCGGTTGCTCGAGTTTCACACCTTTTGGCACATAGATGAACGAGCCACCTGACCAGACGGCCGAGTTGAGTGCCGAGAACTTGTTGTCCGTCGGCGGGATCAATTTCCCGAAATACTCACGGAACAAGTCTTCGTTTTCTTTCAAAGCAGTGTCCGTATCTTTGAAGATGACACCTCTTTCTTCGAAGTCTTCTTGCATACTATGGTAGACGACCTCTGACTCGTACTGAGCCGAGACACCTGCCAAGTATTTTTGTTCCGCTTCCGGGATTCCGAGCTTATCAAACGTCCGTTTGATTTCTTCAGGTACCTCGTCCCATGAATGTTCCGTCTTCTCAGACGGTTTGACGTAGTACGTGATCTCATCAAAATCAAGTGACGTGAGATCGCCGCCCCATGTCGGCATCGGCATCTTGCGGAACTGTTCGAGTGATTTTAAACGGAACTCGAGCATCCATGCCGGTTCTTCTTTCATGTTCGAGATCGTTTCAACGATTTCTTTCGTCAAGCCGCGGCCTGAACGGAAAATCGAGATGTCTCGATCATGGAAGCCATATTTATAATCGCCAACGTCTGGCATGTTTTTCGCCATATCGGTCTCCTCCTTCTACTTACGCTTCCTCGTCGACTCCCTTTTCAAGCGCTTTCCACGCGAGCGTGGCGCACTTGATACGAGCCGGAAACTTTGAGACACCAGACAACGCTTCGATGTCGCCTAGGTCGAACGTGTCTGTATCGTAGTCTTTCCCTTGGACCATCTGTGAAAAGATGTTAGCCAATTGGAGCGCTTCGTCTACAGACTTGCCTTTTACGATTTGGGTCATCATCGATGCCGAGGCGAGACTGATCGAACAGCCTTCCCCTTCGAACTTGGCATCTTTCACGATTCCGTCTTCGACTTGAAGTTGGAGTCGGAGTGAATCCCCGCACGTCGGGTTGTTCAAGTCGATCGTCACGCCATCTTCGATGACGCCACGGTTTCTTGGGTTTTTATAATGATCCATGATGACTTGTCGGTACAACATGTCGAGATTGTTAAAACTCATAATTGAAATACTCCTTCGTTTGACGTAACCCTTCGATGAAGCGATCGACTTCATCTCGTGTGTTATACAAGTAGAAGCTCGCTCGGGCAGTCGATGATTGCTTCAGGAGGCGCATGAGCGGTTGGGCACAGTGATGACCGGCCCGTACCGCGACCCCTTGCATATCCAAGACGGTCGCAAGGTCGTGGGCGTGGACATCGTTCAAGTTGAACGTGACGAGCCCTACGCGCTCCTCAGGACCGAAGATCTCGATCCCTTCGATCGTACGCATCTGTTCGATGGCGTACGTCACGAGCGCCCGTTCGTGCGCCTCGACATTCTCGAGACCAAGGTCTTCTAAAAAGTCGATGGCGGCAGCCAAACCGACCGCACCGGCGATGATTGGCGTTCCCGCTTCAAAGCGGTACGGGATATCTTTCCACGTCGACTCATACAAGTCGACGTAATCGATCATCTCACCGCCGAACTCGACCGGCTCCATGTTTTTAAGCAGCTGTTTCTTCCCGTATAAGACACCGATCCCGGTCGGACCGAGCATCTTATGGCCAGAGAAGGCAAGGAAGTCACAATCGAGCGCTTGGACGTCAAGCTTCCGGTGCGGCGCGCTTTGCGCCGCATCGACGACCATGACCGCGCCTTTTTCGTGGGCGAGTTGCGCCACTTCCGCGACTGGATTGATCGTGCCGAGCACGTTCGAGACGTGACTCATGGCGACGATCTTCGTCCGGTCCGACAACACTTCCCTCACCGCGTCGAGCGTGATTCGGCCGTCTGGCGTCAATTCGACGTAACGGAGTTTCGCGCCTGTACGTTTGGCGAGCTGTTGCCACGGAATCAAGTTCGCGTGGTGCTCCATCGGTGTGAGAACGATCTCATCACCCGCGCTGACGTTGGCGTCCCCGTAACTGGAAGCGACAAGGTTGATCGCCGTCGTCGTCCCACGCGTGAAGATGATCTCTTCCGGTACTGAGGCGTTGATGAATGAACGGACACGCTCCCGCGCCCCTTCATACGCATCCGTCGCGTGCGTGCCGAGCGTATGGACGCCACGGTGCACGTTCGAATGGATGCGGCGATAGTAATCCTCGATCGCCTCGATGACAGCAAGCGGTTTTTGGGAGCTCGCCGCGCTGTCGAGATAGACGAGCGGATGGCCGTTGATTTCCTGATCTAAAATCGGGAACTGTTTACGAATCGAGGCATCAATCATCTTAACGCACTTTCCCTTCGATGACTTCACGGAGACGGTCTTTGACCGACTCGATCGCGAGTTGCTCGACGACCGGGTTCAAGAATCCGTGAATGATTAAACGTTCTGCTTCTTTACGTGACAGACCGCGGCTCATCAAGTAGTACAACTGAATGTCGTCGACGCGTCCGACTGAAGCGGCGTGGCCGGCCATAACGTCATCCTCATCGATGAGGAGGATCGGGTTGGCGTCACCCCGTGCTTTTTCAGACAACATGAGAACGCGTTCCGTTTGGACACCGTTTGACTTCGAGGCACCGTGATGAATCATCGATGTCCCGCTGAAGATCGCTGTTGCCGAGTCTTTTTGAACACCGTGGATCAAGATGAACCCTTCCGAAGACTTCCCGAAGTGGTCGGTCCGGATGTTAAAGTTTTGCTTCTGCGCGCCACGACCGATCGTGACTGCTTTCGTGTTCGAGTACGTGTTGTCTCCGACGAGATGCGTCTTCGTCTCGACGAGCGTGTTGCCGTCGTTCATATGTCCGAGCGCCCAATCTAGGTGAGCGTTCTCGTAGACGACACCGCGGCGGTTCATGAACGTGAGTGCTGACTCAGCGAGCTGGTCGACCCCACCGAATACGACTTTCGCGTTCGCTCCGACGAACACTTCCGTCACGGCGTTGACCGTGTGCGGCTCATTCGTGTTCGACAAGAAACTTTCGACATACGTCACTTCACTGCCTTCATCGGCGACGACGATCGTATGGTGGTACAACGAACCGTTCGCTTGTTCCATCGTGAAGATGGCTTGAAGCGGGTCTTTCAATTGCATGTTTTTCGGGACGTACAAGAAAGCCCCACCGTTCGTGAGCGCTGCGTTCAAGGCAGACAAGCGATCTTCGTCAATACGAACGCCTTCTGTCATGAAGTATTTCTCGACGAGGTCTGGATGTTGTTCCATCGCTTGTTGGATTCCCATGAACAAGACGCCTTCTGGCATCGTAAGTTCGTTATAGACGACATGACCGTTGCGTTCAACGAGCACGTTTGTCCGGTGGTCTCCGAGCAATGCTTCGATTTCAGGCGTCAACCCGTCAAGCTTCGCGAGCTCGACGTCTCCGCTTGTGAAATCCCATTTATCAATCTTGATTTTTTCAACTTTAGGCAAGGCGAGAGTCGGCGCAAGTTCTGCTGCTTCTTTACGTCGGTTGACCATCCATGCTGGTCCACCGAGCGCCTCTGCACGTGCCGCTACTGCTTGTGCATCTAATTCAAATTGTACGGTCATCGTACAGCCCCCTTACGCTTCTGTGTCTACTGTCATCCCAAGATCTTGCTTCACCCAGTCGTAACCTTCTGCTTCGAGTCGTTGTGCGAGCTCTTTGCCGCCCGACATGACGATTTTACCGTCGATCATGATATGGACGAAATCTGGCTCGATGTAGTTGAGGAGACGCTGATAGTGCGTGATGATCAAGCAGCCGAACTCTTCAGTGCGCATTTCGTTGACACCTTTAGCGACGACTTTGAGCGCATCGATATCAAGACCTGAATCGATCTCATCAAGAATCGCGATGTTCGGTTTAATCATCATCATTTGAAGGATTTCGTTACGTTTTTTCTCTCCGCCCGAGAAGCCTTCGTTCAAATAGCGGTGTGCCATTTCTGAAGGGATTTCAAGAACGCCCATCTTCGAATCAAGTTCGCGGATGAATTTCATAAGTGAGATTTCTTCGCCTTCTTCGCGGCGCGAGTTGATCGCTGAGCGCAAGAAGTCGGCGTTTGTGACTCCGCTGATTTCAGCTGGATACTGCATCGCGAGGAACATGCCTGCTTGCGCACGTTCATTTACTTCCATCTCGAGGACGTCTTCTCCGTTCAAGTCGACGCTCCCTCCTGTCACTTCGTACAATGGATGACCCATGAGGGCAGATGCGAGTGTTGATTTACCAGTCCCGTTAGGACCCATGATGGCGTGAATTTCGCCACCTTTAATTTCAAGATTAAGACCTTTGACGATCTCTTTTCCTTCGATTGAGACGCGGAGGTCATCAATTTTCATGTGTGGTACGTTAGACATTCGGATACCCCTTCCGTTTTCTCGCCATTTTTGGCGTAGATTAGATATATTCTAATCTTAATCTAGGCAATTTTTTATTTCAAGCGACTCACCTTATATTTCATTCTCAATAAAACATAAATGTTGAGAATGAGAATATCGGGAAATCAAGACATTATCCAACATTTTCCTCGACTTGAACCGAATTCGCTTGTTTTTCCCGTAGCGCGCCGGTGAAGAAGAAGGCGCCACACGCGGTCAGAACGGCTAGGCTCCCAAATACAGGGAGCGACGCGTTGTCGAAGCCGTCGAGCAGCAGTCCGCCGATGACCGGCCCGATCGATTGACCGAGTGCCGTCAACCCCATCGCCCCGAAATACGTGCCGCGCAAATGTTCCGGTGCCAAATCGTCTGTCAACACGTCCGTCATCGTGAACATGAGCACTTCCCCGACCGTGAAGATGACCATCGCGACGAACAATACCCACACCTCGGCAGCGAAGCCGATTAACAACAGCCCAATCGAGAGCGTCGCGATCCCAAAGAACAGCGACTTGATCGGCGAGACGCGAATGCCGAACCTCATGATCGGATACTGCACGATGAGCACGGTGATCGCGTTGACCGTCAACAGATAAGCGAATAGGCGCGACCCGTCACTGAATCCGTCGTGAAACGCGATGAACTGCGGCAACGTCGAATTGAATTGACTGTAGCCGATGATGGCGAAGATCATGCCGATGATGACGAAGCGGAACGTCTTGTCTTCTTTTAACACGCGGAACGTCTCCGTCAGGCGCGGCCGCACTTTGACGCCGTCCCCTTCTTCAAACGGATATTTCCGGAACAACGTCGAGATGACGAGGCCGTAAAGGATATAGACGGCGGTCACGACGAAGAATGCACTCTTCGCTCCCGTAAGTGACAAGACGACCGCAAGCAGCGGTCCGATCGCCGCAGCGATGTTGATCATGAAGTAGCGCACATTATAGACGATGACGCGCTGGTCGGGTTGCGTCGTGTCGCTGATCAAGGCTCGTGACGCCGGTTCAAGGAATGAACGTGAAACGCCCATCAATACCGAAAATATGTAAAACCAAACGAGCTCCGTTGCGAGTGCGAAACCGGTGAACGTCAAGGCGTTCAAACCGATACCGATCAACATCAGCTGTTTGCGCCCGTAGCGGTCAGACAGCGTCCCCCCGAAAAAGCTCATAAATAGACCGGATAATGCCGACGTCGCGAACACCGTCCCGATCACGCTCGCCGAGAAACCGAGCGTCGCGAGATAAATCGCAAAAAACGGCATGACAAAAAACGTCGACAGCCGTGCAAAAAATGTACCGAACAAGACGCCTAGCGTCAGCGGATGAATGTGTCGTATGCTCACCCGGATCCCCCCTTTTTCTACATATAAATAGTTTACTTCTATTATTGAAGCAAAACCACTGCAAACAAAAAAGGCCCGGGATGTCCCGAGCCTAAAATCAATCATTATTTAACCGGTACGACCGCACCTTTGTACTCATCCAAGATCCACTGTTGTGTCTCTTCTGATGTCAATACTTCAAGGAGTGCCTTGACGCGCTCATCGTCTTCGTCGCCTTCACGCGTGACGATCAAGTTGACGTACGGTGAGTCTTCGCCTTCAAGAGCGATTGCGTCTTCGAGCGGGTTGAGGCCGGCATCGATCGCGTAGTTCGTGTTGATGAGGACGGCATCGCCTTCACCGTTGTTGAACGCTTGCGGGAGAAGTGCCGCTTCGACGTCCGTCTTGAACTCCAAGTTTTTCGGGTTGTCGACGATGTCAGCGACTGTCGCGTCTGTCGTCTTGCCGTCAGCGAGTGTGAGCAAGCCTTCTGTTTGAAGCATCGTCAAGATTCGTCCGTGGTCAGCGACCGACGAGCTCATGATGATTTCAGCGCCGTCCGGAAGCTCATCGAGTGATTTGTAGTCTTGTGAGTAGACACCGATCGGCTCGATGTGGACGCCGCCGGCTGAAGCGAATTTATAGTCTTTGTTCTCAGCCATTTGTGACTCGAGGTACGGCTCGTGTTGGAAGTAGTTCGCGTCGAGCTCACCAGCTGCGAGCGTCTTGTTCGGGAGCACGTAGTCTTGGAACTTCTTGATTTCAAGCGTGTAGCCTTTTTCTTCATATTCGTCTTGGACGTGCTCTAAAATCTCGGCGTGTGGTACGTTCGACGCGCCGATGATGAGCGTCTTGTCGTCGCCCGAGCCTGATTCTGAGTCCCCGCCGCCACATGCCGCGAGAATTGTGAGTGCTGATGCTGCTGTCAATCCGAGTACTGTTTTCCATGATTTCATTATAAAACCCTCCATATGATTGTATTTGATTAAGCTGATCGCTTATCGATTTTTGAGACGAGTCGATCGCCGATGAACTGAACGACGAAGACGATGACTAAGATCAATACGGTCGCGACGAACGTGACGTCGCTTTGTGAACGCTGGAACCCTTCGAGGAACGCCAAGTTCCCGAGACCACCACCCCCGACGACTCCGGCCATGGCCGTGTAACCGACGATGGCGACGATCGTCACCGTGATGCCTGACACGATGGCCGGGAGTGCTTCCGGGAACAACACTTTATAGACGATCTGCCATTTCGTCGCGCCCATCGACTCGGCCGCCTCGATGACACCGCGATCGACTTCGCGGAGTGCGAGCTCGACCATACGTGCATAAAACGGGGCCGCACCGATGATGAGCGCCGGGAGCGCCGCCGTCGAGCCGAGCATCGTTCCGACGAGAAGGAGCGTGAACGGAATGAGCAAGATGATCAAAATAATGAACGGGATCGAGCGGAACACGTTGACGACCGCGCTGATGATCGTGTAAATCGGACGATTCTTCATCATGAGCGGTTCGTTCGTGACATATAAGAGCATGCCGAGGGCGAGACCGATGACGAATGTCGCGGCTCCTGCGACGAGCGTCATATAGAGCGTCTCCCACGTCTGTTCGAGCATGACTTGCCAATCTACATTAGGAAACATCGCTTTCTACCTCCACTTCCACTGCCTGCAATCGGATTGAGGCGATGGCCCGCTCGACTTCAGCCGGCTCTCCGATCAATTGGATGAATAGCGTTCCGAGCGCGCCGACTTGGGACTGCGTCACGTTACCGCCGATGATGTTGAAGCCGATGTCGTGCTGTTTCAACACTTCCGATAAAATCGGCTGTTCGGCCGTCTCGTTCAAGAACTTAAGTTTGACGATTTGGCCACTCGGATAACGTGCTTTCAAATGCTCGAACGTGAGCGACATGTCGTCGACGGCACCGATCTGTTTGACGAACTCTTTCGTGATCGGCTGTTCCGGATGTTGGAACACGTCCGCGACTTGGCCGGTCTCGACGACTTTCCCTGCCTCCATGACGGCGACGCGATGACAGATCTTTTGGATGACGTGCATCTCATGGGTGATGAGGACGATCGTCAGTCCGAGTTTCTTATTGATGCTGACGAGCAGTTCGAGAATCGAATCGGTCGTCTTCGGGTCGAGTGCGCTCGTCGCTTCATCGCAGAGGAGCACGTCTGGATTTGTAGCGAGCGCGCGGGCAATCCCGACTCGCTGCTTTTGACCGCCCGATAGTTGCGACGGATAGCTGTCTTCACGTCCGGCGAGACCGACGAGATCGACGAGCTCTTGGACGCGGCGTTTACGTTCACTGGCCGGTACCCCGATCAGTTCGAGCGGGAAGCTGATGTTCTCAGCGACCGTGCGCGACCATAATAAGTTAAAGTGTTGGAATACCATCGAGACGTTTTTGCGCACCCCGCGCAGTTCTTTCGGAGTGAGCTTCGTCAGCTCGCTCCCTGCGACGACGATTTCACCGCTTGACGGTGACTCGAGTCGGTTGAGCAGACGGATGAGCGTCGACTTCCCCGCCCCTGAATATCCGATTATTCCAAAAATTTCGCCGCTCTCGATTGTGAGCGACACATCATCGACCGCCTGGACTCGACCGTTCTTCGTGTCGAACCATTTGGCCACATTACGTAATTGAATCAATACCTTTCCCTCCTGACAACAAAAAAAGTACACACGTTTGAGCAAACGTGCGTACTTTATCGGTACGGACAACGATTGCTCTCATCTTCCAAGGTTCTCACCTTGCTGGAATTAGCACCATTTCGGATTGCTCCGCGGTTGCTGGGCGTCATAGGGCCAGTCCCTCAGCCTCTCTTGATAAGAGTGTTGTTTATTCGATTAGCTTTATAATAGCGACACATTATTTTCATGTCAAACTATTTTGTGCGAAAAATCAAAAAAAGGTGCCATCCGAGGATGACACAGAACGTAGCACCTTGAGTCACGGAAGGACAACCCATAGATGAAACTCTTTTGCCCGATCAGAGTGTTCATCCTTATATGGGGGATTCAAGCCATCCATCACTCGGCCTTAGAACGTACCATGCGGTTACGCGGTAGGTGTCCCTGCGCTTGATTTTTTTGGGGGACAATCGAAGGGAAGGTCCACCTAAAAGTCGCGTAAAGTGATGCACCGGCTGTTCTAAAACGTCTTGATGGCTGGAGAATCTCGTCCTATATTGTGTTCAAGTAAGATGTTGTAATGAATATACCATTCGTGAACTTTTTGTGTCAACTGATTATTTAAAATTTTCTGATTATTCTAATCATCCTATCTCATTTAACGAAAGATAGGACGTGCTGTACGTTTTGGAACGCATATAATCGGTCTTCGACTTGGCCGTCTTTAAGCTTTAACAGCGCCGGGACGCTCATCACTTGATACGCTTCTAACTCTTGCGGGATAAAGTTGGCGTCCTGCTTGTCAATCGCGAGTGTCGGGTCGACCGCTTCGACGACGGCGAGCATCCGCTCGGCCACAGCGCATGTTCCACACATCGGGGCGTATATATATAACAATCCGTCTGTAATCATTGTTCTCACCTCTTTTATAAGTATATGAATGTGAGCCGATCTGTTCAAAAGTTGTGCTCACCCCACGAATTTTCTGAATCGTTCAACATTTCCTGTTGACGCTTCACGAAAAGAGGCATAGTATGGTCATTAACTTTAACGCTTTCGTACATAACAGCATATACGTAGAAAAGGACAGGTGAATCGACTTATGACGGAACAAACGAAACTGACAGGCAAACAATTTTTGATGAACGTATTGAACGGACTCAGTCTCGCTATTTTAATCGCCCTCATCCCGAGCGCGTTGCTCGGTGAATTAACGAAAGCCATCTTACCGTATTTTCCGTCTTTGCAGTTCATCTTAGACGCGACGACGATCGCGATGCGCCTGCTCCCGGTCATCATCGGTGTCACCGTCGCGATGCAATTCGGACGCTCGGCGCTCGAGGCCGGGACGATCGGTATCGCGACCCAGGTCGGGAGCGGCGCTATCCGTATCGAGGAAGACGCGTTCCTCATGGCGGGAATCGGCGACGTCATCACGGCCGGTGTGACCGCCGCCCTCGCGACATATATGGTAATGCAGCTGTCGCCACGCTTAAAGACGTACACCGTCCTCGTTTTACCGATGACGGTCATCGTCATCGCCGGCGGAATCGGCATGTTCTTACTCACGTACATCTCACAGATCACGACGTACATCGGCACAGTCATCATGACGATGACTGAACTCCAACCGATCGTGATGGGCATGTTGATCGCGATGGCGTTCTCGCTCATCATCGTCTCCCCGATCTCGACGGTCGGGATCGCGACGGCGATCAGTCTGTCCGGTGTTGCCGCCGGGGCCGCTAACCTCGGCGTCGTCGCAGCCGGTTTTGGTCTCGCTATCGCCGGGTGGCAGATGAACGCGACCGGGACGTCGCTCGCTCACTTCCTCGGCTCACCGAAAATTCAAATGGCGAACTTCGTCCGTCGTCCGATCATGATGCTCCCTGTGCTCGCGAACGCGGCCATTCTCGGGGCGCTCGCCGGTATCCTTCGTATCGAAGGAACACCGATCAGTGCCGGATTCGGTGTCTCTGGACTGATTGGACCTGTCAACGCCCTGCACTTGATGCCAGGCGGATTCGCGCTCTGGAACGTCATGCTCGTCATCGTCTTGTTCGGCCTCATTCCGGTGACGCTCGGGATTGTCTTCTATCGCCTGTTCAACCGGACATCACTCATCCAGCCTGAACATTACCGCCTCGACTTCGACTAAATCAAAAAATCCCGGCTTCTCATAAAGAGAAACCGGGATTTTTGTTAGCCTTGAATCATCGTTTCATATTCTTCTGCCGACATGAGTTTGTCGACGTCCGTTGAATCGTTCAACTCGACTTCGATCATCCATGCGCCTTCGAACGGTGCTTCGTTGACAAGTTCCGGCGAGTCCGCGAGTGATTCATTCACCGCCGTGATTTTCCCAGAGATCGGTGCGTACAGTTCAGACACCGTCTTGACCGATTCGACCGAACCGAACGGCTCGTCGAGCAAAATCGTGCCGCCGACTTCAGGAAGTTCCACAAACACGATGTCCCCTAGTTCGCTTTGTGCGAAATCCGTGATCCCGATGCGGGCAACGCTTCCGTTCACTTCAACCCATTCGTGTTCTTTTGAATAACGTAGATTTGCAGGTACTTTGCTCATCTTGACTTCCCCCTCAAATAAATTAGAATCACATGTGTATTATAGCACTTAGCCCCAAACGTCTGTAAATGACTTTTCTGAAAAACCGACCGTCGATTTTTGACCGTCAGTGACGATTGGGCGCTTTAAAAGCATACCATTGCTGACTAAAAGCTCGATTTGTTCGTCTTCTGACAAATTCGGGAGCTTATCTTTAATACCTTCGTTACGATACACTTGCCCGCTCGTATTGAAAAACTTTTTGAGCGGTAATCCTGACTGTTGCCAGATCGACGTGAGTTCATCTTTTGACGGTGTCGCCTCGACGATATGAACGTATGTATACGCGACGTCGTTCTCCTTCAACCATTTCTCTGCCTTCTTACACGTACTGCATGGCGGATAGCCATATAGTGTCACCATGTTTCATCACCTCTTGTTTTACTGTAGCATACTCCATTCCCGCAAATCACGCTTCGAGCAAGCGTGCGATTTCTCGCTTCAGCGTCGCGTTGACCGGGTGACGCGCTTCGATATAGCTCAGCATCGCCGCGGCCGCTTCGACCGACTTGCCGTAACCTGGAAGCCATTCGCTGAGCCCGGCGACGAGCTCCGGGTGCCGTATCTCGACCCGGCGCGTCGGATTGAACGGGTCGCCCGTCTCTCCATGTGCTTTCAACACGTTGTTGACGGCCGCGACTTGGATGAGTTCGAAGCCGGCGAGCTTCTCTCCGCGTCGTTCACGGAGCAGACCGACGTACAGGTTCGTCAGCGCCTCTTCGTAGCAGTGCGCGGCGTCGGGAGCCTGTGTGACGAGTTTCGGCGTCGCGAACGATTCGAGCGCTTCCTCCCGCTTCCAGACGATCCGTCCCGGAGTGTAGGCGATGTGTGGCATCTCAGGCAAATCGAAGACGGCGAACTCGGCGTAAATACCGTCCGCATACATGACTTTATGGCCGTCTTTCGTGTTTTGGAACTGGTAAGCGATCGGTTCAACCTCGAGCCAGTCCAAGTTGTCGATGAAGCGGGTTTTTCGTCCGTCCTCGACGATCAAAAAGAAATCGAGGTCGGAGTAGTCGTCGAGCCGCTCGGTCTCGAGGCCAATCGAACCGAGGGCGAGCAGCATCAGCGCCCCTTCTTGTTTCGCGACCAAACGCCCGATTCGTTCCATTCGTTCCAACAGTTGATCTCGTCTCATAAACATTCCTCCTTTTCCTCATTGTACGTTCTGATCAAACGAAAAAGAAAGGGCTGACCGCGTCCGGCCACCCCTCCCTGTTCGAGAAATTTTTATTACAGAATTTGCGAACGAGAAAGCCCACTCCTTTAGTGGTGGGATGAACGTGAGCTTGATTTCGGAGTCCCGTTAGTCGGAATTTCAGAAATCAACAAGCAGAATCTTATCCCGATAAAATGTATCACTCTAATAAATCTAATGATACAATGGACGTATGAACAACTACAGAAGAACCAAAACCACCGTATCGATGATCCATTATCATTTCGTGTTCTGCCCGAGGTATCGCCGAAAACTATTTGATGACGATACGTTCGAGCAACGATTCAAAGAGATCGTCCGTGATGTCTGCGAAGAGCTCGACATTCGACTCATCGCCATCGCGTGTGATCGGGACCACACACATCTATTCTTGTCGGCGTTGCCATCCCTCAGCCCGTCTGACATCATGGCGCGCATCAAAGGCGTCTCGTCGAAGCGACTACGAGAGGAATTTCCCCATCTCACACATCTCACAAGCCTTTGGACGAGATCCTTCTTCGTCTCGACGGCCGGAAATGTTTCCAGCGAGACCATCAAGCGTTATGTCGAGGAACAAAAGACAAGGAGGTGACACCGTGTCGCAGACATTGACGGTGAACATCAAACTTCATCCGACAAAAGAGCAACAATCGATCTTAGAGCGGATGATGCGCACCTACATCGGTACGACGAACCAGCTCGTCTCGGACATGGTGCAGGCTCGAGAAAACTTAAAGCTGACGAGCAAAAACGTGAGTTCCGATCTGCCGAGCGCCGTCAAGAATCAGGCCATCCAGGATGCGAAGAGCATGTTCAAAAAGGCGAAGAAGAAGGGCTTCCAGGTCGTCCCTGTCCTCAAGAAGCCGTACTGCACCTGGAACAACCAAAACTACTCGTTCGACTTCGAGTCGATCTCCTTCCCGGTCATGATCGACGGAAAGGTCAAGAAGACGGCGATCCGCGCCGAGATGGTCGACCCGGACAACCGGAACGCCACGCTCCTCGCCAACAAGCTCGGGACGCTCCGCATCATCAAGAAGTCGAACAAGTGGATCGCCCAGATCGCCGTCACGATCCCCACGACGGAGAAGGGGGGCACCAACGTGCTCGGGGTCGACCTCGGCCTGAAAGTCCCCGCCGTCGCATCGACAGATCGTGACAAGGCGCGGTTCTTCGGGAACGGGCGTGAGAACAAGTATATGAAGCGCAAGTTTCGTGCGAAACGGAAAGAGCTCGGTCAACAGAAGAAACTGGATGCGATCAAGAAGCTGAACAACAAAGAACAGCGCTGGATGAAAGACAAAGATCACAAGGTGAGCCGTGAGATCGTCGACTTCGCGAAAGAGAACAAGATTTCTGTCATCCGCCTCGAAAGATTGGCGAACATCCGACAGACGGCAAGAACAAGCCGTAAACACAACAAGAACCTGCACACCTGGTCGTTCTATCGCTTGGCACTATTCATCACGTACAAGGCAAAGCTCGAAGGCATCAAGGTCGAATCTGTCAATCCGGCCTACACCTCCCAGACATGCCCTTCTTGTGGAGCAAAAAATAAAGCGAAAGACCGAACATATTCCTGTCCGTGCGGATTCAAAAAACACAGAGATCTAGTCGGTGCGATGAATATCCGATACGCACCTGTGGTCGATGGTAACAGTCGACCAGCCTGAGAACCTATACGGTCTGTCTCAGGAGGGGTGATGGCACACCCTCATCTGAAGGCTTGAACAAAACAGAAATGGACTGCGTTCGCA
This sequence comes from Exiguobacterium sp. SH0S7, assembly GCF_004337195.1. Lineage (NCBI taxonomy): Bacteria > Bacillati > Bacillota > Bacilli > Caryophanales > Exiguobacterium > Exiguobacterium sp. SH0S7. The sequence goes on from NZ_SJVA01000001.1 coordinate 551,475, forward strand.
CAAGCACTTCAGAATCCCACTCATACCGAAGGGGTGAGCTTGCGGCTTTAGCCGTGGGAGTGTCAAACGATGAACTTGTTCGCTTTGATGAGACTCGCTGCGACTTCGCGCTTCGTACCGATGACGTTGATTGGCTGATAGCGGCTGAACTTCTTCATCGCCGAGAGCAACATCCGTTGCTCGTCGCCTGACGCTGCCGCGTACAACACTTCTTTCGCCATGAGCTCGACTTGCTTGAACACTTGCTCGGCGAAGATTTCCGTGTAACGTACTTTTTGTTGGTTCTTATCGATACCAGTCCGCGCAATCGCTTTATCCGTCCGCGCAATCGCCGCTTCGAGCGCATAGATGGCGCTGATGATGTCGGCGATCTTGGCGAGGATTTCTTGCTCGTTTTGGAGGTTCTGCTGATATTTCTGGACGGCTGTCCCGGCGATCATCAAGTTGATCTTCTTCATGTTCGATAGAAGCATCTTCTCGCGCGCGAGCGGTGAACCGTCGAGCTCTTGCGGCATGTAGCTCATGAGCTCTTTTTGGAGCTTCTGTGCTTCGGCGAGGAGTGGCAAGTCGCCTTTCATCGCTTTCTTGAGGAGCGTGCTCGGGACGATCAAGCGGTTGATCTCGTTCGTTCCTTCGAAGATCCGGTTGATCCGTGAGTCACGGTACAAGTTTTCGACCTCGTACTCGGTCATGAAGCCGTAGCCGCCGTGAATTTGAACGGCTTCATCGACGACGTAGTCGAACGTCTCAGACGCGAACACTTTGTTGAGCGAGCATTCGATCGCATACTCCGCGATCGATTGGGCGACTTTCGAGCCGTCGCGCATGTTCTCGTCACCAAGCGCGTCGAGGCTGTCTTGGAACAAGCCGCCTGTGCGGTAGACCGAGCTCTCCATCGCGTAAATGTTCGCCGCCATCGTCGCTAATTTTTCTTGGATGAGCGGGAATTGACTGATCGGCGTCTTGAACTGCTTGCGTTCGTTCGCGTATTGGACCGAGAGATCGAATGCACGTTTTGATGAACCGACCGCTCCGACCGCGAGTTTGTAACGACCGACGTTCAAGATGTTGAAGGCGATGACGTGCCCTTTACCGACTTCACCTAACAGGTTATCGACCGGGACTTCGACGTCTTGTAAAATGAGCGTCCGCGTCGACGATCCTTTAATGCCCATCTTCTGCTCTTCAGCACCTGTCGAGACGCCGTTGTAGTCGCGTTCGACGATGAAGGCGCTGAACTTGTCGCCGTCAATTTTCGCGTAGACGACGAACACGTTAGCGAAGCCTGCGTTCGTGATCCATTGTTTCTCACCGTTCAAGACGTAGTGCGTTCCAGCCTCGTTCAAGACAGCTGTCGACTTCGCGCCGAGCGCGTCCGACCCTGAGCCTGGCTCTGTGAGCGCGTACGCTGCGATCCATTCGCCCGTTGCGAGCTTCGGCAAGTACTTATGCTTTTGCTCTTCTGTCCCAAAGAAGACGATCGGAAGCGTCCCGATCCCGACGTGAGCGCCGTAACTGAGGGCAAACGAACGGGCTTTGGCGAACCGTTCCGTGATGATCGATGACGAGATCTTGTCGAGCTGATAACCGCCGTACTCTTCAGGTACATCGGCACCGAGCAGACCGAGTTCGCCCGCTTCTTTCAACAGTTCGACCGAGAGATCGAACTCATGTTTTTCGATGCGTCCAAGTACCGGCATGACACGGTCGTCGACGAAACTCGACGTCGTGTCCCCGATCATCTTATGCTCGTCTGAAAAGTCTTCCGGTGTGAAGAGACGATCCGCGTCGAGTGCGTCAATGACAAAGCTACCGCCTTTAATCAATTCGTGTTCTGTACGTTCCATAGTCATTTCCCCCTTATAGTAATTCGAAGACGCCAGCAGCGCCCATTCCGCCACCGATGCACATCGTGACAACCCCATATTTTTCATTGCGTCGTTTCATTTCATGCAGAATCGATACCGCTAGTTTCGCGCCCGTACAACCGAGTGGATGGCCGAGGGCGATCGCGCCGCCGTTGACGTTCACTTTGGACGGGTCGATGCCGAGTTCACGGATGACGCCGAGTGATTGGCTCGCGAACGCCTCGTTCAACTCGAACAATCCGACTTCTTCAAGCTTCACGCCAGCCATCTCTAACGCTTTCGGGATGGCGACGACTGGTCCGATCCCCATCACTTCCGGGCGGACCCCGCCGACTGCGAACGAGAGGAACTTCGCCATCGGCTTCAAGCCTTGGCGTTCCGCCTCTTCCCGCTCCATGACAAGTACGGCTGCAGCGCCGTCTGATACTTGTGACGCGTTACCGGCTGTGACCGACCCTTTGATTTTGAAAGCTGGACGCAATTTGCCGAGTGCTTCGACCGTCGAGTTGGCCCGGACGCCTTCGTCGTGCTTGACGACAAATTCACGTTCCGCGACTTTCCCGTCTTCACCGAGGACGTGCTCGATGACCGTCACCGGCACGATCTCTTCTTCGAACTTGCCGCCCGCGATCGCAGCCGCCGCTTTTTGATGGCTGTCGATGGCGAACAGGTCCTGGTCAACTCGTGAGATGTTGTACTCGGCCGCTACGCGCTCAGCCGTGTGTCCCATGCTCATGTAATACTCAGGCGCCGTCTCCATGATCGTCGGGTTCGGACGGATGACGTGTCCGCCCATCGGGACGAGGCTCATCGATTCCATTCCGCCGGCAATGATCGCCGTCGCTTGACCGATCATGATCTTCGCTGCCGCGTCCGCGATCGCTTGAAGGCCTGACGAGCAGTAACGGTTGATCGTGACGGCGGGCACTTCGTGTGATAGTCCACCGCGTACGGCCGCATAACGGGCGATGTTCATCCCTTGCTCCGCTTCCGGCATGGCGCATCCCATGATGACGTCGTCAATCGGTCCCGTGTATCCCGACCGCTCGAGCGTCGCTTTGATGGCGTGACCTGCGAGCTCGTCCGAACGAACGTTTCGGAACGACCCGCGTTTTGCTTTTCCGACCGGTGTCCGTGCACCGGCCACGATGACTGCTTCTCTCATCTGTTAAGTCCCCCTTTTGTCAGTTCCGAAGTGGTTTGCCTTTGACGAGCATATGTTGCATCCGTTGCTGCGATTTCGGTTCTCCGATGAGGCTCAAGAACGCCTCACGCTCGATGTCGAGGAAGTATTGCTCGTCGACCATCGTGCCGTATGCCAAATCGCCGCCGCTGATGACGTGGGCAAGTTTTTTGGCGATCTTCAAGTCGTGCTCTGAAATATAACCACCGTAGAACATCTCGTACGCTGCGAGTTCGAGCGTCGCTTTCCCGGTTCGACCGACGACCGGCAACTTCTCGCGCATCGGCGCGACGTATCCGTCTGTAAGTCCAAGGACGGTTTGTTTCGCGTCGAACGTCAAGTGGTCACGGTTCATCGAGATGCCGTCGACCGGACGATGATAGCCGAGCGCTTTCGCGTCGTACGCCGACTTCGATACTTTCGCCATCGCGATGTTCTCGAACGTCTGCTGTGCCGCCTTCTCGATGTTTTGCATCGATTTTGGCGTCTGTTCAAGTAGACGACGGTACGTGTTGACGTTGCCGCCGCCGCCAGGGATGAGGCCGACACCGACTTCGACGAGTCCCATGTACGTTTCGAGCGCCGCTTGCATGCGTGCTGCCGGCAAACTGATCTCCGTGCCGCCTCCGAGTGTCATGCCGTAAGGTGCGACGACGACCGGGCGACCTGCGTAACGGATTTTTTGAACGACTTGTTGGAACTTGTTGATGATCCAGTCGAGCTCATACCAGTTCTCGTCTTCCGCTTCCATGAGCATCATCGCGAGGTTGGCGCCGACGCAGAAGTTTTTACCATCATTGGCGAGGACGAGTCCTTTGAAGTCTTGCTCGACGAGGTCGATCGATTGCTCGATCATCTGCATGATGTCGACCCCGATCGCGTTGTTCGGTGACGTGAACTCGAGGGCGACGACGTCGTCACCGATATCGATGAGGCGAGCCCCGCCGTTCTCGAGAATGATTCCGTTCGACTTGGCGAGCGGTGCAAGTTTCAATTCTTTCGGGTTGACGGTCTTCTCGACGTACGTCCCAGACGCTTGATCGTAATACTGGTCCCCTTTATAGAAGGAAGTGTGTCCGGCAGCGAGCATCTCATCGATCCACGCCGGGACGGCATATCCTTCCGCTTTCATGCGTGCGACCGATTTTTCGACACCGAGTGCGTCCCATGTCTCGAACGGTCCGAACTTCCAACCGAATCCCCACTTCATCGCGTCATCGATGGCGACGATCGAGTCACTGATCTCACCTGTGAGTCGTGCCGAGTAGACGAGCGTCTTCGCCGTCACCGGCCAGAGCAACTGTCCGACGCGTCCCTTGTTCAAGATCGCGCCTTTCAGTTTCGCTTTCGAGCCTGGGAGCGACTTGATTTGGTCGAGCTCAGGTCCTGTAATCGCTTTCAATTGTTCGTACTCAAACGTGCTCAAGTTGAGTTCCTGGATGACTTTCCCGTCTTTCTTATAGAACCCTTGACCAGACTTTTGTCCGATCCAACCTTTTTCGACGAGCGTCTTCATTTCAGCAGGGACATCGAACGTATCTTTCTCCTCGCCCGCTTCGAGCGCCTCATAGACGTTCCCGGCGACGTGGACGAACGTGTCGATACCGACGACGTCGAGTGTACGGAATGTCGCTGATTTCGGACGGCCGATGAGCGGTCCTGTGATCGAGTCCATCTCGCCGATCGTCGCGTTTTGTTTCAACATCTCCTCGAACGTGACGAGCAGGCCGTACGTGCCGATGCGGTTACCGATGAAGTTTGGCGTGTCTTTCGCCTCGACGACGCCTTTACCGAGACGGTCCTCAGCAAAGCGGGCCATGAAATCGATGACCGGGCGCGCCGTCTTCTCCGTCGGGATGAGTTCGAGCAGCTTCAAGTAACGTGGCGGGTTGAAGAAGTGCGTCCCGAGGAAGCGTGACTTCAAACCTTCCGGCAAGGCGCTCGCCATCGCTTCGATCGAGATCCCAGACGTGTTCGAGCTGAGTATCGCGTCTTCGCGGATGTAAGGTGCGATTTTGTCGAACAGTTGCTGTTTCACGTCGAGCCGTTCGACGATGACTTCGATGACCCAGTCGGCTTCTTTCAATCGTTCGAGATCATCTTCTAAGTTCCCGACCTCGATGAAGTTCAAGTGTTCCGCCGTCGCGAGCGGCGCCGGAGTTTGTTTCAACAACTTGTGACGGTTCTCGGACGCGATCCGATTCCGTACTTCCGGTGATTCGAGCGTGAGTCCTTTCGCTTCTTCTTGCGCCGTCAATTCACGTGGTACGATGTCGAGCATGAGCGAACGAACCCCCGCGTTCGCCAAATGGGCCGCAATCCCCGCCCCCATTACTCCTGAACCGATGACGACCGCAAAACGGATATTGCTCGTCAAACGGAGGTCGGCTGATTGTTCGATGTGACTCGTCATATTGTTCCCCCCTCAATGAGAATGAATAGTGATTCATTTCACGCGTAAAAAAAATCGCAATCACCATCGTGTTTACTCTTCTATCATAAATGAATGACAATTCATTCGCAAGCGTTCATTTTTCAAATTCATTCCATTTTTCTGATTTACGATTATTTTTTGATGTGTGTGGTATAGACACATTGAGTCAATTTTTGAAAGGGGACTAAACAATATGAGTGACAATCGTTTAAATACAGTCGGAAGCCGCAAGGATTTTGAATCGTTCAAGAAGGACGGACAAGCGCAAGCCCATCAACCGGGAATCGATTCGAAGATGGAGCCGTTCCCGATCTATGAGCGTGAAGGATACAAAGGAAGCGACAAATTGAAAGACAAAGTCGCCATCATCACAGGCGGTGACTCGGGGATCGGGAAATCGGTCGCCATCTTCTTCGCCCACGAAGGCGCAAACTCGGTCATCGTCTACAAAGACCAAAACGAGCTCGAGGACGCCGAGGCGACGAAGGAACGGATCGAAGAACTCGGTCAAGCGTGCTTGTTGCTGCAAGGTGACCTCGGTGATTCGGCGTTCTGCCAAGACGTCGTCAAGCAGACGCTCGAGACGTTCGGCCATTTGGACATTCTCGTCAACAACGCCGCCGAGCAACATCCGCAAGAGTCGCTCCTCGACATCTCGGACGACCAGCTCGAGCGGACGTTCCGGACGAACATCTTCAGCATGTTCTATTTGACGAAAGCGGCGCTCCCGTACTTGAACGAAGGCGCGAGCATCATCAACACGACGTCGATCACGGCGTATGAAGGTAACGACCAGTTGATCGACTATGCGTCGACGAAAGGTGCGATCACATCGTTCACACGCTCGCTCGCCAAAAACTTGGCCGAGAAGAAGATCCGCGTCAACGGCGTCGCACCAGGCCCGATTTGGACACCGCTCATCCCGGCTACGTTCCCGGCCGAGAAAGTCGCCACGTTCGGTGACTCTTCTGAGATGAAGCGTGCGGGTCAACCGGCAGAGCTCGCTCCGGCTTACGTCTATCTCGCAAGCGACGACTCGACGTACGTCAGCGGACAGGTCATGCACGTCAACGGCGGTACGGTCGTAAACGGATAATCTTGTAAGATGGCCCAGTGTTCAGTCACTGGGCTTTTTTTATGGGAAATTAACCCAGCGTATGTTAACGTTATTTGCAGGAATTAGTCCAGTCATTTAGACGATTATACGGAAGAAAGGAGCCAACGCTTGATGATTCATTTTCAATTGACAAAAGATGATTTTTTCGCCTTACAAAAAAACTTCATCGAAAATTCCGATTACCATAAAAGAAGAGCTAGACACGTCACGATTGTATTGATGTTGCTTACAGTATTATGGGGATTCTTGCTCGCAATTTTTTTGTTACCTCAAACGATTTCTGTCCCCCTATTCCTCGGACTCGCCATCGGTTCAAGTTTGTTCCTAGCGCTTCTATTGTTCCCCTTCTTAAAAAAAGCGTATGTAAACATCACACTTTGGCAATTCCGCTATCTACTGAAACAAGAGACGAAATGGCCACGTGACATCACGTTGTACATCAACGAAAACGGGATTGAGCGCAATTCACTCCACAACAACGTCAATAAACGCCTTCAAGTCGCATGGGACGCGATTGAACGAGTGAGTGGGGACGAGACAAATCATTACCTGTACGTTGAGGCAAGAGAAACGATTGTTGTACCGAAGCAAAACCAAATGCTGAGCGAGACGGAGCAAAATAAAATCAATTACTTATTACAACAAAACTTAAATATCACACTCTAGTTACCTATGTCACCTAAATACAGACATGGTCTAATGTTTCTAGACTTACACGTATATGACTTGATCAGAAAGGAGTAGCTCAAATGGTCACCACGTATAAACTGACGCTTGAAGATGTTCTATCATTTCAACAGGACATGATTCACCATTCAAATCAACATAAGAAGAGCCGCAAAATATGGTTGATTTTTATGAGTGCCCCTGCATTCCTGCTCGGATATTTAGCTACAACTTTTATTCTACCTCGCCCCGAGTCGATCGCTTTATTTTCACTCACTGTAATCGGTGTAGGGATTTTGTTTGCGCTGTTGCTCAGACCGCTCCTGAAGGATTTATATGCACCATTCGCCCTTCGGCAATTTCGTCTAGTTAATAAAGACAGTGCCTGGCCAACAGACATCACGCTCCAACTTTCTGACAGTCATGTCGAGATGCATGTCGTTCATGGCAAAATCAATCGAACGACTCAAGTCCCTTGGACGTCCATTCTCAAAGTGAACGAGAACGAGACGCATCGCTTTCTATATTTTGAAGACGATGAAGCGTTGATCATTCCTAAGGCAAGAGATGGAATTACGGAAGTCGAACAAAGTGAAATCGACCGCTTGTTAGGAAAACATCTTGTAAATATCCTTTAATCGATTAAATAGAACGGTACGTTACTTTAGGAGGTGCTGTACATGCTATCTTGGTTAGGCATAACGAAAGAAAAGGAAACGGGACGGCAGTTCTTTGGGAACATACATAAGAAAACAATCACGTTCGTCTTGCTTTCGTCCATTGTGATACTCTTCGGAGTGAAATCATTGTTGACTTATCTACTCCCAAAAGCAGCTCTCGCCGACCCCCTGGTTGCTGTTCTGCCAGGTACAGTAGGCGTTCTTGTTGCTCTAGTGTATGTTCTAGTTATTGAACGACTCTTACTAGACAAGGCCGAACGTGGAAAGTAATATGTCATCTGACGAGTATACTAATGACTAATAGGTAAAACTGGAGGCCAATCGATGACAAACCAGCACAGCGATGATGAGTATGAAGCGTACGATGAAGACAGGTTAGAGTTCGATCCTTACTTTTCTCATGAGGCTAAAATGGAAGTCAGTCTGAATGCAGCTGGGGTCAATTTCGTCGGCAACGCAGAAGGCTATCTCGCCCTCGCGAGAATGTTTACGTTTTTAGCCGAAACACATATGTCCATTCGCATGGAAGAAAATCCTTCGCCTGATATAAATACTTCCTATGGGTATGGCCCGTATCATATGACCGATTACATCCGAGACAAGTTCATTCAAAATAAACAGTATGTATTTGACCCGGGTGCCTTGCATGATTCACATCCAGAACATGAAAAAGAGCTTTTCTTCTGGCTATCTGATCAAATCGGTCCAGATTTCTGGGTCGAAAATCGAGAAGATGACGAGCAGGAATAACGCCTCATAAGAACTCCATAAAAAAGCACACAAGTTCGATATGAACTTGTGTGCTTTCCTCATTTTTTGACCATTCCTTTTAACACGAACGCGACGTTCGCCGGACGTTCCGCGAGGCGGCGCATGAAGTAGCCGTACCAGTCACGGCCGTATGGCACGTAGACACGGACTTTATAGCCTTGGCGGACGAGCTCGAGTTGACGCTCGACCCGGATGCCGTACAGCATTTGGAACTCGAACTGGTCGAGTGGGATGTTGTTCAATTTCACATGCTCGATGATGGCATCGATCATGTGGTCGTCATGGGTCGCGATAGAGGCGTAGTTCCCGTTCGCAAGATGGAGTTTGACGAGCTTCAAGTAGTTGTGGTCGACGTCTTCTTTCTCCGGGAAAGCGACCGTCGCCGGCTCTTTGTAAGCCCCTTTGACGATACGGAGGTTCGGCTTGAGCGGCGCGAGATGATTGATGTCGTCTTCCGAGCGGTACAAGTAAGATTGGATGACCGTTCCGAGTCCGTCAAAGTCCGCTTTCAACTTCTTGAACAAGTCGAGCGTCTTCTCGCAGCGCGACTCGTCTTCCATGTCGATGGCGACGAAAACGCCGACCGACTTGGCCGTCGTCAAGATTTGACGCATGTTGTCCTCGATCAACTCGTCCGAAATATCGAATCCGAGTGACGTCAGCTTGAGCGACATGTAGGCGTCGAGCTTCTCTTCGGCCATAATCTCGATGGCACGGATGATCTCGTCACGGTTCTGGTTCGCTTCGTGAACCGTCGTAATAAATTCCCCTAGATGGTCGACCGTGACCGATAACCCTTTCGCGTTCAGTTCGCGAATCGTCGGCACCGACGTCTTGAAATCTTCTCCCGCCACAAATCGTGACGCCCCGAACCGAAGCCCGTACTTTTTAGCTAAACTGTTGAGTGCTTTGTTTTGAGACATGTAAATAAATCCATCGCGTAACACTTTTTCCATCAGATTTTCCCCCTTGCGTATACACCCATCTATCTCTATGACGATGTCTGAAATTATTATGACATACAAACGTCAATTCGTCTTTAGTTTTGTAACCGTTTCCAACACTTCATTGGCTAAGTTTATAAAAAAGCAGACGCCCTCACGGACGTCTGGTTCACAGGCCTGTATTCGGTGCGACGTAGAGCAAAATACTAAGGAAGACGAACACGCTCCCGGCGAGCACGAACAAGTGCCAAATCGCATGATTGAACGGCAGTTTCTGCCAGACGTAAAACACGATTCCGACCGAATAAGCGAGCCCACCAGCAAGCAGCAACATGAACCCTTGATGGCCGAGCGACTCGTAGAGCGGACGGATCACGATGATACAAATCCACCCGAGCCCAAGGTACGTCACGTTTGATACCCACATGTACTTCCCGGTCGAATACATTTTCCAGACGATGCCTAAGATGGCGACGCCCCAAACGATGCCGAATAACACCCATCCGAGCGTTCCCTGAAGCGACACGAGTGCGAACGGCGTGTAGCTCCCGGCAATCAATAAGTAAATCCCAGCGTGGTCGAACACTTGGAGCACCCGCTTCGCCCGTGGATGCGGGATCGCATGCATGAGCGTCGAGAACAAGTACAACAGGATCATCGATGCCCCGAACACGCTCACCGCAATGACGTTGCCTGTGCTACCGGTCTCAGTCGCGGTCGTGACGAGTAGGACGAGAGCGACGATGCTGAAGATGACCCCTAGTCCGTGCGTGACGGCGCTCGCGATCTCTTCGCCGAGCGTATCGGCATGGAGCATATCTTTTAACTTCTCTTGATCCATACAGGTACCACCTTTCATTTCTGTTCCTCTAGTATGGTCATTTCCCGATTTTGTTGCAAACAAAAACATGAGCCTCGAAGGACTCATGTCAGTGATTATGCGACTTCTTTCACCGGAACGTCACATTCCATATTTTGTGCCCGCATCGCACGTGCGCGCATGTGGAACAAGACGAGCAGCGTCACTGTACCGATTGTCGAGATGACGTACGGGATCACCCCATCCATCTTGAAGCCGATCGGTGCTGTGAGAATGTAGAACCAAACCGCATATAGCATGAACGTCCCTGGAATAAGTGCGATCCAATGGTTGCGTCCTTTAATGTACAAGTACATCGCCCCGACGAACAAGGCGATGACCGCCGTCGTCTGGTTGGCCCAGTTGAAATACTGCCAAAGCATCTGGAAGTCCATATTCGTCAAAACATATGAGATCGCGAAGAGCGGAAGCGCAATCCAAAGACGTGACGAGAACTTTTTCTGTGCGATTTTCAAGTAGTCGGCGATAATCATCCGGGCACTGCGGAACGCCGTGTCGCCTGACGTGATCGGCAAGACGATGACGCCGAGGATGGCGAGCGTGCCGCCGATGCTGCCGAGCATGAGTGTCGCCACTTCCTGGACGACGAGTGCCGGAGTACCTGCGCTGATGAGTCCGAGCAACTCGCCTGGCTCGAAGATGGCCATGGCCGCTCCGGCCCAAATCATCGCGATGACGGCCTCGACGATCATCATGCCGTAGAAGATGCTGCGGCCATTGCTCTCTTTCATCGTCGTCCGCGAGATGATCGGCGACTGCGTCGCGTGGAAGCCCGAGAGTGCGCCGCACGAGATCGTGAAGAACAAGAGTGGCCAGATCGGCAAGCCGTCCGGGTGCATGTTCGTCAATGTCATCTCTGGGATTTGATAGCCTTCGACGAACAAGCTGACCCCAATCCCGATTGCGCTGATCATGAGGAGCGCCCCGAAGAACGGATAGATGCGGCCGATGATTTTGTCGACCGGGAGGAGCGTCGCTAAGATGTAATAAGCGAAAATCGCAAAGACGACGAACACGAGCGTCGACGCGTTGCCGTCGAACAAGTTGTTGATCATGTTACTCGGCGACGTGACGAATACTGTCCCGACAAGGAGCAGCAGTAACAGGGCGAACCCGTTGACGATATGGCGGAGCGAGCGACCGAGGAACTTCTCGGCGAGCTGCGGCAAGTGTGCCCCGTTGTTGCGGAGTGAGATCATCCCCGTCAAATAGTCGTGCACGGCACCTGCGAAGATCGATCCGAAGACGATCCACAGGAATGCGACCGGACCGTAGAGCGCCCCCATGATTGGCCCAAAAATCGGACCGACGCCGGCGATGTTCAACAGTTGGATCATCGAGTTCCGCTTTTTCCCCATCGGCACGTAGTCGATGCCATCCTGCGACGCATAGGCGGGCGTCGTCCGCTCTTCCTTGATGCCGAACGTCTTTTCGACGTAACGGCCGTAGACGATGTACCCGACAATTAAAATAGCTAAGGCAATAAAGAATGTAATCATGTGTGATGTCCCCTTTTAAACTGTGTAGCCGATCCCCATCGGCCCCGAAAAATGAATCCTGATGTTTTACGCATATAATGTAAACGCTTTCGTGAATGATTATACAGCAATTCCCAACGTTTCGTAAGGGGTTTTGTTCACTTTTTCGACACTTCTTTAACACGAGAAAAGACGGCGTCCGCTTGGGACACCGTCTCGGCTGAATCGCTTATTTCAAAACAAATTTCGCTTGTTTAGCACCTGCGCCTTTATAGTCACTCGCAATGACCGCATAGTTCCCTTTAGCGAGACCTTTCTTGAATGTGAACGTATACGTGCCGGCCCAGCTCGCCGTCACTTTAGCAACTTGCTTGCCTTTCGCATCTTTCAAGACCACAACTGCACCCGGTGTCGTCTTACCGATGAGCGCTCTCGTACCGTCCTTCACACCTTTCGTGTTCTTAGGTGTCTCGATGGCCGCTTTCTTGAGCGTGAACGTCTTCGCTTTGACGACTTTTCCGGTCACATCTTTAGCGATGACCTCGTAATCACCATAGATGAAACCGGCCCGTTTCGTGAACTCGAATGAACCGTTCTTGTCTGCTGTCGCGTAGGCGATCGTCTTGCCGTCACGTTTCAACGTCACTTTTGATTCCGGTGTTGTTTTCCCAGGAATAACGTTCGTGTTTGCGTACGTCAACTTCGTCGATAAGGCGGGCGTCGCCACAAATCCGGCACCGACGATTTTTGTTTCAGTGAACGTTTTACCAGCTGATTCACTGACAACAGTGAGTTGTTGACGTAATTTTAACGGTTTGACTGTGAAAGCATAGGTGCCATCTGCTTTGGCAGTGGTCGTCGCAAGGACTTTGCTTCCTTCTTTAAGTGTCACGTTTGCGTTCGGAATCGTCGTACCTGTGACTTGCTTCGCTCCTGGCTTGATGACATCGATTGTGAGCGTCACATCCACGGCCGCCGCTTCAAGCTCAGCCGTATACGTCCGGAAGAGGCGGTTTGCCGCGTCAGCTCGTGTCGCATCTGTCGCTTCAATCCCCTCATACAAGTCGACGTACTGCTTGCCGGCGTCTGCCGTCTCAAACTTCACGGTCCGTTTCGCGTCCGCGACAATCTTCCAGTTGTCGTCAGCTTTATAGTCGACGGCACCACGACTAGCGATAATATAGTCCGAGATGACGTTACGTGTCTCATATGCCGAGCGATAGACGATATTCTTTCCGCCGCCAAGACCTGGGAACGAGCTCGACCCAGCCCGGTAGTTGTTCGTCGCGACCAAGAACTCTTGGTCCATCGTAATCGATTTTCCGTCATACTCGACGTTTTTGACCCGGTTCGCTGACGCGTCGAGCAGTTTCCCGCCACCGTCATACTTCGCCGGTCCCGTCACGTCGATTTCATACGTCAAGCCGTCCAAAATATCAAAGTTGTAGCTGCGGAATTGAAGGTTCAATAGTTCGTCCCCGTCCGCATCGATCTCGTTATACACCCCAGCCGACATCTCGAGCCAGTCCATCACGTCCGCTCCCGTCACTTTGACGACTTCGAGCGTGTTCGGATAGACGTACAAGTCAGCAACGTTCTTCAAGGCGATTTGGCCTTTCGGGATGTTCGTGTAGTATCCGGCATCTGTCAATTCACGGCCACCCGCTTTGAACGGGGCTCCCGCTGACAGGAGTGGCAGCCCTTTGTACGGGGCGAGGTCTGGATTCGTCTCGAGCTCTTTCTCGACGTACCATTGTTGTGCGTTCGTCACGAACTGGACCGACGAGTCGTCGCGGACGAGCGCGAAGTAACTTTGAATGTCGTCTTGAATCTCACCGACGGAACGATTGATGTAGTCGATCGTCGCCCGGTGCTCCGTGTCGATCAGTGCATGTGTCGCTGCATCGACCGGCGTGCTCGCCGTGACCGTATCTAGTTTCGCCGACGCGTCGAGAACTTGCCACTTGCCGTCGACTTTCTCAAGTTCGAAGTCGATGACGCCGAGGTCTTTCCCTTGGTTATTTGCCATGACCACCGGTTTGCCGTTGATGAGCCCCTTCTCATTGTCTACGTTCGGGAACGAGGCGAACATGCCTTTCGCATCCGGGAAGCGACCGTGTTGGTGTCCCGTCATGACCATGTCGAGCCCGTCGATTTTCGTGAGCGCGTAGCCGACGTTTTCTTCGCTGTCGAGTTGGGCGTCCGCGAGCGCCGCACTCTCCCCGATACCTGAGTGCGCGAGCGCGACGACGACGTCCGCCCCTCGGTCTTTCAACTTGCTGACCGCTTCACGCGCCGACGGGATGATATCATCCGCCGTCACACGGCCTTGGAGGTTCCCCGAATCCCACGACATGATTTTCGGTGGTACGACACCGAAGACGCCGACTTTGATCGTATGCGTCTCCCCGTCCGTGTCCGTGACCGTCCGCTCGATGATTTGGACCTCTTGTCCGTCAACGTTGAATTTCGACACGATTGGATTCCCCTGTAAATCCTTGACGTTCGAGTTGACGAAACGGAGCTTGCCTTTTGACCCTTCCATCGCGTCATATAAAAATTCAAGCCCAAAGTTGAACTCGTGGTTGCCGAGCGTGACCGCGTCATAGTCGAGCGAAGCCATCGCCTTGTACATCGGGTGCTCGAACGTGCCCGGATTTTGTTGATGCAATTCGCGGATGTAGTCTCCGAACGGTGTCCCTTGAATCGTATCCCCGTTATCGAACAAGAACGTGTTCGCCGCCCCCGCCTGTATCCGGTGCGATTTGATCAGCGTCGCTGTCTTCGTAAGCCCGATCGTCTCATCTGTCTTGTCTTGGAAATAGTCATAATTCGTAATGTTTGTATGTAGGTCGGTCGTCTCTAAAAATCGCAGTTTGACGAGGTCTTCGTCCGACGCCGCCAAGACGTTCGGTGCTTGGAGCGGTAACGTCGAAGGCAATACGAGTGCGGTCGCGATTGTCCATTTCAGAGCAGTTTTCATGTTTGTTTCCCCTTTTGAATGAAATTGGTCTCACCGTTTTCAATATACCACCAGATTGAGAGCACAACTATTAAATTTTTCCAAACAAAAGACCTAATTTCCTTTACAGAAATCAGGTCTTTTGTCACTGCTTATTGTTTGATGCGGACCGTGAACGGACCGTCCGCGGTGACGTCTTCGAAGACAACCGAGACCGGATAGGCGTGCTTGCCTTGGACCGGCTCGCTCAAGCGAATCGTCGTGTTTGCGATCGCTTCGTCCCCGCTCACGAGTTCGAGCGGTAACTGTTCAACGTTCAGTTCATGCTCATAGCCGTTACGGAGAAGCAACGTCGCCGTGACGTTCGTCTCACTTGTTTCGACCGAGACGAGCATCAAATTGAACTCATTCTCGCCGACGGGCGGTGTCGACACGTTCGTGCGACGGAGCTGTTGCCACGCCGTGTTCGAAAATTGTTCGACTTCCTCATCTAGAAGCATCTGTAACGGATCGATCGGATTCATTTGGAAGACGAGTCGCATCGACGTCAGTTCTTCCGCTTCAAACTCGCCGAACAGTTCATCTGCAAAAAAGTCCAAATAGACCGGTTTGCTCGTCCACGGCTCGAAGCTCGGAAGGTCGACACGGCTCAATACTTTCCGTCCGAGCGGGACGTTGTCTTTGTTCAAGAGGAGAACCGGCAATTCATTGACTTCGAACGAGCTCGGGAGTGTGTTCCGGAACAAGGCGACGAGTGACAGGCCATCCATTAAGTTTTCAGCGTGCAACAGCTCGATCGACAGTTGGTTGTCGAGGAGCGCCGGCAGCCGCTTCGCATGATAGCGGAACATGTACTCGTCTTCTTTCGGAATCCCCATGTCGCTGTCGATCACGAGCGTCAGTTGACGCCCTGTCTCAGTCTTCCCTGTATCGATCTGTTTACGTTTACGAAATCCTAACATATTACTCCTCCTCCAATTGCGTGACGAAATAGCGGTCAAGCTGACATACTTCCGTCGTCACTTCACGGGCAATATTGACATACGTCTGTTCGAAGATTTCAAATCCTTCTTTGCCGAACTGACGACTCGGGTCTTCCTGCCCATAACTGCGGAGTCCGATGCCTTCTTTTAATCCGCTCATCGTCGTGAGGTGGTCTGTCCATTTTCCGTCCAACGCCCGTAACAGCGATTCTCTGACGAACGTCACGACTTCTTCCGCTTGAAGACGGGCCTCGGCCGTTTCGACAATGTCGTCGATCCACGGCGCAAGCGCTGCCTTCAATTCCAACGAGTCGGCGATCTCATCTGACCAGACCGGCTCGCGTGTCGTCAAGTAGACGAGGTCTGTCTTCAACTCGTCGAGCGGCCACTCTTCTGGGACGAGCTCGTCCGAGACGTGCATGTCGATACTGTTCGATAAAGCGAGACGCATCATACCGAGCACGTTGTTCGTGATCGCCGCAGCGTCGGCGTTGACCGCCTGATCGCGGATCGTGTAGATGATTTTCCGTTGTTCGTTCAAGACGTCGTCGAGCTTGAACAAGTAGTCCCGAATCGAGACGCCGAGTCCTTCGATCGTCGTCTGCGCGTACTCGATGACGTCAGCCGCGTCTTTTGCGGACACTTCGCCACGTTTGTCCGGCTTCAGTTTCTTCTCGATGCGCTCTAGTTTTTGGATCGCGTAGCGTTTGACGATCTCATCTTCGAGCGAGACGAAGAACTGCGTCGCGCCGGGATCGCCTTGACGTCCCGAACGGCCCCGGAGCTGGTTGTCGACACGTTGCGACTCATGGCGTTCCGTCCCGATGACGAACAAGCCGCCCACTTCTTTCGATTTCGCGTCAAGCATGATATCGGTCCCGCGACCGGCCATGTTCGTCGCGATCGTCACTTTGCCGAAGCGTCCGGCGTCGGCGATGATGCCCGCTTCTTGCGTGACCGTCTTCGCGTTCAACACCTCGTGCTCGATCCGTTGCTTCGACAAGTGTTTACTGATGGCCTCGGACTGGGCGATCGACGTCGTGCCGATCAACACCGGGCGTCCCGTCTCATGCAGTTCGACGACTTTGTCGGTCACAGCCGCATATTTTTGGTCGACCGTCATAAAGATGCGGTCCGGGTGGTCTTCGCGCAACCGCGGCCGGTTCGTCGGCACTTGGACGACGTCCATGTTGTACGTCTTCAAAAACTCTTGGCGAGACGTCTGGGCCGTCCCGGTCATACCGCCGATGAGCGGATACATCCGGAAATAATGCTGAATCGTGATCTCGGCCGTCGTCTTGTTCTCCTCAGTGATCGTGACGCCTTCTTTCGCCTCGAG
Organism: Exiguobacterium sp. SH0S7; assembly: GCF_004337195.1. Lineage (NCBI taxonomy): Bacteria > Bacillati > Bacillota > Bacilli > Caryophanales > Exiguobacterium > Exiguobacterium sp. SH0S7. The sequence continues at coordinate 568,780 of NZ_SJVA01000001.1, forward strand.
CGCCTGATGGAGCCCTTCCGACAGACTGCGTCCTTCCATGATCCGTCCCGTGAACAAGTCGATAAGCTCGATTTTGTCTTCTTTGACGATATAGTCGACGTCGAGTTCGAACAAGACGTTCGCCCGGAGCGCCTGGACGAGGTAGTGATAGAGCACTTGATGCTCGGCGCTGAACAAGTTGTCGACCGCGAACATATCTTCGATTTTCAAGATTCCGGAGTCGGTGAGCGCCGCCGATTTTGATTCGAGGTCGACTTCGTAGTCTGCCTCGTCGAGCTCGGTGACGACACGTTGCGCCAACTCCTTCAAGCGGATGTGCGAGCGGTCTTTTTGCGCGATGATGAGCGGCGTCTTCGCCTCGTCGATCAAGATGCTGTCGACTTCGTCGATGATGGCGAAGTGGAACGGGCGCTGGACGCGCTCTTCCGGTGACCCGACCAAATGATCGCGCAAGTAGTCGAACCCGAACTCGGTCCCGACGCCGTATGTAATGTCGGCCTGGTAAGCAGCGTGCTTGTCGCTCTGTTCCATCTCAGGAACGTTCAACCCGACCGAGAGACCAAGGAAATCGTGGATCTGCCCGATTTGGTTCGCGTCACGCGTCGCGAGATATTCGTTGACGGTGATGACGTGGACGCCTTTGCCTTCGAGTGCTATGACGTAACTCGGGAGCGCGGCGACGAGCGTTTTCCCTTCCCCGGTCGGCATCTCGGAAATGTTCCCTTCGAGGAGGGCGAACCCGCCGATGAGCTGGACGTCATAGTGACGCATGCCCAAGACACGCACCGCCGCCTCACGGACGAGGGCGAACGCTTCCTCGGCGATGTCATCGACTTTGGCGCCGTCGGCGATTTTTGCTTTCAATGTTTCGGTATATGTGCGCATCTCATCGTCAGAGAGCGCCTGCATCGTTGTCTCTAATTGATTGATCCGGTCGACGCGGCGTTGATAGCCTTTCAAGCGTCGGCTCTGATCGTTCGTCAATTGCTTTACAAACTGAATCACGTTGTAGCCTCCATTTAGTTCACAGTCATTGTCAAATCCATACCCGTCTATTATAGCGAAAATCTACTCGTTTCGGAGACTTTTTTACGAAATCTTCCTAAAAGATGGTTTTTAAATTGTGAAATTCCTATAAAATTTGGGTAAATTTCAAAATACATTCACAAGTTTATTTTCATTTTGCTATTTGAGACGGTTTGAGACCGTGATACGATAAGAAAAACAGAACGTTTGTTCGTGAAAAGGGGATAGGATCATGCGCCGGCGAATCTTCTGTGTCGATAGCGTCTCATTTTATGCCAGCTGCGAGTGCGCAGCCCGTAACTTGAACCCGTACAAGACGAAGCTCGTCGTCTTATCGAACTTACAGGACAGCGGCGCCCTCGTCCTCGCCGCGACCCCGCCGCTGAAACGGCTCGGCATCAAGACCGGGTCAAGGCGGTTTCACATCGACCGGCTGCCGTGGCATGAACGGCGGCACGTCCTCTACGCCGAGGCCCGGATGAGCCACTACTTGAACGTATCGGTGCAAATCATCCACATCTTGCACCAGTTCGCGCCCCCGGAGGCGATCCGCGTCTACTCGGTCGATGAGACGCTCGTCGACTTGACGGGGACGGAGCGCTTGTTCGGGAACGATGACCACGTCGCCCGCCTCATCCGCTCGACCGTCTTCCGCTACACCGGCGTCCCGGTCACGATTGGGATCGGACCGAACAACGTCCTCGCCAAACTCGTCCTCGACTTGCATGGCAAAAAGACCGGTGTCGCCAGTTGTGCCCTCCACGACGTCGAACGATTGATCCATCCGGCGCCGATCGAGAAGATGTGGGGCGTCGGGGCGAAGATGGCGGTCCATCTCCATCGGCTCGGCATCGACACGATCGGCGACCTGGCCCGTTATCCGCTCGACGTGTTGCACGATAAGTTCGGTGTCATCGGCGCCGAGCTGTGGCATCACGCCTGGGGCATCGACGAGTCGCCGACAATCCTACCGGCGAGTTCGCTGTTCGGGGCGAAACGCCAACGGCCCCGGACGATTGGCCACGGCATCACGCTCATGAGAGACTATACGACGGAAAGTTCGATTCGCCTTGTCCTGCAGGCGATCGCCGTCGAGGTCGGAATGCGCACACGGCAGTCGGGACTCGTCGGCGGCAGCATCCATCTCGGTGTCCGCTACACTCGGACGAGCGAACAGCGCGGCTTCAGCAAACAAAAGAAACTCGCCCGCTTCACGGCGGACGAGCGCGAGTTCTTACCAGTGTTGTTCCAGCTGTTTCTCGAGGCGTGGGACGAGACAGAGGCGGTCCGTTACGTCTCGGTCGCCTTCGGCAAGCTCGAGCCCCGGAGCGACCACGTCCAGCTGTCGTTGTTCGAGGACGAATGGGCTCGTGCCCGTCGGTTCGACTTTTTAGACCTCGTCGATCAATTGAACGTCCGCTTCGGCCGCGGCACGATCCGTCCGGCGTCGAGTCTACTGAAAGACAGTCCGCTCCGCACGCGGCAACGCCTGATCGGCGGACATAAACAAGGAGGTGAACCGTCATGAGCCAAACCCGCTACAAAGACCGCGGTGAATTGAAGTGGATTCCGTTTCTCATGCCCGAACACGTGGCGCTGCTCAAAAAATATTACGCCCACGTCCAAAAGATCGAGCTGCCCGACATCGACGAACAACTCCTTTATCTGTGGCAGACCGAACTCGAACGGGCCATCCGGGAAGGCGACCAAGTCGAACTGACGTTGTTCGAGGATGGTCTCGCCCGCTCCGTGCGTGGCTACGTCCATGCCATCTATTACGCCGAACGCGAAGTCGAACTGTTCGACACGGACGTGCGCCGCATCCCGTTCAGCCACATCCTGTCGGTCCGTTAAGACGCGTCAATCGCGTCTTGCGTCGTCTCGAACGTCGCAATCCCGTCAAGGACGCCATAGTGATCGAGCGTCTGCCGCACGGGTTCTGACAGATGGGCGAAGACGACACGACGCTCCGCCGCTTTCAGTTCCCGGACGACCCGGCGGACTTCTTCGACCGCCGTCACATCGATGACCGGACAGCGATGGAAGTTGAAGATGAACACGTCCGGCTCCTTATGAATATGTTGCAGGACGTGCTCGAACATCTCGATCGCCCCAAAGAAGAGCGGTCCTTCAACGCTGAAGACGACTTGTCCGTCGCGCGTCACATACCGTTCCGTCTGTTCGCGGACGTCGATCGTATCAGCCATCCGTTTCGCGAACAAGGCGAGCGCACAGATGACCCCGACCTCGACGGCGACGACGAGGTCGACGAAGACGGTCAGGCCGAGCGTGACGAGCAAGACGAGTGACTCGGCGGAGCGATGTTTGAGCATCTCGAAGACGTGATGTCGCTCCGACATGTTCCAAGCGACGCGCATCAAGATCGGTGCGAGTGCGGCGAGTGGGACGTAGCTCGCGAGCGGTGCCAACACGAGCACGGCAAGGAGCACCGTCAACCCGTGGATGACACCGGAGCGGCGGCTGACGGCGCCTGCTTGAATGTTCGTCGCCGTCCGGGCGATCGCGCCCGTCGCCGGGATACCGCCGAAGAACGGGACGACGACGTTGGCGAGCCCTTGCCCGAACAGTTCCTTGTCCGGGTTCATCTTCGTGCCGGCCATGCCGTCCGCGACCGCACCTGACAACAGCGATTCGAGCGCCCCGAGGAAGGCGATGGCGAACGCCGATGGGAGCAGCGTCGCAATCAAATCGAGGTCGATCGTGAGCCAGTTGAAGTCAGGCAGTCCGCTCGGGATGCCGCCGTAGGCGCTGCCGATCGTCGCGACCTCCCCTGGGATGACGAGGCTGATAAACGTCGGCACGAGCATCGCCATCAACAGAAGCGGCAATTTTACGGGCAGTTTCGGGACGAGCCAGAGCGTCAAGAAGCCGATAGCCGCGATACCGATTGGCCAGAGACTCGCCTCGGGGAGTGACGTGACGAGTTTTAGGACGTTCTCGTGAAAGTGCGGCGCCTTCTCGAACGTGATGCCGAACAGTTCATCGAGCTGGTCGACGAAGATGACGACGGCGATCCCCGCCGTGAAGCCGATCGTGACGGCGCGCGGCATGAAGCGGATGAGCCGGCCGACGCGGAGCACGCTCATGAGGAACAGCAAAATCCCGGCGAGAAACGTCGTCACGAGCAGCCCTTCGTAACCGTGCGCGAGCATGACGCCCGAGACGATCGGGATGAAGGCGCCGGTCGGTCCGGCGATTTGGAACGTCGAGCCGCCGAACAGGCTGACGAGGATGCCGGCGATAATGGCCGTGTACAATCCGTACACCGGTCCGACGCCTGAAGCGATCGCGAACGCCATCGCGAGCGGGACGGCAACGACCCCGACGGTGATCCCGGCCGAGATATCTTTTTGCCACGCCTCTCGTGTAGTCATGAAGTTGTCCATTCTTGCATTCCTTCTTTCCATTAGTTCGAAAACAAGTTCAGTGTACGCCTGTCCCCGCTCTTTGTAAACGTCACAGAAGAAACGTTTACATAATCGACAAAACAAAAAGACGCATCACGATGGATGCGTCTAAAAGTAACTAGGATATAGAGCATAATGTCATATTTCAATCAAGCGGGAGGCGGCGAACTGTTTGAGTGCATCACATAATACGAAGAGACGGGTCGTTATGGCTTCTTTGCTTCCATAACGAATCATATCCCCTCGTGTCAATTCTTCTTGAAGTAACAACTGATGGTGAAGGTAAGCCGTCTCGAGTAATTGGAGCAACTGCTCTCCTCTTACTTCACGAATAATCGACTGATCTCCGTCACTGTAGCCTGCAAGAAACCCTTCTGCTATTCCCTTTAATTGTGCTTCACATAAGTCAAATCGATGCCTCTTATAGCGCTCTGTTTGTGAAAGAGCGACAAAAAACGTCTCGTACAAGTTCATGAAATTGCCAGCCATGCCTCGCGGTGCATACACAATCGGATAAGGATCAATCAAACAGACGCGATTGCCGTGCAATAAAATATTTTCAGGAGACGCATCTTGATTGACGAGACTCGGGACGCTGACTTGATTGTTGCGAAGTTCTGTTGCGGCATCGAGCATTTGTTCGACTACACCGTCTTTAAACTCGGGATACATGGCGCATAACGTTTTATAGTCTGCCAAGTGCTCGGCACTTTCTTCCCGGATAAACGTGTGAAGGTTCCCGTTCAAACTGCCGTGTAATTTCTTCTCGTCTGTCCATATCAAATATCCTAATCCTTCGACATCGTGTTGAATTTGATCGGTTTTCCGATAAATCTCCCCGACCTGAGCCCCCACCTGCGAAGCTTGTTCTTTCGTCATTGTATGTAAAGAAAGAGGGGCACCTCCGAATGACTCTAACGTATACGTGAACTCAGCAGACACGTAGAATTCATAGAAGTTTGGAGCAGCTCCCTGAACCGCGCGATTCACAGACTGATAATACAATTTTGTTGCGGCGTACTCTGCCATCAAGGCGTCATGATCGAACGTAACAGGCTTTCCGTAAGCAACTTCTTTTGGAATCCGCAAAACCAGTTCGCGACCGTCTTTTGACACTTTCCATGCGTCATGCCACGCACCTTCACCAAGAAAAATTGGTTCGGTGACACCAGCATGTCGGAACGCCTTGATTCGTTTTTCTTTGGTCCTTTGTTGAATCGTCATCGACATATTCAATCCTCCATTGTTCAACTCTATTCGATTCATCTTTCAGCGTATTAACTTAATTCATTTTCCATTTTTATGAAAATTATTCATTCGAGTATATCACTATTTTTAATTCCTGACATTTGTTGAAACAAAAAAGACGCATCACGATGGATGCGTCTTCCTTAGTTCGTCGGTGCCTCGACGACTTGATCGCCCTCATCCGCATCTTCCCCAAGCAGACGGACGTGACGGCCGAACAGCCACATGACGACGAGATGGGCTTTCGCCTGCGTCTTCGTATAGAACCACCACGGCATGGCCGGCACGAACTCATGGATGGCAATCAGCCCCTCGTTCGAGTCCGGGAGCCGTCTGAACTCGAGACGGCCGGTTTTATCGTCCTCGGTCAGCTTCGCGAACATTCCTCCGTCGATCTCGAATGATGCCATGTCGTCCGTCGCCGCATCTTCAAGCGACAGATGGAGTGCGACGAGTGATGGGCGCAAAAGCGCGATTTCCCAATCATCCTGTTCTTTCGTCGTCTGGATGAGCGGATACGCGACCCGCCCGAGCCATTCGAAATATTCGTCGGCCATCCAGGCAGCCGACTTGTCGTCCGGCAGACCGAAGCGTTGGATCGAGCGGACCGTATACTGTTGTGGCGCTTTTTTTGTCTTGCCGGCCGACTTCTGCTTCTCTTCTTCCTCGAGCGCGTGTTCGACCGCTTCTTTGAACGGAATCTCGCCTTGCTTGACGCCGGTCGTATCTTTGGCGACCATGGCATGGTCCATGCTCTCGACGAGCGGATAGACGGTGTCTTTCGGTTCGCTCGTCACAGCCATGACCCAGAGGCGGGATAGCTTGATCGTCGGGAACGGGAAGTCGATCATGACGCGACGTTTGCCCATGACCTCAGCCGTATCTTCGATCATCTTCCGATACGTCATCACTTCCGGACCGCCGATATCGATATGATGGTCGTACAACGCCTCGGCCCCGACGACCGAGATGAGCGCTTGGAGCGCTTCACGCAAGTCGATCGGGTGCGTCTCCGTCTTCGTCCAGTTCGGGAGGATCATGACCGGCAACCGTTTGACGAGCTTCGCGAGAATCGGGAACGACGAGCCTTCCGGACCGATGATGAGCCCGGCCCGGATCGTCGTCACCGGGACACCTTGGCCGCCGAGGATGCGTTCGACCTCGAGCCGGCTCTTCAAGTGCCGTGACAACGTCTTCGACTCTTTTGGAATGATGCCGCTCAAATACACGATTTGTTCGATGTCGTTCTCTTTTGTCGCCCGGGCGAAGTTGTCGGCGATGAGCGCGTCCATGTCCTCGAACGTCGCCTGCGTCAGCCCGCCGTCCGGGATCATCGAGTGGACGAGGAACATGGCGTAGTCCGCCCCCTCACACGCCTCGCGCGTCTGCTCATATGAGAACAAGTCGCACGACCGCCACGTGATGTGGTCCTCGTCTTCTTTGTTCTTCGTCGAGCGGGACAAGGCGATAATGTCGTACTCTTCTTTTAAATGGTCCATCACGTTCGAGCCGATATAGCCGCTCGCCCCCGCGATGACGATGGTTTTCCGCATAGCAGTCACTCTCCCCTTCATTTACACATAAAGATACTGTACCCGTCTTGGACTAGGATTAAATCAGTCCCGCGCCCTACAGTATGTACTGGAAAATTTATGTAAACTAGACTCAACTACAGGCAGAGGAGGAATGGTTATGGGGTTTTGGTATTTCTTGATGCTGTTGATCGGTGGCTGGCTCGTAATTCGTGCCGTATTCAAAAAGAACACGAACGGCCTCCTGCGGATTGGCACACTTGTCGTCGGTGGTCTGTTAATCGCACTCGGATTGTTCATGTTCCAAGATGGAAGTGATGCGATTGTTGCGGATTTGTTTAACTTGTGGTGAGGATTAAATCATCGAGTCGAACCTAATTAGTAAGGTTTGACTCGTTTTAAGGCTTCAGCACATAGTTGTAAGATCCGTATTACTGGTCTATTGTGACAAAGGGAAATTAAGGAGTGTTACATCTTTTCGTACAGCATATAAAGAGGAAATTTTTTAACTCTCTCTTGATCCTCTATAGATAATCTTGTAAATGTTTTTCGGGCAGGAATTTTTGCTCCTAAAAGAACATGAGCTCCAAATTGCAATAACAAATCATCTAAATCAAGAACTGAATACAAAAATTCTTGATCATCTTCATCGTAATGAATCCCCTTAATATTTTTGATGAGTAAAATATTTATTTTGTATATTATATTATCCGCGTGAGCCTTTACTAATTCACCTAAAAGATTCTCAGCTAATTCTAAATACTGATTTTGAGGATTGTTGTTATAAACTTCAATTAAATTTAAAGCTATCTCATTATTTATTTCGAATGTTCGGTCATGAGCATCGCTCAATAAGGAGCTACGATATACTTCAAAATTGAAATTGGTTAAAGAAATCAATTCTTGTAAAGGATATCCGACGTATATACTAACGTTGAAGTAATCATCTTTATTTGCATCAAATTCGCCTTCTCTTTTAGGGAAAAAAGCTCCAATTTTTTTAGAAAAATTAGGATTAAACAAACTGTAGTATAAATCATCTAAATTATCTTTCATTAGTAAGAGAGTAATATTATTTGAAATTTTAAAACGAACAATTGGGTAATCGTTTAAATCCCTATCCCCCCTTAATAAGCCATAGTTTTTATTTCCGAAAACCTCCATAATCCCATTAAATAAATCATCTAATTCTTCATCACATCTAAATTCATAGTCTTCGTTTATTCCAATTCTGTCACACACTTTTAAGAGATTTTCATACTTTTCTATTTCTTTCTCAATGTTTTTGAAAATTTTCTTATCATCGATACGACCTGAAATTTTGTATAGTTCAAACGGGAATCTATCTTTTAAAAGGACAAATTTTAAAGTTTTTAATGACTTTATATAAGAAGATAGCGTTCTCAATCTTTTTAAATTGAAAGTACCTTTTTGTAAGGATTTCGAAAAATGGAACTCAAGAGTATTTTCCACTAGAACAATCAAATCATTTCTGGAATTTTCGACATTGATTGAAATACTAATGCTTTCATTATCAATTTCAAACTGATTAATGTGCTGACTGCTTATTAAATCAGGGATAACTGCTTCTATTGGGTACTCATGGCCATCCTCAAGTCCATAGATATTTAAAGGAGTTTCTAATGGATCAAAAAAGTCAATTTCACTAGGTAATACATCATACTCCAATCTAAAGGTAGAGAAGGTTTTTGAATTACCTATCTCTATGTAATTGCCTGCCTGCCTTCTTACTTTTTTAATTTGTGAGTAACAAATTTCTTCAAGCTGACCATCATCAATTTTTTTAAAATCTATTGATAATGAATTTTGATTCTTTCTATTAATTTCACTTAAGACTCTTGCAATTTCTAGTGGAGGTAATGCCTTGTAATAAGCTTGCATTTTTTTTGATTTACTATTTATAACGACTAGAAAGTACAAAATCCCTTTTCCGGTCCGTTGATACACTTCTAAATCGCATTTTTTTATTGAATAAGTTGTTTTATTGCTCTTGATTTTTTTGAACTGAGTAGTTCCTTTAATTTGAATTTTTATGTAGTCCTCAAGGTTATCTTTGGTTAATTCATTTGAATTGTAAAATAAAATTTCACCATCAAATGCAGGTGATTTATCATTAAATTGTACTTCACTTACTAATCTATAAGGTTCTTGTAAAATTAATCGATTAATTTCTAGACAAGCTAAATGTTCAATAATTAGTGTATCCATTGATTTTCTCCTCCATAAATTTAAATGATTTAAAAGAAATACATTTGAGTTACATCCCAGTATCTTTTATTAATGGAAACGATGGGAGTAGAAGCCGTGTCCGGGCGTCATTAACGCACGCTTCTACATGTTTAGTTTGTCGATTAAGTCTCAATGTGACACTCCCGATAAACAGGCGTTTTCGTATCCAGATGCATGGCTCATGATGCACGGCTTATTCAAAAAGAACACGAACGGACTGACGCGATTCGGCACATTCGTAATCGGAAGTCTGTTGATCGCGCTCGGCTTGTTCATGTTCCAAGATTGAAGTGATGCAATCGTTGCAGATTTGCTTACCTTGTGGTGACGATGAACCGAGCAAAAACACTTCCTTCGCGCAGAAAGTGTTTTTTCATTAGAACGATAGAATTAACGGGGTACTGTCATTGAGGATCTCTCCGTTTTTAGCGACATAGTCGACATGAACTTCTGCATGGCGTAACATATCGCTCTCTTTTAGCGCTGTCATCCAGGTGCGAACTAGTGCCTCGTCCCCTGAAGCTGGCTCCCGACGAATCGTCACCAAGATTGTCGGTACGATGTCGGCCGTTTTATAGGCGAGCGGGGTCGCAGCCGAGGCGTCGAGTTGTCGTACGGCTACTTCATCGTAAAAAACGTCGTACGTGACGTCACGGCCAAACGCCGTCATGACCGAATCCTCGATGACATCCGTCACGTCATCTTCCCATTTCGATGCCAGGAACGTGTCGACGACTTCCCCTGTCGTCTCGTCCGCATAGACAAAAAACTCGGTCCCTGTCACAGAATCAACGGCAGTCGCCGCATATTCGAACGGGAAATTGCCCATGTTGTCGAACGTGACCTCTGTCGTCAATTCGGCATTGTCGAAACGCTCCGCTACATACGGCTCAGCGAGTTGGATTGCTTTTGCTTCTTCATCCGGATCGGACTGCATCGACTGATTGAACGCCAAAAAAAGCCCTCCCATCCCGACGACAAGTATTCCGATTCCGGCCAATGCCCATTTCCAAAAGCGCTTCACACCAATACCTCCTTTAAACGTCTATGTACCACCAGAAAAAAGTGTCTCAGCTTCTTTCTATCAGTGTATCAGACAATTTATGGAAGGGTTTATTTTATTCAAAGGTATAGTTTTAAGGATAATGAGTTTCTAGTTTTCTGAGGCCCGAATTTTTGAATATCACCTATCCCACAGACCTATGCCCTCGGTGCCCAATTGGCTTCAAACCCGTTTTGCACCGCATACTCGTACAGGTAAATCAATTTCGTCTCTTTGTATGTCCCCATCTGCTCTGCCACTCGCAGTTCCTCATTTCGTTCCACAAGCGCATAAAGATAATCCACCTTCGCCATCCGATTATTCTTGCTCGTGTTGCAACTCGGGCATGCCAACACGAAGTTCCATAATACATCGTTCTGCATATACGACCACGGAATAAAGTGGTCGACGTGAGTCTGTTTCAACGGTTTCATGCAATAAAAACAGACGGAATGACCATGACTCAGCAAAATCTGCTTGAACTCGTTGAGCGATTGACGAGCCGAGACAAACTCGAGTTTGCTCAAAATTTGCTCCATCGCATTACGTGTATTGTATTTCTCTAAAAAGACAGCGAGTTGATAGTTCGTGACGTTCATCAATACCCGCTTATATTTCTCAAAGAAGACGATATAGCTCGGCACGAGTTTGACCCACTCCTCTTTCCGATTGAACGAATAAATGGTTCCATCGAACGAGGCATAGAACAAGCCATACACGTAATTCTTATAAAACTGATTCACGTTTCGAATCAATTGTTGTTGCTGCTGAACCGGCAGACGGTCAAAATTCCAAGTGCACGGAATTTCATGTGTCGCTTGATTTCTAATTTAGGTAATATATCGCTGTCACCTATTGAAATTTAAGAAAAATAGATTCAAAATAGTTACATCAAATCATTCGTGGTGCAAAGATATGTATTGTATTTTTAAGAGTGCACCATATTATAGATATTAATGGTTGAACAGCATGAGAGTTAGATTTGAAGTTAATAAAATCTGGATTCCCACCAATTATAGTCGTTTAGAAAATCATTTTTTACTATAATGCATAAAATAACGCGTAAATAAAGATTATCGGTCATTCATAGATATTGTGGATAAAGAAATTATAGCTTCACCGAATTTATATTTAAGTGTAATATAAATACCCCCACACAAATAAAAAGTGTAGAGGCACTCGAATTACTTATTCTCAAATATGGACAACTGTTCTTTAATGATACGATCATTTATACTGCTAGACTTTTCAACTTTAGTTTCTTCATCTGTGTCATTCATTATTTTAGAAATTTCGTCTAATGTAATTTTTTTTATCTTTTCTTTATCAATTCCTGCTGCTAAAGCATTATTAAACAGCTTATTAAGTTGATTTTCTAGTATTTCAGATAAGTTAGAATCAGAAAAAAATGTTTCTTTTATGCTTTTAAACTCTACAGCACTATTTTCAATTTTTAGTTTTACAACACCTTCACTGCTACCAATAACAAATAGTGATGACCATTTGAATTTAAGGTTTTCTAGAACCCCTTCCCAAGTACCACTTTTTTTAGCGCCAGAGAGTTTTGATGAGGCCACTAAAGTTACATCTCCTGTAGAGTGTATAAATTTATTGCGTTGCATTGCATAAGATCCTGTGAAACGTGCATTTATAGGTTGTGTAGACATAATGAGCAATTGTCCATTTTGAATATACTGACGAGCTTCTTTATCTCTACTCCATGAAGATAGTCCGTCTGAGGGGAAAATTACAGCTTTTCCCCCAGCTATTAAAGCAGCATCGGTAGCCATACTATCGACTCCTCTAGCACCACCAGAGATAACTAATACATCATTATTTGCAGCATCTTCACAAATATTTTTTACCTCTTTTAACTCTTCTGGTGAAGCATCTCTTGCACCAACGACACTTAAAGCATGCGTTGAATTCAAAATATTTAAATCACCTATATAATAGTAAAAAGCAGGTCTTTGATTGAGGCTCAATCTTTTTAACCTTTTTGGCATATTAGATCGAAACACTACATTATATCCTTGATTTAAAGCTTCTTCTAATTCAATCATTGAAATGCCAAGTTTTTGACGTTGCTCCACTTTATTAATGATTTTTGTTTTTTGAGAAGTTGTTGCTTCATTTAAAATGTTCATTAGTTCACTAGGACTACATTTCAGTAAAAATTCAGGTTCTAAATTATTTTGTGCTAAAGATTTCACAGTTGCATTCCATTCAAGAATTGAAAGTGCTGCAGTTTTAGTGTGAGGAAGTAAGGCGCAAAATAAATATGTTGCTCTCTCATTATTTGAAAAAGGCATAAATAACTCCTTTCTTAGTCACTATCGCTAGTATCAGAAATTGCAAATGGTGTAACTTTTACATTGTTATAGCTTGTAGCAATCAATTCAGCGCCAATTGCAAATGTCCATTTAGAATCTACAAAATCATCAACTAAAAGAATATGTTTATTAGATAAATCAATCTGACTATCGATAAATAAATAGTTTCGAATATTAGCTTCTTGATGTTGAGAATTTAAAAAAGATTTTTGTTCCGGTTCATCTGGCCTCTTTGCTAAAACATGTGCATACTCACATTTTAATGCTTCAGCTAACTTTTGTGCAAACTGTGGTACAAGTAACGGTCTACGGTTTGATGGAATAGGTACGATAACTACGTCATTCCAGTTCAATTTATTTTTATAAAAGTAAGTTATTATTTTTTTTGCAGAAGCTTCGATTAAAATGTTTGAAAAAGCGCCATTGATATATTTACCTCTTCGCGCCTCTTGTCCTAATTCTTCATGATAGTAACTTAATGCAATTCCTGTTTCAAACACATATGCAAGTTTTCTAAGACCTGGAATACCTGATAGTTTACGGGGTTCGATTAAGATAAATTGATTATCAAAGAAATCCTGTACCTTATTATTCTCAAGTGTTGAAACAGTATCATCAGTATGAACCCATAAATTTGCACAGTTGCTACATTGTCCGCAAGGTTCTGAAAAAGGATCATCTAACGATTCAGTTATAAATTGCATTAGACAACCGTTCTGATTTTGATACGCTAAAAGCTCACTGTATTCCTTTATTTTCATTTGAATAATAGATTCATAGTAACTTTCCTGAGAAATATATGGTTTAACTGTTCTATAATAATTACTGCCGTCTTTTGCTATGATCCCCTCAATAGATAAAAGCTTTAATATTTGTTCCAGTACACTACTTTTAATGTTAATAGAATCAGATAAATCTCGCATTTTAGCTTGATTGCAAGTATCTAAGTAAGAAAGTACTTTATCGATATCTTCTTGTTTAGGAAAAGAATTATAAATGAAATATTCATTTATTCGTGTTTCTTCCTTTCCTCCATATAAAAGAATACAGTGAGAGTCGCTAATGTTACGACCTGCTCTTCCTATCTGTTGATAATATTCAATCATAGATTTTGGTGTGTAATAATGAATCACAAAACTGATATCATCTTTATCAAATCCCATACCTAATGCAATCGTAGAGACAAGTACTTTTAATTCATTATTAATTAACTTTTCTTCAAGCTCGACTTTTACCTCTTCGCTTAGATTGCTATGGTAAGGATAAGCCGCAATTTGGTTTGTTTGTAACCACTGTGCTAGTCGTTCACATTCTTTAATTGTTGTTGCATAAATTATTCCCGAACCCGGAAAAAAATTAATATTTTTCGAAATCCAGGAATATTTTAATTCTGTTGTTGGTAAATGAACTTTATGGAGCTTTAAAGAATTTCTTTGTAATGGTCCTCTTATAATTTCACAATTCCCCAGCTGATTCGAAATATCTTGAATAACACGATCGTTAGCTGTAGCTGTTGTAGCAAGTACTCCAACATTGTTAGGTAAAATATCTAATAATTGTCTAATCCTTCTATAATCCGGTCTAAAATCATGTCCCCAGTCTGATATACAGTGTGCTTCATCCACAACAAACAAAGCTATTCTTAATTGACTAAGTAAACGAATAAATTCTTCTTTTTGTAATTGCTCAGGTGTAATAAATAAGACATCACATTGACCATTGTTACAACGCTCAATAACTTCTATACGTTCAACTTGTGTTTTATTTTGCTGACTATTTATACTTTCCGCCGTAATATTATATTTTGCTGTACTTTCAATTTGATTACGTGCAAGTGATAAGAGGGGACTAATAATGATAGTGACACCATCTCCCCGTTGACGAAGAATTTTTGTGGCCAAGAAATATACGAGACTTTTTCCCCAACCCGTTTTTTGTACAATTAATACTCGTTCCTTATTAACCACTTTTTGTACGGCTAATTCCTGATACTCATCTCTAAAAGTAGCTCTATCTCCAAAAACCTCAGTTAATTCAGTAATTAAATCCGACATACCTTGTCCTCCCAATCCTATTATTTCTAGATAATTAAAATTATAACAAATATTATTAAATATAACGGGTTTATAATCCGAAAAATTATAGATTATTGTAGTTTTATACGATTAATTATCACTGACATTCCTGTAAAATTTCTGATTATAACACTAGGTTTAAAATTACTTAAGCGCTAAAGATTAAGAAGGTCGAATAGGTTTTCAGCTATATTCTAATGATATCCATTTAAACTAAAAAGTTTACATTATATGAATAAAAAAGGGGGTCAAAACTGTCTTCGAAGGGATTCTAACGCTTCTACGTATTTAGTTTATCAATTAAGTCTCAATATGATACGTCGATAAACAGGCGTTGGTGCATCCAGGTGTATGACTCGTGATTTGCCCCCTATAAAAAACCACAAGATGACTCTCGTATGGTTTGGCACACTCGTAGTCGGTGGTTTGTTAATCGCACTGGAATTATTCATATTCCAAAACAGAAGTGATGCGGTTGTTGCAGATTTGTTTAATTTATGGTGAGAATCAACTCGCATCTAATTAGCAAAAGGGGCAACAAAAAAAGGACCACCCATGCATGTAATACGCACGGATAGCCCTCTTCGTTCATTTCGACTTCTTATAACAGAACACCTGAAGTCAGCTAAGCTGTCTGATCATTCACCAGACTGTTTCTTGTCATTTTTCTTCTGAAAATATGCTTCTCGAATCTGATTGATCTTCTCTTTTTTATTCGAAACAGCTGTTTTTTTACCGTCTTGGTACTTGGCAGCAGCCACTTTACTTTTATGATCTAATTGATATTTTCCCATTTGATTCACCTGCTTTCATTTAATTGTGATTGACGTGCTCTGTTAAAATCAAAAGACCTTCTAATCTCAATGAAATTAGAAGGTCTTCATTAAAAATCATTGATTCCAGTCACTGTAGACTGCTTAAAAATGGAGACGGCGGGAGTCGAACCCGCGTCCGAAGGCATCGTAACGCATGCTTCTACGTGTGTAGTTTATCTATTGGATCTCAATGTGACACTGCCGATAAACAGGCGTTGTCGCATCCAGTCTGATTCATCTCTTCTTCGCGCCCTCAGACGGCGAGGTTGAAGCGTAGCTTGCTTAGTTTGAGACCCTGATAATCATCCACACAAGCGATGGATGTCAGGATCCGCAGGGCACTTAGGCTGCTGCGAGTTGTGTGTTAGTTTTGCCAGTTATAGGCGTTTGCGTTTTAACGAGGCCGACCCCTCGACACGCCACATACGACCGACCTACCCCCGTCGAATCCATAACGTCCCCGAGGTGGTAATTGGTACTATCACTACTATACCACAATCAGGTCTCGCTGTCAGTATTTTTGCCGGTCCCGGAGTGCCCGGTCGACGTCACGCTTCGCGTCTTTCTTCTTCAAGTCATCGCGCTTGTCATACTTCTTCTTCCCGCGCCCGATGCCGAGGAGACATTTAGCGAAGCCGTTCTTGAGATACACTTTGAGCGGGATGATCGTATACCCGTCCCGGCCTTGTGCGCCGATGAGCTGGTTGATTTGTTTTTTATGCAACAATAGCTTTCGGATACGGAGCGGCTCGTGATTGAACCGGTTCCCTTGCTCGAACGGGCTGATATGACAGTTGTGAAGCGTTGCCTCGCCACCGTCAAAGCGGACATACGCGTCGGCGATGTTGATCTTCGACTGGCGCACCGATTTAATCTCGGTCCCGGTCAACACCATGCCGGCTTCAATCGTATCTTCGATCGCATAATCGAAGGAAGCTTTTCGGTTTTGCGCGAGCGCGTTCGAATCTTTCTTCTTGGCCATATTACTCAGTCCTTTATATCAAATTACGGAAGGGGTCTCCCCCTCCCGTCAGCGACGTTTCTTCGCTCCGCGTTTCGCGTCGCCTGTTCGTTTTTGACCGTCTTGTTTCTTCAGATCGAGCGCCGAACGTCCTTGCGACGATTTCGGCTTCTCGCCTGGCTTACTCGGCTTGCCCGCTTGACCCGGTTTTCCCGGTTGTCCAGGCTTGCCTGGCTTGCCGCGTTTCGGACGTTTGTCGTCACGACCGCGTCCACCGCGCTTGTCGTCTTTCTTCGGACGACCTTCCGTCGCTTTGATCGTCGTCGGTTGGCGACGGCGCGTCTGTTCCCGTTTCGGCATGCCGACGACCGTGAAGTCGATCGTCCGCTCGTCTAGGTTGACGGCGTCAACTTTGACCCGGACCGAGTCACCGATCCGGAACTGACGTTTCGTCCGCTCGCCGAGCAACATGAGCTGTGACTCGTCGAAGTGGTAGTAATCATCCATCGTTTGAAGACGGACGAGCCCTTCGATCGTGTTCGGGAGCTCGATGAACATCCCGAAGTTCGTGATGCCGCTGACGACACCGTCGAACTCTTCACCGAGACGTGACTCCATGTACTCGGCTTTCTTGAGCGCTTGCGTCTCCCGTTCAGCGTCGACCGAGCGACGTTCGCGTCTCGACGTCTGTTCGGCGATCGAGCTGAGACGTTCCTCGTACTTGGCGATCGTCTTGTCCGACAAGTCCTGGTTGAAGGCGTACGTCCGCATGAGACGGTGGACGATCAAGTCAGGGTAACGACGGATCGGCGACGTGAAGTGCGTATAGAAATCGGTCGCAAGACCGAAGTGACCGAGCGAGACGTCGTCATACTTCGCCTGTTGCATCGAGCGCAACATGATCGTGCTGATAACAGGCTCTTCCGGCTGCCCTTCGATTGCTTTCAAGATCTTCTGAAGCGTCTTCGGTTCGACTTTTTGGCCTTTGAACCGTTCGATATGCACGCCGAAGTTGGCGACGAAGTCGAAGAAGAAATCGAGCTTGTCTGATTTCGGGTTATCGTGCACACGGTAGATGAACGGGACGTCCATCTTGTGGAAGTGTTCGGCGACCGTCTCGTTGGCCGCGAGCATGAACTCCTCGATCAACTTCTCGGCGACCGAGCGTGGGCGCAAGACGATATCGGCTGCTTTCCCTTCCGTATCGACGATGACTTTCGCCTCGGCGAAGTCGAAGTTGATGGCACCGCGCGAGTTACGGCGTGCACGAAGTACTTCTGCGAGTTCAGCCATGAGGTCGAATTCACCGATGTACGGCTCGTAGCGTGCGAGCGTCTCCTCGTCGTCACGTTCGATGATTTCACGGACGTTCGTATACGTCATCCGCTCCGTCGTCTTGATAACACTCGGGAACAGCTCATGGCTGACGACTTTCCCGTTTTGCGGCGAGATCTCCATGACACAGCTAAGCGTCAGGCGGTTGACGTGCGGGTTGAGTGAACAGATCCCGTTCGACAAGCGGTGTGGCAACATCGGGATGACACGGTCGACGAGATACACACTCGTCCCGCGTTCGAACGCCTCGACGTCGAGCGGTGAGCCTTCCTTGACGTAGTGCGACACGTCGGCGATGTGGACACCGAGTTCATAGTTGCCGTTATTCAGTTTCTTGACGTGGACGGCATCGTCCAAGTCTTTGGCGTCTTCGCCGTCGATCGTGAAGATTGTCTCGTTACGCAGGTCGACACGGCCGATAAAGTCTTTCTCATCCGCCTCTTCCGGCACGGCGTTCGCCTGGTCGATGACGTCTTCCGGGAACTCCGTCGGGATGCCGTGCTTGTAGACGATCGACAAGATGTCGACGCCAGGGTCGTTCTTATGTCCGATGATACGGACGACGTCACACGCTCCGGCGAAACGTCCATCCGGATACTTCGTGATGCGGACGACGACTTTGTGTCCTTCGACGGCACCGAGCGATTTGTCTGTGTTGACGATCGGCCAGAAGTTGATGCGCTTGTCGTCCGGTTCAATGAAGGCGAACTGGTCGAGGCGCCCGCTCGGAAGCGTGTACGTCCCGACAAATTCAGATAGGCCGCGCTTCAATACTTTGAGCAACACGCCTTCTGTCTTGCCGCGGTTGTCCTCGCGTTTTTTGACGAGGATCGTATCGCCGTGATAGACGTCTTTCAATTGGTCCGGTGGCAAGAACACGTCTTCTGTCTCGCCTTCGACCGACAAGAAGCCGAAGCCGCGTTGGTGGATCGAGATGATCCCGGCCGCTTGGCCGAGCACGGCGAGCGTGCCGTAACGGTTCGTCCGCGTCCGGCCGATCAAGCCTTCCGCTTCAAGTTCGTTCAAGGTGCGGATGAGCTCTTTAAAGGCATCCGTCGACTCGAGCGCAAGACGCTCGGTCAATTGGTCTACAGTCAGCGCTTTGTCGCTTGACTGGATGATTTCTAGTAGTTGGTCACGTAAATTCAACGTGACACCTCCTTTTTCACACTGACCAGTCTAACGTTTCGAGAAAATCGAGCACGTCCTGGTGCAGTTTCTCTTTTTCTTTGTCGAGGGTGATCACGTGTCCCGAATGCTCGTACATGAGCAGTTCTTTTTGGAACGCGTTGATCGCCTCGTAGATCTCGTGTGCAGATTGAGGATCGACCATGCGGTCTTTCGCTCCTTGGATGACGAGCGCCGGTACGAAGATATCTTCGAGCCGAGACGTCGTCTCCTCGACGAACGCACGTAAATCGGTGAGTGTCGGCATCGGTTTGAAGTCCGCCATCTCCCGTTCGATTTGTTCGGTCGATTTGTCTTCCCTTGATTTATATTCTCGGGCGTACGCCTGGACTCCTTTATACAATCGGTCCTCGGCATCGATTTCAGTCGGTGCGCACATCGGCACGACACCTTTGACGCTCGCTTCTGAAGCGAGACGGAGCGACATGACGCCACCGAGCGATAGGCCGCAGACGGCAATCTCGGCGTAACCTTTGTCTTTCAACGCTTGGTAGGCGTCTTGGACGTCCTGCCACCAGTCGTTCGGTCCAAATTCGAGCAACTCTTCTGGTGGGACGCCATGTCCCCGGTACTGGGGTCCCATGCACGTGTAGCCTTCTTTTTGTAGGAAACGACCGAGCATGCGGACGTCCGCGCTCGATCCTGTAAAGCCATGTAACATTAACACGGCACGTGGTCCGCCTTCGAAGAAGAACGGTTTCGGTGCACTCACTTTCATCGTCCAAGTCAACTCCTCATACATTCCATTATTCCCAAAAAATAATGCAAAAAAACAAAAGCTGACCGCCTCACGTAAAAACCGAGAACGATCAGCCTTTCATCATAGTGATGCGACTAGTAATCCTAAAATGAAAAACAATGTGCCTAGTACAGCTGCAGTTCGGTTCAAAACAGCGTCAAAGCCGCGTGCTTTCTGGCGGCCGAACAACTGCTCCGCGCCACCTGCAATCGCCCCAAGACCTTGCGACCGACCTGACATGAGCAGTACGACGACAATCAATAAAACAGCCACGACGAGCAGGCTGATTGTAGCGATCGTTTGCATAATAGTCAGTTCCTCCTTCTTTTTACACGCCTCTTATTATATAGAAGTTGTGATGAAAACGCCAGCTTTCAAATTATCGGGACGGGTAGCTGAACCCTTCCCCGATCACTTCTTTCACTTGGTGGATGACGACGAACGCACGCGGGTCGGTCACTTCGACGATTTTCTTGAGGGGACCGACTTGGCGCTTGTCGACGATCATGTACAACATGTTCTTATCTTGCTTCGAATAATGGCCGTGACCATGGATGATCGTCGCCGAGCGGCCGAGCGTCTCCGTCAAGACGGCAGCGAGCTCTTCGTGCTTGTCGCTGATGATCGTGACGGCTTTCCGGATGTTCAACCCTTCGGCGACGAGGTCGATGACCCACGAGCCGATGATGATGGCGATGAGCGTATAGAGCACGACTTGTTCCCCGAGGAAGAAGCCCGACGCCCCGACGACGATCGCATCGATGATGAACATCGACACGGCGACGCTCAAGTGCAGATAGCGTTCCATGAGCCGGGCGATGATGACACCGCCCCCGGTCGTCCCACCGACACGGAGCACCATCCCGATGCCGACACCGATCAAAATCCCGGCATAAACCGCCGCGAGCAGTTTATCCTCGGCCGGGCTGCCCCAGTTATGGGTCAAGCTCAGGAAGAGCGACGTCGAGACGACGGCGACGACGGAATAGATCATCGTTCTGCGATCGAGCAGCTTATAGCCGACGATAAACAATAGACCGTTCCCGATGATCGACGTGAAGCCGAGATCCCAACCGAACACGTAATACAAGATGATCGTGACCCCGAGCAGGCCACCTTCAGAGAAGTCGTTCGGGACGGTGAAATAGTTGACCCCGAAGGCGAGGATGAACGACCCGGCGATGATCCAGGCGATGTCTTTCAATGAGATCGATTGAAGTTTTTGCCAAACTTGTTGACGTAAAAGATGTTGTTGCTGACGTTTCATAAAAAATCCCCTTTCCATTTTACATATAAAAAAGACCGCGGCAAAAGCCGCAGTCTTAATGTTGTACTGGCTTTGGCGCACCGTCTTTCATAATCGGCAACTTGCGGTCTGCGACGTTTTCGTAGACGTTCAAGAGTGCCTCTTTTTCCAAATCCCAGTTATATTTCTCACGCGCCGTCTTCGTGTTCTCTTTGACACGGGCGTAAAGTTCTTGATCTTCGAGCAGGCGGTTGACGCCTTCCGCAATCGATTTCGGGTCATGCGAGTCGACGACGACACCGACGTCGTTGCCGGCGACGACACGTTCGATCTCAGGGAAGTCACACGACACGACCGGCACTTCGGCCATCAAGTATTCGAACAATTTGTTCGATGACGCCGAGTAGTGGTTGAAGCAGACGTTGTTCAACACTTGGAAACCGAGATATGCGTTCATCGTGTAGTACGGTAACGCCTCGACCGGTACTTTATCAATCATCTTGACGCGGTCGCTGACGCCTTCGTCCTCGATCATCTGTTTGATGACCGGCTTCAATTTCCCGTCGCCGATCATGACGAGCGTGCCTTCTTTGAAGTCTTTCGCCGCCAGGACGAGTTGTTCGAGACCGCGTCCCGCTTGGACGCCGCCTTGATAGAGCAAGATCTTTTCGTCTTTCGGCAAGTCGAGCAAGGCGTGCAAGTCTTTCCGGAGCGAGAAGTCGAGCGGGCGGTAGAACGGATAGTTATGGAGCACGTACGGATAGAAACCGTACAACTCTTCGTTATGCGCCGCGCGCGTATGGTTCTCGACCATCATCGAGTCGACGTATGGCAACAACCAGCCTTCGAGGTTACTTTGAATGTAGCCGTAACCGGTCCGGTCGGTCTGGACCTCATGCGAGTCGTAGACGATCTTGCCTTTATTGACGAGTTTGCCGGCGATCAACGCCTGCGGGAGCGTGTTCAAGTCGTTCGCGTGATAGAAGTCGTAAGACTTCTTCGTCGAGGCGAACACCATCTCGAGCATCGCGCTCGCGTTGACGATGTTTTTACGGACCGGCGGGAGCAAAATCGCACCCGCTGCCGCGCCGAGACCGAGCATCGTCAGTGGCGCGAGGATGACTAATCCCGCCCCGACAAGTCCAGCCCCGAGTTGGCGCGTCTTCTTCTTAGACACCCACGTCCGGACTGATTTCAACGCCTTCATCCCGTTGACGAGAATCGACGGCTGACGTTTCACACGGATGACACGGAAACCTTCGGGGCGCATCTCTTCGGCCGGAAGCTCTTTGTTTTTAGGGTCTTGCAAGGCGATCAAATCGACCTCGTACCCCGCCTCGGCGAGCGCCGAGCATTCGCGAAGGACACGGGCGTCATTCGTAAAGTGGTTCCAAACAAACATACATACCTTCATCGTTGTTCCTCCATCATTAACTTGTCGATCACGTCATCGAGGACGTGTATATTGTTTTCCCAGCACAGGTTGTCTTTCACGTAACGGATGCCGTTCGCCCCGAACTTATCGCGCAGGTCCGGACGATCAAGCAATGTCCGGAGTGACTGTTCAATCTCGTCGATGTCACGCTTCCGTGACACGTAGCCGACTTCCGCCGCTTCGATGACATTCGCCGCATGGCCTGACACCGCAGCGACGATCGGTTTACCGACCGCCATATAATCGATTAATTTACCCGGGATGACCGTGTCGAACACGTCTTGGTCGATCAAGCTGACGAACGCGACGTCGGCATTTTTGATCGCTTGGAACGCCTCCGTCCGTGGCATCGCCTCGAGGAAGAGGAAGTTCTTGAATCCGCGGGCTTTAATCGTTGCTTTCAATTCGTTCTTCCGGTAACCGTAGCCGATCAGCTTGAAGTGGACGCGTGGCTCGTCGCGGAAACGCTCCGCGAGTTCAAGCAACAGCGACACGTCTTGGGCAAGCCCCATGTTGCCGGCGTATAAAATCTCCATCCGGTCGTCTTCGGGAACGGTCCGCTCCAAGTTGCGCTCGCTCACACGGATCGAGTTCGGCATATAGTGGATCATGCCGTTGTCGACACCGCGCTGACGAAGATAGCTGCGGAAGCCTTCCGAGTTGATGATGATCGCATCGGCCGACTTGTAGAGCCGCTTCTCAAACCAAAACGCGGGCGTGAGCATCCAGTCGTACTTGAACACACCGACACCTTTGACCGACTCCGGCCACAGGTCACGGACGTCGAGTACGAACGGGACGCCATGTTTTCGCTTCGCATACACCCCGACGAACGCCATAAAAAAAGACGGGGTCGTCGCGAAGACGACATCCGGTTTCGTATCGAGTGCTCTGACGGCGGCGACACCTTTGATCATCTGTTCGAGGAACAAGGCGAGCCGGCTCAACATGTTCGACGTATGCTTCCGCTTTTTCGTGATGAGTCGCTTGATGAACGGCTGGTTGTTCAGCTCCGTGTCGTTCCAGAACCGGTCGTCTTTATACAAGTTGAAGTTCGGATACGACGGCGCGGCCGTGATGACCTCAACCTCGTAGCCGCGTTCTTTCATGAGATGCGTAATATTTTGCATCCGGTTGCCGGCGCTGCCGATCTCCGGATAATAGTTTTGACACACCATTAACATTGTTTTCAAAAATAACACACCTTACTGTTGTTCGAGTTCGTCCACGAACCGTTTCAAGAGCTGATGGACGTTGGTTTTTAAATCTGGGTCGCATAACGCATAGGCAATCGTCGCCTCGATAAAGCCGATCGGTTCCCCGACGTCAAAGCGACGTCCGTCAAATTCGTAGGCGAACACCGTCTGCGCCTCGTTCAAGCGCGCGATGGCGTCCGTCAATTGGATCTCGCCCCCGGTACCGATTTCTTGGGCCGATAACGCCTCAAAGACGTCAGGCGTCAAAATGTAGCGGCCGAGGATGGCGAGGTTCGAGGGCGCTTCCCCGGCGGGCGGTTTCTCAACGAACGTCCGCACCGGGATGAGCTTCCCTTCGACGGCAAGCGGGTCAATTATACCATATCGATTCGTCATTTCATACGGGACACGCTGGACGCCGATGATCGAGCGTTCATGCGCCTCGTACTGCTCGATGAGCTGGCGTGTCGCCGGTACTTCCGCCTCGATAATATCATCGCCTAAGAGGACGGCGAACGGTTCGTCGCCGATGAACTTGCGGGCACACCAAATCGCGTGGCCTAGTCCTTTCGGCTCCTGTTGGCGTATGTAGTGAATGTTGGCGAGGTTTGACGAGTGGCGGACCGACTCGAGCAGCTCGGTCTTCCCTTTCGATTCGAGGTTTTGCTCGAGCTCGATGGCCCGGTCGAAATGGTCCTCGATGGCACGTTTGTTCTTCCCGGTCACGATGATGATGTCCTCGATGCCTGAGGCGACCGCCTCCTCGACGATGAACTGGATCGTCGGCTTGTTGACGATCGGGAGCATCTCTTTTGGCATCGCCTTCGTCGCCGGCAAGAAGCGCGTGCCGAGTCCGGCGGCTGGGATGATGGCTTTACGTACACGTTTCATGGACCTATCCCCTTTTATCATTATGTAGATGATTATACCCAAAAATCCGACTTTCACGCACGTTCAAAACGGTCGTGACATGCGTCACAACCATTTCCGATCGTCCAATACGTGTGTACAAGCCACCCGGCGCCACCGCTGTTGTCTGCAGGCAATCTAGCAGTGCTGCTCGGACGGTGTCACTTAGAGCATAGATTCGTCTCGTTGTCACTCGCATCCAACGCTTGAATAATCGGTCCGAGTTGACGTCAACGGAATCAGACGGTGGGCGACTCCTTGGGGAGAGTGATGCAAGGATGACCCCGTAAAGCGTGAAGGCGATGCGGAGGCATCCGCATCACCCCAGGAAAGCGTCCCACCGTCGGATGAAGTGTCGACAACAAAAACAGGCCCGCCATAAGGCGGACCTGAAACAATCAATCAATTATTTTTTGAGGTTTTTGAGGTTGTAGAACGACTTGATGCCGTCGTATTTCGCTACATCGCCGAGCATGTCTTCGATGCGGAGAAGTTGGTTGTACTTCGCGATACGGTCTGTACGTGAAAGTGAACCTGTTTTGATTTGACCAGCGTTTGTCGCAACTGCGATATCAGCGATTGTCGCATCTTCTGTTTCACCAGAACGGTGCGAGATAACTGCTGTGTAGCCAGCTTTTTTAGCCATTTCGATCGCGTCGAATGTTTCTGTGAGCGTACCGATTTGGTTAACTTTGATGAGGATCGAGTTCGAGATGCCTTTTTCGATACCTTCAGCAAGTTTCTCAGTGTTCGTTACGAAGAGGTCATCCCCAACGAGCTGAACTTTGTGACCGATTTTGTCAGTGAGCAATTTGAAGCCATCCCAGTCGTTTTCGTCGCAACCGTCTTCGATTGAGATGATTGGGTACTTGTCAACGAGCTCAGCGTAGAAGTCTACGAGCTCAGCAGTTGTCATTGACTTGCCTTCGCCAGCGAGTTCGTACTTGCCAGTCGACTTGTCGTAGAACTCAGACGATGCAACGTCCATTGCGAGGTAGATGTCTTCGCCAGCTTTGTAACCAGCTTTTTCGATCGCTTCAAGGATAACTGTGATCGCTTCTTCGTTCGACTTAAGGTTTGGTGCGAAACCACCTTCGTCACCGACAGCTGTGTTAAGACCCATACCAGAAAGAACTGATTTGAGGGCGTGGAATACTTCTGCACCCATGCGGAGCGCTTCACGGAACGTTGGCGCGCCTACAGGCATGATCATGAACTCTTGGAAGTCAACGTTATTGTCAGCGTGCGAACCACCGTTGATGATGTTCATCATTGGAGTTGGAAGCGTCTTCGCGTTGAATCCACCGAGGTACGTGTAAAGTGGAAGGCCGAGCTCGTCTGCTGCCGCGTGTGCTGCTGCCATTGAGACACCGAGGATCGCGTTTGCGCCGAGTTTACCTTTGTTTTTCGTACCGTCGAGCTCGATCATTTTCGCATCGAGTGCGTTTTGGTCGAAGACATCGTAGCCGATGAGTTCAGGTGCGATTGTGTCGTTTACGTTAGCAACGGCTTTGAGTACACCTTTACCAAGGTAACGTGACTTGTCGCCATCGCGAAGCTCTACTGCTTCGTGCTCACCAGTTGATGCGCCTGATGGGACGAGGGCACGACCGAAGCCGCCGTCTTCTGTGAATACTTCTACTTCGATTGTTGGGTTACCGCGTGAATCCAAAATTTCGCGTGCGTAAATTTCTGTGATCATTGACATAAAAATCGCTCCTTTTTGTTTGGAAAATTAGTTACTTCGTAACGATTGACGTACCGGTCATTTCAGCCGGTTGCTCTCCTCCGAGGAGGTGTAAGAGCGTCGGCGCGAGGTCGCAAAGCGAACCTTTCATAACTGGTTTCAGTTCAACGCCTGGCTTCGTGACGATACATGGTACAGGTTCTGTCGTATGGGCCGTCATCGGTGAGCCGTCCGGGTTCGTGACGAGGTCAGCGTTCCCGTGGTCCGCCGTGATAATCGCCGCGCCGCCTTTGGCGAGTAGTGCGTCCACTACTTTACCGAGGCATTCGTCGACGACTTCGACCGCTTTTTTCGTTGGTTCGAGCATACCGGAATGGCCGACCATGTCCGGGTTCGCGTAGTTGATGATGTACGCGTCGTACGTGTCTGATTCGATGCGCTCGAGAAGACCTTCTGTGAGCTCGTATGCGCTCATTTCCGGTTTCAAGTCGTACGTCGCTACTTTCGGCGACGGGACGAGGAAGCGATCTTCACCTTCGAACGGTGTTTCTTGTTGTCCGTTCAAGAAGAACGTGACGTGCGGGTATTTCTCAGTTTCCGCGGCGCGGAGCTGTTTGTACCCTTGCGCGGCGAGCGTTTCGCCGAGCGTGTTTTTCAAATCTTCCGGCGGGAAGACGATATCCGTATCGATCTCATCCGAGAATTTCGTCATCGAGACGAGCAAGACGTTCTCCGGATGCGCGCTCGAGAGCTCGAACCCTTTGAAGCCTGTCTTCTCTTTGAACACTTTCGCGAGTTCGATCGCCCGGTCCGGACGGAAGTTGAAGAACATGATCGCGTCGTTGTCTTTGATTGTCGCGACCGGTTGACCGTCTTTCTCGATGACCGTCGGCAAGACGAACTCATCTGTCAAACCGTCTGCGTACGATTGCTTAAGCACGTCGACCGCATTCGTTCCGACTTCGCCTTTTGCGTTGACGAGGACGTCGTAAACTTTTACGACGCGTTCCCAACGGTTGTCGCGGTCCATGGCATAGTAACGTCCAGACACACTAGCGACTTGACCGACACCGAGTTCAGCGAGCTTCGCTTCCGTCTGTTCGAGGAAGCTTGCACCTGATTTCGGATCACAGTCACGGCCGTCCGTGAAAGCGTGAATG
The DNA here is from genome assembly GCF_004337195.1 of Exiguobacterium sp. SH0S7. Lineage (NCBI taxonomy): Bacteria > Bacillati > Bacillota > Bacilli > Caryophanales > Exiguobacterium > Exiguobacterium sp. SH0S7. Next base: position 596,385 of record NZ_SJVA01000001.1, read on the forward strand.
AATACTTTTTCAATGCCGTGGAGTTTCGCGAACTCGACGATGGCGAACATATGTTGAATGTGCGAGTGAATCCCGCCGTCTGAGACGAGTCCCATGATGTGGAGACTTGAATCATACTTCTTCACATGTCCAGCCAAATGGTTCATTGCTTGACGGTCGAAGAGCGACCGGTCTTTGATGGAGTTGTTGACGCGTGAAAGTGACTGATAGACGACTCGGCCGGCACCGATATTTAAGTGACCGACTTCCGAGTTGCCCATCTGACCTTCCGGAAGACCGACGTACTCACCTTGCGCGTTTAAAAGCGTGTGTGGATACTGCTCCCAGAAACGGTCGAAGTTCGGTTTGTTCGCCGCAGCGACCGCATTACCGAACGTTTCGTTCCGCATACCGAAACCATCTAAGATGATAAGGGCGACAGGTCTTGCCATTTAAATCGCCTCCAACAACTTGAGGAACGAAGCAGCTTCGAGTGAAGCACCGCCGACGAGTGCGCCGTCGATGTCTTCTTGAGCCATATACTCCTTGATGTTCTCAGGTTTGACTGAACCGCCGTATTGGATGCGAACCGCAGCCGCCACGTCTTCACCGTAAAGGCCTTTTACAACGTCGCGAACGTATTTGCATGAGCTTTGCGCGTCTGCTTCGTCCGCTGATTTGCCAGTACCGATTGCCCAAACTGGCTCGTACGCGATGACGAGTTGTTTGACTTGGTCAGCTGAAAGATCGGCGAGGCCACCTTCGACTTGCGTCTTGATGACTTCTTCGAACTTGCCGCCTTCGCGCTCGTCAAGTGTTTCACCGACACAAACGATTGGCGTAAGACCGTGTTCGAACGCTTTTTTCGTTTTGCTGTTGATGAACGCATCTGACTCGCCGAAGTACTCACGGCGCTCCGAGTGTCCAAGGATGACGTAAGTGACGCCGAGGTTGGCGATCATCGCCGGGCTCGTTTCACCTGTGTATGCCCCGCTGTCTTTGTCGTACATGTTTTGCGCACTAAGCTTTAAGTTCGATCCTTTAGCCGCTTCTACCATTGGGGCCAAGAATACTGCTGGTGCACCAATCGCCGCGTCAACTTTGTCCGTTGACGGGATATTGTTTTTAACTTCCTCTACGAAAGCGACCGCTTCCGAGAGTGTTTTATTCATTTTCCAGTTACCTGCAATAATCGGTTTACGCATCGATAATCCTCCTCAGTTTTACTTGTCGTTCAACGCTTCGACGCCTGGAAGTTTCTTGCCTTCCATGAATTCGAGTGAAGCGCCGCCACCAGTTGAGATGTGACTCATCTTGTCAGCGAGGCCGAATTTGGCTGCTGCCGCGGCTGAGTCGCCACCACCGATGATTGAATACGCGTCGCTGTCTGCGAGTGCTTGAGCGACACCTTTCGTTCCGTTAGCGTATTTATCGAGTTCGAATACGCCCATCGGTCCGTTCCAAACGACAAGTTTCGATTCGCGAATCGCTTCCGCGTAAATTTCGACCGTCTTCGGTCCGATGTCGAGACCCATGTGATCCGCAGGGATCGAGTCGATATCGACTGGTCCGACGTAAGTTTCTTCGCCGAATTCTTTCGCAATCACACAGTCGACCGGCAACAAGAACTTCACGCCTTTGTCTTCTGCTTTTTTCATGAACTCACGAGCGAGGTCGAGCTTGTCTTCTTCAAGGAGTGACGTTCCGACTTCGTGCCCGAGTGCTTTCGAGAACGTGTACGAGAGTCCGCCACCGATGATGAGCGTGTCAACGATGTCAAGAAGGTGATCGATGACCCCGATCTTGTCAGCAACTTTCGAACCACCGATGATAGCCGTGAACGGGCGATCCGGGTTCGAGAGTGCCTTGCCGAGCACTTCAAGTTCTTTCTCCATCAATAAACCAGCAACCGCCGTGTCGACGTTTTGCGCGATCCCTTCCGTCGAGGCATGGGCACGGTGAGCCGCACCGAACGCGTCGTTGACGAAGACGTCAGCGAGCGCCGCAAAGCCTTTAGCGAGTTCTGGATCATTTTTCGTTTCACCAGGGTAGAAACGGACGTTTTCGAGAACGACGACGTCACCTTCACCAAGTTTTGAAACCGCTTCTTCTGCAACTGGACCGTACGCTTCTTCAGCGAGCGGTACGTCTTTGCCGAGAAGTTCACCTAGACGTTTTGCAACCGGTGCGAGCGAGTATTTTTCGTTCTTCTCGCCGCCTGGACGGCCGAGGTGGCTCGCCAAAATGACTTTCGCGCCGCCGTCGATCAAATGCTTGATCGTCGGAATAGCTGCTTGGATCCGCGTTTCATCTTGAATGACGCCATCTTTAAGTGGAACGTTGAAGTCAACGCGGCAAAAGACGCGCTTCCCTTTTACATCGATGTCACGAATAGACTGTTTGTTCATAAACCTTCGCCTCCATATGTCGTGCGTGTCAATTTCATAAATAGAGCGGAGAACAATCTCTTGTTTCCGCTCCTATTTGGTTCTATTTAGTTCACGAACTTACTTCGCGATTTCAGCAAAGTGCTTGAGTGTGCGAACCAATTGTGCAGTGTATGACATTTCGTTGTCGTACCATGCAACTGTTTTAACAAGTTGCTTGTCGCCGACTGTCATGACTTTCGTTTGTGTCGCATCGAAGAGTGAACCGTAAGTGATTCCGACGATGTCAGAAGATACGATTTCGTCTTCAGTGTAACCGAATGACTCGTTCGCTGCTTTTTTCATTGCTGCGTTGATTTCGTCAACAGAAACTGTTTTCTCGAGAACTGTTACGAGCTCAGTCAATGAACCAGTTGCAACTGGTACACGTTGTGCTGCGCCATCAAGTTTACCTTGAAGTGCTGGGATAACAAGGCCGATCGCTTTAGCCGCACCAGTTGTGTTCGGTACGATGTTCGCTGCTGCCGCACGTGCACGACGGAAGTCACCTTTAGGGTGTGGAGCGTCGAGCGTGTTTTGGTCGCCAGTGTAAGCGTGGATTGTTGTCATGAGACCTTCGATGATTCCGAACTGATCTTGGAGAACTTTCGCCATTGGCGCCAAGCAGTTTGTTGTACAAGAAGCACCAGAGATTACTGTCTCAGAACCGTCAAGGATTTCGTGGTTCGTGTTGTAAACGACTGTCTTCATGTCACCTGTAGCCGGAGCCGAGATCACAACTTTTTTCGCGCCAGCTTTCAAATGAAGCTCCGCTTTTTCTTTGTCTGTGAAGAATCCAGTACATTCGAGGACGATGTCAACACCGAGCTCGCCCCATGGAAGTTCTTCTGGGTTACGGTTAGCAAGTGTAACGACTTTCTCGCCGTTTACGAGGAAATGACCGTCGTGTACTTCAACTTCTCCGTCGAAACGACCTTGTGTCGTGTCATATTTGAGAAGGTGAGCAAGCATCTTCGTGTCAGTCAAGTCGTTGATTGCAACAACTTCGACTCCTTCGTTCTTGATGATCTCGCGGAATGCCAAGCGACCAATACGTCCAAATCCGTTAATACCAACTTTTACTGCCATAGTTAATTTCCTCCTTAGGGTAGAAGCTATTTATTAGAAGAGCCAACGGGGGTCAACTCTTTAATAACGATTTAATAATTCTGTGGCCGCACCTTCGTCTGTGACGAGGATGATGTTCGGCCTATGTTTCGCATATGCGGCAATCGCTTGTGCCTTCGACTTTCCTCCGGCGACGGCGATGACGGTGTCCATGTCGTCGAGCTCCTCTAATTGGATGCCGACCGTCTTGACCCGATGAACGATTTCGCCTTCTGCGTTGAAATAATATCCGAACGCTTCGGCGACGGCTTCGTGCCGTTCGATCATCCGCAAATGCTCCGGTGTGGCGTGACGACGTTTTGCCATCGTTTCGGCCTCACCAATTCCATGTACCACTATTCGAGCCGCTCTAATCATTTCCAGCACATTTTTTATGCTTGGTTCCTCCACCATCCGTTCAAACGTCTTTTGTGAAACCTCATCTGGGATGTGGAGTAAATGATAGTCGGCGTGGGCCCGGTCCGCCATTCGAGAACAGACGGTGTTCGCCTGTAACTCGAGCGTTTCGCCGAGTCCGCCGCGTGCCGGCACGAAATGCATCGGTCGTTCTTTTTTATCGGGCGACATCATTGCCGCAACCGATGCCATCGTCGTCCCGCCTGTGACCGCGATGATATTGTCGTCAGGTGCCAGTCGCGCTTTTAGTTGCGTGACGGCGGCCCGACCGATATCTCGCTGGACCCAGAACGTCTCGTCCGAATCTCCCGGTACGATGACGACTTGGCGAACGCCTAGTTTTTGCTCGAGAACTCGTGCGACTTGTGAAATCCCTAGGATTTCTCCCATGACCTCGTGCAAGTCTCTGAGAACGTTTCGGCCCGATTCTGTAAGTGAGATCCCTTGGGTCGCGACTGTGAGAAGACCTTGGTCTTTCAAAAAGTCGACTTCTCGTCTTAAGATTCGTTCCGTCAGCCCGAGGCTTGTAGCCAACGTCCGGCGGCCGATTGGCTGCATGAGCCGGACATAATGTAAGATGTCATAACGATGTCGGAGCGTGTCGAGCAGGTCAGGGACGATTTGCTTCTGAACTTGAATCAGTTGCTGGATCATGCTCATTCCCCCTCGACTTAAAGTATGGACAAAAAATGTCCCACTTTTATTTTTACGTCCCACCGCTACGAGTTCATCTTACCAATCACCTTACCGTCTGGCAACCCCTTCAAACGTTTTTTTTCGATGTAAGCGTATACTTAACAAATTCTTCAACTTTCTCATCATCGTATCGCCCTTGACTGATAAGGGTTCCTTCATGTACAACGACGGGAATCTCAAATAAATATTTTTCTTCGAGCAACGCATTGCCCGTGATGTCGATTTGCTCGAGCTCGAACGGATAATCTTCCTGTAGCCATTCGAGCATGACGAGCGCCTCCTCGCAGAGCGAGCAGTTCTCCCGGCGATATAACGTCAGTACCATGTCACGTCCCCCCTTTCCATAACTGTCTTTCCCGCTCCCGCGAGTTGCCAAAACCTAGCGCCTCACGATAATTCGCGACCGTCCGCCGCGTCACCGTGTAGCCGATCCGGGCCAGCTCCTCGGTGAGCGCTTGGTCGCTCAAAGGCGCCGTCTCTTGTTGGATCAGCTCGGCGAGCGCCCGTTTAATCATGAACGGGGCTTGGCCGTGGTACGTGGCACGGACGAAGAAGTGACGCCACTCCATCACGCCGCCCGCGGTCTTGGCGTACTTGCCTTGAATCGCGCGGCCGACCGTCGACTCATGCTTGCCGATCTCGATGGCGACTTCTTTTCGTGTGAGCGGATGCAGGACGAGTTGGCCGCGGAGCCAGTCCGCCTGGCGTCGCTCGATGACGGCCCACACGGAGCGGAGCGTTTCTGCGCGCATCGCGAGCGTCTCTTGCCACCACTTCGCCTCCCGGTCCGAACCGACGTCTAAGGCAATCATAGGGCTGAACCACGTCGTGATGAGTTCCCCGTCTTGAACGACGACCTCGAGTTCGGGCAGAATATGCTCGGTTTCTTCATATAATATCGGTGTCCTCGGGAGCGTGGCGACGATCCGGCTGATCCGCTCGTATTCGTCGGTCGTCATCCCGAGCTTGTCCGCTATATGCTCGACCTTTGCGTCAAGCGCCTCGAACACGTCGAGCACGTGTGGATCGTCATGCTCGATCGCGTGACGGTATTGGCAGTCATGTTCTGAAGCCGCACCGATCCCGGTCGGCTCTAAAAATAACAGTGCGCGCCGGGCCAGATCGACGTCCGTCATCTCGGCACCGAATCGCTTCGCGAGGACGGCATCGGTCTCCGGCAGTAGTCCACGATGGTCGAGCGCCATGACGAGTTGTTTTTGAAGCTGTTTTTGGGCCTCGGTCCCGCTTCCTTCGTCAATCTGTTCAAATAGCCGTGCTTCAAAACCGCCCGCCGCGTCCGCGATCCATTCGACCGTACCGCCCGTTGTGACGTGCGCGTTTCGTTTAGCCAACCGGGCGAGCTGCCACTCGAGCGCGACCCGGTCCGCCTCAAGAACCGGCAGACGCCGGACCATGTCTTGTGTCAGCTGAAGCTTCTGCAGTTGTTGCTGTTCTTGCCGTTGCATCGGTCACACCCCTCTCACTTCTAATTGTAACGAATGGTCGCCAAACGCGCTCACAAAAAAAGACGTGATAACAGGATTGCTTTTTCAAAAAAACAATTGTATAATAAATCGTGTCAGAGAACATGCACCCGTAGCTCAGGGGATAGAGCACTGGTTTCCGGTGCCAGGTGTCGGGAGTTCAAATCTCTCCGGGTGTATCAAATCAAGAGGTCAGGCAGATGCCTGGCCTCTTTTGTCGTTTATAATTGATCGAACGGTGGAATATGTGAGAAACAAAGACTATCGTTTGACCAACATTGACTATAGCGGTTATGATAGGTTTACACGATACATACAAGGAGGCAAATTCAATGTTAATTCCAACAGTTATCGAACAAACAGGTCGCGGGGAACGCGCGTACGACATTTACTCACGCTTGCTTAAAGACCGGATCATCCTTCTCGGAAGCGCGATCGACGACAACGTCGCCAACTCGATCGTCGCCCAGCTTCTTTTCCTTGCAGCTGAGGACCCAGATAAGGACATCTCACTCTACATCAACAGCCCGGGTGGCTCGATCACTTCTGGAATGGCGATCTACGACACGATGAACTTCATCAAGCCGAACGTATCGACAATCTGTATCGGAATGGCCGCATCGATGGGTGCCTTCTTGCTCCAAGCCGGTGAAAAAGGCAAACGCTTCGCGCTTCCAAACGCGGAGATCATGATTCACCAACCGCTCGGCGGAACACAAGGTCAAGCGTCGGACATTAAAATCCACGCCGAACGGATCATCAAGATGCGTGAGAAGTTGAACCAAATCATGGCCGACAACACAGGACAGCCGCTTGAAGTCATCGAGCGCGACACAGAGCGTGACTACTTCATGTCAGCTGAAGAGGCTAGCAACTACGGTCTCATCGACAAAGTCATGACACGTTAATCATTTTGACTCACAGTAAGCACACGTACTCAGTACGTGTGCTTTTTTTGTGCTGATTCGGCAGTGTGTAACCTCCCCATGTATTGACCCTATTTAACAAGCACCCGTTCTATAATGAATAAAGAATCTTTAGAAAGGATTTTAATACCAAATAGAGGAGGTCTATTTTGAAGAATTTTTTAAATTTTAGGTGCAATCAAATACCAGGGGAACATCGGGATTGGACACATCTGATTCAATATATGGAACAATCCCCAGAACTGATCTACATTGCCACCCCTAAACTCGATGTGTGTTACATCAATCCTGAATTCGAATCGATGTATGGGTCTGGGTCAGACCATTTTTTCGATCTCAATCATTGGCCGGATGAAGATGTCATAAGAAAAGTGATGACATCTCACCAACAAGCATACGAGGGTGAGTCTGTGACATATGAAGTATCGAGAATAAACGACGACAGAATTCATCACTTATCCATTACAAACTTGGCTGTACCTTTTAATACGTCAGAGGAAGTGGTCATCGGTGTCGTAAAGGACATGAGCTCTACCATACAGCTCCAAGACGAACGTCTTCGCTTTGATTCACATCGTCGTGTAGTCAGCGGAATCGAAGGACTCGCTTTGTTCGAGTTCAATTTAAGCGATAATCAATTCAGCACGTTCGGATCACTCGATTCCATGTTTGGATTAGCTGATGATTGCTCTAACGACTACAGTCCCCTACTTTTTAAGCAACTTTTGCATCCAGATGACTTGAATACATACTTAGAAGAGTTAGGAAAGCTGATGATCGACCCAGAGACATATACACGCGAATCGATGGTGCGCATCTTTCATTTGAAAGAAGGACAATATCGTTCATTCTTAGTACGTAGCCATCTATCTTCCAACCGAAAGATATTGACTTGTGCCGTGATCGATCGAACAGGACGACACCCTGATGAACAAGCTAAAATAGAACAACTCAGTCATTTCGTGGAAGCTGCATTAATGGAATACGACTTTTTAACGGAATCGTTCCGTTATATAACTCCCGGTTTATTTAAAATGATGGGTTACGATTCAGGACAACCCGAATTAGACGTTCAGTTTTGGAAAGAGTTGCTCCATCCAGACGATGTCGACATGATCATCGCCTCTCGTGAAGAGACACTTGCAGGAATGGCTGCGACATACGTCTACCGCGTTTATGTACAAGGTGAAATAAAGTGGGTTGAAGAACGTCGGGAACCGCTGTTTGATAAGCATCGGCAAGTCGTAGCATACCGGGCTCTGTTAAAAAACATCACTCGCCTCCATGATCAAGAAGAACAAATCACAGAGTTGCGAACTTATGACCCCGTCACCGGTGCCTCCAACCGTGAAACACTGACAGAGTATCTAAATGAACTCTTAACAAACAAGCGACCGATTACGATGATCGGTGTGTCTTTTAATCACCATACAGAAGTAAAGCAGACACTTGGTTTCGAGATGGCAGACGAGTGGCGTGCCGTCACAACCGCCACACTTCAAAAACTCGTCCCTGAACAAGCCATGCTTGCTCAAATCAGCGAAGATATGAACTGTATCGTCATCCCTCAGTCTTGGACGGATGAAGAAGCGAGACGATTCGGCAAACGTGTGACAAACTTGTCGGAACATCTTTTCTCAATCGGTAACTATGAGATTTTCACGACTGTATCGGTCGGTGTTTGCCGTTATCCTCATGATGGTGAGACGGCAAACGATTTGATCAAGCATACCGTCCATGTCACGAACCACGCATTTCAGCAAGGTGGACCTCACATCGAGCTATATTCTTCAAAAGTTGACTTACCGTCCATTCGACGTTATGAATTGACCAATGATTTACGGTCCGCTATCAAAAACCGTGAATTTTATGTCGTCTATCAACCGAAAGTCGATGCATGGACCGGAGAGATCCTTGGTGCGGAAGCATTAATGCGCTGGACACATCCGACTTGGGGGGCAATCTCTCCAGCCGAGTTTATCCCTTTGATCGAGCGAAGTAATTTATACGTTGAAGTGACGGATTTTTTAATTGAAGAAGTCTGCACGTTCTTAAGTACTTTATCGATGAAACTTCCAGTGTCAATCAATGTGCCGGTACAATACTTTTATCGGGATGACTATTTATGCGTCATCCATAATTCATTAAAAAAATGGCAGCTGACAGCTGACTGTCTTGAGATTGAGATACCCGAGTCAACCTTGCTCGATAACCGGTCACGAATGAAAAGCGTGTTTAATGCTTTGAATGCGTACGGTTTAAGTATCTCGTTCGATGACTTTGGAAAAGGCTACTCTTCTCTGGCCTACGTTCAAGATTACAACGTCCAGACGATTAAAATCGACCGCGTCTTCGCGCATGGAATTCATCAAAACGTCAAATCGCAAGCAATCGTTCGAAGCCTCATGTTCATCGCAAAAGAATTTGGCATGAAAGTGGTTGTCGAAGGGGTCGAACACTTCGATGACCTCGCCTGGTTACGCGACCATGGCGTCAGTATCATCCAAGGCTTTTTATTCAGCCGGCCCGTCTCAGACCAAGCATTTATCGCCTTGCTACAACAGAAGTATTTATTGCCGACAGAAGTACTGCCGTTAAAAGAACGGGACGCGCTCATCCCAGCCCGAATGACATTTTCGAAAATAAAATCACTCGCTGTTAATCTTGGTGAAGCTCCGGTGCTCGTCTCTCAACGCTCGTCTGGACTGTTAGCACTTTACACGAAACTCTATTTACCACCTGATGATTTTTTACAATTTTCCATCCAGTTATCTAATCATGATGCGGCCGTATTGGTGACGATCACAAATCGGACCGAGCTATTAAATGGTCTATACTGTTATGACGTCGTCTATAAACATGATGACACGATTGAAACAGCATTACAGGAAGCGCTACGGCTTACTCCCAAACAGATTTGGGACACGGGCCGTATCCAACAATTTCTATAAATCTGAAGAAGACGCATTTTTTCGATGCGTCTTCTTTTACTGTTCCTCCACCTCGACGCCGAACACGTAACGGCTGTCGCCTTGTGCCCAGTCCCCGCCCATCTCGAACAAATAGACGCCCGGTTCATCGGGAACGGCTTGCTCGGACGGGACAAGTTCCCCGTCGACAATCTGATTGAATGAAAAGTTTGATGGTTCGGCGTGGAACGTCACGTCGATTTCAGCACCCGGTTTGACCGGGACGAGCTGCAGGTCGTCCGCTCCCGGTAACCCGTGGTCTTCACATACCCCTTGTCCCTGATCGGACCAACAAAACGTCGACTGTCTCACTTCGGCGGTAACGGAACCGACCCGGACCGTCGGCAGTGGCGGGCGCAGCGACGATTCTGCTTTCCAAAAGGACATCGCGAGCAATCCTCCCCCGACTACCAGTAACCCGATCACCAACACCCATCGCCCTTTTCGCTTCAACTCACTCATCTCCTTTTCCTGTCTATTCCCCACTCCACAAAAAAAGACCCACTTTCGTGAGCCTTCCGTTCATTTCGGGCGTCGCAGCCCTTTCAACATATATCCACCTTTGAAATCGACCGGGTCGAACGCGACGAGGAACGCCTTCGGTTCATACTCCTCGACCAGTTGGCGCAATTCTTTCATCCGCGTCCGCGCCGCCAAGACATCAAGACGATAACGCGTTCCATCACGGCCTTGGCCTTGATAGTGCGTCACACCGTAACCGCTATCGCGCATCTTTTGAATGAGCTCAGCCGGAAACTCTTGCGTGTGGACTTGGATCATGTTGTAGCCGATCGCAAGTTTCCGCTCGACGAAACCGCCGAGAAGAATACCGAGCCCGAACCCGACCGCATACACGATCATCCCGAGCGTCGTCAAATCTTGAAAGACGATACCGAGCGCGAAGATATAGATGAGCGTCTCGAGCGTCCCGAACATGGCCGCAATCACCGTTTTCCCTTTGACGAGCATGATCGTCCGAAGCGTGAGCACCGGTACAAATAGTAATTGTAATAATAAAATGAGCAAGAGTTGGCTCGCTTGTCCCATAGGATCGACCTCCATTCCAATTCAGTAACTCCACTATTCCAAATTTCCGTGATGGATGCAACCAAAAAAGGCTGACCGCGGTCAGCCCTTTTCTCATTTGCTTAAATTATCAACGCTCGTGAGCAGTTCATAGTCTTTACGGATAACTTGGTAAATCGCGTTCGTATCGCCCGATAACATCTCTTCAGCACGCAACTGGTTGAGGAAGAGGCTTGTCGCGAATGTCACGAGCGCACTTTTCGGGATCCCGATTTCTTTGGCCCGGTCCGTGATGACCCGGTCTAGCTCAGCGTCAATCGTGAGCGAAAGTCTTTTCTTTGCATTCGACATAATGTTGAAGCTCCTTTAATTTACATTTCAAATTCCTATACACAATTGCTAATTATATAGGAAGAATGCTTTTGGCGCAACCGGTGTCAGGATGACCCGATTTCTTCGCCGCCGCGAACTTTCTCTGCAATCTGGTCGATTTTGCGAAGACGATGGTTGATGCCCGACTTCGAGATTGGTCCCGTCTCGAGCATCTCCCCGAGTTCTTGAAGCGACACGTCTTGATGGGTGACCCGAAGCTCGGCGATTTCACGGAGCTTGACCGGTAAAATCTCAAGCCCGACCGTCCGTTCGAGATACTTGATATTCTCGACTTGCCGGAGCGCCGCCCCGACCGTCTTGTTCAAGTTCGCCGTCTCACAGTTGACGAGCCGGTTGACCGAGTTGCGCATGTCTTTGATGATGCGGGCGTCCTCAAAATCGAGCATGCCGCGCGTCGCCCCGATCAGTTTAAGGAAGTCAGAGATCTTCTCGCTCTCTTTGATGTATAGGATATGCCCTTTTTTCCGCTCGAGCGTTTTTGCGTTCAAGCCGAAGCGGTTGGCGAGGTCACGGAGCGCCTGGTTATGGTTCTCATACAGACTGTACACTTCTAGATGATACGACGACGTCTTCGGATGGTTGATCGATCCTCCGGCGAGGAACGCACCACGCAAGTAAGCACGGGCCAGGTTCTGGTTGCGCGTCATATCCGAGTTGAGTGTCCGGATCATCTCATAGTTCTCCCCGAGGATCTCTAGGTCACGGAGCATCGTCTCAGCACGTTGCGAGACACGGACGATGTAGACGTTGTTCTTCTTCAACCGCATTTTCTTGCGGACGAACAGATCCAAGTGATGGTCGTATAGACGTTTCATGAGGGAGTAGATGCGGCGCGCGATCGCGGCGTTCTCGGTCGAGACGTCAAGCGTCATCCCCCGTCCTAAAGCGAGCGAGATGACACCGTTCATGCGGACGAGCGCGGACAATTCCGCTTTCGCCTCGGCATCGGTGACGTCGAGTTGCGTCAGTTCTTTTTTCACCTCTGAGGCAAAGCTCATCTCGGTCCCCTCCTTTCCATTGCTGCTATTTCAGTTCAAGCTCCTGGTACGAGCGTGGTTTCTTGATCCGCAGCACGCGTTGCATGACGAGCCCGGCAATCGCGTCCGAATCGTGACGGATATAGTCCCGGTTATAGTCGACGATGTCCCCGGCGAGCACGTTCGTGCCATAGTTGCGGAGCTTCTTCCGATCGAACCGGACTTCTTCCGATCCGTCTTCGAGGTAGCGCTCTAAATAAATATCTTCAATCGGTTCGTTGTTGACGACGATCGTATCGACCGTCGACTTCCCGAGGTACGCCTCGACCGACTTCAAATGCCGCATCGCGTCGTAGCCTTGCGTCTCACCTGGTTGCGTCATGACGTTACAAATATAGACGATCGGGACGCCGGCCCGGACGATGGCGTCGCGCACTTCCGGGATCAACAAGTTCGGAATGATGCTCGTATACAGGCTTCCCGGACCTAGGACAATCACATCTGCCTGTTCAATCGCTTCGACGACACCCGGTGCTGCTTTGATGCCTTCTTCAAGCAAGAACATGCGATTGATCGCTTTTCCGACGAGCGGGATCTTTGATTCGCCTTTGACGATCGTCCCGTCCTCAAATTCAGCGGCGAGCGTCATGAGCGTCTCCGTGACCGGCAAGACCTTCCCTTGAGCGTTCAACAGTTGCGACAGTACGTCGATCGCCTTGACGAACGATCCTTCACAAATATGTGTCGCCGCCGTCAACATCAAGTTGCCGAGCGAATGCCCCTCGAGCCCGTAACCGCTGTCGAACCGATACTGTAAGATGCGGTCCATGAGCGGCTCGACTTCAGATAACGCCAAGATGACGTTACGGATATCCCCGGGCGGTAGCATGTGGAACTCGTCGCGGAGCCGTCCCGAGCTGCCGCCGTCATCACCGACCGTGACAATCGCCGTGATCGCGAGCGGATAATGCTTGAGACCACGGACGAGCGTCGATAGACCCGTCCCGCCACCGATGGCGACAACTTTTCTCTCGCGTCTCATCTTACTTCTCCTTCGTCGCGTGGACGAGGTCGCGATGGACGGTCTTGACGTTGTAGCGCTCGGCGAAATGGGCCGATACTTTTTCAGCGAACGTGATCGAACGGTGCTTACCGCCCGTGCAACCGAAAGCGACGACAACTTGTGCTTTCCCTTCCCGCTTATATTGCGGCAACAGGAACTCGAGCATATCGATCACTTTTTTATAAAACGCCCGCGCCTCAGGATGCGACATGACGTAATTTTGAACTTCTTCCGTCTGCCCAGTGAGCGGCCTGAGCTCCGGGATGTAGAACGGGTTCGTGATGAAGCGGACGTCGAACAACAAGTCGATGTCGAGCGGCACGCCGTGTTTAAAGCCGAACGACATGAAGTTGACGGTGAACGGGATCCGCTCCTCGTTGAACTGGAGCAAGATCCGGTCTTTGAGCATCTGTGGCTTCAAGTCGCTCGTATCATAGAGCGTGTGGGCCCGGTCACGGAACCCTTCGAGCAGCGAGCGCTCCATCTTGATGCCGACGAGCGGTGCATCTTCCGGGGCGAGCGGATGCGACCGGCGCGTCTCTTTATAACGACGGACGAGCACTTCGTCCCGTGTGTCGAGGTAGAGCAGATGCGGGTGCACGTTCTTTTGTTCGAGATCATCGATGACGATGAACAAGCTATCGATGAAGTCCGGCGTGCGCGTGTCGATCGCGACCGCGATCTTCGGACGGACCGAACTGATGACATCGATCAGCTGCGGCAACAAAACCGGCGGCAAGTTATCGACGCAAAAATAGCCGAGGTCCTCAAAACTATTCATTGCGACCGATTTACCAGCCCCACTCATCCCGCTGATGATGATCAATTCTTCTAATCCTTTAAAGTCTTCCATGTCGCTGACGCCCCCTTAAATTTGACAACCGAGCCGTGTGTTCAGCTCTCTTCTATCCTCAGTATAACGAACGCCCGAAAAAAAGAGAAGGGATTGCGGTTGCCCGCAATCCCTTCTGCCTTGGTCACGCGTTTTGTTCTTGTAATTTCTCGAGGAGACCCTCGATGAAATGTTGCGCGTTTTGAGCGGCGATCGACCCGTCGTTCGTCGCTGTGACGACTTGACGGAGCGTCTTGTCGCGAACGTCTCCGGCGGCGAAGATCCCAGGGATCGTCGTCTCCATTGCTTCGTTCGTGACGATGTAGCCTTGCTCGTTCAAGATGCCGAGATCTTTGACGAATCCAGTAATCGGGTTCATACCGATGTAGATGAATACGCCATCAATCTCATGCTCCGACTCCGTGCCGTCGATCGTGCTGACGAGACGGGCGCCGCCGACTTTACCGTCTGCTTCCACAATTTCTTTCAACGTATGGTTCCAGATGAAGTCGACTTTCGGGTTGTCGAACGCACGTTTTTGCAGGATCTTCTGCGCCCGTAGCTCATCGCGACGGTGGACGATCGTCACTTTGTCCGCGAAGCGCGTCAAGAACACGCCTTCTTCGACAGCAGAGTCGCCGCCGCCGATGACGAACAAGTTTTTCCCTTTGAAGAACGCACCGTCACAGACTGCACAGTAGGATACACCGCGACCGCCGAGCTCTTCTTCGCCCGGTACGCCGATTTTTTTATACTGCGCCCCTGAAGCAAGGATGATGGCGCGTGCCTTGTAGTCACGGTTATGGGCGTGGACGACTTTATATTCGGTTTCGTCCGAGATGCTTTGGACATCGCCATACGCGTATTCCGCACCGAACGCTTTCGAGTGGTCAAACATTTTTTGAGATAGGTCAGGACCGAGAATGCTGTCGTAACCTGGATAGTTTTCGATATCTTCCGTGTTCGCCATCTGTCCACCTGGGATGCCTCGTTCGATCATAAGTGTCGACAAATTGGCACGCGACGCGTAAAGTGCCGCCGTCATTCCGGCTGGGCCGGCCCCGATGATAATGACGTCATAGATTTTTTCTTCTGTCATAGTGATTCCACCTCTGCATGAAATTGATTGACTTCAGTATAAGAAACCTAGGGAGGTATCGTCTATCTTTATGCTTGCTCGAGTGTCTGCTTGAACGCTTTGATCGTCCCGGTAAGCGTGTCGACCGAGATGCCGAACGTATCAGCGCATTCCTCGAGCAGGAGTGATTCGCGTTTCGCGTAAAACATCCAGACGAGCGCCGCGGCCGATGCCGTGACGTCTTCGAACGTTTCTCCCGTTAGCAGCAGTCGCGAGAAGCGTTCATAGAAATCGCCGTCGAGGCTCATCTGTTCTGCTTCCGTCACTTCTGTTTCGGCGAGGACGAGCGCGGCGTATCCTCGTTCGATCCGGGCGTCGCCCGTGAACGGAGAACCGCAAATTTCAGCGCGACACTTTTCGGCGAACGAGATCACCGTCTCGTTGTCGGTCAATCCGTTCGTCAAGGCGAGCGCCTCGAACGCTTCGTCATCGGCGAGCTTTGAGATGATCCGAATGATTTCAATGCGGGCCGTGTCTTCCTCTTGGCGCAGACCTTGGACGAGCGCCGAGCGGAACTCGAGGTTGTCGCGGATGTCGAACGGATTTTTCTCTTCGAACTGTTTCAGCTCGTCACTGTTCAAATAGGTAGCCGCTTCTTCAGAACGTCCTGTCTTGTAGGCGGATACGCTGAGCCAATGCCCGAACAGTGAGTCGCCACGGAAGCCGCGTTCTTTCAATAGACGCAGTTCTTCGTAGGCATGGTCGTACTGGCCGACGAGAGCTAGCGTCGTAGCGAGCTTGTAGCGTAATTCAAATTGGATCGGACGGACGCGTGTGAGCGGGACCGACAGTTGCAGCGCCGCTTCCGATTGTCCGGCCTCATGTAATAGAAGAATCGTGTTCAAGATCGCATGCAAGTTGCCCGGATTTTGGTCGAGGACGTACTCGAGCGTCTCAAACGCCGATTCGTCATTGCCGAGGTAAAAGTGGACGATGGCCAAATTGTTGAACGCTGGCCAAAACGTCGGATATTGATCGATCAAGCGCTCGAGCGTCGACTTCGCGGCGAAGAGCCGGCCTTTGTCGATGTGTTGCTGCGCCTCGGTGTGCCACGTGATCAACTCGTCCTCTTCTTCGTCTTCGAGCTCTTGTTCAAGCTCGATCAGTTCGAGAAGGGATTGGACCGATTCCGCGTAACGACCGTGCGCTTCCTGTTCAAGATAGCGGCTCGCATACGTGGCCGCTTCTTCGTACTGTGAGATATAGGCGCAGTTGCTCGCGAGGTGATAAAGTGCCTCTGTCGCCGTTTGGTCGAGTTCTAACACCCGTTTCCACACATCGTTGGCGTGGTAGACCTCCCCTACTTCGAATAACAGTTCAGCGTACTGTTTGTGGTAATCGACGCGATGGACTGCCGCAGCAGTTGCTTCAGCCATGAAAAAAGTCGCTTCATCTAGGCGACCTTCTCGTAACGCTCGACGACCTCTATAGTAGTGGAGCTCCGCAGCAAGCGGAGATTCTGGTTCGGGTAGCGTCATTAGTGCTTCATAGTTCGCTTCCATATTCTAAATCCTCCACATCGTCTCTAGTATCTTTTTTAGTTGCAGGATTAAGAATACCGCACTCAATCCATGAGGGCAACCGAAAAAGTTTAAAAAAATCGGGACTATATTCCTTCTATAATGAATATATTTTACTAGGTCTGACAATTGTTTTCCGACAAAAATATACATGACGGCTCACCTCGCGACACGACACAAAAAAACGGCATCACCTTCAAATAAAGTGATACCGCTCAAGTATTTTTCACACGAAGACCAATCGAACAGCTTGAAATGATTTCGCACTAAATTGTGTCTATTTCGTGTCGATGGTTTGCAGTTTGGCGCCGACGACACGTTCACCGGGCAAGACGTCGCGATGTACGACGGCACCGGCTCCGACGACCGCCTTGTCCCCGATCGTGATGCCCGGCAAGATCGTCACGTTCGCCCCGATCAAGACGTCGTCACCGATCCGGACGTCACCGATCCGATACTCGTCGACGAGGTACTCGTGACAAAGGATCGTCGTGTTGAAGCCGATGACCGTGTTGCGTCCGATCGTGATCCGCTCCGGGAACATGACGTCAGGCGTCACCATGAGGGCGAGGGCGCTATACTCCCCGATCTTCATCCCGAGGAAGTTCCGGTACAGCCAACGCTTCGCCTTGACGGACGGGAAGTAACGACCGACGAGGACGACCGTCGTATTTTTGAAGACGCGCAAGAAGCGGATCGTCCGATACATCTGCCAGAGCGGGTTGGGCCCGTCCAGATGATACCGTTCCGTCTTACGCATTGACCGTGACCTCGTCGAGCCACGTCTCGAAGTGCTCCATCGACTCGATGATGACGTCAGGCTCGAGCGTCTCTAAGAACGCCCGGCCCTTCAAGGCCCAACCGACGGCGACCGTCTTCGTGCCGGCGTTTTTGCCGCTGAAGATGTCCGTGTCGTTGTCCCCGACCATGACAGCCCGCTCCGGCGTCGAACCGAGCGCGCGCAGCGCCTGCTCGACCGGCTCGGCGTGCGGTTTCTCGTTTTCGACGTCATCAGCCGTGACGACGACGCCAAACAAGTGGTCGATGTTGAACAGGCGAAGTCCGTGTTCGACGACCGGACGTCCTTTCGATGTGACGATGCCCATCTTATAGCCTTTGGCATGCAGACGATGCAGTCCTTCGATCACGCCAGGATATTCGGCGACGAGCGCGTCGTGCATGGCGATGTTGAAGCTGCGATAGAACGCCTGCATCTCTTTCCATTCCGGTTCATTGAGCGCTTTGAACGACTTCTCGAGCGTCGGTCCGATGAACGGGAAGATATCTTCGTCCCGATACGTCTCGTTCGGGAAGTAATACCCGAGCGTATGCCGAAAACTCGCAAGGATGAGCGGGTTCGTATCGAGCAACGTACCATCTAAATCAAATAAAATCGTATCCATCAATCAAACAGTCCTTTCTCAGAAGGGTCATCGTACCGCTTCGCTTTCCGGCGCAACACCATCATCACGATCCCGAACACGATCATCGCGATCGAGACGAGCTGCGCCGTCCGCAGATCACCGGCCATCAGGCTGTCCGTTCGGAGTCCCTCGATGTAGAAGCGACCAATCGAGTACCAGACGAGGTACGACAAGAAGATATAGCCACGCGGCGGATTGCCGACCATGCGCCAAACGACGAGCAAGATGACGCCGAGGATGTTCCAGACACTCTCGAACAAGAACGTCGGCAAGTAGTACGCCCCGTCGATATACATCTGGTTGACGATCCAATCCGGTAACAATAACGTCTCTTTCAAAAACCGGCTCGTCGTCTCAGACCCGTGCGCCTCTTGGTTCATGAAGTTGCCCCACCGGCCGATCGCTTGACCGAGCAAGAGCGATGGCGCGAGGATGTCGGTCACTTTCCAGAACGACATCGATTTACGCATCGAGTAGATGATGACGACGAGCAAGGCGCCGAAGATGGCCCCGTGAATCGCGATCCCGCCTTGGCGGATATCGATGATCTGCCCGAGGTTTTGGCTGTAGTAATCCCACTGGAACACGACATAGTAAATCCGGGCGAAGACGATACTGATCGGGATCGCCCAGATGATGACGTCGACGACCCGCTCCGAATCATAATTGAGTCGCTTCGCCTCGAACAAGGCGAGGACGAGGCCGAGCATCGCTCCGAACGCGATGATCATGCCGTACCAATAGATCGGGAGCGACCCGATCTCAAACGCTACGCGGTCAAACGTCGGCTCCACCATCATTCCATGTCACCTTCGTTATCGTGGATCGCGTTGGCGAGTCGTTCGGCGAACTCTTCCGCCGTGTTGATGCCCATGTTTTGCAGGCGATAGTTCATCGCCGCAACTTCGACGATGACGGCCAAGTTACGTCCCGGACGGACCGGGATCGTGAGTAGCGGCACTTCACTGTCGATGATCTTCATCGTGTTATGGTCGAGCCCGACGCGGTCATACACTTTGCCGGCGTCCCAGTTCTCGAGGTTGATGATCAAGCTGATCTTTTTGTGCGAACGGACGGCGCCCGCCCCAAACAGCGTCATCACGTCGATGATGCCGATCCCGCGAATCTCGAGCAAGTGGCGGATCAGTTTTGGTGCCGACCCGACGAGCAGCTGGTCGCCCGTCTGCCGAATCTCGACCGAGTCGTCGGCGACGAGACGGTGGCCCCGCTTGACGAGCTCGAGCGCGGTTTCGGATTTACCGACGCCACTCTGTCCTTTGATGAGGACGCCGACGCCGTAAATATCGACGAGGACGCCGTGCATCGCCGTCATCGGTGCGAGTTCCATCTCGAGGAAGTTCGTGATCTGTGACTCGATCGACGTCGTCACCGCGTTCGTGCGCATGAGCGGAACGTTCGCTGACTCGGCCTCTTCCTCGATTTCTTTCGGGATGTCGAATCCGCGCGTGATGAGAATGCCCGGTGTCGACTCCGTGCAAAGAATTTTGGCACGCTCGCGGCGGCTTTCTTCAGACAGGCTCGCGTAAAACGTGAGCTCCGTCTTGCCGAGCACTTGGAGACGGTTCTTCGCATAGTGTGTATAGTAGCCGGCGAGGACGAGTCCTGGTCGACTGAGGTCCGGTGTGGCGACAGGACGGTGAAGCCCTTCTTCCCCGGAAATGACTTGAAGCTTGAAGCGCTCAACGAGTTGAGCCGTGCGTACGATATTTTGCATAAGTATCTGCCCCTTTCACGCTCATTATTGTATCATAGCTCCTTAGCAGAAGCGTTAATGAAAAGTGAGGCAGAACTTGTCAATTCGAAAGTAATGAAACTAATTTGTGGCAATTGCGTAGAATGGGTATAGATGATTAAGGAGGTGAAACAAAATGAACGCACTCTTTTGGATTGCCATCGTCTTTATTTTCATCGTCGGGATCGCGGCGCTCGTCTATCTGATCAAATCGCTCATCGACATGTGGCGCGAATATGCGACGACGAAGAACGAGACGGTGCTCTTGTTGTTCATCCTGAACATCGTCGGTGTCTTCTTGTCTGGCTCGCTACTTTCAATGATCGTCGCCATCATCTTCTACTGGAACCGCTCGAAAAAAATGCGGAACCTCGGGATCTTCCTACTCATCGCTGGACCGATTCTGTTTATCCTCTTTATCATCGGCTCGTTCACGTTGTATGACGGCCAGATGATGGATTGGGAACAGTTCGAGAACGAAATGAATCTATGACGTGACAAAGCCCGAAGGCGAGCGCCTTCGGGCTTCTGATGATTCACGCTGTATAAAAAAACCCCGAAGGCGCTCGCCTTCGGGGTTGATTGTCATTACTGATGGAACGGGTTGTTCAAGTCGGCCGGATTGACCGGGTCGACCGGATCGATTGGTTCCGTCGGTTCGTGCTTATCTTCTTCGAGGAACGTCGACGGCGTGTGGAGTGAACCGTGCTCGAGGTCGATCGTACCAGTACGTGTACCGGCCTCGACTTCGATGCGCGGCGTCTGGCCACGGCCTGACAGGAATTCAAGACGACGCTGGGCGACGTCTTTACGGTCGCGGACGATCTCGAGGTCGTCCAAGTTACAGTGGAGCCCACCGAAGTTCGTCTCGAGCTCGCCTTCGATCTCAACGCCGTGTGGCAAGACGAGACGGACGTTCCCGGCGAGCGAAGCGAGTTCGAACTTGGCCGGACGTGCCGTCGCGAGTTCGGCACGGATGTTACCGTTCCCGGTCTTGAGCGAGGCCTTGTCATACTTCCCGTTCACGATGACAGAACCGTTACCGGTCCGGACATGGACGAGCTCAGACTCGGTCGCTTCGACCTCGACCGTACCGTTACCCGTGTTGACGAGGATTTCTGAAGCGTGCACCTCGTGAAGCACGACGCGGCCGTTCGCCGTCTGGACACGGAGACTCTCGACGTCGATCCCGTCGGCACGGACTTCTCCGTTCAACGTTTGGACATTCATGTGGTCGAAATGATGATGCGGGACGTATAGTTCGACGTGGGCCCGGACGAGCTTGTCACGAAGTGAGACGACGAGACGGTCACCGATGACCGAATGTTTGACCGCCGACTGGAGCTGTTCGAGCGCCTTATCCGCGTCTTGCTGTCGGAGCGGACGACCGGTGACGATCAGTTCACACTCATCATGGTCCGACGAGACGATCGTCGCCGAGGCGTTGAACAAGTCGAGCAAGATGTCTTTCCCGGTGAACGGGAACGACTTCGAGTACGTCACTTCCGGACCGAAATTCGAACTGAACGAGAAGTCGCTGTCGCGAAGTTTTGTCACGAGTCCTTCGACCGCTGACGTCAGTTTCGTCGTGAGCGACTCGACCGAGTAGGCATCGACCTTCTCCGTCTGTTGATGCTCTTCAAGCGCTTGGACATGCTCCGGATCTAACTTTTCGAGCCGTTCGAGCTGAGTGATCGCCTCATCGACGGTCAGCTCTCCATCTTTCACTTGCTGGAGAATTAGTTCACGCATTTCTTGTTTCACGTTCGTTTCCCCCTTCAATTTGGTTACACGTCAATCATGTTCCCGTTTCTACACATTTCTATACTTATTTCTTTTTTCCTGCTTTCGGTTTGGCCCGGGCCGCATCGCGTTCGAGCACCGGTTTCAAATACTTGCCGGTATACGACGCTGTGACTTCGGCGACTTCTTCCGGCGTCCCGGTCGCGACGATCGCGCCGCCGCCGTCCCCGCCTTCAGGTCCGAGGTCGATCAAGTAGTCCGCCGATTTGATGACGTCTAAGTTATGCTCGATGACGAGCACCGTATCCCCGTTCTCGACGAGGCGCTGCAATACGATTAACAACCGGGCGATATCGTCGACGTGAAGACCGGTCGTCGGCTCGTCCAAGATGTAGATCGTCTTGCCGGTCGAGCGTTTATGGAGCTCAGACGCGAGTTTGACGCGCTGCGCTTCCCCGCCCGACAGTTCGGTCGCCGGTTGTCCGAGCTTCATGTAGCCGAGACCGACGTCAGAGATCGTCTGGATCTTCCGCTTGATTTTCGGAATTTTGTCAAAGAAGTCGAGCCCTTCCTCGATCGTCATGTCGAGCACGTCGGCAATCGTCTTCCCTTTATACTTCACTTCGAGCGTCTCCCGGTTGTAGCGTTTGCCGTGACAGATCTCACACGGGACGTAAACGTCTGGAAGGAAATGCATCTCGATCTTGATGATCCCGTCCCCACGGCACGCCTCACAGCGTCCACCTTTGACGTTGAAACTGAAGCGGCCTTTCTTGTAACCGCGCATCTTCGCCTCGTTCGTCGACGCGAACACGTCACGGATGTCATCGAACACACCTGTATACGTCGCCGGGTTCGATCGCGGCGTCCGTCCGATCGGCGACTGGTCGATATCGATGACTTTATCGATCTGGTCAAGCCCTTCGATTGTCTTATGCTTCCCTGGCTTCGCTTTGGCGCGGTTAATATGGTGCGCTAGCGACTTGTACAGGATCTCATTGATGAGCGTCGACTTCCCAGATCCGGAGACGCCGGTGACGGCGATGAACATACCGAGCGGGATCGATACGTCGACCTCTTTCAAGTTGTTCTCTGCTGCTTTGACGATTCTGATGAAACGATCGTCTGGCACTTTGCGCTCATCTGGCAACGGGATGAACCGTTTCCCGGACAAGTATTGCCCGGTGAGCGACTTTCTGTTCTTCATAATCTGTTTCGGTGTGCCTGCAGCGATGACTTCTCCGCCGTGCTCTCCGGCGCCCGGTCCGATGTCGATCAAGTAATCGGCTGCCATCATCGTGTCCTCGTCATGCTCGACGACAATGAGCGTATTGCCGATGTCTCGCATCTGTTTGAGCGTCGCGATCAAGCGGTCATTGTCACGCTGGTGCAACCCGATCGACGGCTCGTCCAAGACGTACAAGACGCCGGTCAGCCGCGACCCGATCTGCGTGGCTAGACGGATCCGCTGCGCTTCCCCGCCCGATAACGTCCCGGCCGCCCGCGACAACGTCAAGTAGTCGAGACCGACGTTGTTCAGGAAGCTGAGCCGTTCTTTGATTTCTTGCAAGATGAGCCGGGCGATGGCGATATCTTTTTCGCTCAGTTCGTCCATGAGCGAATCGAACAAAGCGAGCGCATGCTCGACCGAAAGTGTCGTCACTTCCCCGATGTGGCGGTCGGTGATCTTGACGGCGAGCGTCTCTTCTTTCAACCGATAGCCGTCACACGTCGGGCAGGCGTGCGTCGCCATATACGTCTCCATCTGTTCCCGGATGTAATCTGACGTCGTCTCTTTATAGCGGCGCTCGATGTTTCGGAGCACCCCTTCAAAAAAGATCGTGTTCGTCCGGACTTGGCCGAAATCGTTCTCGTAGCGGAACAAGAACGATTCTTCTTCCGTCCCGTGCAAGACGAGGTCTTGGTCACGTTTTGACAGCCGTTCGAACGGTACGTCCATATCAATGTCGAAATGCTGACACATCGAGGCAAGCAGTTGCGGATAATATTGCGAGCTCGTCGGCTGCCATGCGACGACCGCGCCTTCTTTCAACGTCTTCGCCGGGTCTGGGATGACGAGTTCCGGGTCGACGTCGAGTTTCGTACCGAGACCGTCACACGTCGGGCAGGCGCCGAACGGCGAGTTGAACGAGAACATGCGCGGCTCGAGCTCACCGATCGAGAAGCCACAGATCGGGCAGGCGTGGTGCTCGCTAAACAGCAGCTCGGTCCCGTCCATCTTGTCGATGATGGCGCGGCCGTCCGCAAGGCGGAGTGCCGTCTCGAGTGAATCGGCGAGGCGGCCTTCGACGTCAGTGCGGACGACGAGCCGGTCGACGACGACTTCGATCGAATGTTTCTTGTTCTTGTCGAGCTCGATATCATCGGTCAGTTCGATCGTCTCCCCGTTGACGCGGACACGAACGAACCCTTCTTTTTTGAGCGAGTCGAACACTTTGACGTGCGTGCCTTTCCGTCCCGACACGATTGGCGCCAAGATTTGCAGGCGCGTCTTCTCAGGGAGCTCCATCACTTGGTCGACCATCTGTGAGATCGTCTGGCTTGAGATCTCGATGCCGTGGCGTGGACAGACCGGTTTCCCGATGCGGGCGAACAAGAGGCGTAAGTAGTCATAGATTTCCGTCACCGTCCCGACGGTCGAGCGCGGGTTCCGGCTCGTCGTCTTCTGGTCGATCGAGATGGCCGGGCTCAACCCTTCGATCGTATCGACGTCCGGCTTGTCCATCTGTCCGAGGAACTGACGGGCGTATGCCGACAGGCTCTCGACGTAACGGCGCTGCCCTTCGGCGTAGATCGTATCGAATGCAAGCGATGACTTCCCTGATCCCGACAGACCCGTCAAGACGACGAGCTGGTCACGGGGGATATCGATATCAATGTTTTTCAAGTTGTTGACGCGCGCCCCTTTGATGACGATCGCATTTTTCTTTTCAGCCATTTAATTCCCTACCTTCAACTCCAAGATTAAGTCACGCAATTCGGCCGCCCGCTCGAACTGAAGATCGCGGGCCGCTTGTTTCATTTCTTCTTCTAGTTTGACGATCGCTGCCTCGCGCTCGTCTTGATTCATCGAGCTGAGCGACTCGAGCACTTGTTCTTCGGCAGCGACGGTCGCGCGGATGACGCCGCGCACTTCTTTGCGGATCGTCTGCGGCGTGACGCCGTGTTTTTCATTGTATTCCTGTTGGATCGTGCGACGGCGGTCGGTCTCCCCGATCGCCCGCGTCATCGAATCGGTCATCTTATCGGCGAACAGGATGACGTGGCCGTTCGAGTTACGGGCCGCCCGACCGATCGTCTGGATGAGTGACCGGTCAGAACGAAGGAACCCTTCCTTGTCGGCGTCGAGGATCGTGACGAGACTCACTTCCGGGATATCGAGCCCTTCCCGCAGCAAGTTGATCCCGACGAGGACGTCGTATTTGCCGAGCCGCAGGTCACGGATAATCTCGATCCGTTCGAGCGTCTTGATCTCGGAGTGCATATAGTTGACCTTGATGCCCGCTTCACGGAGATAGTCCGACAAGTCTTCGGCCATCTTCTTCGTGAGCGTCGTCACGAGGACGCGTTCGTCCTGTTTGATGCGCTCGCGGATCTGGTCCATCAAGTAGTCGATCTGTCCTTTGATCGGGTGGATCTCGATCGTCGGGTCGAGTAGACCCGTCGGCCGGATGATCTGCTCGATCATGTTTGGCGTATGCTCGAGCTCATACGGGCCCGGTGTCGCCGAGATGAAAATCGCCTGACTCAACTTCTTCTCGAACTCCTCGAACTTGAGCGGACGGTTGTCCTTGGCCGATGGTAGACGGAAACCGTGGTCGACGAGCATTTGTTTGCGCGCCTGGTCGCCGTTGAACATCCCGCGGACTTGCGGCAATGTCACGTGTGACTCGTCGGCGATGAGCAAGAAGTCTTTCGGGAAGTAGTCGATGAGCGTGTACGGCGTCGCCCCCTCTTCCGTCAAGTTCAGATGGCGTGAATAGTTCTCGATGCCTGAACAGTAGCCCATCTCGCGCATCATCTCGAGGTCGTAGTTCGTCCGCTGCTCGAGACGCTGTGCTTCGAGCAGTTTGCCTTCTTCACGGAACTTCTCGAGCTGTTGCTCGAGCTCGGCCTCGATGTTGATGATCGCCTTTTGCAGCTTCTCGTCACGGGTGACGAAGTGGGATGCCGGGAAGATGGAGACGTGTTCACGGTCGGCGATGATCTCGCCGGTGAGCGGGTTCATCTCGCGGATGCGGTCGATCTCGTCACCGAAGAACTCGACGCGCAAGCACTGTTCGTCGCGTGACGCCGGGAAGATTTCGACGACGTCGCCGCGGACACGGAAGCGCCCGCGCTGGAAATCGATGTCGTTCCGTTCATATTGGATGTCGATCAGTTTGCGGAGCATCTGGTCGCGCCCCATCTCTTTCCCGACGCGGAGACTCAAGACGAGACTATTGTATTCTTCCGGGTTACCGAGACCGTATATACACGATACGGATGCGACGATGATGACGTCGTCCCGCTCGAACAAGGACGACGTCGCCGAGTGGCGGAGCTTGTCGATCTCGTCGTTGATCGAGGCGTCTTTCTCGATGAACGTGTCGGTCGACGGCACGTACGCCTCCGGTTGATAGTAGTCATAGTAGCTGACGAAATATTCGACGGCGTTGTTCGGGAAAAACTCTTTGAACTCGGAATAGAGCTGGCCGGCGAGCGTCTTGTTGTGGGCTAAGACGAGCGTCGGTTTCTTCACTTCCTGGATGACGTTCGATACGGTGAACGTCTTCCCGGTGCCGGTCGCACCGAGCAGCGTCTGATAACGGTCGCCGCGGTTGACGCCTTCGATGAGCTGGCGGATCGCCTCCGGCTGGTCGCCGGCCGGACTATATTCCGAATGTAATTCGAACGGAAGCTTGATCTTGTCCATATATATTCCTCGCTTTCTATCCCTTGCATATTGACTTGATTATAGCACATACACGAACAAATATTCGCTTCTGAGACGCTTCCCAAACCGCTCCCCGATTCGCTATAGTGAGGAGGAATCTAAACAGAAATGGGTGGGTCGTCATGTGGTCACTTCTCTTCATCCCGCTCGGCGCGGTCGTCGGCGCCTTGTCCGGTTTCTTCGGCATCGGGGGCGGTGTCATCATCGTCCCGGTGCTCTTGTTCAACGGATACTCGGCGGCCGAGGCGGTCGCGACGTCACTTTTGTTCGTCGTCGGCACGAGCCTGTCCGGAGCGAAGAAGCACTCGTCGCTCGGCAACGTGTCATGGTCGAACGGTCTCACGGTCGGTCTGGCCGGTGCGGTCACCGCGCAGCTGTCGAGCCGGATCGTGCTGTCAATCTCCGGGACGTATGACTGGTTGCTGAATGTTTTCTATTTGCTTATCCTCTCTTATTTTGCCGTTACGCTTCTAAAGAAAACATCAAAGCCACCGAAACGCAAAAAATCTGGATTCGCCGCAAGTTTCTTCATCGGTGCGATCGCCGGACTCTTGTCGGCACTCCTCGGCATCGGCGGCGGTTTCATCATCGTCCCGTTGCTCGTGAGTTGGCTCGGTTTTTCGACGCACCGCGCCGTCGGGACGAGCCTTGCCGCCGTCCTGTTCATCTCGCTCGGCGGACTCATCGGTTACTTGCCTTCGTTGTCGCTCGATTATGTCGCGCCGCTCGCCTTGGTGACAGGCGCCTTTGTCGGTGCCCCGCTCGGTGCATCGCTCACGAATCGTTATCGGGACCATGAGATTTCAAGACGGCTCGCTTGGCTCTACTTGACTGTCATCGCCTCGATCGTACTCGACCTCGGCGCGGCATGGTGGACACCGTTGTCTTTCGTGAGCTTAGGGGTTCTCTTCATCTTTCTCGTCGGGATTACCCTTGATTTTTCCAAACATTTTACCAGTCCGAACCACTTTCCTCATTAAAAAGTGGTTTTTTTCAATATCTTGGTTTTAAAGCGCTTTCAAACGGGGGATATAGAAAAGTGGTAAGCCAAATCCAATATGGAAGGAAGGGAGTATCACATGTCAGCATTTGTCAGCGAAATTATCGGTACGATGCTACTCATCTTGCTCGGTAACGGTGTCGTCGCCGGCGTCGTCCTCCGCCACTCGAAAGCCGAGAACGGCGGCTGGATCGTCATCACGTTCGGTTGGGGTCTCGCCGTTATGGTCGGGGTGTACGCCGCAGGTATTTACGGAGGCGCGCACATCAACCCTGCCGTCACGATCGGACTCGCGACAGCAGGTTCATTCCCATGGGCCGATGTGCCACTGTACATCCTTGCCCAATTCATCGGGGCATTCATCGGGGCTTGTCTCGTCTATGTGCACTACAAACCGCACTATGACGCGACCGACGATCCGGGTGCAAAGCTCGCTACGTTCTCGACCGCTCCTGGTATTCGGAACACTCCGTTCAACTTGATCTCGGAGATCATCGGGACGTTCGTCCTCGTCTTCGCATTACTATCGTTCGGCGCCAACACGTTCGCCGACGGGTTGAATCCGCTCATCGTCGCATTCTTGATCGTCTCGATCGGTCTCTCGCTCGGTGGAACGACCGGTTATGCGATCAACCCGGCCCGTGACCTTGGACCGCGGATCGCGCATGCGATACTCCCAATCAAAGGCAAAGGGACGTCCGACTGGGGCTATTCATGGATTCCGGTCGCCGGACCGATCATCGGCGCTGTCATCGCCGCGTTGCTCTATGGTATCCTCGTCCCATAATCACCCTAACTTCTAAGGAGGCACATTCATATGGACAAAGAAAAACGGTATATTTTAGCAATCGACCAAGGTACGACCAGTTCACGGGTCATCATCTTCGACCACGACGGTAAGATCGTCACAACCGCTCAGCGCGAGTTCAAGCAGTACTTCCCGAAACCAGGCTGGGTCGAGCATAACGCCAACGAGATCTGGGGTTCCGTCCTCGCCGTCATGGCCGAGGCGTTCGGTTCGGCCGACATCGACCCGAAAGAGATCGCGGCCATCGGCATCACGAACCAACGGGAGACAGCGGTCGTCTGGGAGAAGTCGACCGGCAGACCTGTCTACAACGCCATCGTCTGGCAATCGCGTCAGACTGCCGGTATTTGTGACGAGTTGAATGCGGCCGGTCACGCTGAACTGTTCCGCGACAAGACCGGATTATTGATCGACGCTTACTTCTCGGGAACGAAAGTGAAATGGATCCTCGACAACGTCGAAGGCGCCCGTGAGAAAGCAGAAGCGGGAGACCTCTTGTTCGGAACAATCGACACGTGGCTCATCTGGAAACTCTCGGGCGGTCACGCACACGTCACCGACTACTCGAACGCGTCCCGGACGCTCATGTACAACATTTATGAGCAGAAGTGGGACGACGAGTTGCTCGACATCCTCACCGTACCGAAGTCGATGTTGCCTGAAGTCAAGGCGTCGAGTGAAGTATACGCCAACACGATCCCGTACCACTTCTTCGGGTTCGAAGTCCCGATCGCCGGCGCGGCAGGTGACCAACAGGCCGCCTTGTTCGGCCAAGCTTGCTTCGAGTCAGGTGAAGGGAAGAACACATACGGAACGGGTTGTTTCATGCTCATGAACACGGGAGAAGAAGCCGTCAAATCGGACCACGGATTGCTCACGACGATCGCCTGGGGCTACAACGGCAAAGTCGAGTACGCGCTCGAAGGATCGATCTTTGTCGCCGGATCAGCCATCCAGTGGCTCCGTGACGGACTGCGTATGCTCAAGTCGGCGAAAGATACGGAACAGTATGCGAACCGTGTCGACACGACCGACGGGGTCTACGTCGTCCCGGCCTTCGTCGGACTCGGTGCCCCGTATTGGGACTCGGACGTCCGCGGCGCCATCTTCGGGATCACCCGCGGTACGGAAAAAGAACACTTCGTCCGGGCGACGCTCGAGTCACTCGCCTATCAGACACGCGACGTCTTGACGGCGATGGAGCAAGATTCCGGCATCGCATTGAAGACGCTCCGCGTCGACGGTGGTGCGGTCAACAACGACTTCCTCATGCAGTTCCAAGCGGACATCTTGAACGTACCGGTCGAACGTCCGGAAGTGAGTGAAACGACGGCGCTCGGCGCCGCCTATCTCGCCGGACTCGCCGTCGGGTTCTGGAAAGACCAGAACGAGATCAAGCAGCAATGGAAACTCGACCGTCAGTTCGAACCGAACATGGACGAAACGCATCGTGAAGCGCTCTACAAAGGCTGGCAACACGCCGTCGAAGCGACGATGGGCTTCAAACCATCAAAACTTGAAGTGTAAGCATACGAAAAGGAGCATCCGCGACGGATGCTCCTTTTTATAATTTTCGTAAGCGCAAGCGCGGGCTCATCGGTTCCCCGACGAACAAGATGCCGAGCTCGTGCGGGTCGGCCTCATACATCGCCCGTTGCACGAAGCGGATATCCCCGTTCAAGTTGAGCACTTCGAGCTTGATGTACGGCTTATGGAGTTGCAGCGCCTCATAAAAGCTGCTCCCTCCGGTGATGACCGTACCGTTCACTTTGTAGATTGACTCACCTGGGACGAGTTGCATCGTCTCCCCCGGCGAACCCGGAAGCGTATCGATAATGACCGCCCCGCGGTTCCCGTTCAAGAAGACCGGTGTCGTGCCGCGGTTCTCCCGTTTGATGAGCTGCAAGGCGAGTTCATACAAGACGAACAGACCGATCAACACATAAGCGACGTACGGGACGTCGAACGCGTACGACCCGGCGAACAAGCCGAGCGCGACCACTGCGAGCAAACCGCGATACAGGCTCAACCGGCCGAGCAGCGTTCCCGGCAGTGCCCCGGTCGATAGCAGGCTGACCCCGATCGGGATCGGCAAAATGACCGGCACCGAGAAGTCGAGCCCGAACGACGGCGGTAAAAAGACGACGAGCGGAAAGAACCAAATCCGCTTGACGACGTGTCCGCCGATGAACTGGCCGCGCTTCGACAAGATGAGCGTCGGTGACGTCTCTTTGATCCCATTCCAACGAAGGAGGATCGCTTCGGCGAGCGTGACGATGCCGAACACGAGCGCATACACCGGCCACTCGACGCCAGCGAGCCGGTCGACCCAATTCGTGAGCCCGGCTAACGGGACAACGTCGCGCAGACCGATGACCACGAGCATGATCAGGAACGGAAACGCCGGACTCATGAAGCGCGGATGCATCGTCAAGACGATCAGGGCGTAGAGGACGGTGAACGTGACGACCCACTCGAAGTTGACCGTCGTCTCGAGCAAGACGGTCGCGACAGTTCCGAGGACCGCGAGCAACAGACTCGGCCACACAAAGTGGCGCCAATCTGACTTCGGCGAGCGCCGGCGCGACCGGAACATGCTTCGCTCCCGTTTAATGCGCGTCATGGATATGTAAGCGAGGGCGACGAACGTCGCCCAGAGCAGCGGACTACCTAACAAGGTCAACAAAGCGGTAAAACTCATTCGTAGAACGTCCACACTTGTCCAATCCTTTCCCTAATCCTTATTTTGCGGCTTCTTCAAGTGCCCGGTTCAACTGGGCATCGTTCGCCTCGTCTTGGATGACTTCAAGCAACCGTGACTCGAGCGCGGACGCCGTCGCTTCATTGACGACCCCGTCCTCCGTCAAGTTGTTGTCGGCTTGGAAGTCCGAGACCGCCTGTGCCATCGTGTCACCGAAGTAACCTGCCTGACCGCCCGGCTCATAACCGATCCCTGTCAACACCGTATGCAGGTTCGACACCGCCTCGCCGTAGTCCCCGACTTTGAGCGAATCCTCTTCCGCGAGGATACGGTTGACCCCAAAGTAATCCGGTTGATCGACCTCAACGTCAGGCTCGATACCCGTCTCGTTGATCCAATTGCCGTCCGGTGTGAGCCATTTGCTCGTCGTCAGCTTCAAGTTGCTGCCGTCTTCCAAGTCGAACGCCGTCTGGACGACGCCTTTCCCGAACGTCGTGTTGCCGACAATCGTCGCACCGGCTCCTTCTTTGAGCGCACCGGCTAAAATCTCGGACGCCGAGGCCGATCCTTCGTTCGTCAAGACGAACAGCTTGTACGGCTTCGCCTCACGGGCGCGGCCGTTTTGGGCCTCGCGTTCCCCGTCGGCGTTCTCGATTTGAACGACCGGCTTATCCGTCGGGACGAACCCTTCGGTCATCGCGATGACGGCCGGCAAGAGACCACCCGGGTTGCCACGGACGTCGATGATCAAGCTATCGATATTTTGGCTCTCGAGCGTCTCGAGCTGCTCTAAAAACTCATCGGCCGTCGGCTCTGAGAACTGGGTCACTTCGAGATAGCCGATCTTTTTGCCATCCTGCTCTTTCACTTCCGAATAGACCGTCTCGATTGGGATCGTATCCCGCGTGATCTCATAGTCGGCCTCTTGCCCGCCGCGACGAATCGTCAGCGTGACAACGGTTCCTTTTTCACCACGGATGAGCTGGACCGCCTCTTCGACGGCCATCCCTTCAATCGATTCGCCGTCGACCGCGGTGATGATATCCCCTGGACGAAGGCCTGCCGCTTCAGCTGGTGCACCTTTGATCGGAGCGACGATCAAGATGTCTTCTCCTTTCTTCTCCAAAGTCGCGCCGATTCCTTCAAAGCTCGACTCGATCGAGTCGGTGAACTGTGACGTTTCTTCCGCGTCGAGGAAGTCAGAGTACGGATCATCGAGCGCTGCCGTCATGCCGTCAAGGGCACCGGTCAACAAATCTTCTTCCGAGATGTCCTTTAGCGAGTGCGTCTCGATCAAGCTGCGGACTTGTTCGACTTTGTCCCAACCCTCTGCTTTCGGTTGGATCGGTAACCTCGTATCGGTGAACGCCATCGTCGCCAGGCCTGCACCGGCCCCTGCCACGAACGTCGCGCCGGCGAGTAGTCCTGCGGTTGTATTTTTCACGGGTAAGTCCCTCATTTCTTTTTGTCGGTCTTTCATCCAGTATAGCAAAAACTTCAGAAAAACGGACGCGTTCCACATATTTGGGACGCGTCCGTCTGTCAGTAGCCGATATAAGGGCCCGGGTCGACCGCATTTGGTTGCCCGGGTGCCCATTCCCCACGGTGGAGCTCGAAGTGGAGATGAGGTCCCGTCGACCAGCCCGTGTTGCCGAGCGTACCGACCGTCTGGCCCGCCCCGATCGACTGCCCAGCCGTTACCGTGATCGAATCTAAATGACCGTAGACGGTCGTCCAGACTTGCTCGCTCACAACGTGCGAGACGAAGACGACGTTGCCGTAACCGGTCGCTTCAGCCGCCTTGATGACGATGCCTGGGGCGGCCGAGACAATCGGTGTGCCGGTCGCGTTGACGATATCGATGCCACGGTGCGATTCCGGCGCCCCGGTGAGCGGGTTTTCACGCGGTCCGAACCGGCTCGACACGTAACCCGACACCGGGCGCAAGAACATACTGACCGGAGCCGTGACGGCTTCCGGTTCCGCTGCTGGCGGTGCCTGTGGTGTAAGGGTTTCTTGATTCGCTTCGGCTCGTTCGGTGGCTTCAGCTCGTGCTGCTGCTTCGGCCCGTGCTCGCGCTTCTGCGGCGGCTTTTGCCTCGGCCTCTTGTTTCGCGCGGGCCTCGGCTTCGGCCCGTTCCCGTTCAGCCGTCGCGATCGCGTCGAGCTGACTGGCGATGATGCGACGCTGTTCGTTCATGAGCGCCTGTTCTTCGTCACGGGTCATCCGTTCGAGCTCGAGCAGTTCGACCTGCTCGTTCAGTTCTGAGAGGAGCGCATGCTTCTCTGTGGCCGCTTGGTCGAGCGCTTGTTTCGTGACGACGAGTTCGCGCTCTTTTTGTTTGACGAACGACAACTGTGTCCGTTGCGTCGTCTCGAGCGTCTCGAGGCGCTCGACTTCATGCATATAACTATGTATGAGGTCCCGGTCTTGCTCCGCGATCGTCTGTGCGGTCATGAGCCGCGTCACGAAGTCCCCGAACGAACGGGATTCGAATACGACTTGGAGATAAGACCGGTCCTCGTGTATTTGAAGCACACGAAGACGCTCACTAAGGAGCGCCTTCTGGCCTTCAAGATACTGCCCTTGGGCAGCGAGTTGTTGGCGGGTCGCCTCGAGCTCTGAGCGTGCCGCGTCCGCTTCGACTTGCTGGACGGCGATCTGTTCACTTAAGCCCTCGAGACGTTCATTGACGGCGCGAATCTCGGTTGAGACCGCGTCGCGCTGTGCCTCGGTGACTTCGAGCTCGGCGTCCGTCTCGACTTGCGCTTTCTTGGACTGCTCCAATTGATTGGATAGACGATCTTGTCGTTCTTTCAACGTCTCTTTCTCCGTCGCCATGACCGGCGCGGCGAGTAGCGTCAAACTTAATCCAAGCGCAAGCGAACGTTTCATCCGCCAATTCCCCCTCGTATTTAAATTATACTTTCAAGAATCGACCGAGCGATGTCGTCGATCCCCAGATCCCGATGAACGCACCGAGCGCAAGCAAGACGAGCGAGACTTGCGTCGTGAGTACCGATGGATCGATCAATTTAAATATATCACTATTCAGTTGATCTAGCGATGGTTGTAAAGCACCATATGCGACGTCATACCCGAAATAAATGACCGCGATCGGAATGAGCGCGCCGAGCACACCGAGCAGAAGCCCCTCGATGAAGAACGGCCAGCGGATAAAGCTGTTTTTCGCTCCGACGAGACGCATGATCTCGATTTCGCGACGGCGTGAGAAGATCGTCATCTTGATCGTGTTCGAGATGAGGAACATCGCCATGAGCGTTAGTCCGACGATCAACACGAGTCCACCGATGCGGATCCCGTTGAAGAAGGCGAACATCTTATCGATATAGTCCTGACCGTACGTGACCTTATCGACGTTTTCAAGTGACTGGACTGCGTCCGCGACCGTCTGCGTGTTGAGCGGGTCTGCCGCTTTGACGATATAGCGGTCATGGAGCGGGTTGTCTTTCTCGACCGTTCCGTATGCGTTAGCGTCTTCCCCGAGCTGATTGCGGAAGCTTTCGAGTTCATCCTCTTTCGAGCTGAACGTCACCGAGGCGACGCCCGGGATCTGTTCTAAGTTCTCGCCTAGCTTCTCGACGTTCGCTTCCTCCGCCGTCCGTGTGACGAACACTTGGATCTCGACGTCGTTCTCGACGTTCTCTGAGATCTCGTTGACGTTGAACATGACGAGAGCGAAGATGCCGACGAGTAACAAGGTGATTGTGACGGCACTGATGGCCGCAAACGACATCCAACCGTTGCGAAGCGTCCCTTTGAACCCTTCGCGTAAATGGCGTAGCCCACTTTTAAATATCATAGCCATATGCTCCTTTCTCTTCATCGCGGACGACTTTGCCGTTCTCGATCGCGATGACGCGATGACGGATCTTATCGACGATGTCACGGTTATGTGTCGCCATGACGATCGTCGCCCCACGGCGATGGATCTCTTGGAATACTTCCATGATGCCCCATGCCGTATCCGGGTCTAGGTTACCGGTCGGCTCGTCGGCGATGATGAGCTTCGGCTTGTTGACGATAGCGCGGGCGATCGAGACACGTTGCTGTTCACCACCTGAGAGTTCGTCCGGATAGTTACGTGCCTTATGTTTAAGTCCGACGAGGTTCAAGACGTCCATGACTTGCTTACGCATCGTATTCGTGTCGGCCTGAACGACTTCAAGTGCGAACGCGACGTTCTCATACACTGTTAATGAAGGGAGCAGCTTATAATCTTGGAAGATGACGCCGAGCTGGCGGCGCAATTTCGGGACGTGACGGTTTTTTAATTTCCCGACGTCGATCCCGTCGATCAACAGTTGACCGTTCGACGGCTTCTCCTCCCGATAAATCATCTTCATAAACGTCGATTTACCGGCGCCGGATGGTCCGACGACGTATAAAAATTCGCCGTCTTCGATCTTCAAATCGAGGTCGTCAACTGCGACGACACCGTTTGGATATACTTTACTAACTTTTTGCATCGAGATCATAACGTATTCCCTACCCTTTTTATAAATTTTTCATGCATCTATGACGAGTGTGCGATTGTTTAGTAAGTGAATATTTTCGCCTAGCCTCAGTTCTACACGATAACTAGTGATTCTGTCAAGGCACCATCCAAGTTTCTGAACGGGCCATGATTTATCCGGTTCAGTAGTAGGAGCGCCTACAATTATAACAACCAGAATTTTAAATAACCATTACAGGATTGTTTCAGTTCGATTGAGTTCGGTGTGAAATTGTTGAACTGAACGTCCGTTTCACATCGCAGTCACATTTGATGAAGCGCACATGCAAATAGTCACTCGCCGGGGCGAGTGCCTATTTTCAATCGTTCCGTTTATCGGTTGGACGTTCTTTCAACGCGTCGAACGGCGAACGTTTTCGTTTCCGGTACTTGATGTGAATCGTCGGTGACTCATACTCTTCCGACGCCCGGATGTCTTTGCTTGAGACGCGCATGAACGACCAGGCGAGAAGAATCATGATGAAGATGAGCGGGAATCCGCCGACGATGCTCGCCGTCTGCAACGTGTCAAGTCCACCGAGGAACATGAGCGTCAGCGGCATGATACAGAGAGCGAACGCCCAAAACAGACGGTTCCAGACGACTGGCTCTTCTTCGACATGCTTTTGCGTGACCGATGCCAAGATATAGGATGACGAGTCGAACGTCGTCGCGAGGAAGATGATCGCTAGGACGGTGAACACGGCGACGACGACTTTACCGAACGGCAACTGGCCGATGACGGCGATGATCGTCGCCGGCGGTCCGTACATGTCCATATACGAGATGACGTCGAACGCACCGGTCAAGTGGAGATACAGCCCATAATTGCCGAGTATCCCGAAGAACAGTATACAGCCGAACGTCCCGTACACCATCGTCCCGATAATCATCCCGCGGATCGTCCGTCCCCGCGAGATCCGGGCGACGAACAGGCCGACGAACGGTGCGTAAACGAGCCACCACGCCCAGTAGAACACCGTCCACGATTCCGGGAAACCTGTCTCTTCAAAGCCGCCGAGGTTGCCGAACGGCTCCATCCACGTCGCCATCAAGAAGAAGTTGTCGAGCATCGTACCGACCCCGTTGAACGTCGTTTCCAGAATGAACCGGGTCGGACCGAAGGCGAAGACGAACGTCAAGATAATGATGGCGAGCCAAATGTTCAAATCGCTCAGTACTTTGATGCCCCGCTTCAAGCCGACGTACGAACTGATGGCGAAGATGACGGTACAGATGAGCATGATGACCGCCTGCATGCCAAGCGTGACCGGGATACCGGTGATCTCGTTCACCCCTTCGGCGATCATCGGTGTCCCAAGGGCGAGCGTCGTGCCGGCCCCGCCGAGAAGACCGAAGATGAACAAGATATCGATGACTTTCCCGACCGGTCCGTCCGCCCATTTGCCGATGACGGGCCGGACCGCCTCGCTCACTTTCAACACCGATTTCCGGCGCACATAATAGAAGTAAGCGATCGGCAGCGCCGGCAGCGTATAGATCGCCCAGGCGATCGGCCCCCAGTGGAACATGCCGTAGGCGGTCGCCCATTGGATCGCCTCGGTCGACTCCGGCGTGACGCCGAACGGCGGTCCTTGATAGTAGTACACCCATTCGATGACCGACCAATACAAAATACTCGAGCCGATCCCGGCGGCGAACAACATCGCCGCCCAAGAGAACGTGCTGAACTCGGGTTCCTCATCTTCAGCGCCTAACTTGACGTGCCCATTTTCACTGAAAGCGACGAAGATCAAAAATCCGAACGCGCCAAGCCCCATCGCTAAATACAACATGCCAAAGTTCGTCGTCATGAACGTGTTGGCGGCGCCGACCCATGCCTTCCCGGTCTCCGGGAAAAAGACGAGCGGCAACGTCACCGTCAGCAACAGGACGAACGCACCGATGAACGTCGGCCAATCAATCAGTTTTGTCTTCACATCATATCCACTCCGTTTCAATGTCTTTATTGTTCCTTACCAAAATTCGATCAATCCAAAATGCGGAATGCAAAAAAACCACGGTTATCCCGTGGTCCTGATGATCACTTCTTCTCAGCGAGCCAAGCTGCGACCGCTGTGATCTCTTCGTCTTTCTCAATCACGTTCGCAGGCATCGCGCCTTGCCCGTTCCGAATAACGTTCTCGATGTCTTCAGCCGAGAGGCGTGCGCCGACGTCCGTCAATGCCGGACCGCTCATGCCTTCCAAGTTCGCACCGTGGCAGGCCGCACAGTTCTGTGCGTATACCGCTTCCGCGTCGACCGAAGCCGTCGTCGAGCCCGTATCCCCATTGCTTGTCGTTTCTTCTTCATCGCCGCCACACGCACCGAGCGTGAGCATGGCGCCGAGGCCGATGGCCATCATCCACTTCTTCATATAGGGTTCCCCTCCTAAGTTGTAGAAATTGCCTACATTATCCATTATAACCGTTTTGACAAGCCCTTTAACCTAATCTCACGAAAAGTACACAAAGATTCCACATCTCACGGGACGTTGCTATACCGTTTATCCGAGGTGAAACCTTGGCCCATCACCTCGTGCGCCTCGCTGAAGATGAGGAACGCGTCGGGGTCGATGCGGCGGATCAAGTCTCTCAACCGGCTCACCTCGTTCTGACGGACGACGACGAGCAACATCGGCCGGTCGAGACGTGAATAGGCGCCGATCGCTTGGATTTCGGTCGCGCCCCGGTCGAGCTCGTCGAAGACGGCGCGCGTGATGACGTCACGCTTGTCCGAGATGACATACGCCATCTTGTCTTGCGTGAAGCCGAGCTGGACGAAGTCGATCATCTTGATCGTGATGTACAAGGCGATCAGCGCGTACAGTCCCGTCGTGAACGAGAACGTGACGGCCGCGACGACCACGACGGTACCGTCGAGGATGGCGATACAGAGATAGAGCGGGATATGGGTGAACTTATGTAGGATCTGGGCGAGTAAGTCCATCCCGCCGGTCGAGGCCCGACCGCGGAAGATAAGCCCGAGGCCAATCCCGACACCGACGCCGCCGAACACGGCCGCGAGCAGCGTATCATCGACCGCCGCGCCCGCACCGATCGCTTCATAAAACAAGATCACACCTGGTAAGAAAATCGAGCCGACGAGCGATTTGACGCCGAAGCCGAGCCCGAGGATCATCCAGCCAACGAGGAGCAGCAACACGTTCGAGACGAGCTGGAACGCCCCCGGCGAGATGCCGAACAGTTCATACGTGATGATCGAGATCCCACTGACGCCACCCGAAGCGATGTTGTTCGGGAACAGGAACAGACTGAACGCCGAGGCGACGAACACGGAACCGGTCAATAAGTAAATATAGTCTTTGACGATTTGCTTCATTAAAGAAATTCTCCTCTACATACAACGTGGCTCAAAGACAGACGTCTTTGAGCCACATGCATCACATATTTGTCTTACGGAGGTAAGCGTCGATGAAGCCCATGATGTCTCCATCCATGACGCCGCTCGTGTTCCCGACTTCATAACTCGTGCGGTGGTCTTTGACCATCGCATACGGGTGGAAGACGTATGAACGGATCTGACTGCCCCAGCCGATGTCTGTCTTCTCACCGCGGATCTCGTCGAGCTTGCGCTGCTGCTCATCGAGTTCGCGCTGGTACAGTTTCGCCTTAAGCATCTTCATCGCCGCTTCACGGTTCTTGATCTGCGAACGCTCGGCCTGACATGAGACGACGACACCCGTCGGCACGTGCGTGATCCGGACGGCCGAGTCGGTCGTGTTGATGTGCTGACCGCCGGCGCCCGACGCGCGGTACGTGTCGATGCGGAGGTCTTCGGTTCTGACGTCGATCTCGATATCGTCATCGAATTCCGGCATGACGTCGCACGAGACGAACGACGTATGACGGCGACCTGATGAGTCGAACGGCGAGATCCGGACCAAGCGATGGATCCCTTTCTCCGCTTTCAAGTAGCCGTAGGCGTTATGCCCGACGATGCGGAGCGTGACCGACTTGACGCCGGCCTCCTCGCCCGCGAGGTAGTCGACCGTCTCGACTTTCCAACCTTGTTTGTCCGCGAAGCGCTGATACATGCGGAGAAGCATCGAGGCCCAGTCTTGCGACTCGGTACCGCCCGCACCCGGGTGTAGCTCGAGGATTGCGTTGTTCGCGTCATACGGTCCGTTCAAGAGGATTTCGAGTTCGAACGCGTCGAAGTCGGCTTTGAGCGCCATGACCATCTCTGAGAGATCACCTTGCATCTCGACGTCCGGTTCTTCCTTGATGAGTTCGAGCGTGACTTCGCCGTCCTCGTGACCATCCGCAAGCTCTTGATACTTGTCGACCATCGCTTTGAGCACGTTCGACTCGTCGATGACTTTTTGTGCCTTCTCTTGGCTGTCCCAGAAGTCCGGGTACGTCATCTCGTTCTCGAGCTCGGCGATGCGCGCCTGTTTCTCCGTTAAGTTGAGTGATTGTCTGTAATTTTCGAGGCGTTTTGCCATGCCCTCGAGTTCGTTCCGAATATCTGAAATTTCCATAGTGAGATTCACCTTTCCGTAGGAAAGAGGCGAGCAGGCTCGCCTCTTCAAAAATTAAGCTTGTTGTTTGCCGTGACAGTTTTTAAACTTCTTGCCTGAACCACACCAGCACGGGTCGTTGCGCCCGAGGCGTTGGTCTTCTGAACGGCGGACTGGTTTTTTCTTCACCGGTGCGTCGTCCTTGCCAGACACCGCCACTTCCTCCTCGACGACTTTCTCGCGTCGGAGGTTGTCGCCGACCTCGGCACGGAGCACGAAGCCGGTCACTTCTTCCGAGATGGCCGCGTTCATCGCGTCAAACATGCTGACGCCTTCCGCCTGATACTCACGGAGCGGGTCGTTCTGTCCGTAAGCACGCAAGTGGATGCCTTGACGAAGCTGGTCCATATGGTCGATGTGCGCCATCCAGTGCGAATCGACGGCACGGAGCACGATGATCTTCTCGAACTCGTTGAACCGGTCCGGTGGTGCGAGTTGACGTTTCGCCTCATATTGGGCGTTCGTCCGCTCAAGCAACAGCTCAGTGATTTCCTCGCGTTCTTTGCCGTAGAAGTCTTTCCCGGCGACCGCATTCTCGAGGGCGAGCGTCTGGTTGGCCCAGTGCGCTAGCTCATCGATGTTCCATTCTTCTGGCACGAGTTCGAGCGGCGTGTATTGCGCGACGCCCATCTCGACCGTCTCACGGATCATCGAGCGGACGATCTCGGTGACCGATTCGTTCTCGAGGATGCTGGCCCGGTCTTTATACATGACTTTACGTTGGTCGGCCATGACGTTGTCGTAACCGAGCAGCTGTTTACGGGCATCATAGTTGTTACCTTCGACACGTTTTTGGGCCGACTCGACCGCTTTCGAGACCATGCGGCTCTCGATCGGTTGCGTGTCGTCCATGCCGAGGCGCTCCATCATGCTCTGGAGGCTGTCGGTCCCGAAGCGGCGCATGAGCTCATCTTCGAGTGACAAGTAGAACTGCGATTTACCCGGGTCGCCTTGACGACCGGCCCGACCGCGGAGCTGGTTGTCGATCCGGCGCGACTCGTGGCGCTCGGTACCGACGATGTAAAGACCGCCGAGCCCGATGACACCTTCGCCGAGCTTGATGTCGGTTCCGCGTCCAGCCATGTTCGTCGCGATCGTGACCGAACCTTTTTGTCCGGCGTTCTCGACGATTTCGGCTTCACGGGCGTGGTTTTTCGCGTTCAAGACTTCGTGCTTGATCTTCTTCTTCGTGAGCAGCTTGCTCAAATACTCAGACGTCTCGACGGCGACCGTACCGACGAGGACCGGTTGTCCGGTCGCGTGCGCCGAAGCGATCTCTTCGACGACGGCTTTGAACTTGCCTTCCATCGACTTGAAGATGAGGTCGGAACCGTCTTCACGGACGATCGGCTTGTTCGTCGGGATCGTGACGACTTGCATGTTGTAGATGTTACGGAACTCTTCTTCCTCCGTCTTCGCCGTACCGGTCATCCCGGCCAGCTTCTCATACATCCGGAAGTAGTTTTGGTACGTGATCGTCGCGAGCGTCATCGATTCACGCTGAATCTCGACGCCTTCTTTCGCCTCGATCGCCTGGTGCAGCCCTTCCGAGTAGCGGCGTCCGTCCATGACCCGACCTGTGAACTGGTCGATGATCATGACTTGGCCGTCGCGGATCATGTAGTCGACGTCATGATGCATGACGGCGTTCGCACGCAATGCGAGCCCGACGTGGTGGTTGACCGAGACGTGCTCGATCGCGAACAAGTTGTCGATGCCGAAGAACTTCTCGGCGAGGTCGACCCCTTTGTCCGTGAGCAACACCGATTTCGTCTTCACGTCGACCGTGTAGTCGTCTTCGAGCTTGAGCGTCCGGACGAACGCGTCGGCACGTGTGTACAACTCGGTCGATTTTTGGGCCGATCCTGAGATGATGAGCGGGGTCCGCGCCTCATCGACGAGGATCGAGTCGACTTCATCGACGATCGTGTAGTAGAGCTCACGCTGAACACGGTCTTCCTTATAAAGGACCATGTTGTCACGCAAGTAGTCGAACCCGAGTTCATTGTTCGTCGAGTACGTGATGTCACAGTTGTACGCCGCCTGCTTCTCGACGCGGTCCATGTTCGAGACGTTCAGTCCGACCGAGAGGCCGAGCGCGAAGTAGAGCGGTTCCATGAGTTCTTTGTCACGTTTCGCCAAATATTCGTTGACCGTCACGACGTGTACGCCACGGCCAGTCAGGGCGTTCAAGTAAACCGGGAGCG
Organism: Exiguobacterium sp. SH0S7; assembly: GCF_004337195.1. Lineage (NCBI taxonomy): Bacteria > Bacillati > Bacillota > Bacilli > Caryophanales > Exiguobacterium > Exiguobacterium sp. SH0S7. The sequence goes on from NZ_SJVA01000001.1 coordinate 638,990, forward strand.
TCGCGACGAGCGTCTTCCCTTCACCGGTCTTCATCTCGGCGATGTCGCCGTTATGGAGCACATAGCCCCCGATGAGCTGGACGCGGTAGTGACGCATGCCGAGTACGCGTTCTGACGCCTCGCGACAGACCGCGAACGCTTCCGGAAGGATATCGTCAAGCGTTTCCCCTTTATCCAGACGCTCACGGAATTCGACAGACTTCGCCTGAAGTGCCTCGTCAGACAACGCCTTCGTCGGCTCAGCGAATGACTCGACTAAGTCGGCTGCTTTTTCTGCTTTTTTCAATACTCGTTTCTGTGGAGCAAATAAATCTTTCAAAAAGTTCGCCATACGTTTTATCTCCTCTGCACTCAGTCAAAAATGCATGTTTTTTCCCTAATGTACAGTTTAACCGAAGTGACCCACGCTTTCAAGGAAAGGCAAAACGAAACGGCCCTCCAAGTCGGAGGGCCGTGTGAATTCAAAGTTAGATTATTCAGGTTCGATCAAGCCGTATTTACCGTCTTTCCGACGATAGACGACGTTCGTGTTCCCGGTCTCCGCGTCTGAGAAGACGAAGAAACTGTGACCGAGCATGTCCATTTGAAGGATCGCTTCTTCCGTGTCCATCGGCTTGAGCGTGAATCGCTTCGTCCGCACGAGTTCGAGTTCTGCCTCGTCCTCGTCGTACGCAGGAATGTCTTCAGAACCTTCGAGTGATTTGAAATACTCGCCGATTCCGCCTTCTTTGGCGCGTCCTTTACGGTTGAGCTTTGTTTTGTGTTTACGGATTTGACGTTCCAATTTGTCGACGACGAGGTCGATTGCCGCGTACATATCGAGGTTGGTCTCCTCAGCGCGAAGCAATAAGTTCGTCATCGGGATCGTCACTTCTACTTTTTGCTTTTCGTTGTACACTTTCAAGTTGACGTAAGCCGTCTGTGCATCCGTAGGAGTTGTGAAATACCGAGTCAACTTCTCCAGCTTTTTCTCGACATAGTCTTTGATGGCTGGTGTGACTTCAATGTTTTCGCCGCGAATGTTATAAATCATCTTAACTCCTCCTTAAAATAACCGCTTGAACCAATGATTCGTCATTTTGGACCGAATCTCCTGCCTCATTGCTTAAAAAGATCTTAAAAAGATCTTAAAAAGAAAGCGGAAGCGGGTGGTTCATATATAGTATACCCCGAATTCAGTTTATTTGAAAACGTTATCATCAGAAAATAATGACAATTTTGTTCCGATGCTCACGCCTGCAATCGAATCGGTTGTATAAAAAGAAGTTACCCGTTATCACCGTTTTTAAACTCGTTTTCTTAAGAGAAAAATACTATGTAGACAAAACAAAAAACCGACTTCACGAGGAAGCCGGTTCACGGTTTGAAATTATAATTTTACAACGTTAGCCGCTTGTGGGCCGCGTTCGCCATCTACGATTTCAAACTCAACTTCTTGACCTTCGTCAAGAGCTTTGTAGCCGTCAGTTTGGATTGCTGAGAAGTGTACGAAAACGTCCTTGCCGCCTTCTACCTCGATGAAACCAAAACCTTTTTCTGAGTTAAACCATTTTACTTTACCTACCATGTGCAAATCCATTCCTTTCACCATTGAAGAATACAGAGGCTTTCCCTCTAATAGCTATATTACCACCTTATCGTCCTCGACACAAACATTTTCTGCTTTTTTTTGACACTCCCACGGCTAAAGCCGCAAGCTCACCCCTTCAGGATGAGTGGGATTCTGAAGTGCTTGTGCGAACGCAGTCCATTTCTGTTTTGTCCGAGCCTTCAGATGAGGGTGTGCCATCACCCCTCCTAAGACAGACCCTATAGGTTCTCAGGCTGGTCGACTGTCACCATCGACCACAGGTGCGTATCGGATGTTCATCGCACCGACTAGATCTCTGTGTTTTTTGAATCCGCACGGACAGGCGTACGTCCGGTCTTTCGCTTTGCTTCGTTCGCCACAAGAAGGACAGGTTTGAGAGGTGTAGGCCGGATTTACATATTCGACCTTGATGCCTGCGAGCTTTGCCTTGTACGTGATGAACAATGCCAAGCGATAGAACGACCAGGTGTGCAGATTCTTGTTGTGTTTACGGCTTGTTCTTGCCGTCTGTCGGATGTTCGCCAGCTTTTCGAGGCGGATGACAGAAATATGATTCTCTTTCGCGAAGCCGACGATCTCACGGCTCACCTTGTGATCTTTGTCTTTCATCCAGCGCTGTTCTTTGTTGTTCAGCTTCTTGATCGCATCCAGTTTCTTCTGTTGACCGAGCTCTTTCCGTTTCGACCGGAACTTGCGCTTCATGTACTTGTTCTCACGCCCGTTCCCGAAGAACCGCGCCTTGTCACGATCTGTCGATGCGACAGCGGGGACTTTCAGGCCGAGGTCCACCCCGAGCACGTTGGTGCCCCCCTTCTCCGTCGTGAGGATCGTGACGGCGATCTGGGCGATCCACTTGTTCGATTTCTTCGTGATGCGGAGCGTTCCGAGCTTGTTGGCGAGGAGCGTGGCGTTCCGGTTGTCCGGGTCGACCATCTCGGCGCGGATCGCCGTCTTCTTGACGTTGCCGTCGATCATGATTGGAAGAGAGATCGACTCGAAGTCGAACGAGTAGTTCTGGTTGTTCCAGGTGCAGTACGGTTTCTTCAGGACAGGGACGACCTGAAAGTCCTTCTTCTTCGCCCTCCTGAACACGCTCTTCGCGTCTCGGATGGCCTGGTTCTTGACGGCGCTGGGCAGATCGGAACTCACATTTTTGCTCGTCAGCTTTAAGCTTTCTCGAGCTTGCACCATGTCCGAGACGAGCTGGTTTGTCGTACCGATGTAGGTGCGCGTCATCCGCTCTAAGATCGATTGTTGCTCTTTTGTCGGATGAAGTTTGATGTTCACCGTCAATGTCTGCGACACGGTGTCACCCCCTTGTTTTTTGTTCCTCGACATAACGCTTGATGGTCTCGCTGGAGACGCTTCCCGCCGTCGAGACAAAGAAAGATCTCGTCCAAAGACTAGTGAGATGTGTGAGATGGGGAAACTCCTCTCGTAGTCTCTTCGACGAGACGCCTTTGATACGCGCCATGATGTCAGACGGGCTGATGGATGGCAACGCCGACAAGAATAGATGTGTGTGGTCCCGATCACACGCGATGGCGATGAGTCGAATGTCGAGCTCTTCGCAGACATCACGGACGATCTCTTTGAATCGTTGCTCGAACGTATCGTCATCAAATAGTTTTCGGCGATACCTCGGGCAGAACACGAAATGATAATGGATCATCGACACGGTGGTTTTGGTTCTTCTGTAGTTGTTCATACGCCCATTGTATCATTAATTTTATTAGAGTGATACACTTTATCGGGATAAGATGCTGCTTGTTGATTTCTGAAATTCCGACTAACGGGACTCCGAAATCAAGCTCACGTTCATCCCACCACTAAAGTAGAGGGCTTTCTCGTTCGCAAATTCTGTAAATGAATCGTCTTTTGGCTTACATTGGAATTATATTTCCCTACTTTTCATATTGGCTTATTGAATTTACATTTTTTGTGATATATCATTGAAGGGATGATTTAGGTTTGTGCTCTTTGAGTATCGGCCGATCCTGAAAATCTAATACGAGGAGGATGGTGCAGCGTATGCGCCCCTACTATTCCGAGGAAAAATATCGCATCACGAAGCGAACCGTGGCGATCCTGCCTTGCTTCGACATGATGAAGCAATCGCGGATCATTCTCGAGGACGGCAGCGAAATCTCGACCCCGCTCCGGCCGTACCAGTTGCTGCAGCTCTCTTGCCGCCAGTACAACAGCTCGATCGAGGAACGGATCTTCGTCGCCAAACGCGTCGCCGGGGTCAAAGGCAAAGTGCCGGTCGTCATCGAACCGACGACGGGACTCGTCTTCTTCCCGACGAAATCGCCGAAACGTGAAGATTGCGAATGGTACGCCTGGTCCCACATTCGGGACATCGCGACTGTCGAGGGTGCCCCGCACGGCGTGATCGTCACGAAAGACGGTCACCGCATCCAGACGAACGCGACCGCGTACGTCTTAAAAAACCAGATCAAAGCGACCGGCGAATTGGTCGCCCGGTTCCAACAACTGAACATGAGCCCTGCGCTCGAATCTTGACCGGCCTTCCGTCGTTTGACGGGAGGTTTTTTTATGGCCTTTTTGCTTCACTTTTTGAAAAAGAGGTCGATATATTGGTCGAGGTGACAACAATGCAAATCCAAGCGCAACTCGCTACAACCGTAGCCGCGAACGCGGGTGTCCAGATGAACCGCGTCTATAAAGCTGAAATCGTCAAACAGACCGGTCCTGACACGGCCATCGTCAAGGTCGGCGGCGAACAAGTCGAGGTCACGTTCAAGGACGGGCTGCCGAAGACGAACCCGTTCCAACTGACGCTCGTCGAAGAGGACGGAGTATTGCTCGGGACCGTCGTCGTGAAACCAGAACCGGAGACACCGGACGTACCGGTTCAAGGGACAAAACCCGACACGAAAGTCGATACGAAAATCCAAGCGTTGCTCGCATCGCTCCCGCCCGAAGTACGGAGCGCCGTCAGCCGCTTGATCCAATCGGGACGCCTGCCGCTGAACGAGGACACCGTCCGCTTGCTCGAGACCGTCTTCAAAGGCGACATGCGCGACGCCGTCCTGTTCTTGCGCACGATGGACGCGCCCGTCGTCAAACCGGACGTCGCCCGTGACATCGCGGTCACTTCATTAGATGAAGCGAAGCGTCAACTGAAGGTGCCGCCACCGGACGCACCGTACCCGCAAAAAGAGCGCTACGTCGAACTCGTCAACTTGTCGCGCCCGGCAACAGAACGCATCACACCGACACCGGAGACGGTCGATCGAATCATCAAAGACATCCCGGCCGCTCCACCCACCCGTCCCGAACCACGGGAAGCCTTGCCGCCCGTAGGCGGACGTCAAGTCGTGGTCAAGGAAGTGACGACGCATCTCGCTACCGTGACGAACACGTTCCGCTCCGAACAAGCGACCGTGACGAAACAGCTCGGCCAAGTCGCGGCCCTCGTCGAATCGAAGCCGCATTTGGCCCGCCCTGCCTTAGAGACGGTCGGGACACGTCTGACACAGCTCATCCAAAAGACGGACGCGCTGTTACATACCGACGCCAGGCAAGAGAAAGCGCTCGTCGCGATGACGGCGAAGCTCGACGTCGCCTTGTCACTGTTATCGACGAAGCCCGCTGAGAGTGCCGCCCTCATCAAAGACGTGCGCACCGCGTTGAACGAGTTCCGCTACGTGCCGAACCAGGTCCGCGTCGAATACATCCCGCATGGTGCCACTCGTGCCGGCGAGGTCCAGGTGACACCGCTACGCCTCGACGCCAATCTGTCAGGCCGCCACGTCCAAGAGACGGCGCAGCGCGTCCAGACCGCGTCGCAACAGGCGCAAGCCCAGACGTCACAAGCTGTTCAGGCGTCAGCCTTGTCGGTCCGTTCCGAAGCGGCGTCCCCGGAAGCGGCGCGCCTCGCTTCGTTCTTCCAAGTCCAACAGACGATCAACCGGCTCGATGGCGGGCAGCTCCATCAGCTCCTGCTCGCCTTGCCGGCGAAAGTCCAGGAGATCGACACCGGCATCCACGTCCACATCCAAAACCGGGAAGCAGGCGACGTCGTCGATTGGGAGAACAGTGTCCTCTACATCCGGCTCGAGACGCCTCGTTTAGGCGAGATCGGCGTGAAAGTCGAAGCGCTCGACCGTAACCTCCGGCTCACACTCGAACATGATGACCCGACGGTCGAACGGATCGCACGCCCGCTGCTCGGCAAAATCGAGACGACGCTTGAAGCGATCGGCTACCGGAGCGTGACGACCCAGTTCCGCCCGCTGACGAAAGCCGAGAAAGTCGAAGTCGAGCCAGAGCGCACGCAGACGACCGGCTATGACTTTAGAATCTAGGAGGCCCTTATGTATCAACGCATGGATTTGACGAAACGCAAGACGGCCGCCGTCGTCCGTTATGACGAGACGACCGACCGGGCCCCGATCATCGTCGCCCGCGGCACAGGTGCCGTCGCCGACAAGATTTTGGAAGAGGCACGCTCGCGCGGCGTGGCCATCGAGCACGACCATTCGCTCCTCGGCCACCTGCTCGACCTTGACCTCGGTGATGCCATCCCGCCGGAACTTTATGACGTCATGGCCGAAGTGTTGCTTTTAATAGAAGAACTTGACTCGATCAAAGGAGAACAATCATGAATTCGAACCGATTATATGAAATGAGCCCGGAGGAGCTGACGCAAGCGATGCTCCACGCGCTCACCTACCATTACGAGACCGCGCTGACAACGACGATCGCCGAGCGCAACCGTCATCTGCGCCAAGCGCGCGAACTGCTCGCGAAGTTGTACCAAGGACTTCATGACAGCGGCGGCATCATCTCGGCTCAGCTCGAGGAATTGTACTTATACATGGCGAAAGGCAGCCTCGAGGCGCTGATCGAACAAGACTTGGACAAGATTGAAGAGCTTCACGCGCTCGCGACCGACTTAGAGATGACGTGGGACCAGGCCATCGCGAACGCTCGTCTTCAACCCGCACACGTAGGAGGAAACCGTTATGAAAATTACCAATAACATTCAAGCCTTGAAAGCTTATACATCGCTGTCGCTCAACCAGACAACGATGAAAAAGACGATGGACCGCCTCTCGAGCGGTGTTCGCATCAACAAGGCGTCGGACGACGCGGCCGGACTCGCCATCTCTGAGAAGATGCGGATGCGCCTCGACTCGTTGTCGATGGCCGAGCGCAACACGCTCGACGGCATCTCGCTCACCCAGACGCTCGAAGGCGGCATGAACGAGACGCACTCGCTCCTGCAGCGCATGCGCGAGCTGTCGGTCCAAGCGGCGAACGGGACGTTGAGTCCGGACGATACGAAAGCGATCCAAGAAGAAATCAGTGCCTTGACAGAAGAAGTGTCCCGCATCGCCGAGACGACCGAATTCAACTCAAAAAAAATCATGAACGGCGACTATATCGAGGGGAACGAGACACTCTTCTTCCAACTCGGTGCCAGCAGCGGTGAGGGCGTCGTCTTGAACGTCGCCGACATGCGTGCGACCGCCCTCGGCATCGACGGGCTCGACGTGACGACGCAAGTCGGTGCCGACGACGCCATCGCCAAGTTCGATAAAGCAATCAACGACGTCTCCCTCGAACGCTCGAAACTCGGTGCCATCCAAAACCGATTGGAAGCGAACATCGGTGTCGTCACGATTAGTTCAGAGAACTTGACCGCGTCCGAGTCACGCATCCGCGACGCCGACATGGCCCGCGAGATGATGGACTTCGCCCGCCTCAACATCTTGAACCAGTCCGGCATGGCGATGATTGCCCAGTCGAACGCGTTGCCGCAAGGCGTGTTACAATTGTTGAACTAACTTACAGAAAGGACGAGGCCTGATGGACATTCGTCGAATTATGGAGACCCAGTCGCTTCACGGCGCGGGCAAAGCCAAGCGGCCTGACGCGGAACCTGGCGTCTCGTTCCAAAACGTGATCGGACAAAAAAGGGAAGACCGTGAGTACGAGCGCTTCCAGCGCCAGATTGCGGCCATTCACGATCAAGGTGAGCTCCTCGCAGAGAGTCAAACGGTCGAGTCGCTCACCGAATATAAACGATTGATCAAAGACTTTATGAAAGACGCCGTTGACGCGGCGCTCAGCCTCGAAGACAAACGCGGGTTCAACCGCCGGGGCCGGGCCAAGATCTATAAGATCGTCGAGCAGGTCGACCAGAAGCTGCTCGCACTGACGGACCAGGTCATCTCGGGGGAAGCGTCACGTCTGTCGCTACTCGACCAAGTCGGTGAGATCCGTGGATTGCTCGTCAACGTGTACGTATGAGGTGACATATGGCTGAACATTTATTTTCGAAGAAAGTGAAATGTCCTTACTGTTTAAAGGAAAGTGTGACACCACGCATCTTATCGCGCCATATTAGGCCGCAAGAAGTCGCGAAGGACGGCTATACGACGTACGACGGTGACAACCCGTACTTGTATGAGCCGGTCGTCTGTAGCCACTGTCACCTCGTCTTCCACGACTCGTTCGACAAAGTCCGGAAAAACAATCGCGAGGCGCTCGAGACGAACTATTTATCACGGATCAACCCGGAGACGCTCGAAGGCGACCGCACGCCCGAGCACGTCATCCAACTGTACAAGTTCGCCGTCATGACGGCCCAGCTGAGCGGACAGAAGCCGTCCGTCGTCGCCATGCTCGGGATGCGGCTCGTCTGGATGAATCGCTTGATCGGGAACGAGACGGTCGAGAAGGAATGGATGCAACGGACGCTTGATAAGTATAATGAGGTGCAGGAAGTATATACCGACCAGATTCGGACCGGATTGCCGTACGATCAGCTCATGCTACGAATCGCCGACTTGTCGGCCGCCCTCGGGTTGTATGAGGACGCCCGGCGCTGGTACGGGATCTTGCTCGGCAGCAAGGAAGTCTCAGAACGGATCCGGACGCAGGCCCGTGATCATTGGGAAGAGTTTCGAACCGAACACGCTTAGACGGACAGGCTATCCTGTTCGTCTTTTTTGGATTTAGGGTATGAGTAGAGAGATACTACATAAGGGGGAAATTACATGTTTGAACAACGTTACGTGACAGAAGTACGCAGCATCTTTCAAGAACAAAAACAGCTCGCAGAAAATGCGCTCAGTCAAGTGAGCGACGACGATTTGCACCGCGTGCTCGCACCGGACACGCTCTCGCTCGCCGTCATCGTGCAACATATCTCGAACAACATGAAATCAAGGTGGACCGATTTTTTAATAACGGATGGTGAGAAACCGGATCGAAACCGCGACGCCGAATTCGAGGACCAACAGGCGTCTCGCGCCGAGCTGATGGCGACGTGGGACGAACGCTGGCAGCTGTTAGACGACGTCTTGGCGAGTCTGACACCAGAAGACATCGGCAAGACCGTATTCATCCGCGGCGAAGAGAAGAGCGTTATCTGGGCGATCGAGAAGCAAGTGGCGCACTACAGCTATCACGTCGGCCAGATCGTCTACTTGGCGAAAGTATTCGCCGGGGAGAACTGGAACGTGTTGACGATTCCGTTGCCGCATCAACGTAAATAAAGAGAAGGCGCATCTCGTTGATGCGCTTTCTCTTTATTTGGTGACATCGATCGTGTATTCGTACGACTCCTCGGCCAATTTCTCATAATCCGTGCTCGTTGGTCCCCCGACAATCAATCTTAGTTCCGCCAACTCTTCCGGCATCGATTCGGCAAAGAAGAAGACGTTGCCTTCCTTCTTCACTTCCCCAAGGAAGTCGCCTCCGACGTCGTCTGAGAACCAGAGATTTGCATCAATCTGTTCCCCCGTATTCGTCACGAGCGTGCTCTGATTCGGATGGAAGCTGATTGTATCCTCGACGGTGTTTTCAGCAATCACATTGAAGACGACAACCGTCACCTCTTCTTTCCCATCAAACGAATCTCGGTACGCCTCCGCTACTTTCAAACGCGACGTCTGGACTTTGTCGACTTGGAATTGGACAGAACCCATCGCTTCCGTGATGTCGAGCGCTTTATTTTTTAAGTGAATTTGGTTGGTACCAAGCTCTGTTTCTTGGACTTCCGCCTCTTCTGTCTGTGTTTCCGTTTCTGGCGCTTCTTCAGGTTCTTCCGCTACCGCGACTTCCTCTGTTTCGGTTGTGGTCGTTTTCAATTCGTCGGCTTCCCCGCAACCGACGAGCAGCGCGAGTGGTAAGGCAAATAGGAATCCGTATCGTTTCATGTTCATTGAAAATCTCTCCTTTTGAAGTGACAAGTGGTGGTTGATACAACGAGCATAACGGATTCATCCACCTTACCTCAGCAATAAAAAGTAACAGGTCATTGGCCCATCACAATAAAAAACAAGGCTCGCAATTGAGCCTTGTTCGGTCTTGACATTTATCCTCGAGCTTTTAAGTCTTCTTCTTCATACGGGTCAGGATTCTCCTCGATCGGTGCGTCGTCCTCGACGTACGCCTCGAGCTTCGGGTCCCGTTCCACATATTCATCGTACGCCCCTTCTGGACCGTAGACGAAGTAACGACGATCTTTCGATGGCTTAGGATTTACCTTTTTCTCACTCATCTCGTTTCCCTCCCCTTTCCAGAACAGAAGCAACGGGTATAGTGATATTTACCCGATATTACAACAAAACAGACGTATTTGCATCCTCATCATTCGTTGAAACATTTGTACGGCTCTTTTCGTATGAGTAGGAACAACAACACGAAGGGACTGGACGTATGTTATTCAAAACAGGATTGAATCGAGGTAGTGTGCTGCTTGGAGGGTTCTTCATTCTTGCCCTATGGCAGAACTTGAACGGTGACGACAGCGCGGCTCGTAGTTTTCTGTTTTATGGAGTGATTGCCTTTTTCCTCGGATTGACGAGCGTCATTTACCAAATCCACGATTGGCGCTTTTCGAAACAGATTCTCGCCCATTATGGTGCGATGCACGCGACCGTATTACCGACTGTCTTGTTGAGCGGCTTCTATCCGTTGAACTCACTTCAAGATTTACTTCACGTCTACATACAGTTCAGCATGACCGGACTCCTCTTATTTACCACAACATTTTCCCTCTCAAAATTTTTGAGAAACCGAAAACCTATCAAAACAGACTGAACACAAAACGAGCCTGGGGCATCCCCAAGCTCGTTTATGTCTGCTGGTCGAATAGTCCAGAAAAGTTCGAATCGACGTCCTCGTACGGGTCGACGTACGACTTGACCGTCTTCCGTTCTTGGCGTGTCGTCCCGAGCGTCATCCCGAGCCGTTGATGCTCGGCCTCGATCAAGCGGGCTATCTTGTGACTGTCGTCGACGAGCTGACGAATGACCGTCTGATCGGTCGCTTCTAAGTCGGGACCATGCGCCGACAGCAGCTGTTCGCGGTCGTCGAGCAGTTCATGGATTTGGTCCATCCACGTGTCGTACGTCGGCTCTTCTGGCACTTGCGCCAACAAGTCTTTCAGACGTTGTGTTTTGAGAATAATCTCATCGATCGGCCTCATCCTTGTTTCGCGAGTTTCATCGCTTCTTTCCACGTATCACGGAGTTCGGTCGTGAAGTCGAGCACTTCGTCGAGGATCGTCGTATCGTTCTTGATATTTGCGTCAAGGAGTCGGCGCCAAATATATTCATAAAGCGAGTCAAGATTCGCAGAAATAGCGATATCTCTATTGAGTGTCAGACGCATCTCTTGGAAGATAGCTTGTGCTTTCTGGATATTCGTATTTTTCAAATCAGGATTTCCCTGCTCAAGTGCAAGTTTAGCGAGACGCGTGAACTTGAGCGCCCCGTCATACAGCATAAGTGTTAGTTCTTGTGGGTTCGCAGTCGTGACCGCGTTGTTTTGATATGTTGCATATGGATTGGCTACCATTGAAATTCCTCCTCTTACATGCCTCCGCCTAGAAACTGTTGCAGTGATGCCGCTTGCGAATTCGCTTGGTTCATCGCCGTCTCCATCGCCGTGAAACGGCGATAGTAGGCATTTTCTTTACTGATTAGTAATTCGTTTAAGCGTTCGATGCGTGTATCGATTGCTGTCATTTCACGACCCATTGAATATGTTGGTGCACCAGAGCCTTCAGATCCAGCAATTCTTGTAATTGTTGTGCGAGAATTTGTTGCAGCATCACGGATTTTTGGAAGCAGCCCACTCTCAGCATTCGTAAACAATTGATAGACTTGCTCTGGATCTTTTTCAATGGCGGCTTTGAGTTTCTCTTCGTTTAGCTCAATTTTTCCTCCGTTTGTAAAATCAGACCCTGTTGCAAGACCAATCTGAAATAGTTGCTTCATTTCATTATCATTAGTTGACGCTGAGGTACTAGACCACTTACTACGAAGGGTATCCATGGCACTGCGTACAATTGTATCGCCACGGAGCATCCCACTCATCGCTTTTTCTTCCCACTTTTTGATTTCGTCTTCAGACAGTTCATCACGCTGAGCTTTTGTAAGTGGAGTGAATGAACGGAATTTATCTTCCCGGACTTTTGTATTCATTAAATCGATTGTTTCATTATACTTATCTACGAACCCTTTAATGTTATCAAATATTTTTTGAGTATCGGTTGCGGCCGAAAGAATTACGGCTCCTTGTGATGCAGTGAACTGAGATTTAAGAGTGACGGTCATATTATCAATCGCGACAGTGTTAGAACTTTGCGTCATTGTAATACCATTCACTACGAAACTAGCATCTACACCTTTTTGAGGAAGAGCAGCAGGATTTATACCAAAAACATTCTTTGTAGTAGCATCAAATTCAATTATCGATTTTTCACCAGTCTGTTTTTGTGTAAGAGATAGTTTTCCAGAAATCGGTTCGAAGAATGCTGAAATCCCAGACTCTTTTCCGTTTAAGGCTGTGACTAAATTTTCTATCGTTGCCTCTTCTGATAATTTAATGGTCTTAAGTTCTCCGCCCTCTTCTGAACGAATTTGAACTTGATAGCCGGATGTGTAGGTCGCTTTCATCCCAATTGCCAAATCAGACCCATCATTCATCGTTACTTTTCCTGTTGCTCCATCATAAGTATAGTTAGCAGAATCGATTAAATTATCAGAAGCATCTTTCAATATAATTTGTTCCCCAGCTCTCGGTTTAGGAGAGAGTATCCATTCTTTAGTCGCCACGTTCAACTGTACTTCTTGAGTAGCTGATTGTAAATTCATATCTGAAAGCTTTGTCGCTTTCGTGACCGCATTTCCGATTTTGTCTTTCGGTTCAACAATCTGTGTGGCTGCTGTGGCAAGCTGATTAACTGACTCAATACGAACAGCTGTATTTCCGCTAGAAGGTCCTGCTACAACAGAGACACGAGACTCGTCTGATGAACTCGATGTCTTAGCGTAAAAGTTACGACTGAGCATAAGATCTACAGCGCTATTTCGAAGAGTCATGAGTGATCGGTTCATCTCTCGATATGCGTCACGCTTCCACTCTGTGGTTTGTTTTTTCTGTTCTAGCTTATCAACAGGGAGACGTTCTACTTGCATCAATTGCTTAATAATCGTATCAGTATCAATTCCACTGGCGAGTCCGCCGAATCGGATTGGTGTCGTCATAGTTCTCCTCCTTTAAACACGCTCATCAAATAAATGATTAAATTCCAAAAACGCCGCGAAAAAGTCGAGCGACTTCTTACTTGGGATTTCGCGAATAACTTCGTTGTTTACATCCACAATTTGAATATAATAGTCATTTAATTTTTCATGTTTCATAAACTTTAAGCCAGTAAGTTGTTGCTCAAGTACTTGATTCGCCTTCTCAACGGCCGCCTCTAACTTTGTGACGTGTTGAGGCGTCGGAAGAATCACGATGCCTTCATCAGCAAGCTTCGCTTGATTCGCTTCGACAAATACATTTTTCGTCTGTTCATATGGCAATACAGAAGAAGGTAGGTGAAGCCGGACTTCAGAGATGGTCGGGTTCATAAGCTTCTGCTCCTCTTATAAATGTTCTCATGAACTATATCGGTTTCTCTCAAATGTTTTTGTAGTTTTTAATGAAAAGAGTCATCATTCTTTGATTCTAAATAGACTAATTGCTGTTTTAATTCTTGAAATAATCGGTCAAGGTTCAGGCGTTTTGATTGATTGACTCCATACGCTTCAATTGCAAGCATACGCATTGCATATAAGATTTCTTCTTTTTGATCAAGCAATCGTTGGTCGGCTTTAATCTTCTTTAGTAACCGAATTGCTTCTTTTTGGTTCATCCACCCGCACACTCTCTCTTTTTATATGTCGGTCCATAGGATAAAAATTTTAGAAACGGGAAAAAGTAACCGATGAGTTCAATCGCAAGGGGGCAAGAAAATTGAAGTGGGAAGAATTAACTGTGTTCGAGAAGAGTTTATTGTTAGGGACGTTGCTCGGAGATGGAACGATCGCTCGTACAAAAGCAAAACAAATCCCAAAGAGGGGATTACAGTACCGTGAACATTTTTCGGTGAAACAAATGGAGTATCGGGAATGGAAGTTAAAAGTCGCACCACGTATTTTTAGCGGTATCAAAGTTCGATCTACCGGTACGAGCGCTGAACTGTATTCAGAGAGAGACGAACTGTTCACATGGCTCTGGGAACAATGTTACATTGATCGCAAAAAACATATTCCCGTTCAATTGCTAGAAGACTGTACTCACCCTGTATTCTTACTCGCACTTTATTTAGATGACGGGAGTCTGTCGCTGACCAAGTCAACTCGCTCTAAATTAAATCAGGTCATCATTACTCCCCACATTTACTTATACTTACAAGCATTTTATCCAGAAGAATTAGAGAAGCTGAGTGAATTTATTGCTCGGACTTTTAATCATCATTTTGTCTTGAGTCGTCGATCCGACGGGCACTTTTTTACGCTCCGCATACAAAAGACAGAAGAGGCAATCCGATTCTTAAATGACTTCTCACCTTACGCATATGCCGTTCCTTCGATGCGAAAGAAATTAGATTGGGAATATCGACTAGGGTTAGAGCGTGAGAATCATCCAGACATGACGGTCATATCTTCTAAAGCAAAACATGATTACACGGAAGATGAGATTGAATTTATTATCCAAGCAAAACACAAGGGGATGACTGACGCCAATATCGCGACGGAATTGAATCGATCATATTGGTCGGTCGTTTATAAATGGCAGGATATTAAAAAGAATCATTTGAAAGAGGAATCTGCAATCTACGCTTACTAAACACAAAGACCCGTCCCTCGCATATCGAGGGACGGGTTTAGTCTTGCTGTTTGTACATTGTGGGTACTGAGTCAAAAATTGAAGATAAGTCTTAACGAAGAAGTTGAAGAACCGCTTGCGGTTGCTGATTAGCTTGACTGAGCATTGCTTGTGCAGCTTGGTTAAGAATGTTGTTCTTCGTGAAGTTCATCATTTCTTTAGCCATGTCAACGTCGCGAACGCGTGATTCAGCAGCTTGAAGGTTTTCTGCTCCAACGTTTAAGTTGTTGATTGTGTGCTCGAGACGGTTTTGAACAGACCCTAAGTTAGCACGCTCGTCAGATACTGATTTAATAGCAGCATCAAGAGAAGTGATTGCTGTTTGCGCACTTTCTTTTGTCAAGATATCGTTACTAACGATGTTCAACGCAGTTGCGTCCATGTTCTTAATTGACAAGTCGATTGTTTGGTTAGAGTTTGCACCAATTTGGAATTTAGCAGCTGCTGTCGCAACAGTGATTGTTGAATCTGCTGTTCCGTCGAATGAAGTAGCGCTCAATGATGAGTTAGCTGTGAATGAGAATCCGAGTTTATCGAAGTTTACATTCGATTCGTTTGCACCTGTAGGAGCAACAACATCAGCTAATGTTTGAGTTGTTACGTTTCCAGCAGCGTCAGTGAATGTAGCTGTTAAGTCAACACCAGTTGTACCAGCTGCTGATGTAATCGCGATTGTCCCTACTTGCGAACCACCAACGTTGTAGTTAGTCATACCAGCAGCCGGAGCCAAATCTGCACCTGCTGTAGCAGTAGCACCAAGTCCACCTTTTAAGAGTGTTTTCGTATTGAACTCAGTTTGATCAGCGATTCGAGTTACTTCATTTTTTAATTGTTGGAACTCTTTATCGAGTGCTGCACGGTCATCAGCTGTGTTTGTTTCGTTAGATGATTGAACTGAGAGTTCACGCATACGTTGAGCGATTGAATGTGTTTCGTTCAATGCACCCTCTGCAGTTTGGATCAATGAAATACCATCTTGTGCGTTACGAGCTGCTTGATCAAGACCGCGAATTTGTCCGCGCATTTTCTCAGAAATTGCAAGACCAGCTGCGTCATCACCAGCACGGTTGATGCGAAGACCTGAAGACAATTTCTCCATCGCTTTACCCGTTTGGTTTGTGTTGAATGACATGTTACGGTGTGCGTTCATTGCGTTTAAGTTGTTATTGATAATCATTTTAATTTCCCTCCATAGGTTTAAAGTATTTTCCGCTCTTCCAAATCCATTTGTCCGAGCATACAAGGTTTAGGCCGGCCCCTCACCTTGTATTAATTGGCAACGTTTTTGCGTTTCCATACTCTATATCGGAGTCATCCCCAATCTGTTTAGTCTTTTTCAAAAAAAGTTACACATTTTGACTACTTCTTTTCAAATTGAATAGAAAAACGACCCATCACTGGGC
This sequence comes from Exiguobacterium sp. SH0S7, assembly GCF_004337195.1. Classification (NCBI taxonomy): domain Bacteria; kingdom Bacillati; phylum Bacillota; class Bacilli; order Caryophanales; genus Exiguobacterium; species Exiguobacterium sp. SH0S7. Next base: position 655,190 of record NZ_SJVA01000001.1, read on the forward strand.
CGCTCCTCCTTACATTTCCACCTTCACTTGCTCCGTCTCGTTCTGCAAACTCTCCGCGACACGAACGAGTTCCGTCATCGCACCGTTCACTTCACCAAGGCTTGCCGCCTGCTGGCTCGCCGCCGACGTGACTTCCGTCGCGTAACGTGACGCTTCTTCGACCATACCAACGATGCCAGCCGAGTTCGTGACGACCGAATCAATCTGTCCACGCGACTCGTCTAAGAGCGCATCGACCGAATGGACGTGGCTGTACACTTCGTTCGCCGAACTGTGGATCGTCGCGAACGCACCGCCCGCTTTCTCGACAAGCCCGACACCCGTCTCGACTTCTGCTTTCACGTTCGCCATCGATGACGACGTGTCACCAACTAACCGTTTGACGTCGACGATCAAATCCGTGATTTCTTGCGTCGAGTTCGCCGTCTGTTCGGCAAGCTTTTTGACTTCTGCTGCGACGACCGCGAAACCGCGTCCGTGCTCACCGGCACGTGCTGCTTCAATTGATGCGTTCAAGGCAAGCAAGTTCGTCTGCGCCGAGATGTCGCTGATGACGTCTGTGATGCGTGAGATCTCACCTGTCTTCTCCGTCAATTGACTATTGAGTGTTGATGACTGTTCGACTTTCCCAGCGATCGCATGCATCGCGTCGACTGACGTCGAAGCAAGACCTTTCCCGCTCTCGGCTTCTTGTTGCATCTCACTCGCCGAATCGAGCGCTGAAGCCATCTCCGTCCGGATGTTCTCCATCGTCCGGGCGACGGCACCGAGCAAGTCCATCGAGCTGTACGTCGCGTTGACGTTGTCCTCGAGCATTTTGTTCAAGGCGTTCATCGCCGAGCGGATACTTTCGCCGGCCGTGTTGCCTTCTTGGACCGCTGCCGCAATCTCTTGCGCCGAGCCCGTCAATTGGTCCGCCGTATAGCGCATGTTCGTTCCTTGTTCCCGCAAGTGTTCGACCATGTTGTCCATCGACAGAAGCAGACGCCCCATCTCTGAGCGGTCCGTCGTCGATTCACTTGCGAACACGACCGTCAAGTCGCCGTTTCCGACCTCGACCGCTTTGTCTGACGCTGACTCGATCGCTTTAAGCGGGCGACGGGCGATCAAGTAAATGACGCCCCCTCCTAGTACTGAAATGAGCAAGGCCACGGCCGTCCCGACGAGCATGACCTGACCCTTAGCTAGTTCGAGCTCCGTCAATTGAAGCGTGATGAACCCGACCGCGCCGCCTGTAATGAAGGACGTGACCAAGATCCAGGCGAGCAGTTGAGTCGTAAAGTTTTTAAATACGTTCACTATGAGTTCCTCCTCTGTGTAATTCATCACCTTCTATATCGTCCACTTGGAAGCTATTGTATAGCGTTTCCACTTGAAGTTTTGGTCAATGAAAAAAACGCCCTCGACTTCGAGAGCGTCCGTTAAAACCGGTCGTCTTCTTTTATCACACGTGTCTGTTCACGCGTCGTCGTGAACGCGTCAATCGCAAGAGCGATTGCCGCCACCCAGTGCAACATCATGCCAACGAACGGGATAAAGCCGAGCACCGACGCCGTGATCCCAACAATCGGGCCGAACGAGACTTTGTTCAGCCGCGATACCGACAGGATCAAGACGACGATATGAAACACGAGCATGAATCCGAGCGGTGAATACCCCATACTGATGATGAACAGCCCACCGAGCACCGGGATGCCGAGCATCGCCTCGAAGGCAGCGCCTAACCATTTTAAATTCCGAACCATTTTCTCACCTCACAGTTCTAGTAGGTAAAACTCATAGCCGCCGTTCTCAGTGAATCCGGCCCGCTTGTAGATCTCGAGCGCGGCTTTGTTTTCGGTCTCGACGTCGAGCTCGAGCTTCGTACGGCCCATACGGAACAGTTGTTGGACCATCTGCTTCAACATCTTCGTGCCGTAGCCCTGACCCTGATCGCTCGCCCGCACACCGAACGCGTGGATGCTCGCGGCATCGTCACCTGACAGTAGCGCGCGGATGACACCGACGGGACGCCCTTCAACTTCCCCGATATACGTCACGCGGTCCGGCGTGTCGATTTGGCTGTATATGTTCTCGGTCACATCGACCGGGTCTCCGAACGCCTCACTGAGCGTCTCGATGATGACGGGACGGTCGGCGTCCGTCGCCTCACGGAGCGACACTTCGTTTGGTTTCAAGAACAGCTCGGCTTTCTTCAAGACGAGGTTGTACTCCGAGAACTGATACGCCGCGCCCAAGTGGTCGACGACCGCCTTGCCCGACTTCGACTTGCGGTCGATGACGAACGTGAACGCCTCGCAACCGTTCTCTTTCGCGTCGCGTTTCGCTGCATCGAGAAGCGCCGTGAAGACGCCTTGCTTCCGGTAGTCCGGATGGACGAGCGCATTGACTTCATACTCGTTTGGGAGATACGGGAACAACATCAAATAACCGATCAACGTCTCACCATCATAGACGGCGTAGTCGTTCTGTCCGACCGCGACGTGACCGATCTTCACGTCGATCGCGTCATGCGCGTTGACCGCTCCCTCGAGCGCTGTTACATGTTCCGCCTGTCTTGCTTCTTCTATTGTCCAATTCATCCAATCACCTCTTTTCCATTTTGCACGGAAGCGATTTACATGTCCACCCCGAGCCGTCCAATCCCATTGAAGACGAGCCAACCGCCTAAAAGAAACAAGAACACCGGAATCAGATAAACGCTTGAAACGTTCAACAAGTGGCGAAATGAACGTTCGAAACGGACGTAGCGCGCATCTCCATGAAAATAGATGTACAGACCATAGACCATGGCCATCGGTGCAATATACACCACCCCATAGCATACGAACGCGATCAGACTGACAATGATTTCAAACCCTGCCCCAGATAGGATTGCGACGAAGCCGAACAACGGTAAAGCCGTCGGCAAGTCAAGAAACGTTGACGAGACCGAAAGTACGATAATCGAATACGGGTTCACGGTGCGGACGAGCGTCCCCACGACGTCTGGCAACGGCTCGTTTGCTCGGATTCGTCTGAATAAACGTAGCGTCGTGACGGCGCCATACACGAGACAGCCCAGTCCGATGACGAGTAACGATATCCCCACTTGAGTCGTGAATCGCTCAAGCCACGAAGACAAGACATCTCGCAGCAAGCGATCGAGCCCTGTATATATGGCGATTCCCGCAACCGTGTATACGACAAACGTCCCGACAATAAATAGACTCGCATGCCATTTTTTTCGGACAAGCGGCAGCAGCACCATCATCGTGGCAATCGTCGCTGGGTTCAGACTGTCGAGCAAGGCGAGACCTAGCGCGGCGAGTATGAATTCAAGATTCATGGTCTGCCGCCTCGGCTAACTGTCCGAGCAACTGCTCGAACGTCTGCCATTCCTCTGGCGAGAGCGCTTGTGAGATGTGATCGATAAAGCGCATATAGACGCCCGTTTCAGTATCGACGAACTCACGCCCACGCGGTGTCAGTCTCACCTGAATACTTCGTTTATCTGTCTCCTGACGTACCCGTTCGACATATCCCGTTTTGACAAGGCGGTCGAGCATTTGAGACACGGACGCTTTCTTGACGCCCATCCGTTCGGCAAGCGATGAGACGGTGATTGATGTTTCCTCATAAATCGCCAAGATGTATGGATAATTCGCGACCGTGATGTCGTCATACTCATGGACTTCGATTTCCTGCTGTAAACGTCTTAAGTAGCTGTCATACAGTGTGTTGAAATGTTGAATTACAGACATCTGTTACGCCCCCTTATATAGTTAGTTAACCTAACTATATAATAGATTATCCTACTCAGCAAACAAAAAAACGCCCGTCTCATGACAGGCGTCCAGATCAATCGATCAATTTAAACTCGAGCTCCGGGAGCGTCTCAAGTAACTCCGCGATCTCATCCGTATGCGCCTCAGCGCCTGGGACGGCCTCGGTCGGTTCGACCCAGAAGAACGTCTTGTCGCTCGCGCCGAGATAGTTGCCGTAACCGATTTCGGTCGCGAACGCCTCTTCCGAGAGTTCACGGTCGATCAAGTCAAGGTGGAACAACAGTTGGTCGTCCCCCTCCTCGACGCTATAGTAGAGGTCGAACGTGCCGTAGCTATTTTTATCGCCGACATCGACGACGTCTTGTGCTTTCTCGATATAGACGTCACCGCGCTCGATCGCCTCGGCGATCTTCGATGGGAGAATGATCTCGTAGCCGAGGTCGCGGTCACGGATCGTCTGTGACGTATCATCGGTTCGTCCGCGTGACGAGACGACACCGACCGTTGCGACGAGGGCACCTGTCACGCCAAGTGCGACGGCCCATTTTACTGTTTTATTCATGTTGAACTCACTCCTCTTTGATGACTGCCATGAGACGATTATCGCACAAAACATCACCAAATCATTAAATATTCTGAAAAAACTTTTTAGGATGCGTTGACGCCCGTCCGCCAATCCCATACGATGAAGATATCGTATTATAGAAAAGAGGAACTGACATGTCAAACGAATCCCAATTGTCGCGCGCACAGCTCGACGCGCTCTTAAAAAACGTCTTCGCCCTGCAAATCCCGGTCATCGAAAAATTCATGACGGATCTGTTTAAAAAATACGTCTCGACGGCGTCAACGTTCAAGCAAGACATGGACACGATGAAAGCGAGCGAGTGGCACCAACAATTCTTCGGTCAGAAGGCGATGCCGCACTTGTTCATCGAGAACCTTGGCTTCGGCGCTTCGTTCCGTCACCAGGAACAAGAAAAAGTCGTCAAGATCCCGGACAACATGACGGTCGTCAAACCGGACTCGGACAACCAGATCGAGGAGATTCTCCAAAACCTCGACAAGACGCTCGCGTCGATGGAAGTCAAAAACAAAGGACTCGTCAAAAAGTTCTATAAAGAGACGCTCGAACTCATCTGTCAGCTCGGCAGCCGTACCGGTATGATGGACGAGTTTTATGAGCAGGTCAAAGGCAGTTTGACGAAAGTGTAATGCCAACACCACGTCCTCGGGACGTGGTTTTTTATTGCCTGCTCCGTGGCTCGAACACGGCCAAGCGCTCGATGTTGGCGAGCATAGGTCGCGCTCGTTCAATCAGCGTCTTCGTCGTCTCGAGCGAGAGCGACTGCTGATGGGCGGCCTGACTCGCCCACACCTCATAGACGACGATCGCGTCGTCATCGAGTGAGACGCTCACTTCATACGTTTCGCACGACACTTCCTGTTGCATCGCTTCGGACGCCCCGAGCAAGATTGCGAGCAGTGTCTCACGCTCGCCTGGTACGGCGGTCAATTTCCCTATCAATCCATAAGACATGGTTATCCCTCCTTCCCGTATCGATTCGCCATCGCGACCAGCTTCTCCTCTCGCTTGAATTGACTCTTACTATGAAGCATGACGCCAATCATGACGAGTGAGATCCCGACGAGCGATAGCCCAGACGGGCGTCCGGCGTGGAGGAACATCAACTCACCGATGAGCACGAACAGTACCTCGAACGCCTGCGTCGCCTCGACTGTCGCCAGTTTGCCCATATCGCGCTTGACGAGGTCGGTCGCATAAAGTCTCTCCTTTCCGAATTCTCACTTGTTCTATGACCGATGTCCGATTTCCCGCCTATACTAAAAAATCGAGCAGCGTCGGCTACTCGATTCCACTCAATGGATATCTCGTTTTTGGAAACTTCCACCTTTCACTTCCGTCACTTCATAGACGACGACGAACGCCTCCGGGTCGACGTGATCGATGATGTCTTTCAACTTCCGCTCCTCGAGCCGGTTGATGACGCACGTAATCTCATGGTAGGCCGCTTTCGAATATGAACCTTGAATCGATTTGACCGTCACGCTCCGTCCGAGCCGGTCGCGAATCGTCTCGACCATCTCGTCGGGTGCGCTCGTGATGATGTTGAACGTCTTCGCTCCGCTCAGGCCCTCCTCGACGATATGAATCACTTTCGAGGCGATAAAATAAGCGATGGCTGACAGGACGGCTCCTTGTAGCCCAAATACCGTCGAGATGACGATGAAGACGAATACGTTTAAGAAGAGGATCAAGTCGCTCGTACTGAACGGCAGCTTTCGCGACAATAGAACGGCTAGCATGTCGATGCCATCGAGTGCGCCCCCATTCCGGAGCGAGAGTCCCATGCCGAAACCGAGGATGATTCCGCCGACGACGGTGATGAGAAGCGTATCGCCATCAATGATTGTTGGCACCCGGTGCATGACGACCGTCCCAATCGACAGCGACGCGATGCCGGTGACCGACAAAATGGCGAAGCTCTTACCGATTTGTTTATATCCGAGATAGATGAACGGGACGTTCAAGATGCCGATGAAGATCCCGAGCGGTAAGCCAAACAGCTGAGAGCCGACAACACTGATGCCGGTGATGCCCCCGTCAGAGACGTTGTTCGGGATGAGGACTGACTCGAGGCCATAGGCGGCAATCAACCCTCCAAGGACGTTCATGATGAGATTAACACTCCATTTTGTACGTTTCATAGAACCCTTCCTTTCATGTCACATTTCATCAGTCTAGCATATATTTAGTTATAATACATAACTAAATTCATCGAATCGTATCGTTCGCATCTAAAGTCAAAATGCTATACTAGGTAAAAAACGAAAGGGGTGATACGCGATGCAGCGTCCACCGATGCCTTCCCCGACCCCGGAGGAAGTGCTCCGCTTAAAGCGGGAACATAATCCAATCAAACCGACCGAGCTCTTCGCGAAAGCGCTGCTCCTCTTGATCGGCTCCTTCATTTTCGCCATCGGACTTGAGGCGTTCCTCGTCCCGAACCAGATCATCGACGGCGGCATCGTCGGCGTCTCGATCATCGTCTCTTATCTGACGGAAACAAAAATCGCCATCTGGCTCGTCCTTTTCAATTTGCCGTTCATTTACTTCGGCTACCGCCAGATCGGGAAGACGTTCGCCGTCGTCACGCTCGTCGCCATCTTACTCATGTCTGGCTTCACCATCCTATTGCACTCAATCGAACCGTTCACGGACGATCTGCTCCTCTCGACCGTGTTCGGCGGTTTCTTGCTCGGTGCCGGGATCGGGCTCGTCATCCGGGCCGGTGGTTCGCTCGATGGGACCGAGATTTTGGCCGTGTCGTTCACGGACCGACTCCCGTTCTCGGTCGGCGAGATCGTCATGTTCTTCAACATCTTCATCCTAGGTACGGCCGGCTTCGTCTTCAGCTGGGACCGGGCCATGTACTCGCTTATCACCTATTTCGTCGCCTTCAAGACGATCGATATCGTGTTAGAAGGGATCGACCAATCGAAAGCGGCGTGGATCATCACGACGTCGCCGGACGACGTCGGCCAAGCCATCATGGACCGACTCGGCCGCGGTGTGACGTACCTTCACGGCGAAGGGGCGTACACGGGTGACGGCAAAAAAGTCGTCTTCACCGTCATTAGCCGACTAGAGGAGACGAAATTGAAAGACATCCTCGACGACTATGACGAGAAGGCGTTCCTCGCCATCGGTAACATCCACGACGTCCGGGGCGGACAGTTCAAAAAGAAAAATATTCACTAAAAAGGTCGGCCCCGGGGCCGACCTTTTGCGTTATCCTAAACGTGCCTGATCGCGTCCGCTCATCTTCGCCGCATAAAGCGCCGCATCGGCCCGCTCGAATACAAGCATACTCGGTTCGGCGTCGGCGACCGACGCCCCGATCGAGATCGTCATCGGGATCGTTTCCCCTTCGAACGTGAACGGTGTCTCGCGGACGACATCGACGACCGCGTCGGCAAGCGCCACGACGGCCTCCCCTGCACCTTCGACGACCATCAAAAATTCTTCGCCGCCGTACCGACCGACAAATCCCCCGTCCGGGCAGTTCAGGCGTAACGTCTCACCGATTTGACGCAACGCCTCGTCGCCGGCACGATGGCCATATGTATCGTTCAATTGCTTGAAATGGTCGACATCGATGACGAAGAGTGCCCACGGTCGACCAGACAGTTCCACCTCGCTCAACCGTTCGAGCGTCATGTAGCGGTTCGGGAGTCCCGTCAACTCGTCGACCGTCGCCCGATGGGTATGCAGACGGAACATCCAAAGATGGGTCTCCAACTTCTTGACGCCCCAATAGCATATCCAAGCCCCAAGCGATGTCATCAGGAAATACGGGATGAACACGTCAATAAACGTATCGAGCGAGACGTTGCCGACGACGCGGACGAGGACGAGCGCCATGCCGATCGCGATGTACACCGCGAACGAATGACCTCGACGCACCGATTGGCGGCCGAGCCCGACGGCAATCACCAAAAAAATGCCGATCATGACGAAGCCGTTCATGATGATCATACTGAAGCCATCTGTCAGCAACCTGACCGCGACAGATGTGAGGATGGCGACGGTCACCCCGACCGGACCGGCGAATGCCGCCGCGAGTGCGAACGGAATGATCCGCAGGTCGATTTTGGCCCCGTCGACTATGATTGAGTTGATTGTCAGCAACACAGCGATCAGTCCGTTCGACAGCCCGAACCCGATGCGGATGGCGAGCGGTGACGACACTTGAATCGGCAAAACGTCACGCATCACATAGAACGTCAACGAAATGAGCAAATAGATGATGCTGATATTGATGAAAAAAATGTTTACAACCTGACCCAATCGACCCAATCCTTTCCCAATTCTTCCTGTCTATCCTATCGTACCCGTACGACACGTGTCAGCCTATCTAAAAAATCAGCCAGCTAAAAAGTCGAAAGCTCATGCTTCCGACTTGTTTTTAAGCATTTGTTTCATCAAATTGGCACTATCGCGGGCCGACTCGTTCTCGGTTTGCATTTGGACATACACCTCGTGGCGATGGATGTCGATATGACGCGGGGCGTCGATGCCGAGCTTGACTTGGTCGCCTTCGATGGCGAGCACGGTGAGCGTCACATCGTCGCCGATATGGATCGCCTCACCTTGTTTTCGTTTCAATACGAGCATCAGCGCACCTCCGCTTTCTGGCCGCCGAGCGGGTAGCGGGCCGAGTAGGCATCGTCTAAGATGACTTGCTTGCCACGGCGCTCTTTCGTCTCGATGACAATCGGCGCCTTCAAGTTGAGCGTCGAGGCGTCGAACGGTTCGCGAAGCGTCACGATGGCATATACCGAAACGTGCTCGGCCTCACCGATCGCGAGCTGCTCCTTGGCACCGTCCGTCAGTTCGAACGCATAATCCGCCTTATGCCAGAACGGGTTCGTCACGACGAACGCACAAGCCGAATCTTCGATCGACTGCAACGACCAGAACGGGAGGTCGTCCCCGTACGGGATGAGGACGAACGTCTTCGAGTCCGGAAAACCGGGCACCTCGCTGACGAACGAAATCGTCTCTTCTTCATTCACTTCAATCTTGCCAAAATAATCTGTCTCAATGAACATGGATTGTCCTCACTTTCAACGCGTCTCATCATACATGCCACCGATCGGCCACATCTCGAGCGATGCTTCTTGGCGAAGCGAGATGTCCGTCGTCCATGGTGTGAACGAAATCTCGGCCGGGGTAAGCGATACATCTATTTGTGCCGGCGTCAGGTTCCATTCGATTTTGACATCCGCCGGCGTATACGTCAACTTGACGCGGTCGATCGACTTCGGCATATAGCCCATGTCGACGATCGGGTACGGGTCGTTCACTTTACTCGCGGCGATGCTCGGGATCGGGTTGCCGTTCTCGATCCGCATCAGTTGATCGCCTTCTCGGGCCGCCTGGCTCGTCGCCTCGCGCACGCCTTGTTCACCGAGCTGGCCGAAGTAGCGGCCGAGTTCGAGCGCGCCTTTCAAATTGCTCTCACTGCGTGCGACCGAAGAGTCGACTTCGAGCGTGCCTTGTCTCGTCTGTTGCGTCATCTCGACCTTGCCTTGCGTCATCGACACATCGGCCCGCCCTTGTCTCATCTCGAGCACGGGGCGGTTTGACGTCATCTGGATCGCGGCCTGTGTCTGCCGCATCTCAAGTCTCGCCAGGTTCATCCGCGCTTACCGGAGGAAGTCGAGGAGCGTCGGCTGGATGATGCGGGCCCCGGCCGACAATGCGGCCCGGTGTACCGTCTCATGTGACTTGAGCTCCATGATGACTTTCTCGATATCGATGTCTTCATTGTTCGACATGATCGTCTTCGCGATGATCTCGTGGTCTTGCAGACGGTTATCGACAAGTTCGAGGCGGTTCGCCCGAGCCCCGAGTTCAGCCCGCTCCGTAATCAAGCTTTGACCAAGCGTATCGAGCGTACCAAGCATTGTCGAGAAGTCTTGGCCTGTCTTCGTCGGGTCTTGAAGTGCCAAACTCAAGTCACGCAATCCTTTGAACAACTCTTCACCGAAGACGGTCTCAGGCTGCATATTCACTTGAACCGTGATTCCTTTTGATACTTCAAATTTGATTTCACCGCTACCAGCCGGAATAGCTCCACTTTCATAAATATCCGCCACAGGCGCAGCCGGATCCGTACTTGCCAAATACGCTTTTAGATTAGCGATATTAATAAGCGGCTTGTCTGTCTTCGTCCCGTTATAAATATACTTCTCGCCCGCTTTCGAGTTCGCGAGCGAACCGATGTGTTCGACGAGTTGGTCAATCTCACTCTTGATAATTTCACGTTGTGACGATTCGTACGTATCGTTCGCTGCTTGCGTCGTCAGTTCACGGATCCGTTTGACGGCTTCCGTCACTTCGTTCAACGTCGAGTCGGTCAAGTCCATCCAGCTCGTCGCTTCGCTGACGTTACGGCGGAACTGGTCGACTTCGCGCACCTCGGTCCGGTAACGGATGCCTTGCATCGCAACGACCGGATCCTCGGACGCTTTTTGGATCCGCTTCCCGCTGATGAGTTGCTCTTGGACGCGGGCGAGCGTGTTATAGCTGCTCGATAAATGTTTCAAGTTCGTCTGTGTGAGCATCGTCTGTGTGACACGCATTACTCATTACCTCCCTACGACACCCATGCCGTTAATGATTTTGTCGAGCATCTCGTCGACCGCCGTGATGTTCCGTGCCGCCGCGTTATAGGCGTGCTGGTACTGGATCATCATCGTCATCTCTTCATCGAGTGAGACCGCGCTTACCGATTGACGGCGCTGGTCTGAGCTCGCCATGAGTGCGAACGTGCTCTTGGCGAGACTACCACTCTGACTTGCTTGGACCGCCATGTTTCCGATGACGTTCTGATAATACTTGCCGATCGATGAATTGGTCGTGACCGATCCTCCGGTAAACGCCAATGCTTGGTTTTTCAAGTCAGCGAGTGCTAACGCCCCGCTACCGTCACCGATATTGCCGTCCTTTGAGGCAGCAATCAAATCAAGATTCTTCATAATGTCATCCCCGACAGTGATTTCAGCGGCACTCGTAATGTTTTCAAAGAATTGATTCGTTCCAGCGGCGCCTGTCGCGTCCATATTTCCACTATGCGCCGAATTGAATGCAGTCGCGAATTGTAGCGCCATCTCATCCAAGTCTTTCAACATGACCGTGAAGGCACCGTCAATCCCTTCACTCCCGCTCTCACCATACATCTCGACGAGTGCTTTCAACTTCCCGTTCGGAATATCGGCGTGGGTGAGCGGCGTAACTGCGCCTGCTGCATCCGTCAATTCAAGGCCGTCAAATTTCCCGACTCCTCCTCCGATAGCGTCAACAAGCGTCACGTTGTTCGGTGCCGCTTTCGTTCCGATATTTACGACGATATCAATCCGTCCTTCAGCCATCCGCTGCGAGTTACCACGCGTCTCCCCGTTCAAGTAATCGACCGGTTTGCGTTCGAACTCAACGTATTGCGCGAGCTCGTCCATGTAGCGATCGCGCTCGTCATATAGTTCGTTCGGTAGAACGCCAAGGGGCTCCGAGTCCCCGATTTGACGGTTGACATCGCTAATCTTCGTCAACAAATCGTTCACTTTCTTGATGACGACGTCCGCTTCTGACTTCAAGTCGTCTTGGACTTTCGTGAGCGAAGACGACATATAGTTGAACGTCTCCGCGAGTGTCATCGCCCGTTGACGCACGACGCTGCGGGCACCGGTGTCGTCCGGGTTGACCGATAAGTCTTGGAGCGCGCCCCAGAACATGTCAAGTGACTTGGCGAGCCCGTTCTCAGACGGCTCGTTGATGATATCTTCCATCCGTCCGAATGCCGCTTGTTTCGTCGCGTAAAATGAGTTTTTGACCGTCTCATCACGATACTGTTGGTCGATCATCAAATCGCGGATGCGGGCGAGCGTCTCCCCGCGGACACCCGTTCCAAACTGTCCGGCCTTCGTACCGCCGAAGTTGACACTAAGCTGTTCGGTCATACCAAGCGTCAATCGTTGACGCGAGTAGCCCGGGTTCGAGGCGTTGGCGATGTTGTTGCCCGTCGCCTGCAGCGCCCACTGGTGCGTCGTCAAACTGCGGCGCGCCGTCTCTAATCCCATAAATGTTGAACCCATGAATGTTCCTCCTTATACGTCACGGCTGAACGAGCGTGTCTCGAACGCCTGTTGCCCGTATGTGAAATCGTCTGCTTCTGGCACGAGCATGTCCAAATGCCAATTGATATACCGGAGCGACTGTTCGAGCAACGTCGCGTTCAGTTCATTCTGTCGCTTCAGTTCGAACAGCACCGGTCGTAGCGCTTCCTTCTCTTCATCGTCCAAAACAAGCAAACCTTGAAGTCGTTCCGTCTCTTTTTGTCCGATTTGTCGGACAATCGTCGCTTCTTCTTTGACGAGCGCGCTGAAAGCGGGCATATCACCTTTGATGAGCAGTTGCTCTTTCGCATAGGCGAGTTCAAGTAAACGTGTATGTAATGTGAGCATAATGGTCTCCTTTTTCCAAAAAAAGAGCTGACTAAAAAGGGATTCCCTTGTCTAGTCAGCTTCCGTGCCGTGTTATAAGTGCGAAGGCCTCAAGCGGACCTCGCTTCCATTCATCCTTGTAGAAAGCGTTTAGCGATGTCGCGCGCGTCCCGTGTATACGTCCCTGCGTTGATCTCCGCCTTCAAGGCGCTGATCTTCTCAAGACGGTCCGGATTTTTCACCGGTTCTTCAAACCGGGCGCGGGCTTCCGCCGATATCGATATTCGGTCCGTTTGGCGTGTTAGCTCGGGCTTCGTCTCGGCTAGCGTTTTCTTCTCGTAAGTGTTCGGTAAATGTACCCACTTTGCAGAATCGATGCGCATGCGTGTCCCCCCTCTTCATGTTGTTAGTCCAAACGATAAGCGCGAACGCTCGTCTTGTTTACACTTGCTTGTAAACCTTGTAGTTCTTGCTGCATCTCTGCCTGACAAGTCGAACAAACTTTTCCTTCGTTCGTCGCCTTGCCGCAGCGCACACAAGCGATGCTCATTGCTGGGTTGTCCTTGATGATCAAGCGTCCTTCATGGATATATCGCGTGATATCAAGTTCGGTGACACCTGTCGCTTCGACTAAGGCCCCGATTGTTACCTGTTTGTTGGCTGGTTCCCGAATGAAGTCCCGAACTTTCAAGAAGTTTTGGAAATCGACTTCACTACATGACGGACAGTACGGTGAGCGGCTTTGTTTCATGAACAAACGCCCACACATCTGACAAGTTGCTGCTTCCAATGTCATTCACCTCTGCCCTTTATATCGGACGCATTTTTGATTTGTTTAGCGCCCGGAACAGGCAAACCGCAGAAACTTCTGCATAGCCGGATTTCTTCAATGTGTACGCTGCTTGATGGAGCGTCGTGCCGGTCGTATAGACGTCGTCGACGAGCACAATTTTCCCATATGTAGTCGCAGCTTGTACAGCAAACGGGTTTGGACGGTGCCGCCTTTCTCCTTTCCCAAATTCACGCTGACTTGAAACCTCTTCTTTTTGAAGGAGTTGTTTTGTCGGTCCGATTAATCGGGAGAGCACGTCTGTCTGGTTGAAGCGACGCGTCAAAAGCCGCTCCTCCCCGAGCGGGATCGGTACGTAGACGACGCCCGGTTCACGCGTCTTTTTGAGCACGTGTGACACGTGACCGACGAGCGCGACGTCCCCGCCGAACTTGAAGCGATGGAGCCACGTCGCACCGGCCTCGTCGTAGGCGTAGAGACAACGGACCGTCAAATCGAGACCGAGCGCGAGCCAACGGACGCAGTCCGGACACGTCTTCCCGTCTTCAGTCGGATGACCGCACCGTGGGCAGCCCGCTTCGAGCGGGGTCAACATCGTTTCACAGTCCAGGCAGACCCAGTCGCGTTTCAATAGCGTCGACGGACTCCACGGCACCGTCATCGGTTGGCGACAGACGAGGCAGTTCATCGCCGGTTCGCCTCCTCGATCGCGCGGATGGTCTGGTCTTGTCGGAACGTCCGCTCGGAATAAAACAAGACGACGTCCCCGGTCGGCGCGTCGTTCTTTCGCCCGGCCCGGCCCGCCATCTGGATGAGGGCACGCGTCGAAAACAGCCGATGGTCACTGTCGAGAATGGCGACATGAACACCACGGACGGTCATGCCGCGTTCCCAAATCGACGTCGCGAGCACGATGCCGTTCGTCGACTCTAGCCACATGAGCGTGTCCGTTCGCTCGTCGGTATCGGCCGAGACGGCCCGGTAGTCGAGCCGGGCCGTCTCAAGCAGTTTTCCATAACGGACAAGGTCCGGTTTCGTCGGGACGAACAACAGGCGCGGCGCCTCATGGCTCCGGCAAAAATTGAGAATGGCGGAATCGGTCTGTTTTACGAGCCGCGGCACCGGCAAGTCGTGGCCGTGGTAGCGGCGCGACAAGTGAATGCTTGGAAATTGTCGCTGCCAGAGAGTCGGTGTCGCCGTCACGAACAAGAAGACACCTTTCCCCGCGCGCCAAAGCGTCCACCAGAGCGACAAGTCGAAGGCGAACGGGAACGCGTCCGACTCGTCGACGAGGACATAATCGAACACGTCGCGCAAATTCACGAGGAGCGGTGCCGTCGCGACGGTGATCATCCCGATCGATTCCTTGTCCCCGCCTCCGTAGCGCCTTGTGACCGGGACGGTGAAGCTTGCCTCGAGCCGGTCGGCCCACTCGATGGCGACGTCACGCCGTGGCGAGACGATCAACACACGCTTCTCTTCATTGACAATGCGAGCGATGACCGGGAACGTCATCTCGGTCTTGCCGGCGCCGCAGACAGCGTGGACGAGACCGGTCTTTCGTTTCTCCCACCACGTGAGCAGTTGCTCGCTGACACGTTGTTGCGCCTCTGCCAACTCGAACGGCATGACGAGTTCAGTCGGTTCGACCGGCGTCGTGACGTCGATCTCTGCTAAAAAGTCACAGCGGCATACCCGCCCGAGGTGCAAGCAATTGCGGCAATACTGACATGCGCCGTGATGACAAGTGAACGCGCGGACATCGGTGCTCAGACAGCGTTGACAGACGCCGAAGCGAATGCCCGGTCTCCCGGTCGGACTAACGACGAGTTGTCCCAATAAAATCAGTCCTTTTTCACTGACACTAGCATATAACCGTTAAATCCACATGTCCTGTTCGTCGATGGAACAGGAACGGTTAATGCTAAGACATCAAGTCATATCATGCGAGAGACGGAGGTGAAGAATAAATTTACCGACTATACTACGAGTAGACCATTCATTGGAAATGAGGAGGATTTCATGTTTAAACGACCTATCCATAACGTACTGACCGGTTTAGGAATGTTCGGTATTTTTTTGACAGGATGGTGGCTATGGTATGTCTTTGACGGAAGCGATAAAGCGGAACAACGCGCGATTGAAGCGGCACAGAATTATGTCGATGTAACGTATTCAAACACGTCATTTTACGTAGTAGACGTGATGTACTTATCACTCTACGATCCGAAATACTATGTAAGGATGGCGTCCAAAACAAGCGCCGACACCGAATTCATGGTACGAATCACTCGAAGCGGGAAAGTCGTCGATGACAGCTATGAAGAAGACGTCGTCTCAAAGGAAAATACATACCAACGAATCAGCAAGGCTTATGCAGTTGCCGTTCAAACGTCAATCGGACCAACATTTTCAGACCGAATCGATATCATTACTGAAATCCCTCACTCAAACTGGGAGGCAGATGTCGAAAATGGGATTGATCTCAATGACTTACATATCGACCAACCCGTCGACCTCGAGTTTTACGGGGCTCGCTACGGTATACTCTTTCTGCATGCGGAAAGCAAATCTTATTCGTATGAAGAAGTGGTGGATGTCTTGCATGAACTGAAGTATGTCGCTGACAAAAACAATATCCATTTCCATTCCATCAAACTCCAAATTACGATTGAGGGAACCGATCGTTATGCTGAGGGTATCCTATACGATGATATCGATTCACCTTATCTATTAGAACGGTTAAAGCAACGCATGGACGACTAAAAAGGTTCATCCGACTCAAATGGATGAACCTTTTTCTTATGCCGTTTTAATGTCAGGGTGGATGATGAGTCGTACCCGTTCCTCATGATCCTCTATCATCTGATGACGGTCAGCATGTAACGGTCGAACTCATCACTAATTTCCCCGACAATCTCTTCGAGCAAGTCCTCGAGCATAATGAGACCGGATGTTCCGCTATATTCGCTGAGAACGATAGCGATATGCGTCCGAACCTCACGCATCTGTTTCAATTTCCCCTCATTTATGCTTGTAGAACATGATCGCTTCATAAGCCCGGAGCGACAGTGTCGTTCCGTCGAGCTGCGGCACGTCGTAGTTATGGCTGACGACGTCGGCGCATGTGAACCGTTCCGGGATCTCATACGTCGTCTCGGGCCCATAGAAATTGGCGACGACGAGCACTTCTTCATCGTCCGTCTTCCGCGTGTACGCCCAGACGTCTAGGTCCTGTTTCGTCAACAGCGTATAGTCCCCGTCCGTCAACACGTCGAGCTCTTTACGGAGCGAGATCAAGTTCTTGTAGTGGTAGAACACCGAATCCGGGTCGTCGAGCGCCGTCTCAACGTTGACCTCCGTATAGTTCGGTGCCACGTTGATCCACGGTGTGCCGCTCGTGAAGCCGGCGTGCGGCGTCGCGTCCCACTGCATCGGCGTCCGTGAGTTGTCACGTGACTTCTGTTTGATAGCTGCTATCATGTCCTCGTGCGACACGCCCTCGTCGCGCTTCAACTTGTAGATGTTGAGCGTCTCGATGTCGCGGTACTCGTCAAGCGAGTCAAACCCTGGGTTCGTCATCCCGATCTCTTCGCCTTGATAGATGTACGGCGTCCCTTGCAGGCCGTGGAGCACCGTCGCGAGCATCTTGGCGCTCTCGACGCGGTAATCGGTGTCGTTGCCGAAGCGGCTGACGACGCGCGGCTGGTCGTGGTTGCACCAGAAGATGGCGTTCCAGCCCTTGCCGTGCATCCCTTCCTGCCACGTCGACATGATGTCTTTCAGCTGCACGAAATCGAACGGTGCGGCGACGAACTTCTCGCCGTTCGGGTAATCGACTTTCAAGTGGTGGAAGCTGAACGTCATGCTGAGCTCACGCTCGTCCGGGCTCGAGTAGCGAACGCAATGGTCGAGCGTCGTCGACGACATCTCGCCGACCGTGATGACGTCATGCCCGTCGAACACTTCGCGGTTCATCTCTTTCAAGAACTCATGGATGCGCGGTCCGTCCGTATAGAACTTGCGGCCGTCCGAGTCGTCCTCCGGGAAGTCCTGTTGCTTCGAAATCAAGTTGATTACGTCGAGACGGAACCCTTTGATGCCTTTCTCGCGCCAGAAGCGCATCATCTCATAGACGTCCTCACGCATCTGTTCGTTCTCCCAGTTCAAGTCGGCCTGCGTCTCGTCGAACAAGTGGAGGAAGTACTGGCCGCTCTTGTCGTCGTACTTCCAGGCGTTGCCCCCGAACTTCGACTCCCAGTTCGTCGGTTCGTCGCGCCAAATGTAATAGTCCCGGTAACGTTCGTCACCGGCGAGCGATTTTTGGAACCACTCATGCTCGGTCGACGAGTGGTTGACGACGATGTCCATCATCAGTCCGATCCCGCGCGCCTCGGCCTCGCGGACGAGCTCGTCAAGGTCTTCCAACGTCCCGTACGACGGGTCGATCGCGTAATAGTCGCTCACGTCGTACCCGTTATCGTTTTGCGGCGATTTGTACACCGGTGTCATCCAAATATATTCGATGCCGAGATCGGCCAGATAATCGAGTTTCGACGTCACTCCTTTGATCGAGCCGGTAGCGTTGCCTTCCGGGCTGTAAAAGCTTTTCGGATAGATTTGATAGACGACTGATTTGCGCCAGTTTGTTTGTGTCATGAACGACAGCTCCTTTTGTAAGAGTTTTCATTTCGATAGGAAAAGGGGAAGAACCTCCGTCCCTCCCCCTGATGACTCCCGATATTAAGCGACTTTGTTTTCTTTGAGTTCGCCTTTTTTCATGTAGCGTTTCGACAAGGCGAATGTGAGCACGAACGGGACGACGATCGCGATGATCATCCCGACGATGAAGAGCAAGATCTTGTCCGTGAAGATCGACAGGAAGCCAGGGAGTCCCCCGACGCCGATACCGATCGCTTGAACATCGTTCAGTGTGATGAAGACGGCGGCAATCGCCGACCCGATCATCGCTGAGTAGAACGGGAATTTGTTCGGCAAGTTCACCCCGAACATGGCTGGCTCGGTGATCCCGAAGTAAGCCGAGATTGCTGACGTCGATGCCATACTCTTTTGTTTGGCGTTGTGTTTATAGACGAAGAACATCGCGAGCGCCGCCGAACCTTGAGCGATGTTCGACAGAGCGAGCATCGGCCAGATGAACGTGCCGCCTGTCTCCGCAATCAGCTGAAGATCGATCGCGATGAACAAGTGGTGCATCCCCGTGACGACGAGCGGTGCGTAGAACAAACCGAACAACAGTGCGCCGACGACCGGCACGACTTCGAACACGTTGACGAGACTCGTCGCGATGACGTTCCCGATTCCGCGTGTGACCGGTCCGACAATCGCAAGGGCGAGAAAACCTGTGACGACGATTGTCGTGATCGGCACGACGAGCAGTTGGATCGCGTTTGGAACATGTTTTTTCAAGAAGATCTCGATATGGCTCAAAATGAAGGCCGCGGCCAAAATCGGCAAGATTTGACCTTGATAGCCGACTTTCTCGATTTCGAACAGCCCGAGGATGTCGAAGGTCGGGATATCGCCTTCAAGCGCCGCTTGCCCGTAACCCCATGCGTTCAACAAGTCCGGGTGGACGAGCAGTAGACCCATGACGATACCAAGTACTTCGCTGCCGCCAAAACGCTTCGTCGCCGACCAACCGACGAGTGCCGGTAGGAAGACGAACGCCGTGTTCGCCATCATGTTGATGAGGTCCCATAAACCTTGCAAGTTCGGATACGCCTCGATGAGCGTCGCATCGTCGACGAACAGTCCTTCCGACGCGAGCAAGTTGTTGATCCCCATCAAGAGACCGGCGACAATGATGGCCGGGATGATTGGCATGAACACGTCTGAGAACACTTTGACGAGTTTTTGGAGCGGGTTCATCTTCTTACCGCCGGACGATTTGACTTCAGCGACCGTTGCCGCCTCGAGCCCGGCGAGTTTGATGAACTCGGCGTAGACGCGCTCGACGTCCCCGGCACCGATGACGACTTGGTACACGCCCGAGTTCTCGAACGCCCCTTTGACGAGATCGGCTTCTTTTACTTTTGCCTCATTGACGAGCGACTGGTCTTTCAGTGAGAGACGGAGTCGCGTGACACAGTGTGCCGCTTTATCGACGTTATCCTTGCCACCGATGGCTTCTAGGATATCCGCGGCGATTTGACGATAATCTGCCTTCATAAGATAGGCCTCCTTTGTTTGAAAGCGTTTTTTGAGAACGGTTACATATGATTACAAACAAAGTTTAACTTATATAGATGAGTTCTGTCAACAACTTATCTATATAAGTTTACCGTGACGAATATGTGACAAGCGTTCACTAATTTTGTTCCCTCTCCTCTCGATTCAAAACGACAAAAAAGACCCCTTCTTGAAGAAGGAGCCTTATCGGCGAGCCACATCGCTGAACTGAAACTTGTCGAGCCGGTGACGGGACTCGGTATATTCGAACTGTCTGCCCTCGTATAAGAACGTGTCGTTCGTAATGACGATGACGTATTCGTAATCGTGAAGATCGAGGCGTGACCGATCAAGCTCGGTCACGTCCTCGGCCGCGATTTTCCGCTTCGCGTAGCTGATCTGTTGCCCGAGCTCACGCTCGACGTATTGATAAATCGAGTGCTCGGCAATCTGTTTTGTCAGACCGGGGACGAGGTCTTTGACGAAATAGTTCACGTCTAAAATGACGTTCTCCCCGTCGAAGTTGCGGACCCGTTCAATCCGGTAGACGAGCGTGGCGGGCTCAAGACCCATCCGCTCGGCGAGCCAGCCTGGTGCCTCGATTTCCTCGAACGAGACGACGCTCGTCTCGATCGAACGGCCGAGCATGCTGGCGTATATTTCCGAGAAGCTGACGATGCCGTTGAACTGGAACTCGATCTGGTCGCGGCGTAGCACGAACACGCCTTTACCGTGATGTTTGCGGACGTAGCCGTGCTCTTGGAGCAGATCGAGCGCCTTACGGACCGTGCCCCGGCTTGCATTGTATTCATGCATGAGTTCTGTCTCCGACGGCAGTTTCGACTCCGCCTCGTACTCACCCGTTTTCATCCGCTCGGCGAGCCGTTCATAGATTTGACGATACTTGGCCACAAGCCCACTCCTTTCTTCATCGAAAAAGACGACCATGCGGCCGTCTTCTGTTTAGCGTTCGCGGTGATACCACGTGATGCCGATTGCGCCAGGTCCAAGGTGTGTCCCGATGACAGGTCCGAAATGACCGCCCGTGACTTGCGCTTGCGGAAACTTCTGTTTCATCGAGGCAATTTCTTCGGCCTGACGTTCCGGGCAGTTGGCGTGGATGATGCCGATGCAATAGCCGGCGCCGTCACCGACGATTGATTGGTCCATCATCTCTTCGATGCGACGGACCGCCTTCTTGTAAGTCCGGATCTTCTCGAACGGGACGATCTGTCTATCCTGAAAATGAAGGACCGGCTTGATCTGCAGGAACGAGCCGACGAGCGCTTGCGCCGCGCTGAGCCGTCCGCCCCGTTGGAGGTGGTCGAGGTCATCGACGACGAAATAGGCACGGATCCGTTCACGCGTCTTCTCGAGATGCTGCATGATCTCCTCGGCCGAGGAACCATTGTCACGCATATGGACGGCCTCTTCGACGAGAAACGCCTGAGGCATGCACGAGATCTCCGAGTCGAACGCGTGCACGTTGACATCGACCATGTTGTTCAAGGCGATCATCGATTGATACGTCCCGCTGATCCCGCTCGAGAGCGTGATGGCGATGACGTCGGTCACTTCAGCCGGAAGGCTGTCGATCAGTTCGACCGTCTCCCCGATGATCGGTTGCGATGTCGTCGGCAAATTCCCCGCCTCGATCCGTTCATAAAACGCCTCCGTCGTGATATCGACGGCCTCACGGAACGATTCTCTGCCAAAGATTACACTGAGCGGTGCGACGTGGACGTCGTGGCGCTCACAAAAATCGGCTGGCAAATAGGCGGTACTGTCGGTCAAAATCGCTATGTTTCCCATACTATATCCTCACTTTACATCGTTTCGTTTTTCCAATTGAATTAAGATTCCATTCCATATTGTAGCACAAAAGCGATGTATTGCATCGGTCGAGGTCAAATCTCGACCCACCCGCGGCGGATCGCATCGACGACGGCTTGCGTCCGGTCGTTTACTTCCATTTTGCGTAGGACCGACGAGACATGGTTCTTGACAGTTTTCTCACTGATGAACAGCATGTCGCTAATGTCGCGGTTCGAGCGGCCATCGGCGAGCAAGTGGAGCACTTCGACCTCACGGCGCGACAGCAACCGATAGACGGGATCGTCCATCCGGTTCACGACGTTCCGTTCGGCTTGTTCTCCTTTGAACTGGAGCAGGCGACGGTAATCCTTCAACACGTTCGTCGTCACTTTCGGATGCAAGTACGCCCCGTCTTTCGCGACCGAACGGACGGCCGAGATGAGTTCGCTTGA
The DNA here is from genome assembly GCF_004337195.1 of Exiguobacterium sp. SH0S7. Lineage (NCBI taxonomy): Bacteria > Bacillati > Bacillota > Bacilli > Caryophanales > Exiguobacterium > Exiguobacterium sp. SH0S7. Next base: position 677,236 of record NZ_SJVA01000001.1, read on the forward strand.
AGCGACTTCCTTCAACAGGAAGCCCGATGCCCCGGCCTCGAGCGCATGCGTTATGTAAGATTCGTCGTCATGGATCGACAGGATGAGGACGCGCGTGTCCGAGGATGCCGCGGTCAACTGTTTCGTCGCCTCGATCCCGTTCAAGTCCGGCATGTTGATATCGAGGATCATGATCTCCGGTTTCTCCTCTTTGGCGATGCGGATCGCATCAGCACCCGTCCGCCCTTCAGCGATGACGGTGAACTCGTCTTCTAAATCAAAGATCCGCTTCAAGCCCTCGCGAAACAGCTCATGGTCATCGACGATTGCGATGCGGATTGTATTTGTCATTTCCATCGTACACTCCCCTTTATCTGTATTACAAAATCGGGATCGACATGCGGACGACCGTCCCTTTGCCGATTTCCGAATCAATATTGATACTGCCATCCACAAGATCGATCCGTTCGCGCATCCCAACGATGCCGAACGACTCTTGTCCGATCATACTCGGCACGAAGCCGACCCCGTGATCGCGCACATGAATGTGAATCACGTCTAGCGCTTGCTCGACGTTGACGATGATTTCCGTCGTCTTTGAATGCTTGATCGCATTTTGGACCGCCTCTTGGACGAGCCGGAAGACGTTGATCTCGAGTTTTTCCGAGAGACGCGCCCGGTTGCCGCGGTAGTTGAGCCGCGTCTTGATCGCCGTATACTCTTCCGTCTGATGTAAATAACGCTCGAGCGTCGGCAAGAAGCCAAGGTCGTCAAGCGACATCGGCCGCAGGTCGTAAATTAAGCGCCGTACGTCGACGAGCGCCCCGCGAATCAGCCGTTTCAGCTCGTGCAGTTCGGCGAACGCCTCTTCCTTGCCTCTTCGGTCGAACGTCTTCTCAATCAAGTCGGCCCGAATCAAAATATGAGCAAGCGATTGCGCGGGGCCGTCATGCATTTCCCGGGCCAGATGACGCCGCTCACGCTCAGCCGCCTCGAAGACGCTGATCGCCATCTCTTGCTTCTTCATCATGTCCGAATACTCTTGCTGCAGGTCGTCGCGTAAAAAGTTGAGGACGACCGAGACGCGGCTGACTAACCGGTCCGCCCGCTCCATCGTATCCTGAAGGGAGAGTAATCGCCGTTCGAGGTCGTTTCGGCGCTGCTGGCTCGCCATCTCCTCTTTCTGGATGAGGAACCGCTCGAGCTGCATCTGGTTGGCGAGTTCATACGCCTCGCGGATCTCTTGCTCACTATGTATGTGGAACTTCTTACTCACTTGAACGAGTTTATTCTTCGCCGCTTTCACTAATAGATCGAGGCGCTCGGACTCTTGAATGTGAAACTCGATCTTTTGCGTCAACTCTTTTAACTCAGTTTGGATTAACGAATATTCATTAGCTGAATTTTCAGTTATACGGACGATCTCCTCTTTACTCTCCGTCACCGTATCAATCATATTTGTTATGATATGCTCTAATGCTGTACGATCGGTAATATGATTCACGATGCCATCCCCTAATAGTTCGGTAGTAAGTCCTCATTTATTTCTATTATCGACTGCAGAAGCGTTCGTTTCCAGTAAGAATCAGAGGCTATCTTCACAATTCGCCACATAATCTACAGACGCCTACTCGATTTCAAAAAAAATACGTGAAAATAGAAAGGAGAATTTTCAGAAATGTCTACTGAACAAAATTATACTATAAAACAAGACGGAGAATACGAGGTCGTCATACAAAAATCAAAATTTATCGCTCACTTTAAACGCGTCACGACCGAAGCGGAAGCCCAGACGTTCATCCAAACAATCAAAAAAGCGCATTGGAGCGCCAATCATAATTGTTCGGCCTACATCATCGGAGCTCGGAACGAATTCCAAAAAGCGAACGATGACGGCGAGCCGAGCGGGACGGCCGGTTTGCCGATGCTCGAAGTGCTCCGTAAACGCAATTTGAAAGACACGGTCGTCGTCGTCACCCGCTACTTCGGCGGCATCAAGCTCGGCGGCGGCGGACTCATCCGCGCCTACGGCGGGACGGTGAGCGAAGGGCTCGACGCGGTCGGGATCGTCGAACGGCTGCCGATGCAACGTCTCACGCTCACGGTCGACTACGGATGGATCGGGAAAGTCGAGAACGAGCTCCGCCAGTCTGCTTATTTGCTTGACGAGATTGTATATGCCGACACCGTCACGTTCCACATCTCGGTCCCGGTCGAAACGACCGAGGAAGCGCTCGCCTGGCTCGTCGACTTGACGAACGGTCAAGGCGGACTCGAGACCCAGGACGTCCGTATCATCGAACGTGATTTTGTGCGCTAGGTCCCGTATACTAAAAGAAATGACTGAAATGAGGAGACAACATGGAACAAGACTCCCGTAAGAAACGCTCCGTGTGGAAAATCGGTCTGCTCGTGCTTGGCCTCGTCCTGCTGATCGGTAGTTCGGCCTTCGGCTACTTCGTCTTCAAGGCGAACGAGACGGCAGAGAACACGAACAGCGAACTGGCACGCGGCGACAAATCGGAACGCCGCGACGACACAATCGATTTGACAAAAAATCACTTCTCCGTCCTGCTTGCCGGCGTCGATGGCGGTGCCTCGCTCGAAGAAGGACGGACCGATTCACTGATGGTGGCGACGTTTAACAAGGAATCTCGCCAAGTGACGCTCGTCAGTATCCCCCGCGACGCGTACGTCGATATCGTCACGGAGGACGGCGAGTTCAAGGACAAGATCAACCATGCGTATGCGTACGGCGGCATCGACACGACAATCGCCACGGTTGAGACGCTGTTTGACATCCCGATTGATTATTACGCGACGATCAACTTTGACGGCATCGAAGACCTCGTCGATGCGGTCGGCGGCGTCGAAGTCGACGTGTTGATCCCGATCTCAGGACAGGCCACCGGAAACGTCGAGCTCGAACCGGGCGTCCAGATGCTAGACGGCAAGGAAGCACTCGCCTATGCCCGCATGCGGAAAGACGACCCTGAAGGCGACATCGGCCGGGCCAAGCGCCAACAACAAGTGCTCGAGGCCATCATCAACGAGGCGACGACAATCAATTCGTTCACGAAGCTCAACCGGATCATGACTGCGGTCGGGAATAATATCCGAACGAACATGTCGCTCTCCGAGGCGTCCCAGCTCCAGCCGTATACGAAATCGCTCCGCTCGTTCAACCAAGAGACGCTAGAGGGCGGCGACTTGACGATCGGCGGCGTCTACTATTATGAGTTGGATCAGGCGGATTTGAACGATAAGCGGGCACTGTTGAAAACAGAGCTCGGTCTTCCCGTCACGGCCGAAGACAGTGAACCTGACCCAGGCGACGGTTTTAGCGAGACGACGACGTACTGACCTAAAAAAACGACCAAGGACATGGCGTCCTTGGTCGTTTCTATGTGTATATCCAAGTCACGTCTTCGCCCGGCCGAGCAGGCGGCGTGACGTCTGGATGATCGGTTTGTAGTTCGGGTGGATTAACTCCGTCGACTCGACGATCAGTTCGATGACGATCAAGACGATGACGAACGTGATGACGGCACCGACCATCGTCGTCTTCGCGAAAAGAATCGAGGCGATGCCGAAGAAGAACGTCATCCCGTACATGAGGAGCACCGCTTGGCGCGTCGTGAACCCCATATCGATCAATTGGTGGTGCATGTGTGACTTGTCAGGCGACATCGGCGGGCGCCCTTGGACGAGCCGACGAACGATCGCGAAGATCGTATCCGAGATCGGCAGTCCGAGCAAGAGGACCGGCACGACGAGCGAGAACAGTGTCACGTTCTTGAAGCCGATCAGCGAGAACACGGCGAGCATGTAGCCGAGGAAGAGCGCACCCGTGTCCCCCATGAATATCTTCGCCGGGTAGAAGTTGTGGACGAGGAACCCGAGCGTGCTCGCGAGCAGCAAGAGCGCCATCATCGTCAAATAGACGTTCCCTTGAATGATGGCTAGGAGCGCGATCGTCCCGAGCGCGATGCTCGAGACCCCGGCGGCGAGACCGTCGAGGCCGTCGATCAAGTTGATCGCGTTCGTGATCCCGATCAACCAAAGCACCGTCACCGGGATGCTCCAAGCGCCGAGATAGAGCTGTTGGTCGAACGGCAAGTTGATGAGTTCGATCCGCATCCCGGCGTTCAAGACGACGACCGTCGCGATCATCTGCCCCATCAACTTGATGCGGGCGTTCAACTGGAACCGGTCGTCGATCAGGCCGGTCAAGATGATGATGACCGCTCCGATCAAGATGGCCTCGTTATAACGGCTCGTCGGCAATAACAAGGCGTAGCCGATCAGGAAGGCGATGAAGATAGCGAGGCCGCCGATTCGCGGCATCGTCCGTAAATGTACTTTTCGGGCGTTCGGGTGATCGACCGCTCCGATCAGAAAAGCGAACCGGCGAACGAGCGGCGTGATCAAGATGGCCATCACAAAACTGACCAACATGGCAATCCATAACATGGCCAACGTTCCTCTCTCAAAAAAATATACTCTGGCGAATTATAGCATATTTCCCGTCATCAAATTCGTATCAGAAATGTTACAGCAAAAAAATCCGACGAGCCGTCTCGTCGGATAAAGGTCAAGCGTGTGCCGGTTCAGTCGTGACTTCTTCAGCTGATGCATATGTATATAGTCCGCGTCCGACTTTCTTGATTTCTGGGTTGACCGATTCGATCTTCACCATCAATTGGTAGATGTTGCTAATATGGTGACGATAACGAAGCTCGAGCTCCATCTGGATGTCACGCACACTCATCGTCTTCCGTTCTTTCAAAAGGTCTGTTACCTGATGGACGTAAACCTCGAGCGGATAACGTTGATTGACGCGACGTGGGCGCAGCCGTTTCGACGGGTCTGTCGACAGCTCCTCTTCCCGTTTGTCCCGGCTCAGTTCAGAAATTAAATATTCGGCCCGGCGCTGTAATTGACGATACGACTCCTCGATCTCCATCAGTTCGCGATAGATATGTTCGTTGACGTTCGTAGATTCCATACACAATTCCCCTTCTACATCCAATTGAACTTCTCGATTACCTATTTTGAATCAAGAATTTCTAATTATTACTTGCTATCTTCTAAAAGTGTAACGGAGTTGTAATGTGTTTGTCATCTATTTTTGGGCATTCCTGTCTTTTTAGGACTTTCGGACCACAAAAAAAGATGACGACTGTTCGGGGCAGTCGTCATCTCACGGAAGATGAACGTAGTCTGTTACGCGCCGACGCGTTCGAGGATGCGTCGGAGCGAGAGTTCATCGGTCGAAGCGACGATGAGGTCTGCATGACCAAGCATCGACTCTTCCCCGACGGCGACAGCAAACATGTTTGCCGCTTTGATTGCAGTCACGCCTGCTGCTGCGTCTTCAACGCCGATGGCATGTTCGGGTTTCACGCCAAGGGCAGAGGCAGCCTTCAAAAACACTTCGGGATGTGGTTTTGAGTCGGCGACAGTTGCTGCATCGACAATGTGATCGAAGTAATGGCGGACACCAAGTGCGTCAACGACCGCGAATGCGTTCTTTGATGCAGATGCCATTCCGATTTTGAGACCGGCCTCTTTAATTTCATCGAGAAATGAAATGATGCCAGGAAGCAAATCGGCCGAAGAGATGTGCTGAATGAGTTCAACGTAGTGCTCGTTCTTCTTCTGGGCGAGTTCCGCCTTTTCATCCGGTGTGAAATCGTCCTGTCTTCCGCCGAGCGCAAGGATGCGTTCGAGCGAGTCAGTCCGGCTCACCCCTTTCAGCGTCTCATTGAACTCGCGGTCAAATGGAATGTCGAGCTCTTCTCCGAGTTGTTTCCAAGCGAGGTAATGATACTCCGCGGTGTCAGTGATGACACCGTCCAAATCAAAAATGACTGCTTCAATCGTCGACATACATGCTTTCCGCCTTTCCTTCAAATGTTTGTGTCCTCAGACTACATTTAGGGAACTTGACAAGTACCCGTTGCATGATTGGTCAATGATGCAAACGGTTGCACTTGTTCGATTTCTATTATATCGGATAACGCCTCATCTATGCAATCGCTTTCGCAGAAAAAATAAAAAATAGGAAGAGCGCTTCGCTCCTCCTATCATTTTACAATTGAATGCCGACGACTTTCACGTTCACCGCTAGCGGTGTCATCGCGAGCATCGTGTCCATGTCTTGCGTGATCCGCTCTTGGACGCCCGTCACCGTCTTGACGATCGATTGACCGTAAGCGATGTAGAGCGACAAGTTGATGATGACGCCTTCCGACGACTCATCGACTTTGACGTGCTTCATGAGCGCACGCTCTGAGAGTTTCGTGTCTTCTTGTGTGAACGACACGTGTTTCGTTTCTTTGACGACGACCGCGGCAATCATTTCGACGACGTGGCGTGAGACGTTGACGTCTCCTTCTGTACTGTTCATTCCATTTTCATATGGCATGCTGTCACTTCCTTAGCTCTAGTTTCGGTTCCCATCTAAAGTGTAGCGGAAAACCGCCGTTTAGAAAAGGGTTTACGATTTTGGGTCTTTCACGTCCTGCGCACGGCGGACGTCGATCTCAACGAGCGGCCTCAACATCCGGACGGCCGGCGGGCTGATGATGAGCAGGACGATGAGGCAGGCGACACCGAACAAGACGAGCAACTGTTGCCATGACGTCGGCATGAATCCGGCCGGCACGAACGCCTTCCAGGCGACGATCAAAAACACATGGACCAAGTAGACGTATAGACTATACTTCCCCGCCCGCGTGAACACGGGCAACTCACGCCCCGGCACGATGAGTGCGAAGCTGACGGCCATGAGCGTCGACACCGTGTAGACGATCAAGAAAGCGAACGGGCCGCTCCAAATCGCCTCCGGCACCGCCGTCTCGTAGGCGAACCGGAATTTGAACAAGTTGCCGACGTGATAGAACGTGTCTTCCTTTTGGAAGCTCATCGAGGCGAGCAGTCCGAGCGTGAGCACGGTGAAGACGACCGCCCCGCCGATTCGGTAGCGGTTCCGTTGCTCGGCCCGCTTCGGCAGCTCGAAGAAGTTCATCGTGTTGCGCTCACTCATCCAGTTGCCGATCAAGAAGAACGGATAGAACATGATGACTTTCCGGAGCGCGAAGAACCCGGTCGATTCTTCTTGGAAACCGAACAACAGGGCAAACAACAGCGCATAGAGCACATACCCTTTCAACTGGGTCACGTACGGCGTGATGACGTACCAGATGACGATCGCCATCAAATACCAGAGCGCCCAATACGGCTTGAGTATGTTCAATCCCGGGTTTTCGAGCGACAAGAGCGGGATCCCTTCCGTGAAGGCGAACCACGATCCGAGAATGATTTGCCAGATCACATAGACGACGAACAGCTGGATGACACGCAAATAACGGTTCTCCCGGAAGAAGTAACCGCTCAGCATGATGAATAACGGCATATGAAACATATATAAGAACAAATAAACCCACTTCGGCAGTAAATCGTCATAGGCGCCGCGTACATCGGTCAGCAAGTGACCGAAGACGACGAGCAAGACGAGCACGCCTTTAATATTGTCGTACCAATGATTTCGCATAGCGTTCCCTCTAGTTCTGCTGTTGATTTTTCTCTTTGATGTTGGTGTATCGCTTCTGAGCGACAACCCGGATTTCAGCCATCCCCTGCACCGATCATGTTTCGTTCAGTTGGCATTTCTTTCGCTCCCACCACTTGAGCAGGCCCGCCTTGTCCTCAGCCGGGACGTGCTCGAACAAATGATCGACTTCTTCGGTCAGTCCGAAGACGACGAGCTCGGGTTCTGTTTGTAACGTCTTCATCAGCTTATCGAATTCGGCGAAATAAGCGTTCAGCTCACCCGGCGCGACCGAATGAATCACATCGGCCTGCCTTTCCACATATTCAACAAAATAGTTTAGATAAAAGACCCGCACAACGTTTGTCGCGACCGGGTCGGTGAATGCGGTCGCCTCTTTGACAAGCTTCGCCCCGTCCCGTAATTGAGTGAATTTGAATAGATTCCGCGGATTCGGCTCGTCTAGCTTTTGGATGGCACCGACGAGTCGATGGACCTCTTCCTGTTCGAACCCTTCGTTGAAGTATCGGTTCAACGTCGTCTTCACATCGTTGTGCTGTTTATACAAGCCGACGACGAGCTCAATCAACTCTTCTTGAGTGAAGCGCTTCAGCTCAGCACGCAGTTCTCCGACTTTTAACTTTTTCATCTGACCACCCGCTTCATTTTTTTCCTTTCCCATCATAGCCGATTTTTTGACCCGGTGAAATTACGATTCAACAAAAAAATGATGACGTCATTGTCATCATTCCCCGTATCTGCCTCTTACAAGCCGAATCGTCGACAAATCTTCATGCGCGAGCAGGTTTTGCGCGTATTCAAATGGACGAGAGTGGGTAGAGTATAGTATAGTGGTTTTACTAAATAATCAGAATATTCTAATAAAGGAGGTGTGGAGAATGGCTTCTGTCATCCGTAACCGTCATCACGTGGTCCATGACCCGAAACGTTCGTTCTCTAACTTTGGATTTTGGTGGAGTATCGGCGCACTCTCGATCGGTTTATTCATCATCGCTTTCGAGCCGCTCCGTGAACGGTTCAGCGCGTTACATCCGGTCGCTTCAGTCTTGTTCCTGATTGGCATATCGTTCGTGGTCGGTGTCATCATGAAGCTCGCCCGTGATGTCTGGTGGCTCAACTACCTGCTCGAGCGCACGTCGAACCGGTACATGTATATCGGGGCGGACACACTCCGGAGCTGGCAGTACACGCTCGACTCGATCTGGTTGTTGACCCGCACCTCACAAAAAAAGCTCGGCCGATTGTACATCCAAATCGACCGAACCGTTCGTGCTGAAGAGGCGAAACGCATGTTCGCCGCCTATTTGATTGATCGTGGCGTCCTCGTCGTCTACTCGAGATCGTCCAAACCGAAGAAGATGGCCTGACCGTTTCAATCGATTAACGGCACAACCCATGCCCGAGCCGCTTCGACTTCCTCCATTCGCAGCTCGTGCCCGCCCCCGTGATAGAAGAGCTCGACGTCCGCTCCGGCTTCCCGTAGCGTCGACGTCAGCTCTTCTGTTTCTTGTTTCGGACAAATCGGGTCACGCTCGCCGGCCGAGATGAACACGGTCGCACCCGTCAAGTCAGGGAGCGTGAGCGAGCGGTCGGGCACCATCGGATGGAACAAGAGCGACGCCTTGAACGCGTTGTCCCGATAAAGGACCGATCCGATCAAGTTGGCACCGTTCGAGTAGCCGAGCGGGATCATCTTGTCGCGGGCGACACCGTATTTAGCCGCCGCCTCGTCAAGAAACGCGAGGAAGCGCTCCGTCTGTTTCTTCAAATCCTCAAGGTCTAACACGCCCTCCGCGTGACGGCGGAAGAACCGGGACATGCCGTTCTCGAGGACATCGCCCCGGAGCGTGAGAATATTTACTTCGGTTGATAGTTCACGGGCGAGCGGGATCAAGTCCTGCTCCGTCCCGCCTGTACCGTGCAACAAGACGAGCGTCGTCTCGGTCGTGCCTTTAATGAATTGATGAATCATATTCTGTCTCCTCTCGGAATTGTGATGGTTGGTAACGTACGTATGATCTTGTCGCGGTCGACTTCGAGCCAGTCCGGCAGCTTCAGCACGCTGCCGAGTTCATCGATCGTTTCATCAACGAGGAACCCGGGTGTGTCGGTCGCGAGCTCGTGCAAGATGCGTCCTTCGTCATGGAAGTAGACCGAGCGGAAGTAGTGCCGCTCTCTCACCTCGGTCGGACGGAGGCCGCGGTCAAAGATCGCATCTTGCCAAGCGTTATAATCGTCGCCGTCCGTGATGCGCCAGGCGATATGATGGACCGTCCCCGACCCCGGCACCCCGTTCGGGAGTACGGCTTTTTTGACGTCGATGACGTTGCCGTAATCGGCTTCGCCCTCAAGTCGGACCCATTCCGAATCTTCCCCCGTCTTCGTGAAGCCAAACAGTTCGGTCAATAGCCGCACCGTCGCCTCCGGGTCTTTCGACAAAAGCGTCGCCCCGGCGAACCCGGTGATCGCTTGTTGTTTCGTCACGCCTGGAACGAGCCAGTCCGTCTGTTTCGCGCTCTCACGTGCGACGAGCTCGACGACGAGTCCGTCCGGGTCTTCGAACAACAACGACGGCTCGCCGAATCGTTCGGTCGCGACCGTCGCGACACCATGTTCGCGGAGACGCACTTCCCAAAACAAGAGACTGCCAACTGGTACGAGATACGCGGTGACACCGACCTGCCCGCTACCGACGCTGCCTTTCCCGATACCTGGTATCGGGAAGAACGTGATGACCGTACCCGGCGTCCCGGTTTCATCGCCAAAGTAAAAGTGGTACGTGCCCGGGTCGTCGAAGTTGACCGTCTGCTTGATGAAACGAAGTCCGAGGACGTTGCCGTAGAAATCTAATGTGCGTTGCGGGTCTTTCACCATCGCCGAGATGTGATGGATACCTGCTGAGTACGTCGTCATGACATGTCCCCCTTTTTTATTATCTTGATTTCAAGATAAATCATTTTCGATGAAAAGTGAAACTTTTTGCTCACAATGCCGTACGCTAGGAGTAGACACCTAATAAGGAGGACTTACATATGACTTTACAAATTGACCGTGTCTCGAAGCAGTTCGGGGAGTTCACGGCCGTCGACGACTTGAGCTTTCACGTCCCCAGTGGCGAGATGTACGGCCTGCTCGGGGCGAACGGTGCCGGCAAGACGACGACGTTCCGGATGATCTTAGACATTTTAAAGCCGACCGACGGCACGATTCTCTGGGACGGACGCAACGTCGACCATCGCATCGTCGGTTATTTGCCGGAAGAGCGCGGCCTGTATCCGAAGTCGCCCGTCCGCGACCAGCTCGTCTTTCTCGCCAGCCTGAAAGGCATGAAGTCGGCTGAGGCGAAACGTGCCGTCAAGTCGTGGCTTGAACGGCTCGAGATCCCGCAGTACGAGACGATGCGTGTCGAACAGCTGTCAAAAGGAAACCAGCAAAAGATTCAGTTGATCGCGGCGCTGCTCCACAACCCGGAACTGCTCATTTTGGATGAGCCGTTCAGCGGCCTCGATCCCGTCAACGTCGAGATCTTGAAGCGTGAAGTGCTCGCCCTGCGCGACGAAGGGACGACGATCGTCTTCTCGAGTCACCGGATGGAGCACGTCGAAGAGCTGTGCCAACATATCGGCATCTTGAAAGGCGGCCGCGCCGTCGTCAGCGGCGACGTCCCGACGATCAAGTCGCGTTACGCCGAGCCCGTGCTCTTCATCGAGACCGATCGCGTCGACGTCCTCACGGCACTCCCGATCGTCAAAGCGGTCGAACCTCATCGCGACGGTCACCTCGTCCGGCTCGACTCGTTCGAAGGCAGCGACGCGGTGCTCGGCGCCCTCGTGCAAGCAGGTGCTTCCGTCAAGACGTTCATGCGCCAACCCGTCTCGCTCAACGATATCTTCATCAAGGAGGTAGGCAGCCATGTTTCATAACTTCAAACCACTGTACGCGTTCACGTTGCGCTCGAAACTGCGGTCGAAGGCGTTCCTCATCTCGACGATCTTGACGATCGTGTTCATCCTCGGCTTCACGAACATCGACCGTCTGCTCGCGAACTTCGAGGACACCGACCAAGGTCAGGCGCTCCTTGTCACGCAGAACGCCGAACTGACTGAAATCATGCAGTCGCTCGGTTACGAAGGGGTCAGATCGGCCGACATCACCGAGACCGAGGCGCGCGCGGGGCTCGAAAATGGAGATTACGAGATCGTCGCCTTCATCGACGGTGCTTCGGCCCGCGTCTTGTCCGACCGTCCGGAGCCCGATTTCACGACGCTCCTGCAGACGGCGCTCCGCGAAGTCCGCAACGCCGAGTTGATCGAGACGTCAAACATTGACCCGGCCGTCCTCGCCGCTTTGAACGAGCCGGTCCCGATCGAGGAGTCTTACCTCGGCCGTGGCGGCGAGAACTCAGAGGAGCTGTTCTCGTCATTCGCTTTCGTCTACATCATGCTCATGCTGCTCTACGTATCGATCATCACGTACGGCTCGATGATTTCGACCGAAGTGACGACCGAGAAGTCGTCGCGCGTCATGGAACTGATCATCTCGACGACGCATCCGGTGACGCACATGCTCGCCAAGATCTCGGCGATCGGTACGCTCGCCCTGTTACAGATCGGCATCTTCCTCGGGTTCGGTTACTTCAGCGCCCGTAGCAACGAGATGGCCCAATCGGTCATCGACAACGCCGGCAACGCCCGGGCCGTCATCTACTTATTGACGTTCTTCACGCTCGGCTATCTGCTCTATGCGGCCATGTTCGCCGTCCTCGGCTCGCTCGTCAGCCGCGTCGAAGAGTCACAGCAGATGACGATGCCGGTCATCATGCTCCTCGTCGCCGGTTTCCTCGCCGCGATGTTCGGGTTGAACAATCCGGAAGCGCAGATCGTCACGATTTTGTCGTTCGTCCCGTTCTTCACGCCGATGCTCATGTTCCTCCGCGTCATGCTCGTCGACGTACCGGTCTGGGAAGTCGCCTTGTCGATCGGCATCATGCTCGGTTCGATCGGTGTCATCCTCTGGATCGGCTCGAAGTTCTATCGCGGCGGCGTCCTGTTCTATGGCAACAATGCGATTAAACAATGGCGTCAAATATTACAAAATCGTCAATAACGTTTACAGCATTTTCGTTTTCGTATACTCTAAAGAATGTGCAAAATGAGGAGGAAACGAACTATGCGATCACGATTACTCGCAGCCTTGATCTTTACATTCATGACGACGCTCACGACGTTCATCTGTTATACCGTCTTCTTAGAGGCCGACGCGTTGTGGCAAATCTTGCTCGCATACGCGGGCAGCACGTTCCTCGGAACGCTCGCGTTTTGGTATCCGGTCAGTAGACGTTCTGAGACGTCAAGGTTCGGCGGCGCGTGGATCGGGATTTTGATCACGGCGGCGACACTCGTCGGATTCACGATCATCCGTTTCACCGTTCGCGGTGATGCCGCATCCTTACTCGACTGGCAGACGATGCTCGCGAGCCTCGCCTATACGTTCGGTTACGTCGGCTGGGTACTCACGATTCTCAACATCGTGCTCGGCTTCCTGCTTGCCGGGACGAAACCGAAAGTGCGTTATGAAGCAAGACCAATGCGTTGATAATGTCAAGAACGGCTGCCCTTTGGGTAGCCGTTCTTTTTCATGTTCGAAACCAGTCCCAGAACGCGGCTCCTTGTGCCACGATCAAATAATCTAGCCACCGTGAAAAATTAAAGGGCAAACGATTCAACCTCGCATCGGCTTCATCAAAGGTCAAAAACTCGCCTATCCACATCCGGTCTTCCGTTTCGCTTATGTATTCACAGACAATCCATTCTCCGTCACGACCGGCCCCTATAGGGAGAAAAGATGGAGGACATTCCCATCGTTCACGGCTTGCGATGATTTCTTCAACCGAAAATAGCTCAATCCCTCCACCGTACTCCACATCTTCAAACAATTTAGCTCCGTTATGTTCTTTTAATAATGCACGGACCGCTAGCGGTGTTTCTTTCGGTAACCGGTCTAACTCATCGTCTGTTCCGGGATGGTTGAACGCAAAAGCCAACTGATTCACGTATCCTTCTTCTAATTGCACGTCGAGCCGATTGTTCACTAGTCTTTGTTTCAGTGCTTGAACTGCGACCATGCTGCTCATCACTCCTTTTATACATATTGAAAAAGCCGTGGTCGCCCACGGCCTCGCTCACTGCAACTTATACGACTTATCGACGATGCCAAACTCCGTATATTGGAACGAGTTATCGACGAATTGTTCCGGGACGAGCTGATCGACATAGCGGGCGAACGGGACGATGCGATGTGTCGCCTCATGCGTCCGTCCGAGGTCGAGCACGGCATCGACCAACGCTTCTAACGCGTGGTGCGACGTCGGTTCCTCGTCCTCTTCAAAGATGCGGCGCAGTTCCTCTTCGTGCATCAAGTCGAAGATGCGCATGCGTGTCTCGAGCTGACGCTGCATGTCTTCCGTCGACTTCCCGTGCATCGCTTCTTCATAGGCGAGCTTCATCTGTTCGAGTTCAGGGGCTTTGCCTTTCATGAGCACCTTCAGGGATTCCCCCGTCCAAATGTGCCGTGCCAAGTAGTTCGCGTCAATCTTCAGCGCCTCGGCGAGCGCCTCTATGTAAGGCATCGTCGGGTACACTTCACTGAGCTCGGTCCGGCGAATAAAGTACGGAGCGACACCAATCTGTTCGGCGAGTGCCTCGATTGAGATACCCGTCCGCTCACGCAAGATTCGGATCCGGTCCCCATAACCCCGGTACGGTGCATTTTTACCATCCATTGAATTCTACCCCCTCTTTTCCATTATAGTTCCCGAATCCACAAAAAAATACTCGGAAGCGCATGCTTCCGAGCAAGTGGTCGAATTAATTATTTTTTCGTCAACTCGACGACTTCAGATGAACCAGCTGTGACGTTGTCGCCTTCAGCAACAAGTTTGTTCACAGCGAAGCTGTCATGGTTCGTGATGATGATCGGTGTGATCGTCGACGGTGCGTTCGCTTTGATGAAGTCAAGGTCGAACGTGACGAGCGGGTCGCCTGCTTTGACGGCTTGGCCTTCCGTGACGTGCGTCTCGAAGCCTTCACCTTTAAGGTTGACCGTGTCCAAACCGATGTGGATCAAGTACTCCGCACCGTTGTCCGCGTTGATGCCGATCGCGTGTTTCGTCGGGAAGACCGTCGCGATTGTCCCGTTGACCGGTGAGACGACTTTTCCGTCTGTCGGTTCGATGGCGATGCCATCACCCATCATTTTTTGTGAGAACACTTGGTCAGGCACGTTCGTAATATCGATGACTTTCCCTGTAAGCGGTGAAACCGCGTTCAGTTGCTCGTCTTTACCACCAAAAAGTTTTTTAAAGAATCCCATAGCTTAATCCCTCCAACATGTTCTGTTAATCAAAGTCTTAGCTTTTATACCCGAAAAGCTATTACTTCAATCCCTACCCTATTCACGGTATAGTTGTATTAAGGTAGTGCGAATTCGTTTACACATCGTAAGAATACGAGTGTGCAATCGCTTTTGCAAGCCCTTTTTACACTTTATAAAAATTTCACATGATGGAGGCGCTTACAATGACTACTTTCACAAAATTGTCATACGAACGGCCCGACGTGGACGTTTTAAACAGCCGATTGTCGGACTATTCAGTCGAATTGCAGCAAGCGAGCACACTCGAAGAGGCGAACGAATTGATTCGCCAAATCAACCAGGAACGGAACGCGTTCGAGACGCAAAGTCAGCTCGTCGCGATCCGCCACTCGATCGATACGCGCGATGCGTTCTACGAAGCCGAGCAGACGTTCTTTGACGACGCGTTGCCGGTCTACGAGAAAGAAGTCCAGGCGTACTATCGCGTCTTGACGGAGCACGACCTCCGCAGCCAGCTCGAAGCGGAATGGGGCAGCCAATTGTTCGAACTCGCGGAACGGGCACTCAAAACGTTCGACGAATCGCTCATCCCGAAACTGCAAGAAGAGAACCGACTCGCGACGAGCTATCAAAAAGTGATGTCGGCCGCACAGATCGAGTTCGATGGCAAGACGCTCAACTTGTCACAGTTCGGCCCATACTTACAGTCACCCGACCGGTCGGTACGAAAAGCAGCGTCCGAGGCGCGTTATACATACCTCGCCGACAACGGTGACGAGCTCGACCGGATCTATGGCGAACTCGTCCGCGTCCGGACCGAGATCGCGCACGCGCTCGACTTCCCGTCGTTCGTCGAACTCGGCTACGCCCGGATGCAACGCGTCGGCTATGATGAGTCGATGGTCGACAACTTCCGTAAACAAGTGCGCGACGTCATCGTCCCGCTCGCGACGACGTTAAAAGACAAGCAGGCGAAACGCATCGCTGTCGATACGCTCCGCTACTATGACGAATCGTTCGTCTTCCCGGACGGCAACGCGACACCGCAAGGCGACGAGTCGTTCATCATCGAGGGCGGCAACAAGATGTACCGTGAGCTCTCAAGCGAGACGGACGAGTTCTTCCAGTACATGCAAGAGCGCGGTGCCCTCGATCTTACGGCGAAGCCCGGCAAAGCCGGCGGCGGTTACTGCACGTACTTACCGTCTGAAGGCCTCCCGTTCATCTTCTCGAACTTCAACGGCACGGCGGGCGACATCGACGTGCTCACGCACGAGGTCGGTCACGCCTTCCAAGTGTACGAGAGCCGTCATTTGACGACACCGGAATATGCGTTCCCGACGTACGAGGCGTGTGAGATCCACTCGATGTCGATGGAGTTCTTCTGCTGGCCGTGGATGGAGCTGTTCTTCGGCGACCAGGTCGACAAGTACAAGTTCAACCACTTGGCCGGAAGCGTCACGTTCCTCCCGTACGGCGTCCTCGTCGACGAGTTCCAGCACATCGTCTATCGGAAGCCCGACATGACGGCAGCCGAACGTCGTCAGGCGCGGCGTGACCTTGAGAAGGCGTACTTGCCGCACCGCGACTATGAGACGAACGACTATCTCGAGTCGGGCGCGTGGTGGCACCAACAAGGCCACATCTTCCAAAGCCCGTTCTACTATATCGACTACACGCTCGCCCAAGTATGTGCCTTCCAGTTCTGGGTGCGCATGCATGAGGACCGTGAGTCGGCGTGGAGCGATTACCTCACGCTCTGTCAGGCCGGCGGCAGCCGCTCGTTCCTCGAGCTCGTCGACCTCGCCGGATTGAAGTCACCGTTCGAAGACGGTGTTTTAAAAGAAACGCTCGGACAGATTGAAGACTATCTATTGAAGCACCCGTTAGCAAACTAAAGACATACGAAAGGTGAGCCCACGCTGTGGACTCACCTTTTTTTAAATCACATCTAACGGTTCTTTCCCGCTCGGCGGCGGGAACGCCTCGTCGAGCGCTTTGAAATCTTCTTCAGTCAAATTGAGGAGCAGCGCTGCCCCGTTCTCTTCGACGTGCGCTTTCTGCCCCGCTTTCGGGATGGCGATAACGTTGCCGCTCCGCACAGTCCACGCGAGCAGGATTTGAGCCACCGACGCATGATACGCCTCGGCGATTTGTTTCACCGTCTCATCGTTAAAAATCTTCTCTTTCACGTCGCTGCCTTCAGCGAGCGGCGAATAGGCCATCATCGGGATGCGCTGCTCTTCTAGGAACGGCAACAAGTCGTGCTCGATGCCGCGGCTGCCGAGATGATACAGCACTTGGTTGACCGCACAATGCTTCCCGTTCGGCAAGGCGAGCAGTTCCTTCATGTCGTCGACGTCAAAGTTTGAGACGCCCCACGCCCGGATCTTCCCGTCTGCTTTCAGCTGTTCGAGCCCGTCGACCGTCTCCTTGAGCGGGATGTTGCCGCGCCAATGCAACAAGTAAAGGTCGAGATAGTCGGTGCCGAGCCGCTCGAGCGTCGCGTCGCACGCCTGTACGAGCTTGTCGCCCCCGGCGTTATGTGGATACACTTTCGAGACGAGGAAAACGTCCTCGCGACGGTCTTGGATTGCTTCCCCGACGAGTGTCTCCGACTTGCCTTCCCCGTACATCTCGGCCGTGTCGATGACGTGTAATCCGCAGTCGAGACCTGTCTGTAACGCCTCGATCTCCGCGTCATGTTTTGATGCGTCATCGCCCATGCGCCACGTGCCTTGACCGAGGGCGCGCATCTCGCGCCCGTCCGGCAATTTGACCACGTGTTGTTTCAATGCCGCCAAAATCAGTGTGTGTGGAATTCGGTTCATGTTGTTTCCTCCTTGATCCATTGATCGTGCAACGGCCCTGTCGTCCCGAAGACGGGATCGGTCGCCGGTTTGTCGACGCGTTCGATTCGATGGACGTTGTCCGGGCGTTCTTCCGGCTTGCCCGTCAACGTGTCATAGTCGCGTCCTTCCGGATACGCCCCGACGATTTCGAAGTCATCGCTCGCCTCGAGTCGGCGGTGTCCCGTCCCTGCTGGCAGGATCAACACGTCACCGGCATTCAACGAGACGAGATCGCCGGTCGCGCCGCCGAGTTGAACGGTCGCACGGCCTGACCTCACCCCGAGCACCTCGTGCGTGTTGCTGTGATAGTGGTGATAGTCGAACACACCGTTCACCCAACTGTTACCCCAACCGTTATGCTCGAACGTCGCCTGGATGCCGTCCGCCTCTTCGAACACGCGTCGGTATAACAGCACCGGGTAATACGGGTTGTTCGGGATCGAGCCGTCATCTTTAAATCGATATGTGGACATGTCCATGTGATCGCCTCCTTGTCTCTGACAATGTACCCGACATGAGGCAACAAAAAACGGCCGCACAAGATTGTGCGACCATTCGATCAGGAAATCACGTCTTCACCGGTTTGTTCGATATGCACTTCGCCCCAGGCGCACATGGCGTCGAGGATCGATTGGAGCGACCAGCCATAGTCAGAAAGCGAATAGACGACTTTCGGCGGGACTTGTTCATAGACGGTCCGGATGATGACGCCGTCCGCCTCGAGCTCACGCAACTGTTGCGTGAGCATTTTTTGCGTGATGTTCGGCATGAGCTTTTTCAATTCACTCGTCCGGCGTTCGCCTTTGATCAAATGACACATGATGATGACTTTCCTTCGCGGAAGTCGTCTTTCTAGTTACAGTTAAAGGCTCGATCGCGTGTAACTCAGTTTGAAAATGTTCATGAACAGTATATAGAAAAATGAAGGAAACCAGAATCAATTTAGGTTTCCTTCATCCTTTTTCCCATAAAGCAGTTGCTCCCTCGCTCGCCTTTTCCGTTCTGCCTCGGATATTTCTTTGTAAAGCGCAATCACGGCATCGAATGAACTTTCGACGTCGATTCGTTGTTCCAACAGTTGATCAACATAGAATCCGTGTCGCAAATTCTCGAGGTAGAGTTCCGCTGTTTGATTGAACATCATCTCGAACTGCTCTTTTGCTCTTTGAATCTCGTCACGAGGTCTCTTATCCGTTAAACGTTGCTGGTCGAAAGGGTCTGTCGAATGGATAAGCTCGTCCCACGCTTCAGGCGATAGTCTCGCTTTCCAATAATCATAGCCCGATTCAAAGCGTTGCAACGGTCGACCGGATGGAAACGACTTTTCGGCATACGCTTCGTACAGTTTTTTCCAATGTTCGAAAAACCAATTGATCATCGCCATGTCCCAGTCCATGAATATCTCCAACTTATCATGTTCGACATATTGGACCCTTCCGCCTTGATATGTCACCTCATAACGAATCGTCCCTTGAATGGATTCGTCGCGATAAAACATGTCATCGCGATACATCATATCATCTAAATCGAGGTCTGCCGGCTTCTCATACGCTTCGAGTGCACTTGCAAGCGATTGGACCGCTCCTGTCGTCAAATCGGTGAACGTCACCTCAATCCGCTCGATGGTTCGGGGTATCTTAAGAATCCCTTCGTTGTAACAGAAGGTCAAGACGAGCGACCGTAGGCTGTCCGTCGAATCGGGAATCGCAATCCATTCATGCAGCAGCGGGTCATGGTAATAACCCTCTTTAATCAATGCTTTTGTGTTGAGGGCATCGTTTTCGATGATTGAATACAACAGGACGTCGAGGTGTTGAATTTCACCGTAAGGAATTGTCCCATAAAAGCTTTCCTCAATCACGTCACCCGTCCGGAAGTCCCGACCGCTCCACCACTCCACGACAAAACGCCATCGCTCGACAAGCCACCATACCCACTCACCGCCGCTCATACCGGTTTGCCATTCATTCCGTTCATGGACAACCCACTCATCTTTATCAAACGAGACGGACTGAGAGGTCCCGTCTTGGTAGCGGACCTGATAGGTGAAGATGCCATGTAACGTGTCTCGGTGAAGCAACGAATACGCCGATTCATTCAAAAACAGCATGAAATCGATGAAGTTCACCGCTTCCTCAGACCCTGCCTCTTGAAACCATAGCTCAATCGATTCAATGACTCGTGCTTCCATCTGTAGCTTGCCTCCCCCATCGCTTGTAATCACACATACAAAAACCAACCCGCTTTCACACAGGTTGGTGCATTCGCTCAATTCACTTCGCTCTCAAGCTGTTTCAATTTCGTCGAGTAGTACTCGATGATGTCACGGCGTCGGATGATGCCAATGAAATACTTGCCGTCATCGACGACCGGCACGAAGTTTTGATCGGTGATCGCATCGACGAGCTCCTCGATTTGCGCCGTGATTGATACCGGTTTATAGCGTATACGTTGTTTGATGTCTTTCAGGCGAGTCCGGAGCACTTTCTCGTAATCTTCTTCCCCGCGAAGTTGTTCGGCGAGTGCCCACAGTAAGTCTCCTTCCGTCATCGTTCCGGCGTAAAAGCCGTTCTCGGATACGAGCGGCACCGAGGTGAAGCGATGATGCTTCATCTTCTCGAGCGCTTGCCGCACCGTCGACTCCGGGTCTAAATATTTGACGTCTTCTTTCGGATATAAAAAGAAAGCGATGTTCATATATAATCTCTCCTCAATCTGTTAATCCACCACGCTATTGTACCATGAATCGTAGGGTTGACCGCAATAGTTGAAAGCACCCCACAATTGTTTCACCCTCCCTTCATTAGTTGCTGCCACAGAAAAAAGTCCTTTACAAGAACAGGACCGGCGTGACACGTCATCAACAGAAAACTGGAAAGTAACTCCAATTATTTATACCCTGTACGCATCGATTCTACCCGTCCGAGTCCATAAAAAAAGACGCCTTTGATCAAGGCGTCTCGTCTAATCAGATAAATTGTAACATCGTTTGATTGAACTTCTCCATCTCATCGAGCACGGTACCGTGACCGCTCTCCTCGAAACGCTCGATGCGCGCGTTCGGGATGCCTTTTTCCATCTCTAGGGCAAACTCGAACGGACAGACTTTGTCGTGGACGCCATGGATGATCAGCGTCTCGACGCCGACTTTCGGCAAGTCTTCACGAAGGTCCTCGTCGCGGAGCGCTTTCGCCGAGGCGATCGTCCCGTGGCTCGAGGCGATGAGCGACAAGCTGTGGAACCAGTTTTGAAGCGGCTCTGGATGCTTCTTCTCAAAGAAGATCTCGCCGAACCCAGTCAACATCGAGGCCCGGTCGCGTTTCGTATCTTCGATCAACGCGTCGACTTCTTCTTTTGTCATCCCGTACGGATAGTCCGGGCGTTGCGTGAACACCGGTGCCGCCGCGCCGGCGAGGATAAGTTTTTTCAAACCGCCGTCCGGATAATCGACCGCATAGCGGATCGCGATCGCCCCACCCATCGAGAAGCCGACGAGTGTGAAGTCTTTGACACCGAGGCCGTTGACGACCATGTTCACGTCAGACGCCATCGTCTCGTAGTCATAGCCCGTAGCCGGTGCGTCCGACTTCCCGTAACCGCGGTAATCGATACCGACATAGCGGTAGCCCGCATCCAACAGCGCGTTTTTCTGATACTCGAACATGTTGTTGTTCGCCGGCCAGCCGTGCAAGAAGACGACCGCGTCACCCGTTCCGACGTCCTCGACAAAAATAGACGTCCCGTCATGTGCTGTAATGTAATTTCCCATTATTCAAAACCCCCAATCGTATTGTTGAGCGTTGTGCGCCGTACGTTTGCCCACAACCCATCTGTTCCCGTTTGAGCGAACTGAAAACCTGTCAACCGTCGCGCCAGAGCGATTCGGCCTTCAAAATATGCTCGACCGCTTGCGCGCCTTCTCGTAACACGGACGTCTTCCACGTCTCGTCTTCCGGGTAGAACATAGCCATGAATTCTTTTTTGATGCCGTTACGTGCCTCCGGATCTTTCGTGCCTTCGAAATAGAGGCGATTCTCTAAAATGATCGTCAAAAATTCGCGGATCAGCGCTTTCGTCGACGTCCCGAACGTCCCGAACTCGAACAAGGCCGAGACGAGCTGCTTGTCCGGGTAATGCGTGTCACGAACGTAATAAAAATGGTTCGTCGAATCGCCAAGCACGGCTTCCGGATCGTACGTCTTGATGTTCTTCAACCCGTACGTCTGTTTTAACTGCTCGGCGCTGCGTCCGTCCCGCTCGCTGACGAGCATCGTCACTTCGTTCGTCGGCCCGAGCGCGGTGTGCCAGTCCATATGGACGACCCGGTCGTAACGGTCGAGAAGATCGTGCTGGATCTCTTTCATGAAGACGGCGGACGGTTCGTCGGCGTCTCCGCCATAATAGACGCCTTTCGGGAATTGGTACTGGCCCATCCCTTTCGCCTCGGTCATCGCGTCGAACCCGTCGAGCTTGATGCCAGAGCCGAGGAACGAATAAATGTGTTCGCGCGCCTCGTGATAGTCGTCGATGACACCGTCCGGGACGAACAAGTGGCGCATCACCTCATACTCTTTATTGACGTTTCGCGGCAGCGATTCTCGGTCGACGACGTAGTTTCGGTTCAAATCGACGTTATGTTCGTTGACGCGCCGGAAATGTTTCATCCCCCATGGGTTGACCGCATGGATGAAGCAGACGCCTGTCACGTCATGGCGGACGTTGCCGAGCTGTGTCTCGATGAATTGCGTGGTCACAGCCGCACCGGCGTAGCCTTCGATCCCATGCTCGCCGATCGTCATGAGCAGCATCGCCTCACGTGACCCGGCCGGTTCGCCGATGATCACGTCGATCGTATCTTCCCCGATCGAATGCGACATCGTCCGCGCGCTCGGGTAGTATTGTTTGACGGTGTCGAGCAAATCGAGAAACCTCTCGCGCGACTCGTCGTAAGATGATGAAAAATAAGTACTCATAGTATTCCCTCCATTCATGTCTTCTGTACCCCTTTCCCATTTCGAGGCAAGCTAAAAACGCCTCCCGAGGAAGGCGTTTCGATTAATGGGCTCCGGCTTTCGTGCCGCGGTCTTGGCGGCGGAACGCAAACAAGTAGACAAGCGGGGCGAGCAAGACGGCACCGAACAGCCAATACGCACCAGGGCTTGCGAACAACGGTACGAACGCGCGGAAGAACAAGGCGACAAGTGAAAACCCGACGACGAGCTCGGCTGTCCAAATGACGGCGCGCCGGACGGCAAGCGTGAGCGTGTTCGTTTTTTGGAACAACGCTGCGATAAATGCGATCAAAAAAGCCGGGAAGCTACTGAACCAAAGCATCCGATTCAACGTCGATTCGGCAAAGTAGGTGTTGCCGAGCGACACGGTCATCACGTAATGGGCAATCAACACAAGCAAGACGACGATCCAACCGACAAGGACATCTCGTTCCCATTTTTTCATCGTTCTCCCTCCAATCTTACGAAAAAGAGCTACACTTGTATTTACCCGTTTTTCATGCAGTTCGGTCATATGACACAACAAAAAACGCATCCCATCAGGAACGCGTCTTCGTTCACTTATCGAACAGATGACTTGCCCAGTCGCGGGCCCGCTCGAGCTCTCCATCTTTGAGCGGTCCTTCTTTGTCGAGGACGAGGAATGATTCTTGAAGCACGGGCTCTGCCCCTTTTTCCGTAAGCTCCCGGCCGATCCGGGTCGAGGCGTGGCCGAACCATTTGACGATCTTCCCGACGAAATAGCCTTGGTCTTCTTCGGCCATGCTCGTATCGAACGCTGCGGCCCGCACTCCGCGGAGCGCATGATCCGACAGTCCGTCGAGAAACGTCTTCACGTCCTCGGTCTCACGCCCGCCGTGTGTCGGTGACCCGACGACGAGTAAATCAAGGTTGGCGAGATCCCCGTAGCCGATATGACTGATGTGAACCGCCTCGACTTGATGAAGCTCGTCGAATCCGTCCTTGATGGCGTGGGCGACTTTTTCTGTGCATCCGTACATCGAGTCAAAAGTGATGAGGATTTTCATGACGTATCCCTCCATTAAGCGAAAGCTCTCTCGGTCTACATGGGACTATTCCCTTAATGGTGGACCGCTCATCATGTATCCATTCTTTTCTCTATAATCCGATTCGAAGTCTGTTCCTCAACGTCATATAAGTTCATCGCTGTTTCCTCAGTCTAGCGCCAAAAAATACGGCGATTCCCAAGCCGATGGCGGCATAGGCGATCACGTCTAGATGATTTCGGCTGTCAAACGGCGCCTCATGGACGAATTTGGCCCGCTTCCACTCCGTCCCATCCTCGACCGCGAGCACGTCTTCGACCGACTCTCCATCAACTTGACGATATTCTGTGCCGATCGGATACATGTTCGAGGCGTCGCCGTAATAGTCGCCGGTCATATCGTCGGCCAACGTCTCGACCTCGCCGACGACCTCACCAAGATCCGCCTCAGCGACGACTTCGTCCGTCACTTCATACACCCGTCCGTCCAAGACAACGAACGCATACGCCCAGGACATGGCGTGGACCGACACTGAGACAGACAGCAGCAACGCCACCATCCAGACGACTCGTTTCATTCGATCGCCCAGACGAACGTCGCCGTATCGCTCAAATCGATATCGTCCGGCTGAAGCTCTGGCATCGACGCCTGTGAATGGAACACCTCTTCATGGAATACCAAATTAGTTGGCGAGTAAAGATGGAGCTCGGCCCACGTATAGTCAATCCGTTTCAATTCCCCAAGCTTCGCACCGGCCGCTTTCGTCAACAGTTCAGCCCGATGCAACGCACTCTCCGCCGCGCTGGCGAGGAGTGCATCGCTAACCGTATCTGAATCTTTAATTGTGAACTTGATGGACAGTTTCGGATCTGCCATTGAATTCGTGACGCTTTGGATGACGTCAGACAAGCGTTTCGTGTCGAGGTCAAACTCAAGTTTTGTTCGTTGCTCACACACATAGCCACGGAAACGAGATTTATAATTTCCATCCTCGTCACGGTAACTTTCATAGTCTGTATCGATCGAGAAGTCCGTCGTCTTTAGAGCGGTCTTATCGAAGCCGACCTGTCCAAGCGCCTTTTGCAGACGCGCCATGGCCGTCGCCGCTAGATTCATCGTCTCCTCATAGCGCACGGCCTTCGAAGTTAACTCCATTTTTACGACAATCAAATCCGGTTTGGCCGATACTTTTCCTGTTCCTTTGACTGTGATCGTACGGTCCATACGATTTCCTCCTTATAAGCTAAAAAAGTCGAATTGCACTACGTTTTTGAAGACACATTATAAACGGAACTCCATTCATGTACACAGGTGTTCCAAACAGTCGACACAGACTTTTTTGTCTAGAGTTGGTGACAGTTATTCTCATTTGGAAATTAATTATTCCATTCCCCTTTATTGTTAAATGATGGTATATTGGTAAGGTTGTTTTTGCACATATATATGAGGAGGATTTATTCATTGAACAAAAAATTATTCGAACGAGCCGACGTCATCATCGTTGCACTCATTTTACTGTTCCCATTAGGATTATTCCTGATGTGGCGTCATCAAAAATTTAACGAATCTACACGTGTTCTAATCACTTGCGCCATCTTAATTTTAGTTGGTTCGGCGTACACGCAAGCGACGAAAGTGAGCCGACAAGTGTATGAGCAAGATCTTTCCGCAGAACAAGCTAAATACGTCGCTCTCCAAACCAAAGTCGAGGCCGCCCAACAAGAATTAGACAATTCGATGGAAGAAGTCGAAGTACTTCGTGTAGAAGCTGACGAAAAATCCAAACTTCAAATTGCCGAAGCCGAACAACAAGCTTTACAACTTGTAAAAGAGGCAGAGTCTAAAGCCGACACGATTCTTTCCAAAGCTGAGGATGAAGCGGCAAGCGTCGCCCAAGCTCAACTCAATGAAGCGAAAGAAAAAGCTGCCAATCTCATTACACAAGCCGAGCAAGAGGCAAGCGCTTTGAAAGCCGCATCCGTAAATGAAAGTTCGTCTTACTCGGCCGCTGCTGCGCCGACAAGTCAAAAGTTCCAAAACTGTACGGACCTCCGCGGCACTTACCCGGGTGGTGTCAGTTCAGATCATGCGGCTTACCAGCCGAGCATGGACCGTGATAAAGACGGCTGGGCTTGTGAATAATGGATGCCAGAATCAATCTCCCATCATCGGTGAGGTTGATTTTTTATGCTTCTTACTTCTTACACCCGAGTTGTCAATGACACCACGAGTCCAACGAGATAGCCGAGTGCTGCACCTGCCGCAATCCCATACACCAGTTCAAAATCAAACAGGAGCGACCCAATGATTCCGATCCCCGCCCCAAACACTAAACCGAGTCCTACCCCTGACGCACGCCAATTCTGCTCTGTCATCGTAGCCCTCTCCTCTTCCATATCCTCTTCCCTTTAACGGAACCGTTCCATCATGAACGCCTCCACGTCATCGAGTGTTTCAGCGCCATTCAATGATGGATAGGCATCACGACTGAAGACGAGCCCTTCGTCCGTCTCTAGGAACATATATCGATCACCGTCTGGAAAGCCGTAATCACTCACATCCATCACTTGAAGCATGGCCCCATTTTGTGACCAGATGTGGGAAGCATCATGCCGTCTCGGCATAAAAATTCCTTCCGTGCCGAGGCGAAGTTCAGAGATGACGTCCGCATCCGACTGAAGCACCTTGGAACCGACACCGGCAACCGTGAGAACTTGAATCGTGCTGCCCGGCCCGATATCTCCCCGATAGACGTCTGTCACGCCAATCGTCACAATCGATTGATATTCCTCTTGTCCGTTGAAGTCGAGTTCAATCTGGTCAATCTGCTTCACAATGCCACGCACCACAATGGGATCCCATTTCGAGAACAGTTCATCCTCACTCATCTCGGCCAGGTTTGCGGACGACATCCCGACATCGATGTCCTCTTCATCAATATACGCGACCGACATATTGCTCGAGCTGTCCGATAGCGGAATCAGTTCTTTAAAACCATCCCATGTCACGGCAAAGAGTGTGACAGCAGCTGCTGCGATGAGACCGCCAATCCAACGCCAATGTCTCCGCTTTTTGACTTCAACCACCATCGATTCCTCAACGAAACAGTCATCGACGTCTCCCATCAAACGTGTGAGCCGATCTCCGTTCATAGCGCCACCCCTTCCGCTTCGAGCACTTGCTTCAAGTCGTTCCGAGTTCGCAGCAGCACCATCTTCACCTTGCTCTCGCTCACCTGGCGCATCTTCGCGATGTCTTTAATCGACTGAAAGTGAAAGTAACGCCCCATAAAGATCTGTCGGGTCTCTTGTGGCAACTGGGCCAAAAAATCGTTCAATAGCTCGACGACTTCCGAATCGGTCGCGACGGAGGAGGCGAGACAGTGCTCGAGCTCACTGACGATGAGGGGGACTTGCCCGGCTCCGCGTTTCTTGGCGTTCGCCTTCTCATACTTGTGGAGCGAGACGTTACGGACCAGCTTCGCCAAATAGGCGGCGAGCCGCGCTGGACGGGTCGGCGGAATCGCTTGCCACGCCTTCATGTACGTGTCATTGACGCACTCGTCCGCGTCTTCTCGGCTATGCAAAATATTATACGAAATCGAATGACAATAGCCGCCGTACTTTTGCGCCGTCGCTTCAATCGCCCGCTCGGAACGCCTCCAATACAAATCGATGATCGCTTGATCGTCCAATCGAATCCCCCTCTCGATGATTTACACTTCTATAGACCGGAAATGGAGCCAATCGGTCACACGTTTCGTAAAAGTTTTTTTGAGCGGCTCTTCACGGCTGGACTCCCCGTCTCGAGTTGCGTCTCGAGCAAGGCTTTCAGCTCGTCGCGGAAACGTGAATGCACGGCGTTCAAGTCGAAGATGGCCTGCAGCGAGTTGACGATGACGATATTGCTCGTCTCCGTTTCAATCCAACCGCTGAGCACACGGACGATGTCGGTTGCCTCATCCTCCGTCCACGTCATCCGTGGCATCACTTGAGCCAAGTGCCATCTCACTTCTTGTTGAGTAGTAGTATGTAGCTGTTGGAATAAGGACGCTTGATGCGGTCGCAGCAGTTCCGGATGACGACGTGTCACTTTCTCCATCGCATCTGCGCTCCGCATCCGGACGACGGGACGGTCATCAGTCAATCCGTTCATCAATTCATTGAATCGTTCCGGGTCGTTCCCGACGAAAGCGACGACCGCATCGACGTGACCGATGGAGCGCAAGTCCCCACCGTTCAATAGTTCTCGGATGTCCATTCTCCCACCTCTTTCCTCATTCTCATTTTACAGAAAAAGGGACTCAGTAGACACTGAATCCCTTTGCATGCATATTAGTTATTCTCTTGCTTCAACCGGTCGATGATATTATCCGACTTCACTTTCGAAATTGCATATACCATTGAAGAACCGACGATGAGGAAGATCACGATCGTGACAAATAAGATGTCACTCCACGGCAACGCGAACGGCACTTCGAACGTATTAATTTGGGCCCGGTAGATGAGGTACATGATGAGAATGCTGATTGGAAGTCCATAAGCTAGCGCTTTCAATCCGTAAAAGATGCTTTCATAGTACACCATCTTGTTGAACCCTTTCGGTGTCATCCCAACCGATCGCAGCATCGCAAATTCGCGACGACGTAACGAAACGCTCGTCGAGATCGTGTTGAAAATATTCGCCACCGAGATGAGCGAGATCAACACGATGAACCCATAGATGAAAATCGACATCAACAACAACATCTGCTCTTGTTGTTCGCGTCGTTCCGACACGTTAGTCACATAGATATCCATGTTTTGTTCCGCTTCAATCACCTCTTGCGTCGCGTCAGGATTTGTCGTATTCAATGCGATGAAAGAACTTTGTAAGTTAAGCGCTTCACTAATATCGCCTTCTTCGAACGTTCCTTCCCGTACAATTAAATCGAGCCAGCCGAGAGAACTCGATGTCATCCCGTTCGGAATGATGTCCGTCATGGCCGCTACTTTCACCGTATCGGACGGAATCGCATTTCCCGTCGCATTTTCTTCGTATAAATCAATCGTGTCACCGATTTCGGCTTCAATCGTTTTCGTCATAACAAATTTTTTCTTATCTGCATCTTGATACGAGACTTCATCAATCAACACAGCGCCAGGAACCTCTCCATCGCTAACGTCACTAGAAGATGCCCCAATCTGTTTCAAGTACGCATCGAAACTTTTGTTATCGAGTTGATAGAGTGACACATAGTAACCATATTTCCCATCAACGACTGAAGCTGCCAAATCTTCTCGTTCCATAATCGTTTGTGGCAGTCGATTTGCTTCGACGAACGCTCGGACCGTGGCATTTTCTAAATAGGTACCGCTCGTAACATCTTCAATCGCCTCGTAGCGACGCAAGTCTTCTTGATCGAGATCTATACCTGACACGAGAATATCGTACGTATAGTCTCCTTGCGACATTTCAAAAGACTGTTCAAGTTGGGTCGTAAAGTAACTGACGACTAAAAAGAGAATGATACTGATGACAAGTGAGAACACAGTCGCCAAATACCGTTTTCGGTTACGTTTCGTATTTTTCAGCCCGATTTCCGCTTCCAAACCGAAGATCCGTCGAACGAGCTTTGACGTCTTCACGCTCTTCGACGTCAGTCGAACATCTTGGGTTTGACGAATCGCGTCAATCGCAGAAATTTTGGAAGCGCGGCGTGCCGGAAGATAACAGGAAATGAAAATCGTCACGCTCGAAATCAAAACCGTCAACAGGAGCGTGAGTGGTGTGACGACGACTTCAAACTTCTCTGTCACATTCAATGCCTTCTCGACAAAGGCATTGATAAATAGGAACGTGAATCCGATTCCCGTGATCCCCGCAACGATACCAATCGGGATACTGATCCCGCCGATAATCAACCCTTCAAAGAAGACCGAGTTCCGCTTTTGTCGTTTCGTCGCACCGACACTCGCGAGCATACCAAGGTAACGTGAGCGTTCAGATACGCTGATGGCGAAAGCGTTGTAGATGAGCGAAATCGAACCGATGACGATGACCGCCATGACAATCCCGGCGAAGCCGTATAGCGTTTTGCGTAGCCCGCCATCGTCCGTCACCCCGTAATAGCGAAGAAGCGATGAGTTATAGGCGACTCCCTCAATCCCTTGTTCTTTCATCAACTGATCCGTTTCTTCATAAATCGAGTTGCTGACATCGTTCAAAGCGACGAACGTATCGACGGTCTCCCCGTTCAAGTCCTTGTCGTCAACGTATCCGACGACCGTATAGCCTGGGGACCAAGTCGGCTCCCATGCCGGGCGAGCCATCGTACCGACGACAGTCAACGTCACCGTGTCCTCTACTTTCAATTGCTCAAGGACATCTTCCCCTTCACGCATCAAGCCATCGTTTTGCGTCAACACGCGACCTGATTCGTCCATGCGCTCGCCGATATCGAGCGTCAACTGATCGCCGATGTTGTGCGTGACTTGAGCATTTTGACGGATTGCCTCGGAAATGACGACTTCTCCGTCTTGTTTCGGCAAGCGCCCCTCAGTCAGGTCGATCGGAAAGTTTTTCAATCCTGACGGGTTGTAGTTCCGAATGTACACATACGGTTTATACACATTTTGTGAACCTTCTAGTTCCGCATAGCCATCACTTGATAGAATGACGTCTTTTGTCGCCGCGTCGTCACGAATTGCCTCGACTTGCTGTTCATTTGTATTCATATATTGGACGTGCCATTCTCCGTTGTCCGCGATATCTTGACGAATCATCAAGTCAAGGAAAGAAGAACCGAGTGTCGTCACAGCCGTGATCATCGCCACCGAGATGATGACACCGATAATCGTGACGAGCGAGCGCCGCTTATTCTCGCGCAAATGCCGAATCGTCATTTTATGGATGATATTCATGGGCGGACGACCTCGTTCTTCGCAATCTTCCCATCCTCAATCGAGATGATTCGATCGGCCTGTAAGGCAATCCGTTCGTCATGGGTGATGATGATGAGCGTCTGATTGAATTTCTTGTTGAAAAGTTTCAAGAGACTCATGATTTCTTCACTATTTTGACTGTCTAAGTTTCCCGTCGGCTCATCGGCCAAGATGATGGCCGGGTTACTGATGAGCGCCCGGCCGATAGAGACGCGTTGTTGTTGCCCGCCAGACAACTGGTTCGGCAAATGCGTCAACCGGTTCGACAACCCTAGGATCCCGATGATGCGCTCCAAATGGGCCGGGTCAACTTTTTGCTCATCCAACAACATCGGAAGTGTGATATTCTCTTCAACCGTCAAAATCGGAATCAAGTTATAAAATTGATAAATCAACCCGATTTGGCGGCGACGGAAGATGGCGAGTTGTGTCTCGTCTAACTTGTAAATATCCGTGTCATCGATGAGCACGTTCCCGCTCGTCGGGACGTCGACACCGCCAAGTAAATGCAACAGCGTCGACTTCCCTGAGCCCGACGGTCCGACGATACAGACGAACTCTCCCTTTTTCACGGTAAACGACACGTCATCGAGCGCCCGCACTTCCATCTCATCTTTTCCGTACACTTTTGATAAGTTTTTCACTTCTAAAATATTCATAGTTGCACCCTCCAGTACTTGATCTACCTTGAGTGTACCGAGCGAGTGTGACGCGTCCGTGACTCGAAAGTGACAGTTTAGTCACTTGCCACTTCAGACGACCGCTTTGTAGAATCGAATCTGAAACGTTGCCCCGACGCCGAGTTCACTGCGGACAGACAACTCCCCTTGCTGGCTCGTGATGATGCTGTGCGCCATCGCGAGTCCGATACCGACACTGTCATCGTTCGCATTCATCCCTTTATAAAAGCGCTGAAACACATAGGGGACGTCTTGTTTGGCAATCCCGCTCCCCGTGTCGCGGATGAGGATTTCCGTATAGAGTGTGTTCTCGCTGAACTCGATGAACAGCTCGCCTTGTTCCGGCGTATGTTCGACGCAATTCTTCAAGATGTTGATGAGCGCCTCGGTCGTCCATTTCACGTCCCCTTCGAATGTGACGCCGCGGTCTCCCGTAACGTGAAGTTGTTGCATCTTGATATCGATCGGGACGAGTAGCGGTTCCGTCGCAGCTTGAATCAGCGCTTGGACAGACACCGGTTCCCTTTTAAAATGAATCGTCCCGGCGTCGATTTTAGACAGCTTGAGGAGAGACGACACGAGCCATTCCATCCGTTCGAGCTGTACTTGCACGTTATGGGTAAATTCGTTTCGTTTTTCGTCAGACAGACGCGGGTCACTGAGTAAGTCCGCCATGACGGTCATCGACGTGAGCGGCGTCTTCAGCTGATGTGAAATGTCGGAGATCGCATCCGTCAGCTTCTGCTTATCTTCCTCGAGATGAGTCCCTTGCTCAGACAACATCTTCGTCACTTTATAAATTTGACTCTTTAACAAGCTGAGTTCACCTTCCCGGTTATCGCGAACGTCGAGTCTATAGTTGCCGTTGCTGATCTCTTGAAGATAACTCGAGAGTTGGTCGATTTCCCGATAGCGCCACGTCGTGAAGCGATATGTCACCGCAATGAATGCAATCGATAAGACAGCGACGAGGAGGATTGCCTCAAGCGAGATGAACAGCGCCGCACCAACAGCTAAGCTGACTAACACAAAAAGACTCAGCAAATAAATACGGATTTCTCGATTCCGTAGCATATCAAGTTTCCACCTTATAGCCGATGCCACGCACGGTCTTGATCAAGGTCGGGCGTTGCGGGTCGTCCTCTAGCTTCTCGCGCAACCGTTTGATGTAGACAGTCAACGTATTGTCATTGACGAAATCCCCGCCCATGTCCCACATCTGGTCGAGCAGTTGAGCACGCGTCAGCACTTGTCCCGTATGTCTCCCGAAGATGAGCAGTAAACGATACTCGAGCGCCGTCAACAAGATGTCTTCCCCAACCTTTTTGACTTTAGCGTCTTGCGTGTTGATTTCGATTGACCCGATTGTCAAGACGGGCGAACCACCTTGTTTATTGTAGCGGCGCAATACCGAATGGATTCGGGAGATGAGCTCTCGGACCCGGAACGGTTTCGTGATGTAGTCGTCCGCTCCCATATCGAGCCCCATGACGACGTTTACTTCATCATCGAACGCCGTCAAAAAGATGACCGGTGTATCTTGTTTTTGTTTCACGAGCCGGCACAAGTCGTAGCCGCTCCCGTCCGGCAACGACAAATCGAACAAGCAAAGGTCGATTGTATGTAGCTGTTGCTCGAGGATTCGTGTTGCATCTGTCACGTTATGGCAAAGCACCGTCGTAAATTGTTCTTGTTCGAGCGAATATTGAAGACCGGAGGCAATCGTCCGGTCGTCTTCTACGATTAAAATATGCATGGTATTCCCTCCTGACTCTTCTTCTCATAATATAGCAATCTTTTTTCAAGTGGGAATATAAAACAAAAAACCGAACGAGAAGACTCGTTCGGTCAGATAACGCAATGTTAACAATCTGTTCATGCTTTCACGACACGAAGGCACTCCGGTCGCTCGAACCCGACGTCGCCCAAAAATCGTAGCGCATCAATCGTCAACTCGTCACGTGTGATCGTCTTGACGCTTGGTTCCGTCTGTTCATCGACCCACACTTTCCAAATTTCGACTTCATCCGCTGTCTGCAGATGATCAATGATGTAATCGACGAGTTGTTCGGCTCTCGTCTCAGAATAGCGCCAGCGCAATTCAGCGACGTGTGGTTTTGTTGAATACGCTTCGACGTTCGTTACGTCATAATACAAGTCTCGCTTAATCTCGATTTCATCGAGGTGTTCTTCCGATTCGACGTGCATCAAAATCTTTTCGTCACGATCGAGTTCTTCATCCTCCGTGAGCATTTCAGGCAACACGACACCTTTTTTGATGGCTTCATTAATTGATAAGTGTTCGATAAATGGATTTTCGACTTCTTTTAGCGGTCTATCGCTCGTCATAAATTGAAATTCACTCATGTTATTTGCCTCCTACTCTTATATCATCATAGTCATTGTTTCATTGCGCTGATAGAAATAACCAGTCCGATCAAATATCCGATTATTGAGCCGACCACAATCCCGTAGGCAACCGTAAAATCGAATAGTAGAGAGATGATCATCCCGGCAGCCGTTCCGAAAATAAGACCAAGCCCGACCGCGGATTCGCGCCATTTGTTCATTTCCACCGTCACCTTCCTTCCGCTCACTTCATACGAATCCATCTAAAATATGTTTCATTTTTCACTCACTCTCTCGTCATTTAGCCAACAACGTGTCGCAACGGCTGGACTTCCTGTCTTCGATTGCGTCTGCAGCAGACCAACCAGCTTGTCATGGAAACGCGGACGACCGCATCGACCCGCCCGATGGAACGCAAATCCCCGCCTTGAAGATGTTCCCATAGATTCTCGTCCATCACTGATCCCGCTCGACCAGTTGACGTTCATCTCTCAATTTCGAAAGTTTCCGATATTGTTTCAGCACGAATATGATAAATAGCAGACTGACTAAAAAATTAGGAACCCAGAGGAAAGATTCGATACCGTTCGACAGGTTGAGAAATGCTACAAATAAATTGAGATACAACACAAAACTATACAAATGAAAAATCCGTCGTTCATGGCGAATCTTTGAGTCAATGTCGGAGTAGAGTCGAAACGGGCCGTCAGCTGTTAGTTTCCGGAGAAAGACCCAGCGAAACGTCGTCGCGACGACCTCGATGCCCATTTCCTCCAAAAATTCAAAGTACGCGATCGATTTCGGATTGTTTGGTGCCTCTTCCATCAACTCGATACGATAAGTATATTCGTTCGGATCCCCTTGAACGAATGTGTAACGCCCAAGTCTAAAACGTTCAAGAAACCAGCCAGCGCCCGCCATATCGTTCAACCAAACCTCTTCTTTTTCGTAATCCGCATAAAAGCGATATACCGTTTTAGTTTTCATGATTTGTTTCCCCCAATCCACTGTTTTCCATTCGTGACGAGTTCTTCGAGCCGGACGAGTTCGGCCTCAAGCACTGCTTGTCCTAGAGGTGTGACGACATACTCTTTCTTTCGTCCGCTCGCTTTCTCTACTGCTTCAATCCATCCTTTTTCAACTAAATTGCTTAACGCGCCATAAAGTGTCCCCGCCGCTAACTGGACACGGTCATCGCTCAATTCTTGCACGAATTGCATGATGCCATACCCGTGACGCGGAACTTGCAACGACAACAAAATATAATAGACCGCCTCTGTCAACGCGACGGTTCCTGCTGATTGTGTCATAGTTTATCTCCTTTACTTCGTCTACCGTTATATCGTCTCCCGATATATTAAGTGTACGCTCATCTTCAAAAATTGTCCACAAAAAAAACCTATGTTCCCATAGGTTGCTTATCCCATCGTACAGCGCTGATACACCAACAAATTGACGCCTGCATAATCATCTTCTTTCATATACGTGAAACCGAGACGTACCAAGACCCGTTGCGAACGCTCGTTTTCAGGATAGCTGAGCGCGATGATCGGTTCTATTCTCGCCAACAAATCGAGAAACTCGAGCGCCTCTTGCGCTGACTCGACCGCGTACCCTTTCCCCCATGTGGTCGGATCGAAAGCATACAATAACTCGACATCGCCAGTCGGTAACCGTGAGAAACCGCAATGACCAATCAGTTGGTTCGTCGACCGTTCAACCACACCCCAGACTCCATAGCCATATTCCATCCACTGCTCCTGGAAACGAGTCAGTAAGTGCGCGGCATCTTCTCGAGTCTTCTGTTTCCCGTCCCCTAAATAACGGCTCACCTCCCGTTGACCGAGTATGGCGGCGTATGTCGATAAATCCTCTTGAGTGAGTGACCTCAATACCAGCCGCTCAGTCTGTCGAGTTGGAATCATCTGTTCGTCCTCCTGTTAATACATATAGAAAAGGAGCGACTTTGCGCTCCAAAATCAGCTTTCAATCAGCTGTTCTATTCGTTTATTTTCTTCAAACTCGGCGAGCAACGCCCGCACTTCATCTGTCGATTTCGTATCCATCAGTTTCACACGGAGGTCGCTCGCCCCGGGGAACCCTTTCACGTAAATCTTGAAGAACCGGTGCAAGTTCGAGATCGAACGCGGCACGTCTTCTTGGAATTTGTCTTGCAGGTCGAGCTGGAGACGAAGAAGATCGAGGTGCTCTTCCATCGAGTGCTCACGCGGCTCCTTCTCGAACGCGAACGGGTTCTTAAAAATCCCGCGGCCGATCATGACGCCGTCGACGCCATACTTGTCGACGAGTTCTAATCCCATTTGACGGTCGAGAATATCGCCGTTGATCGTGATGAGCGTATCCGGTGCGATCTCATCACGCAACTTCATGATATCCGGAATCATCTCCCAATGCGCGTCGACTTTACTCATCTCATTGCGTGTGCGCAAGTGAATCGACAAATTGGCGATGTCTTGCTTGAGGATATGCGTCAACCAGTCGCGCCACTCGTCGAGTTTCGCGAAGCCGAGTCGTGTCTTGACGCTGACCGGGATGCCACCGGCTTTCGCCGCTTGGATGAGTTCGGCCGCGACGTCAGGACGGAGGATGAGGCCGCTCCCTTTGCCGCGCTTGGCGACGTTCGGGACCGGGCAACCCATGTTGATGTCGATACCTTTGTAACCCATCTCGGCCATGCCGATGCTCATCTCGCGGAAGTAGTCCGGGTTGTCACCCCAAATATGGGCGACCATCGGCTGTTCGTCCTCCGTGAACGTCAAGCGTCCACGCAGGCTGCCTTTCCCTTCCGGATGGCAGTAGCTGTCCGAGTTCGCGAACTCGGTGAAAAACACATCTGGACGTCCGGCATGGGCGACGACGTGACGGAAGACGACGTCGGTCACGTCTTCCATCGGGGCAAGTACAAAGAATGGACGCGGAAGGTCGCGCCAGAAGTTTTCGTTCATATAAAATCATTCCCTTTCGTAATCAATCCAACAAAATCACTTTATCCATTCTATTATGGACGGGGGAATGTATCAACTGACAATACTTTCTAATAATTATTATACAAAACGTCACGACTTCCTCTTTAGTCAAGTCATTCAGCCTAATACACCTTGTTTCAACATCTTCGTACAGTAGACGACCAACAAAAAAGTGAGGACGAGGATTGATAAATCAATAAGCGATGCTTGCATCCCGAAGACTTCCCACCGTCCCAGAAACGTGAACGTGGCGATATCCAATACGAGTTTAGCAAGCCCGGCCAAAAGTGCGAATCCCACCGCTTGTTTTTTTCTCAACAATAAAAGCACAGCCGCCATCAGACCGCTAAACACATTGATGCCCCATGGTATCTTCAATAGAAACGGATAACCGGTAAAGTATGCAACTACATCGCCTTTTACGTTCAATGAGTTCAAATACATAACGTTCTGTGCTTGGACCATCAAGTAATCGTAAATGCCCACACCGTATATAACCATAAAAATTGTTCCTACCATCCATAAATGAATCGGTGTTTTCGCGACATGTTTGTTCGGTGTCTCAGCGCTCATCATGCTCCCCTTCTTTCAAGCGGATGTTGGAAAATCAATCGTTCGCTCTACACCACTCTAACTCTATACAAAAACCCGAACCAGAAACTTAAAGCAAGTATCCGGTATTTCGGGTTAGGACGGGACTTTGATTTATCTTTATTTACCTGGTTGTTCGTGGATCAACTTGAAGAAGTGCGCGAACCCGTCTTGCAACAAATACTCTAATACACGATTCGTATGAACAGATTCGACAACTTGAACATTCAATAACGTTTGGAGCACCATCCCATCGATCGCCGCCATCGTCCACGCGGCAACCGCTCGTGTCGACGAACCCCTTTCGACACCGTACGCTCGTACGAAGATGGCTTCCACCCGGTCGACCCACTCCTCGTACTTTTCTTTGAACTTTTGTTGCAGTTCCTCGTTCCCGAGCATCGCCTCATGAGCTAAATAAAACTGCAACCGGCTTTCTGCATCTTTTTTTAAACGGTCTTGCATCCCGTCGAAGATCTCTTGAATGATTTCGCGGGCTTCTTTCTTGTCTTCGATCGAGACGGTCGCGATTCGGCGAATCTCTCCCAATCCCTCATCCATCACATCGTAAAGAATGGCCTCTTTGGAATTGTAATAGTGATAGATGGCACCCGTGCTAAGCCCAGCTTTCTTCGCGATGCCACGAAGTGTCGTACCTTGGATCCCATTCTCGATGATCGTCGCTCGTGCTGCCTCTACTATCTTTTGTTTCCCTTCGTTCATCATGTGCTTCGACGCTCCCCACTTAATAATTGCTAATTATATCATAATGATTTGACGGTTCTGTGACATGTCCTTGTGACGCCCCAAACCGCATTGACAACGCTTCCAATAGTTTGTTACACTTTTCACATAAACATAACGAACGTTCGGTATGTTTATCGACATCATATTTTTCATCGTTGTTCTGTCACCAATACTTTAGAAATGAAAGGGGCGTTATCGTATGTTTTTCTTTGAATCCATTCCTTGGTACAATGTCGTCATGTGGTTCGTCGTATTCGGCTTGTTGATCGGATTAAATGAATTCGTCCGGTCGAGTAAAAAAGCTAGTATTCTCATGTTCATGGCGGTCCCGGTCGTATTGACTCCGATTTGGTTCTTCACCGCCGACCCTGAAATCACATCATGGTTTCACTGGGTGAAAGTGTATTCCGCTCTCGCCGGAAGCTTGATTTACATGGTCATCCGTTTCACCGATTATCACAAAAAACATCCATGGTACTTGTTGCTCGTGCCGGGTATCTTGGCCCTCAATATCGCCGAGGCCGTCGTTCGAGAATTCCAAGTCGGCATTATGGGGTTTGAAGGCATGGTCGACGGGATGAATTACATCTCGGGTGGTTGGAACTACGTGAACGCCGTTGCCGGGATCTTGAACTTATTACTCATCTGCGGTTGGGTCGGCATCTTCGCGACATCCGGCAAGAAGAAAGACATGCTCTGGCCGGACCAGACGAAACTATGGATTGTCGCATATGGCATTTGGAACATCGCTTACGTCTATTCATGCGCCCCAGGTAACGCGTTCTACTCAGGCTTCGCCTTGAACATCGCCGCAACGGTCCCTGCCCTCCTTTGGGCGAAAGGGACGTGGATGCAAAACCGTGCGCAGACACTCACGTTTTGGATGATGTGGGTCATGACGTTCCCTTACTTCTTCGCCGTCGGCAGCACGTTCAACGTGAGCGTGTCGTATAATCCGGCAGCGAACTGGACGATCGCACTGCTCAGTCTTGCGCTGAACGTCGTCCTCGCCGTCTGGCAAGTGACGCGCATCGTCAAATACAAACTCAATCCGTTGAAAGACGAGTTGTGGAAAGATACGAACGAATACAAAGAAATCAACGCGATGCGCGAAGACGCTACTCCTGAACAGGAAACTGCGCTCGGTAAAGTATTATAAGCAAAAGACGGGCTCCGTAGCCCGTCAGCTTGTTGACTAACATCAATAGAATCGCTCGTCCTTCCGGCGCCCACGCTTTCCGCAGGCAATCCCGGAGCCGCATCGCGACTTATGTCGCTGCTGGGTCTCCGTTGGATTGCTTTCCTGCAGGA